>NZ_RKLY01000049.1 GCF_004745525.1 Companilactobacillus suantsaicola | reverse complement strand
TGTATATTTCTGCATAAAATCCCTCCATTACTGGGTTAACATTTTTATACTATTTTGAAATGTCAACCATATAAGGATTATCGCAGAACGCGGCCGGCACAACTTTGAGCTTTTTCAAACCCGGAAAAAGTCTCCAAGCTCGGCCTTCTAGTAAGCGATGAATCGCTAACTAGAATTTGACGGCTGAGCATTTCCCAGAGCTGTTGCTCCGGACTGAATAACGGTTCTATTTTTTATTTGCTTTCCATTTGGTTAGGAATAGAATTTCTATTCTAAAGTGTGGTTTGGATGCTAATACGTTATTGCGTTTCTTCCTGTTCTAAAAAGTGGCAAAAGAATAGGGAATCTTTTGTTTTTCTATTTTTAGAATTCTAGGAGCTATCCAGACTTTAAAACAGTTAAGCATTTAATACGAATAGGACACTATATCCCAACTTGAAATCACGGAAATACGGTCAAGAATAGGATCTAGCCTGGAGCACAAAACCTGTGATGGCTCAGCCGCCAAATTCTTGTTAATGCTTTAGCATTTACAAGAAGGCCAATCTTGGAAATGCCGCGTACTTTGCGGTAGTTTCAAGTTGTGCCGGCAGCGTTCCAGTCCATCACAGGTTTTGTGCGGAAGGCGGCAATTAACCAACATCAATCATATAGAAGTGACTACTTATGCTATTTTACGAATTTAATGATATATTCAAATTGAGAAATAAATTGAGGGGTGAAAATATGTCATTTGATTTTGATAAGATAAATGATCGTCGTCATAGTAATTCCAGTAAATGGAATGTTGGCGAAAATGAATTGCCTATGTGGGTTGCTGATATGGACTTCCAAACAGTTCCTGAAGTTTTGACAGCAATGAAAAAAGATGTTGAACACGGAATTTTTGGTTATCAATATGTACCAGAGGAATATTACCAAGCTGTTGCTGGTTGGTACAAGCGTGAACACAATTTTGAACCAAAGTTAGATTGGTTGGTCTTTAGTAACGGCGTTATGCCATCGATTGGGTCAATTTTACGGCATGTGACTGATTTCGGTGACAATGTTTTGTTGCAAGAACCAAATTACAATTCATTTTATAAGGCGATAAATAACAATGGCCATCATATTTTGAATAGTGAATTGGACTACCATGATGGTAAGTATTCAATCAATTGGCAAGATTTGGAAGAGAAGATGGCTGATTCTAGAACGACTTCAATGATCGTTTGCAATCCTCATAATCCAACGGGTTATATTTGGACTCGTGATGAATTGACTAAGATTGGTACACTTGCTAAAAAACATGATGTCTTAATTATTTCTGATGAAATTCATGGTGACATTATGATGCCAGGTCATGATTACACACCGTTTGCTTCATTGGATTCAGAAATTGCTGAGAATAGTATCTCGTTAGTTTCACCAAGTAAGACTTTTAACTTGGCAATTTTGCATGCTTCAACCTTGATTATTCCAAATGCACATATTCGTCAAAGAGTTGAACAAGGTATTGCTAGTGACGGTTTGAATGAACCCGGAGCTATGGCTATTAGTGGTTCAATTGCTGCGTATACTAAAGGCTTTGACTGGTTAGATGAGTTGAAGAAATACGTTGCTGGTAACCGTGAGTATTTAGAAAAATTTGTTAGCGAGAATATTCCAGAAATTAAAGTTTTACCTGCACAGGCAACTTATTTAGCCTGGATCGACTGTGTTGCATTAACTGATGAATCAGATGAGTTCAACCAATTTTTACGTGATGAAACTGGTTTGTATTTGGCTGAAGGTACTAAGTATAAAGGTAATGGTAACTGCTTCTTGAGAATGAATCTGGCAACACCAAGAAGTAATGTTGAAGATGCCGTTAAGCGTTTGAAAGTTGGAATTGAAAAATTTAAGAATAGATAAAAAATAACCGTTATAGCGTCGCTATAACGGTTATTTTTTTTTACTTTGACAGCAGCAAATCAACGAGAGCTTGAGGTTCAATTTTTCCTAAGTTAGCTGCTAGATCAACCTTTTCGAGTGCTTTATTCAATCCTTCATTGGTGAATTCGGCTCCTAGTAAGGCTTGTTCAATTAGCGTGATATCTCCGCCGGTAATAAAGTCACCATAAATTTTTACAGCCGAGATTTTTTCATCTTTAATTGAGAAGTTGAAGGCAACGGTACCGATATCGTAATGCTTAGAAACGTAATGTGTGAACCCAGGGTTCTTGCCATAGTTCCAAGCGTCAGTGTCGTATTTGTCTTTCAAACGGGAATCGATAATTTCCCAATCGTGATCGGTTAAGGTGTATGTTTCAATGTCAGAAAGTTTATCGACGTGGTAGATGTGTTTGAGTAATTCGACTTTGAATTCGTCAGCGGTCATGCTTCTATATGGTTCGTCGAGGTATGGCTTGATGTTGGTAATGCGCTTGTTGACAGACTTGACACCCTTTGATTCCAATTTATCTTTTTCAGGTGTTAGGACTTTGCTGGCAGTATCCATATCGAGGTCAAACATTAATGTTCCACCGGCTGCAAAGGAATCACCAACTTTGAACATCGTCATACCGGAGAATTTCTTACCGTCAACAACGATATCGTTTCGACCGCGCATCTCGACGCCAGTGGCACCCATTTCATGTAGGGCATCAACGATTGGTTTAGCAAAATAACCGTAATCTCCGAAATGCTCATCATCACCGATGACAATGTTTTCGAAAATAAAGTTACCATAATCGTGGTAAACAGCGCCACCACCGGAAGTTCTTCTGACTAATTGAATGTTCTTTTCCTTGAGGTAAGGGAAGTTCACTTCGGCATAAGCATTTTGATGCACACCGACAATGACAGAAGGGTTATTAATATACAAAATTAATCCGTGTCCTTTGAGACGTAGGTCGTTGACCAAATAGTTATCTAGCGATTGATTAACGATCGCATTATAAACCGGTTTTCCATTTCTTGATGTATCAATAAAAAACATAGAATCCACTCCCTTTTTCAACTGTATGTGAATATTGTAATCCCTTTCATGGTTTGAAGATACAATATTGTGAAAAAAATTAGGGTGAATCCTATGTTTTATCTAGCTTTAGTTTGTGAATTTTTTTACTTAATTAAGACCATGATGATTGGTACTACGATCAAACTCAAGAGAGTTGTTTCAGTAACCATGATGGCAGCGTAGTCGGAATCAGCGCGGTAAAGTTTGGCAACAACGGGAGCGTTAGTCATAACTGGCATAGCAGCTTGAACGATGAAAACTTGTCGCATCAATGGGGTTGAGGGGATAAATAAGAAGAGTGCCGCCATTAAAAGCGGAGCACAGATAAATCTTCCAAAGAGAATTGCCAAGTTATCTTTGTGGAAGGAAATGTTTTTCAAACCGGCATTGTAAATTGAAATACCGATGAAAATCATTGAAAGTGGGATTGTCAGATTACCTAAGTATTCAAAGTCTGACATTAAAAAATTAGGTAATTTAATGTGGAAAATGACTAACAGTAATCCGATGATAAAGCCCATTAGTGGTGGGGAGAAGATTTTTTTCAAAGTTGTTTTTAGTTTGAATTTACCTTTGATCTCACCATCCATTTGAATCAGGTAGGTTCCTAGAGTCCAAAAAAAGGTTGTGTTGGCCATGTAGTAAACCAAAACATACGGTAAACTCTTTTCACCGAACAAGGCCATATTGACAGGTAGGCCAACGAAGACGGTGTTGGAATTGAAAAACATTGAGGCAAATAGACCTTTGTGTTTAGGATCAATTTTTAAAACTTTGATCAACAAAATTGAAATGAAAATCAAAATGGTCATTGATAAAACTGGTACAGCCAAATCTGGTAGTAGTTTGATCAGTTTTTTGGCTGTGAAATCCTTGGTGATCGTGGAAATCATGTAAGCTGGCAAAGCAACTTGGGTGACTAATTTTGCAATCATTTTGGTTGTATTTTCAGAAAACCAGCCGAGATGAGTTAAGCCATAACCCACGGCAATCAGTCCGATAATTATTAGTATTCCTTGAATACTGGAGAAGAAAACGCCCATAAGCAGACACCTTTCAAATAGATATATTCCTTATAGTACTCTTTTTTGAGCCTTTTTTGAAAATTCGTGATTTATTTCTCAAATTGGACAGTACCAATTTAATTTCTGGACGGATTAAATACTTGTAAAATTAAGCGTTTACATTAAAATTAAACATGAGAATTAAATTAGGAGGATTAGAAATGGCCTACAAAACAGTCAATCCATATAATAACGAACTAGTAAAAACTTTCCCCAATGCAACCGCTGATGAAATAGAAACAGCTTTAAGCAACGGGCAAGCACTTTATAAGAAATGGCGCGACGAACCAATCAGCGACCGGAGTAAAATTTTGCACCGGATAGCTGCTTTGTTACGCGAAAACGAAACTGAATTGGCTAAAATTGCCACGATCGATATGGGAAAACTTTTATCCGAGTCGATTGGTGAAGTTGAGTTGTGTGCGATTATCGCTGACTATTACGCTGATAACGGTGAGGAAATGTTGAAACCTACACCAATTTCGAGTCGCAACACGGGAGATGCCGAAATTCTTCATCAATCAACCGGTGTCTTGATGATGGTCGAACCTTGGAATTTCCCTTATTATCAAATTATGCGTGTCTTTGCACCGAACTTTATTGTCGGCAATCCGATGATTTTAAAACACGCTTCCAACACCCCAGCTTCAGCTCAAGCTTTTGAGAAAATTGTCTCAGAAGCGGGTGCTCCAGTTGGCAGTTTGACGAATCTCTTCGCCAGTTACGATCAAGTTAGTGAAATCATCGCTGATCCTCGAGTTCAAGGTGTGGCGCTAACTGGTTCAAAACGTGGTGGACAATCAGTTGCCCAAACAGCTGGTAAATATTTGAAGAAGAATTCAATGGAACTCGGTGGTTCAGATGCTTTCGTAGTCTTGTCTGATGCTGACGTTGATCAAGCAGTTAATTTAGCTTGGCGAGTTAGAATGTACAACGCTGGTCAAGTTTGTACGTCTGCTAAGAGATTTATCGTGGCTGACAATTTATACGATGAATTTTTGGAAAAATTAAAGAATAACTTTGAAAAATTAGTGCCTGGAGATCCAATGGATGAGAATACTACCATCGCTCCAATGAACTCCAAACGTGCTAAGGAGAAGTTGCAGAAACAAATTGATACGGCCGTTGAAAATGGAGCTAAAGTTTATTATGGTAATCAACCAATCGACTTACCAGGACAATTTATCCAACCAACGATTTTGACGGATATTGATAAAGATAATCCTGAATTTTACGACGAATTGTTTGGACCAGTTGCCCAAGTCTTTAAAGTTAGTTCTGATCAAGAAGCGATTGATTTAGCCAATGATTCTGAATTAGGTTTAGGTGGAATCGTGGTTTCAAAAGATGCTCAACACGGACATCGAGTAGCTGAAAAAATTGAAACTGGGATGGTCTTTGTTAACTCATTTTTAGTTTCACTTCCAGAATTGCCATTCGGTGGCGTTAAAGGATCTGGTTACGGTAGAGAACTTAGTCAGTTGGGATTGAATGCCTTTACTAATGAGAAGTTGGTCGTTACAGCGCAAGAACCTGATTGGGGGAATGCTGCTGGAGGACTGGCAATCTTTTAGAGAGCGTGGAACAGGGGCGGTCAGCTCCCGGAGGATAACGTAATTTCACGAATTGCTCGTCGAACTTTACGGGCGATTTGGGAAATTTTGTTATCTCGGAGGGAGTTGCCCCTGTGGAACGCGTTTTGACTATTCTGCATAGAACTATGGTTAGAAAGCAAAAGAAATTTGGTATCAAAAAAGAGGAATCTTCTGTGTATTGGAAGATTCCTCTTTTTATATTGTGTGATTTCTATTTTTTAATAACCATACTTCCTTAGTTTGATCGTAAACGCGTTCCAGCCAACAGGAGTCAACATATAGCTACGCTTCCCAAATCGCCCGCAAAATCGGCGAGCAATTCGGAATCGGGCTATCTGCTGACTCCTAACCGTTGGCTTCCAAGCTCTCTAAACTTGTACCGGTCCACTCAACAACTCATTCAAATACTCCTCGGCATCCTCCAAACTAACATCGTGTTTCCCCAAAAAGATCCACTTCAAAACTTCAATAATCGTGGTACTACAATGCTGCGCCACTAATTCTGCTGGGGCTTTAATGGCTTTTAAATTCAGATTACACTTGATCGACTCATAAATAACTTCCGTGAAATAGTGAATGAAGTGATTAACTAACTGGCTGTCGATGGGATTATTGTCGATAATGTTTTGGAATAAAATATGATATTGATCGAATAATTTATAAATTTGAGCAAAATTTTGAATTATAGTCGATTTGTCTATATTGGGATTGGGAATTTCAATATTGATATCTTGAGCAATTTTATACCAACAAAAATCGAGTAAATCAAACTTGTCATCAAAGTAGTTGTAGAAGGTTGCGCGGGGATAATCGGCTCTTTTACAAAGTGCATTTACTGTAATTTTATCGAACGGTTTTTCGGCTAAAGAATTAAACATTGCAGCAGCAAACGCACGTTGAGTGCGTTCTATGCCACGTGACTGTTTCTTATTAGGATCATATTTCAAAATGTAAGCGCCTCAATTCTGGACATTTTTTATAATTTGTAAAAATCTAGACAAACCTCAAGACTTGTCTCTTGCTCTATTTTCGGTTTCACTTTATCATTGCATTTGTAATTTTACAACTGTCCAAGTATGGATATCTGATTTTGATTAAGGAATGTGGTTATTATGAATAATTTTCGTAAGAAACAATGGCCGGCATTAATTGCTTGGCTTGTAATCATTGTTGTTGCGTTGATTGCAATGCCTAACGTTTCACAGCTTGTTCGTGAACATGGTGGAGTAAATCTACCCAATTATGTCGAAAGTGAAGTTGCCAATCGAATTCAAAAGAAGGCAAACAATAATAAGTCGGTTCGGACTTATACAGCAGTTTTCAGTAATGGAAACCGTGAGTTGTCTTCAGAACAATCGAATGACATTAAAGATAGTTTAAAGAATCTTGACGATCAGTCAGGATTAGATATCTCTAACGTGATGGGGCCAACTGATAACGCCGAAACGAAGAAACAATTGATTTCTAAGGATAAAACGACGCAGTTAGCTCAAATAACAGTTAAACAAAATGGTACCGTTAAACATCAAGTTGATGCTTTGACGAAACAATTGAAAGTAGCAGGTGTGAAGACTTATATCACCGGTGTTGACCCACTGAATGATGATTTCTCAACTGTTACTGAAAAAGGTATTCAAAAGACTGAAGTTATTGCGATTATTTTCATCTTTATCGTTTTGATCTTAGTCTTCCGTTCACCAATCGTTCCACTAATTTCATTGTTAAACGTTGGTGTAGCGTTTGTAACCAGTTTGAGTGTTGTTATGAATTTAGCACAACATTTTGGTTTTCCAATTTCTAACTTTACCCAAGTCTTCTTAGTCGTAGTCTTGTTTGGTATCGGAACTGATTACAATATTTTGCTTTACGATTACTTCAAAGGAGCGCTCGCCGAAGGTCTAGATCCAGTCGAAGCAATGCGGGAAACTAGAAAACATGGTGGTCGAACCGTTCTTTATTCAGGACTCTCCGTGTTGATTGGTTTCTCAGTTCTCTGGTTAGCGAAGTTCTCGTTCTATCAAAGTGCTTCAGCCGTTGCTATTGGTGTCGTAGTCTTGTTGCCAGTCTTATTGACTTTAAACATGTTCTTTATGGCAACACTTGGAGCCAAGATGTTTTGGCCAAGTAAGATTTCCAATGGTAGCAGTTCCAGTCGTCTATGGCACGGATTGTCAAAGGCAGCTTTGGCACAACCTGCAATTATGATGGCCGTCGTAGCTGTGATAGCTATTCCGTTCGCTATGACGATGAGTGGTGATTTAAACTTTAATAACGCTGATGAATTACCAAGTAGCTACCAATCAAAGGCTGGTTATGAAGTAATTCAAGATCACTTCTCTAAAGGGATGACCGCTCCAATTACGGTTTACATTAAGAGTGATAAGAAACTTGATACACAAGCTAGCCTTGGGGCCATCGACCAATTGACACAGTACTTGCAAAAAGAAGACGGTGTTAAAACAGTTGCTTCAGTAACTGAACCAGGTGGCAGCAAAATCAGTTCCATGTACTTGCGTGATCAACTTAAAACAATTACCAAGGGATTAGATACTTCTAAAAAAGGTTTGAACAAGATCAAATCTGGTTTAGACAGCGCTAATACCCAATTACAAAATGCCAATATCAGTGGCAGCATGAGTCAAGTTCAAGAACTAGCTGACGGAACACAACAATTAGCTAGTGGAACTGCTCAATTGCAATCTGGTTTAAGCACCTACACAGCGGGAGTTTCGAGTGCTAATTCAGGTGCTCAACAACTAGCTTCTGGCTCAAGTCAAGCAGCTACTGGTGCTAATACGTTAGCAACTAGTTCACAAACTTTGGCAAGTGGTGCTAACCAAGTAGCAAGTGGATCCAGTCAACTAGCATCTAGTGTTGGTAGTGCAGCATCTAGTTTGCCTGCTTTGTCCAGTCAAGTTCAACAATTAAGTTCTGGTAGCAATACCTTAGCTCAAGAGATGAACCAATTGACAGCTGCCGTTAACCAACTCAAACCATTACTTGCTGCAATGCAAGGAAATCCGGCTTTGAGTCAAATGACTAATGGTCAACTAAATACTAACCAAATCGCTACTTTAGTAAGTAGTATTAACCAATTGAATGCTGGTACATCAACCTTAAATGGTGGTATCAATCAATTTACTAGTGCTTTACCTGGAATGACTAGTCAAATCAGTCAACTATCCAGTGCAACCCAAACCCTAGCTAGTGGCGCTAACCAAGTGGCTGGTGGATCTAGTCAGTTGGCATCTGGTGCCGGTTCTCTAGCAAGTGCCAACTCACAAATTGCTAGTGGGGCATCAACTTTAGCAAGTGGAACAAATACTTTAAACTCATCTAGTTCAACTTTGAACAGTGGTGCTAGTCAAGTAAATTCCGCTTCACAACAAGTCAATACTGGTGTTCAAACTTTGAATACTAAGTTGCAAGCTATGTCATCACAAGTTGAAGAACTTCAAAATGGTTTAGGCAGTGCTTCAAGTGGTTTGACGAGTTTAGCTAATGGTAGTGACACGATGAATGACTACTTAACTGAATTACAAAAGTCATACATCGGAAAAGATTTCTATCTACCAAAAGAAACAATTCATTCAAAGGCCTTCAAGCCAGCACTTGATACTTACATGGCTGACAACAATAAGATCACTACAATGACCGTTGTTCTAAAAGGTGATCCAAACTCTGAAAAAGCTAATAAACAGTTTAAACAACTTCAAAAAGATATCAAAGCCCAAGTTAAACATGGTGCTTTGGATGGAACTCAAGTTGCTTTAGGTGGTCAAACATCACAAGATAACGATTTGAGAACCTTAGCAAATGGTGACTTTAAGCGGACAGCTATCATTATGGTAATTGGTATCGGAATTGCCTTGATCGTAGTTATTCAATCACTATTACAACCAATGACAATTATCGCTACCTTGTTAGCTGCCTATGCAGTCTCAATGAGTTTGACAAGAATTATTTCTTCAACCTTCTTGGGCAGACCATTGTTAAGTTGGAATACACCATTCTTCACTTTCATCATGTTGATGGCTTTAGGTGTTGATTACAGTATCTTCTTGATGATTCGTTACAAGGATGATCATGACGGAACTGACTTGAAGAAACAAATGCTTCGGGCCGCCACAGCAATTGGTGCGGTTGTTATCAGTGCCGCTATTATCTTAAGTGGTACCTTCGCCGCCTTGATTCCAAGTGGAGTTACAACTTTGATTCAAGTTGCTCTAGGTGTAATCATCGGTTTGATTGTCTTAGTCTTCGCATTGCCAGTTACGATGTCAGGCTTGATTAGTTTGACACAGTGGCATGAGATGCGTGAGCATGGGTTAGACAAGAAAGCTAAGAAAACAGATAAATAGATTTTAATGAATACTCCAATCAGAAATGGTTGGGGTATTTTTTTTAGTGAAGTATGCCGTCCTCCGCAACAGCTCTGGGAAATGCTGGAACGCTCTGGGCACAACTTGGAGCCAATTCCAAAAGCGGGAATTGTCTTCAAGATTGGCCTTATTCTAAGCAATAAATTGCTAAGAATAATTTCAGGGCTGAGCATTTCCCAGAGCTGTTGCTCCGGACTGAATAACGATTCTATTTTTTATTGGCTTTCCATTTGATTAGGGATAGTTGTTCTATTCTGATGTGAGGTAGGTTTATTGATACGTTATTGTGTTTTTTTCTATTCGGAAATGGGAATAATAACGGTAAAAAAGGGGAAATATCCAATTATTTTTTAGCTGGAAATACATACTAAACTAGAGAAATTCAGGAATTTTTTTAGATTCTAAAACAGTTAAGCACGTAATATGAATAGAAAATATATCCTAATTAGAAATTATAGAAATACTGCTAAAATCTGAAATCTAGCCTGGAGCACAAAACCTGTGATGGCTCAGCCGCCAAATTCTTGTTAGTGCTTCAGCACTTACAAGAAGGCCTAGTTTTGAGATTTTTCCGAACTTGAAAAAGCTCAAAATAGTGCCGGCAGCGTTCTGCGATAATCCTTATATGGTTGACATTTCAAAATAGTATAAAAATGTTAACCCAGTAATGGAGGGATTTTATGCAGAAATATACACCTAA
>NZ_RKLY01000048.1 GCF_004745525.1 Companilactobacillus suantsaicola | reverse complement strand
TTGAACTTTTACAATATCCGGCTTTTCGTCCATTAAAAATACCTCACCATTTATTTTGATGAGGTAATCATATCGCTTATTGTGGACCGAGAGAATACGGTCGGTTATTTACTGCTTACCATAAAACAAATAGAACGAAAGATATAACGCATCCTAACTATTATTACCCAACCAGAATAGAATTGTATCCACTTCAGAATTCACAGAAGTAACCGTATAGATCTGAAATCCAGTCTGGAGCAACAGCTCGGGGAAATGCTCAGCCGTCAAATTCTAGTTAGCGATTTATCGCTTACTAGAAGGCCGAGCTTGGAGACTTTTTCCGGTCTTGAAAAAGGCTTCAAGTCGCGCCGACAGCGTTCCAGCGTTTCCCCGAGCTGTTGCGGAAGACGGCATCTACCCACCACACAAACAAAAGAACCACACCACTAAAAATTGTTAGGAAAGCATAAAAATCTTCACAAGAGGTGTTGTCTTTTCATACCTCTACCTATTATAATCATATTAATATCTTTTTAATTTTTTAAAAAGATACCAAAAGTTAAATTATTAGGAGGAACACACTGAATGCAAGACGAAAATGTCTATGGATCAACTTCGTCCGAAAATTCCGACTCGGATCATGTCCCGATACACGATTCAAAACAAATGTGGGAATTAACTGAGGATGAATTAATCAAGCTATATCAAACTGATGCTGAGGATGGCTTGAGTGAGGAACAAAGTCAACAAAGACTGAAAGAACATGGTTTGAATGAACTGGAAACGAAGAAAACTTCTAAATTTGTCCAATTCATCAAACAATTCAATAACAGCATCATTTATATTTTGGCCGCCGCTGCCATCATGACTTTCTTTATGAGGAGATATTCCGACTCAATTGTTATCGGACTAGTCATCATCGCCAACGCTATTATCGGCTATATTCAGGAACGCCAAGCTGGTAATGCTTTGGAAAAAATCCGTGAGCTATTGGTTTCTAAAAACTTCGTCTTCCGTGGTGGAGAAAAGCTAGAACTTGATTCACGGCAATTAGTCGTTGGTGACTTAGTCAACCTTGAAGCAGGAGATTCCGTCCCCGCCGATATGCGTTTGATTTCAGCCGATAATTTAGGAGTTCAGGAATCCGTTTTAACTGGGGAAACTAATCCAGTGGAAAAAATTGAGGAACCAATCACTCAATCAGAATTACCGCTAGCTGAAAGACAGAATATGGTCTACGCCTCAACTGCCGTAACTAGTGGTTCCGGTTTAGGTATCGTAGTCGCAACTGCTGGTGATACCGAAATTGGTCAAATTCAAACTTCGGTGGAAACTGTTAAAGAAAAACCAACTCCATTGATGCAGAATTTGAACTCGTTAGGATTTGGCTTGTCAGTGGCAATTGTCATCGCTGCGGTTTTACTATTTATCATCGGTTATTTCCTAGATACATATAGCCTACCAACTCTATTGATCTCCGTGATTACTATGGTCGTAGGTTCCATGCCCGAAGGCTTGCCCGCTAGTACTTCCGTTGTTCTCGCCATGGGAACACGTAAAATGACTAAGCGAAACGTTATCGTCAAGTCCTTGCCAGCCGTTGAAACTTTGGGTGCGGTTGATATCGTTAATACTGATAAAACTGGTACTTTAACTAAAAACGAAATGACCGTCAAAAAAGTCGTTACTCCCGATCACACTTTCGATGTAACTGGGGTCGGCTACGATGCGGACGGTGGAGTCGATTTTGAAGGTAGTCTGAAATTAGACAATCAGGCTTACGACTGGAAAAAAGATTCCAACATGAGTTGGCTAGTCAATATTGCTGGTCAAACAACTGACGCACAACTGCATTTTGAAAACAATCGCTGGGAATTAAACGGTGAACCAACTGATGGTGCCTTAACAACGCTTTATCGTAAGATGACTGGTGTTGACCCTGAAGTTGACGAAATTGATTCACTACCATTTGATTCGGCCTTTAGATATTCGGCTCGTTTGGCTAACTTCAACAACCAACGTGTCTTGATGGTCAAAGGTTCTCCAGCCACAATCATTAATTTAAGTAAAGATTCAACTAATGAAAATTATTGGAATCAAACTATCAAAGACCTTTCAGCTGACGGTTTACGTGTCGTTGCTTTAGCTTATAAAGTTGTCGACGACTCAGTTGAAATGATCGACACTAACGACATCAACGATTTAACTCTCGTTGGTATGGTTGGTATCATCGATCCACCTCGTGAGGAAGCCCGTGCTTCAATCCACGAACTAAGAATGGCCGGCGTTAAAGTTAAGATGATCACTGGTGACCATCCCGATACAGCCTCAGCCATTGCTAAAAAGCTCGATCTCGATTCAGTCATCAGTGCCATCACCGGACCTGAAATTGACGCCATGTCCGATGATGAACTAAAAGACAAAATCGACGACTATAACGTTTTTGCCCGTACTACTCCAGCTAATAAATTGCGAATCGTGCGTGCTCAACAAGCTAATGGCCACGTCGTTTCCATGACTGGTGATGGTGTCAATGATGCCCCTGCCTTAAAACAAGCCGATATTGGTGTAGCCATGGGTATCAAAGGTACCGAAGTTGCTAAAGAATCTGCCAATATGGTCTTAGCCGATGACGACTTTGCCGATATCGTTGTGGCCGTTCGTGAAGGTCGACACGTCTTCGATAACATCAGAAAGACAATTCGTTTCCTATTACCAACTAGTTTTGCGGAAGGCTTGATCGTTGTGATCAGTATTTTAATTGGTCAAGACTTGCCACTTTATCCCGCACAACTACTTTGGATCAACATGGTTTCCGCCTTGACGATCCAATTTGCCTTCATCTTCGAACCACCAGAAGCTGGAATCATGGCTCGTGGACCTAGAAATGTTAAAGCTGGACTTCTAACCAAACTCGATACCTTCGAGATAGTCTACGTTTCCTTCTTAATTTCCGGATTAGGAATTTGGGCCTTCGACATGTTAACAAGCAAAGGTATGCCCGAAGTTCTCGGAAGTACGATGGCCTTAAATATTATTATCTTTGGTAAAATTTTCTATCTATTTAACCTCAGAAATAATTATCCAGTTATCTCCAAGTACTTCTTCCAAAACAAGATGGCCTTCTACATCATTGGTATCTTGATTCTTCTTCAAATGGGAATCATCTACTTACCATTCATGCAAGATATTTTCCACACAACTAACATCAATTTCGCCTACGGCTGGGGAATCCCAATCATTGCCGGAATTATCGTCTTGATTGTGACCGAACTAGGAAAATACATCAGAATCCATCTCTTACGTCAAAATTAATCAAGAAAGCCAAAAATTATGGATATCACAACATACTGGCAACAGTTCAAACAGAGTCATCCCGAAGTCACAACTGATGAATACGAAGCATTTTCATTAGGTGCCGAAGATGACCTTCAACAACAAGATCAATTAGCAAAATTAGTCTACGACGGCATAAAAACCGCCACAACTTCCGCATACGACCTCTACAAACAAGACGAAACAGACCCCTTACCAAAATTTGGTGAGTATGGGATCATTTTAGATGGTCACCACCAACCAGTCTGTGTCACCAAAACAGTCGTAGTAGAAACAGTGCCCTTCTTACAAGTTTCCGCCGAGCACGCTTATCACGAAGGTGAAGGTTCCAGAACCTTAGAAGAGTGGCGCAAAGTTCACTGGGATTTCTTCAAGAGAGAGTATCAAGAAGAAAACCACGAATTCAACGAAACTTTACCTTGTGTTTGTGAAGTCTACGAAGTTGTTTATCGCTAATTTTAAAAAACCGGTTAAATAATATTAATCGGTTTTTTTGTTTGTTTTGGTGGTGGTAGTATGCCGCTCCTCCGCAACAAAGCTGATTGGGCTGGAACGATGTGGGCCGACTTGGAGCCAATTTCAAAACCGGAAATTGTCTTCAAGCTCGACCTTATTCTAAGCAATAAATTGCTAAGAATAATTTCACATCTGAGCCCATCAGCTTTGTTGCTCCGGTGCTGAATAACGGATCTATGGAGTATTTATATTCCATTTTTTTAGAAATAGTCGTTCTCTTGGAATTAACCGATGTTCTGACCTTTTTGGGGTTATATTTGTAATTTGTGTCACTCCACGTGAGATAACAGTTTTTAAGTTAGAGATTTAAAAAAATTTATATTATTTATTCAAATAAAACATTCTATAATAGATTTGTATATATTTTTCTGGGGGGATAAATATTATGAAGAATACAAGAATAATCAAAAAATTATTATTTTCAACACTTGTTATGAGTGCCATTGCTGTACCAGCTGTTTCTAGCCTTACAACTGTACATGCTAACTCGAATGATGACTATATTTGGGCTATTTTGGAGGAAGGCTCAAAAAAAGCACATGACAATTTTGCAAAACAATTTACACATTTTCCAGGTAATAATTCACCTTATGTGCCGAATAGTAATTCATCAAGTAATGCAGCAGATAAAAATGAAAATAATGGTGTATCTAATTCCGACAGTAGTTCCACAAACATGAATAGTAATTCAACTGCAATTGTTCCAATCAAAGGAATCGTCACAGTTAACAATCCTGGAAGCTATACACATATTGTTGCTTTCAGTGGGCAAGATTCTGATTTGCATACATCTTTGATTACGAATAGAGGATTGGCCAATAATACAAGATGGTTAACAGACGAATATAGATATTATAATGGTCACAAATATTACAGAGTTGCCACTACAGAATGGGTAAAGGATACTAGAGTAACTGACTATGTTGAAAGATAACCAATTACATCAATAAAAAAGGATATTACTAAATCACAATAAAATTGCAGATTTAGCGATATCCTTTTTTTCAATTTAATTTAGAAAATTATAACGTACCTAGACTATAAAAGATTCCATTTCCAATAGAAAATGTTCACCAATTTCAGAAATCACAGAAATAACCGCAAAAATCTGAAATCTAGTCTGGAGTATCAGCTCTGGGAAATGCTCAGCCGTGAAATTCTTGTTGGCGATTTATCGCTTACAAGAAGGGTGAGCTTGAAGACAATTTCCGGGTTTGAAATTGGCTCCAAGTCGCCCCACCGCGTTCCAGCGTTTCCCAGAGCTGTTGCGGAAGACGACATCCACCACCATTCCTCAAAAAGAAGTTTGGTTCCTAGTCCCTACATCTTATCCATAGTCTCATTCAATAAAGCATCCACTCGATTGTTGCCGATGTTTGTTGCATGTCCTTTAGTCCACTCGAAAGTTTTCTTAGGTACAGTTGACAAAAGTTGATCCAACTCTTTCCACAATTCAACATTCTTAGGTACTGTCCCATCGGCTTTTTTGAACCCCCGACGCTTCCAGCCATTGAGCCAATTTTTAGTGATAGTATTGAGGACATACTGAGAATCTAAGACAAATATCGCATTTTGTTGGTTGATTTTAAGTTCATTTAATCGTTTAATACTCTGAATTAGGGCCAATATCTCCATGCGGTTATTAGTTGCTCCTAACTCGCCACCTGTTCCCTCAAAGGTTTGGCCGTGATTGTTGATATGATAGGCCCAAGCGGCTTTATCATCATCTAAAACATGTCCACCTTTGACATTACCATGATTTCTTGAACCGCCGTCTGTATAAATAACTACGTCAAAATCGGATATATTTACCTTTTTATTTTTAGTTGCGGTCGTTTTCTTTTGAAAGGAATCACTGCCGCTTAAAAAGGCTTGAGCATCAGCTTTACTAGTAAAACTTTTATAGCGAGCTCCGGTAAATCCGTTGACTTGTTTTTGGCACTCTGGCCATGTCAGATAGATTCCTGGCTTTCTTCCGTTTCGTACTGCATAATATTTTTGCAATGTCATACCTCATTTGGTTAATTTTTCTCAATAATAATTATATAATAATATCTTGTTGGGGTGAATTTATGGAAAATTGGCAGTGGCCGATTCTTTACATCCACGGTTTTCGTGGTGGGGATTATACGACTCAGAAAATGATCGAATCGGCTTTGAAAAGTAATGGTAAAAATCAAGATCAATTCCTCAAGGCCAGTATCGATTGGCGGGGGAAGATCACATACGAGGGAACTTGGACTTTGGACGAACATCCCATTGTGCAAGTAGTTTTCAAAAACAAATGGGTTGGCAGTAACCAAATGGCGTATTGGTTAGTCAAGCTCTTATTTGACTTACGCCTGCAACATAATTTCACGACTTACGATGCGATTGGTCACTCACTTGGCGCCGTCGCATTAGTTTTAGTTAACTTGAAGGAAAAAATGCGTCCTTACATGCCAAGATTAAAAAAATTAGTACTCATCGCAGGTCCATTCAATGGCATTCTCGGTCTCGGAGATCTTCCCAACATCAACCGGATCAAGCCAAATGGTCGACCTGCATTCATGAGTCCGACGTACTTTAGAATTTTTATGAATAAAAATAGTATATCCGATGATCTTCGGGTTTTGAACATTTATGGAAATGTTGGTGATCACTCAAATAGTGATAAATACATCTCCGTTACATCTGCCAAGTCAATTTCGTATATTCTGAAACCAAAAGTTAAAGAATATAACGAATATCTCATTAAGGGGTCAAACGCAGAACACTCAATGCTTCACGACGATTCTGAGATTTTAAAAATGGTCAATGGATTTATTTATTATAACCCACTGCCATAACGTTATATAATTATATTATTCTAGAAGTTTTAACAGAGATTTGGAGGGGATTTCTATCAAAGCTTGGGAACTATTTAAATTAGATTTAAAGAGGACATTAAAATCCAAGCCGGCGACTTTATTGATGCTGGCCTTGGTCATTTTGCCGTGTTTGTATTGTTGGTTTAACGTTTGGGCCTTATGGGATCCATATTCTAACACTAGCGGTCTAAAAGTGGCAGTTTATTCTGCCGATACACCAGTCAAAGTTGAGGGTCAAAAGATTGAGATTGGTGACCAATTGATCGATAACTTAAAGAAAAACAAAAAATTAGGTTGGACTTTCGTCGATTCAAAGAAACAACTCGACCAAGGTGTCAAAGATGGTTCCTATTATGCTGGAATTTACATCCCTAAGACTTTTTCAAAAGATATCATCAGTTTTCTTTCTGGGACAATTAAGAAGCCCAATTTAGTCTTCTCGGTCAACCAGAAAATCAATGCGATTGCCCCGAAATTGACCGAAACCGGGGCGACGACGCTGCAAAACACTATCTCCTCAGAATTCGTGGGGACGATCAGTAAAACCATCACTCAGGCTTTAAATAAGTCTGGTGTCGACTTAAAGGACAATCTCCCAATGCTAAGACGTTTTGAGACCTTACTCTTGTCGACTGACGATAATATCCCTGAATTGCAAAATATCATGGATAAAGTTCAAAAAGCCAATACGATGGTTCCAAAACTAAATAATAAATTAAATGAAGTTAATAATATGTACGGTTATCTTCCATTGTTAAACGAAGATGCGCAAAAAATCGTTAACATCAACAATTACTTACCATTAGCCGATGCTGGTGGAACGGCTGCAACGCAGTTGAAAAATAAGATACCGGAAATTCAAAATGCCGGCAGTCAAATCAATGAAGTGGATTCCGACTTTAGTAAAATCAGTGATTTGATGGGCACTAGCATCACTCAAGTTGAAAATGGTATTCAAGTGATTCAAAAGGTTCAAAATGTCATGCCCGATATTCAACAACTCGGTACTGACGCTAAGAACGCGACTGACAAAGTTTCCAACGAACTCGTACCAAAGATTCAACAAGCTTTGCCAGTCATCAAATCGACTATCGATACTGGTCTATCAATGGTCTATAACCTTGGTAAACAGATTGCAACTTCCGCTGAAAATATCAACACTTTAATCGACAAGATCAAAGAAGATCCAACTAATCAGCAGTTGAAAGCTCAACTCAAGACAGTTATTCAGAATATCAGCACCGACGCAACTCACCTAGCTAAGATTTCTCGACAAGTTGCCTCTTCATTGACTGATTTGCAAAACTTCTTCAACCGCTTGGCTGAACAATTGGGACACGACAAGATCACCCTATTCGACCGCCCAATTCAACACTTAAACGACTTAGCTGCTCTAAACGAAACACTCGCTACCAAAGCTGACGACATCGTCGCAAACTTTGACAGCCTTGATACAACACAGTTGCAGAGCAAACTAACTGATTTACAAAATCACGCTAACCAAGTTGCTGAGGGAATCGCAGCCGTTAAGAATCTCAACATTCTTGATAACGTTTCTAGTGTAGTTACGGATATTAACTCATTCTTGAAGGAACTCAGTTCAACATTGGGTGAATTCAACACTGACATTATCCCTTCTATTCCTGGTTTATTAAATAATACCCAAGGAATTCTCGAAACAGCTCTATCATATCTACAGAAGTACCAAAAACAATTGCCAGCTGTTGGTAACGAGATCCACGACGCTAACCAATTATTAAACGGCAATATGGGTAACATCGTCACTGGAATCGGTCTATTGAACGACTTCTACAACGACGACTACCCTACTTTGAAAAACAAATTGGCTAAAGCAACCTTCTTTGTTCAATATCAATTGCCATCAATCGAAAACGAATTGACGACCACTTTGAACTTGGTCAACTCCAAGACTCCTGAACTAGAACAAGCTCTATCAACTGCCAACGAGTTCGCCGAAAAAGACTGGCCACAATTGAAGAAGGACCTTCATCACTCGGCAACACTATTGCGCAAGGGTAAAAAGGATATCGACTTAAGCGCCATTATCAAGTTGATGAAAAACGACGCCAACAAGGAATCAGATTTCTTCTCTAATCCAGTTAACTTGAAGGAAAAAGACCTCTACGACGTGCCAAATTACGGTTCTGCCAGTGCACCATTCTACTTGGCCCTCTGTATTTGGGTCGGAGCCTTGTTACTATCAAGTGTCTTCACCGTTCACTTCAAGCTAGACGAAAAACAAAAATTCCTCTACACATACAAGCAAAGATTTAACGGCCGTTACTTAACCTTCGGTTTCTTGAACCAATTACAAGCCATCGCCGCTGCCTTAGGTAACCTCTTCATCTTGCATGCCTATACCAAAGAGAAAATTTGGTTGATCGTCTTCTGTATGTTAGTAAGTTTCGTCTTCATCTCAATTTTGTATTCACTAGTCCAAATGTTTGGAACCGTCGGAAAAGGATTAGGAATCATCATCCTAGTCCTCTCCATCTCCGGAGCCGGAGGAAACTTCCCAGTAGTCCTATCAGACGGATTCTTCAGAGTAATCAATCCATATCTACCATTTACATACGCGGTAAATCTAATCAGAGAAGCCGTCGGAGGAATATACTGGCCAAACGCCACAATAGATATCATAGTATTGTTAGCCTTTGGAATCGGCTTCTATCTATTAGGATTGTTCTGTACAGAACCATTGAAACCATTTATGCATAAATTGCATAAGAGCGCTAAGAAGAGCATGATTATCGAGTAGAGCGTGGAAGCCAACGGTTAGGAGTCAGCCGATAGCCTAGCTTCACGAATTGCCCGCCGCACTTTGCGGGCAATTTGGGAAGCGTAGCTATATGTTGACTCCTGTTGGCTGGAACGCGTTTTAGCTATATTGCATAAAACCATGGTTATTCCAAATAGAACCAAACCAATCCCCAAAAGAAAAACCACTATAAAGAAACGGAACAAAAGCAACAGAACCAAAACCAAAAAAGCGTCAAAGAAAAGAAGATGAAAAAAACGCCAAAACTAAAATCATACCGTCCATTAGTAACCGAAAACTTCATCTGGGATTTTCCAAGTCGTCTAAACCTAAAAACTATCAGTGAATTTCTCAATGAAGATATCGATCCAACAACTGAATACATTTCGAATACCGCTAAAGTCACAATGCAAAATACTGGTGTTTACTGGTTTATCCAACAAAAAAACACCGATAAGATTTGTGCTTCAGTCAGTCTATCCGACCCTGATTTCACAAAGCAAACCGCTGCTTTAATGGTAACTTTCAAAGATTTAACTGATGCTCAAAAAGATGAGATTGCCCAAAGACTACTAGTTCTTTTAAAAGATCAACTCGACCTAAAAGAAATAGAAATTAACGAACTCGATCACATAATTCAAGAAAAATTCACAAATAATGGTTATACTATCTTTAATAAGAAAACATTAAAGAGGAGTTAACAATATATGTATGGATATGGTTTCTTTGGTCCTAGCTATTTTCTAGTAATAATTGGTCTTGTTATTAGTTTATGGGCTTCGTGGTATGTAAATCATAATTTCAAAAAGTATGATCAAGTAACAAGTCAAAGTGGTACCAGTGGTGCCCAAGCTGCCCGTTTTATTCTCGACAACGCTGGCTTACAAGATGTACAAATTCTAAGAACTAGTGGTAATTTAACCGATAATTACAATCCCACTAACAAAACTTTAAATTTGTCAGAATCAACTTTTGATTCCACTTCCGTTGCGGCAATCGGTGTTGCTGCTCACGAATGCGGACATGCAATTCAAGATCAAACCGGTTATGTACCAATGAGAGCTCGTGCGGCTTTAGTACCAGCAGTCAATCTTGGTTCCAACTTCTCAATTCCTTTAATTTTATTAGGTGTCATCTTGGGAGCGAACCAAACCTTGATTCAAATCGGTATTTGGCTTTTTGCCCTAGTCGTTTTATTCCAAGTAGTAACTCTACCAGTAGAATTCAACGCCTCAGGACGTGCCATTAAAATTTTAAGTTCCGGTAACGTATTAAACAACGACGAAGTTCCAATGGTAAAACAAGTCTTACTAGCCGCAGCATTAACCTACGTCGCAGCCGTTATTTCAACCGCCTTACAACTATTACGTTTAATAATGATTTTCGGCGACAATCGGAATTAATCACTAATGCAAGATCAAAACACAATAGGATCATTTAAATATTAAGAAAAATAGGTTCTGGTAATCAACACACGATTACCAGAACCTATTTGCTTTAAAACAAAAAAATATTTCAATTTATAATTCTTCTAATCCCTTCGCAAATTGCAAGAACAAGTTAGCCACTCCGAAAAAATAAAAAAAACTTAAGATCTATCAGGATTGGAGTGCCAGATTATTAGTAGCCGCAAGCCAAGGAGAATGCCTCCTGTGGC
>NZ_RKLY01000047.1 GCF_004745525.1 Companilactobacillus suantsaicola | reverse complement strand
TGTTTTGATTTTTTGATTAGGTGTATATTTCTGCATAAAATCCCTCCATTACTGGGTTAACATTTTTATACTATTTTGAAATGTCAACCATATAAGGATTATCGCAGAACGCGGCCGGCGCAACTTTGAGCTTTTTCAAGTTCGGAAAAATCTCAAAGATTGGCCTTATTCTAAGCGCTAAAGCGCTAAGAATAATTTGGCGGCTGAGCCATCACAGGGCTTGTGCTCCAGACTAGATTGTATTTCCTATTATTTTTTCCACTTAATGTTATAAATAAAAATAGCACCTATTCCCAATATACGTATGGTTATTAAATAATCAATTACGTTCTATTGAGGAATGGATGCTATTTTTTAACTTGTTTTAAATTTTGTTTTATTTCAAATAGAATCGAATCTATACTATTGAGCTAGTAAAAATACTATTTCGAATAGAATAATTATTCCTAAATAAACGGAAAGCAGATAAAACATAGATCCGTTATTTAGTCCGGAGCAACAAACTCGATTTGGCTCAGTACTGAAATTTCACTTAGCGCTTTAGCGCTTACGTGAAAGGCCGAGCTTGGAAATGCCGCGTACTTTGCGGTAGTTTCAAGTCGTGCCCAGTACGTTCCAGCCAAAATCGAGTTTGTTGCGGAGGACGGCATACTTAACAAATTCTAATTATGAACCAAGCCGTCTGCTACTAAGCACTCTGCAATTTGAACCGTATTCCATGCTGCACCTTTTAGTAAGTTGTCAGAAACGACCCACATGTTGAACGCACCTTGGTTTTCCAAATCTGGACGAATTCGACCGACAAAAGTCTCACGCTTGCCGACTGCATCAATTGGTTGGGGATAAACTTGGTTCTTAGGATCATCTTGCAAAACAGCTCCGGGAGCTTTTCTAATCAAGTCTTGAATTTGCTCAGTTGTGGCTGACTTATCTTCTACTTCGATATAAATTGATTCACCATGACTGATCGGAACAGGCACTCTGACGCAAGTTGCTGTAACCTTGATTTTTGGTGAATTCATGTCGCCAAGCATGATCTTCTTAGTTTCATGAATCATCTTCCACTCTTCGTGTGAATATAAGTTATCTTCTAGAACATCAATTTGTGGTAACAAATTAAAGGCTAGTGGATAGTGTTTTTTATCACCTTTAGTTGGGAAGATGTTGGCTTGCATGTCCTTGCCATCTAAATAATCCTTAGCTTCAGAATATAATTCATTCAAAGCACTTTGACCGGCACCACTGGCAGCTTGATAAGTTGAAACGATAATTTGTTTCAAACCAAAAGCTTTTCTGATAGGTTCTAGTGCAACCATCATTTGAATCGTTGAACAGTTCGGATTGGCAATAATACCGTGATGGTTATAAAGTGCCGCTTCATTGACTTCAGGAACGACTAAGGGAACTGACTCTTCCATTCGAAAAGCACTCGTATTATCAACACAAACCGCACCACGTTTGACAGCTTCGGGCAAGAATTTCTTTGAAACTGAACCACCAGCTGAAGCTAAAACGATGTCGACACCATCAAATGATTCTGGCTTAGCTTCTTCTACTGTGACGTCTTGACCTTTGAATTGTAAAACTTTTCCGGCTGAACGAAATGATGCTAATAACTTAACCTTACTTACTGGAATCGTTGATTGTTCCAATTGTTGAATCAAACGTGTTCCCACGGCACCTGTGGCACCTAAAATTGCTACTGTATATCCATCACTCATATTATTTCATCCCTTAAATCAATTTTTTAATTGTTCAGTAAAGGCTCTTAAACGTTTCATAGCTTCTTTAATATCATCCATTGAACAAGCGTAGGACATTCTAAAATGACCTTCGCCGCCTTCACCAAATGCTACACCTGGCGTGACACCAACTTTGCCTTCAGTTGCTAACTTATTGGCAAATTCGATGGCAGTTAAATGGAATTCTTCTGGAATCTTCGAGAAAGTATAGAAGGCCCCTTCTGGTAAAAGTGTTTTATAGCCGATATCATTTAGTTGCTCAACAATGTAATCTCGGCGTTTCTGATAAATATCGCGCATTGCAAGTGGATCATCGATTCCATTAGTCAACGCCTCTTTAGCTGCGTATTGAGCTGGATTAGAAGGTGCAGTAACAGCAAAAGCATGCATCTTGGCAACGTTAGTAATGAAATCTTTTGGTCCCACGACATAACCGATTCGATAACCAGTCATTGCGTGTGATTTTGATAAACCATTGATCAAAATAGTCTTACCTGGCATCAATTTTGCCAAAGAAATGTGTTTTTGACCGTAAGTCAATTCAGCGTAAATTTCATCAGAAATGACAAACATGTTCTTGTTTTTGACGACATCGACGATTTCTTCTAATTGTTCCTTTGAATAAACAAAACCAGTTGGATTTCCTGGGAAATTAAGCATCAAAGCTTTAACCTTGTCTGCTCCTTCTTCATCGATAACCTCTTGGAGTCGTTCACCTGTCAGGCGGAAACCATCATCAGTTGTATTAATTTGAACAGGAATCCCACCAAGTACTTTGACAATTGGAATGTACAAAGCAAAGGTTGGCGTTGGAATCAATACCTTATCACCTGGATTAATGATTGCAGCCAATGAATCCAAAATTGCTTCAGTTGCTCCAATTGTTACTACCACTTCAGTCTCTGGATCATAGTGAATATCAAAGCGTTGGCTCAAATAATTTGAAATAGCTTCACGCAATCCTAAAATTCCCTTTTGATCAGAATAGTGTGAATCATTATCCTTGATACTTTCAATTGCGGCAGCTTTAACGTGTTCAGGAACATTGAAGTCAGGCTCACCTAGAGTCATCTTGATAATTCCAGGAATCTTGGCAAATTTTTCTGCAAAAATTCTAATTTGGGAACGACCCATGGGATCGAGCGTTTCATTTACGACATTTTTTACAGTTGAATCTAATTCTGGCATTCTATTACACTCCTTAAATTATATTAATTTAATTCTATAATAAATCAGACTCATTTAATTAGTTTTAATGTAATTATTTCTAAATAATTTTCTCAAGCCCTATCACTAAATGATCTTGTTTCATCACTTCATGAATGGCCAGTTTAACTCCAGTCATAAACGATTCCCGATCGGTAGTACTTTGAGAAATTGTCAAAGTTTCACCAGTTCCACCAAAGATAACCTCTTCGTCAGCAACGAATCCTGGTAAACGCAAAGCGTGAATCTTCGTCCCATGGTAGTCGCCACCCCGAGTTTTCATTGGGTCGTTGTTACTGTGTTGAACCTGGTCATGTCCGCGCGCTTCATAAATCAGACGGGCAGTATTCAAAGCGGTCCCAGATGGTGCATCGATTTTATCTTCATGATGTTTTTCGACAATTTCTGATTCATCGAAATATTTAGCGGCTACTTGCGCAAATTTCATCATCAACACGGCTGATAAACCAAAGTTTGAGGCAATAATTCCACCAAGATTTTTACTATCAGCTAATTTTTTTAATTGTTGAGTCTGCTCTTCAGACATCCCACTAGTTCCAATCACAGGGCGAAAGCCGTGTTCAATTGCAAACTTAGTGTTTTCATAAACCGCACTGGGAATTGAAAAATCGATCCAAATATCAGCCGCAACATCAATATCTTCTAAACGATTAAAAATTTTGACTTCTTTAGCCAATCCATATTTTGCTGGATTACGCTCTTTAACTACTGGATTAAAGCCAGCTACTAATTGTAAATCAGCATTTGAATTGACCATCTTGACAGCCTTTTGCCCCATTGAACCGTTAAAACCAGAAACAATTACTTTTATCATTTAAATCCTCCTATAATGCTAACTTTTCAAATAAAACAGCTTTTTCTTCATCATTTAAAGTCACAATTGGCAAACGACAGCCACCAACTTGATAACCTAATTTGTTCAAGGCTGCCTTAACTGGCGATGGTGAAGGATACATGAACAAAGCTGCCATCTTCGGAGTCAACTGACGTTGAATTGTTCCGGCCTTTTGATAGTTTCCTTGATCTAAAAGACTGTACATCTTCGACATTTCGTTACCGTAAATGTGTGAAGCCACCGAAACGACTCCGTTAGCACCAATAACTTTTGCAAATAAGGCTTGGGCATCCTCACCACTGTAAACATTGAAATCAGCTGGAGTATGTTCAACGATATATTCCAAATCTTCCATCGTATTACATTGTTTGATTCCTTGAATATTAGGATTTTGCGATAGTTCCACGACTGTTTCTTTTTCCATCAAGACCCCAGTTCGGCCAGGAATGTTGTAAATCATAATTGGCAACGGAGAATTTTTGGCGATTGTTTCAAAATGAGCTTTCATTCCACGTTGATTTGGCTTGTTATAGTAAGGCACTACGACTAAAACCATATCAATTCCTGAGATTTGCGCTAATTTGTTAATAAAATCAATCGTCTGTTGAGTATTGTTACTACCGGCTCCGGCAATAATTGGCACTCTACCATCAACAATTTCGACAAACTTTCGATACAATTCTAGTTTTTCATTCTCAGTTAAAGTTGGTGTCTCACCAGTCGTCCCACCGATAACAAAGCCCTTGGTTCCAGTAGTAAGTATGTGTTCCGTTAACTTTTTTAAAGCTGGATAATCAATCTTTTGTGCTTGATCAAACGGAGTAATTATCGCGGTCATCAAATCTACATCTTTGAACATTTTTCATCCTCCAAATTCATCCTGTATTCCAAAAAACTTGTCATTGCGACGATTCCTTTAGCAATTGCTGACTCTTTTGGTAAGAAATCAGCTGAATGCAGTGCTCCTGGACTGTCGACACCCAACCAGAACATTGTTCCAGGAATCTTATTCAATAAATAACCAAAGTCCTCACCGGTCATTTTAGGTTCAGTCTCCTGAAAAGTTACCTCGGGATTTTCTTTCATAAAATTAATAAACCTTTTAGTCAATTGGGGATTATTTTCTACTGGAAAATAACCGCCTTGATTAAATTCAACTGTTATTTGACAATTAAATGATTTTTGCAAACCACTAGCAATTTCTGTAATCCGTTGTCGAATAAATTCAATCATCGTTTGGGTTAAACCACGAATCGTTCCTTCCAAACGTGTTGTTCCAGCAATCACATTTCTAATCACGCCACCATCAATCTTACCGAAGGTGATAACACCGCATTTAGTAGGGGCAATATTGCGTGACACAATCGTCTGTACTTGCTGGATAAAACTTGCTGCAATAACGATACTGTCATTAGCCAGATGAGGATAGGCGGCATGACCACTCTTACCGGTAATAATAATATTGACTTCAGTTGTTCCGGCAAATAATGTACCGTTACGACATCCTATAACGCCTGCTGGCAACTGAGCATTATCGTGCAATCCGTAAAATTCATCGACATGAAAACGTCCTGAGAACGCGTCTTTATCAAAAGCAACCTTACCACCACTTTCACTCTCTTCGGCAGGTTGAAAGAAGAAAATTAAATTATCACTTGGTTGATGTTCACTAAAATAATTCAAAATTCCTAAGGCGACTGTCATATGGATATCGTGTCCACAAGCGTGCATAACGTGTGGATTTTTTGAGGCATAACTTAAACCATTATTTTCGTCGACCGGTAAGGCATCCATATCACAACGATAACCAATGTTTCGTTTAGGATTACTGCCGTTAACTCTTACTAAAATAGCGGTTGGTAAATCCGGAATACTGCCTATTTCTAGATATTGTTGTGAAAAACTATTAATCACTTGTCGTAAGTAATCACTGGTCTGAAATTCATTCATAGCTAGTTCGGGAATCTGGTGCAGATGTCGTCTGATTTGAATTAATTTATCACTTGATAAGACCATCTTTACAACTTCCTTAAATTACTTTCAAGCTTTGTTTTATCAGTTGTTTTTTGATCTTTGATTTTTAGTTGTTTAGCAGGAATACCAGCAACGACTTCATTTGCCGCTACATCTTTGGTAACGACGGCTCCAGCTCCAATGACAGCTCCGTCACCTACTTGAACGCCTTCTAGGACAACAGCATTAGCTCCAACAATTACGTGATTACCAATTCTAACTGGTTGAGCTGAAGCTGGTTCGATCACCCCCGCTAAAACGGCATTAGCTCCGATATGAGAATCTTGACCGACAATGGCTCGGCCACCTAAAACTGCACCCATATCGATCATTGAACGATCACCTATCTCAGCACCGATGTTAATAATTGCTCCCATCATTATAACGGCGTTATGACCAATCGTAACTTGATCACGGATGATAGCTCCTGGTTCAATTCGGGCATCGATTCCTTTAATATCTAACATGGGAACAGCTGAATTTTGAGCGGCTGTTTCAACATAGTAATTTGTTAAATTGTGTGCTTTTAAAATTGGTTGAATCACTTGATAATCACCAATCAAAATTGCTAAATCATTGCTGTGAAAAACACTAACTTCTTCAGGAAATTCAATGCCACTAATTTCTGCTTGCAAATATACTTTTACTGGCGTAATTTTCTTAGCGTTTCCTATATAATTAATAATTTCTTCTGCACCCATCTTTGTCATAAGCTACTCCTTAATAGTCACCATCTAATTTAATTAAATCTGCATAAGTTTCTCTTCTTACTACTAACTTGTCTTGGCCATTTTCTACAAAAACTACTGCCGCTCTAGGATTGCGATTGTAATTCATTGCCATCGAATACCCATAAGCACCCGTATCTAAAACTGCTAAAATGTCACCTGGTTTAGTCTTAGGTAGTACAAGATTCTCAATCAAGATATCACCTGACTCACAGTATTTACCAGCAATATGCACTGTTTCTTGATTTTCTTGATCCATCTTGTTAGCTACGACGGCTTCATATTTAGCTTGATATAAAGCTGGTCTGATATTATCTCCCATTCCACCATCAACTGATAGATAAGAAGTTAAACCAGGAATGTCTTTACGTGAACCGATCGAATACAACGTATAACCAGCTGGACCAACAATCGAACGTCCCGGTTCAATCCAAATTTCGGGAACATTTTGACAAACCTTTTTTAATTCGTCACTAATTTGTGTAATGAACGTATCAGCTGTAATTGGATCATCATCATCTGTATAACTGATACCAAAACCTCCACCTAAATTGATCACTTCCGGCCAATAATTCAATTCAGATTGAAAACTTTTAGCAATCTCAATCATTTTTTTAGCTAACAAGACAAAGCCTTGAGTTCCAAAAATTTGTGAACCGATATGAGCGTGAATTCCAAGTATTTCCATATTCGGATCAGCTAAGACTAATTTCAAAGCTTGTTTAGCTTGACCAGATTCAACGTCAAAGCCAAATTTACTATCAGTTTGTCCAGTCTGATCATATTTGTGAGTGTGGGCCGAAATTCCTGGGGTCAAACGCAGCATGACTTTAACTTTTTGTTCAGTTGCTTTTAAAATTTGACTGAGCAAGGAAATTTCTAAGAAGTTATCTAAGATAATCACACCGACATGATTTTCCACAGCCATCTTTAATTCAGCCGCTGACTTGTTATTACCGTGAAAACTAATCTTTTCACTTGGAAAACCAGCTTGCAGTGCCGTATACAACTCGCCTCCAGAAACAACATCGACGTGAACATCTTCTTGTTTCATGACTTGATAAATTGCTTTAACCGCAAAAGCTTTGCTAGCGTAGCTGACTTGATTTTTTAATTGATTTTTTTCGAAAGCTGTTTTAAAACTTCTAATCTGTTTTCTAATTTTCTCAACATCAAAAACATACAATGGCGTGCCATATTTTTTTGCTAAAACAGTACTATCAACTCCACCTATCATCAAGTGACCGTTACTACTCTTCAATTCATCAATAATCATCTTCAAAACTCCTTTAGAATAAAAAAAGATCTCTTTGCTAATAACAAAGAGACCCAGTCCACACAAATTGTTATAAGCTCAACGCGGCAATCGTCGCGACAGTTCGTATCCTCTTATTAATACGCCCCAGTTTATTAGATTCTACAAAATCTAACACTTCGGCAATTTCCCCTTTCAATGAAATCAACGCTATTGCAGTAGCTCATCCATTTACTGATGTCAATTGCGACCTCTTTATTGATACTAAGATTATAACAACACTCATTATTCGTCAAGTAATATTAAAAATTAATCATTTTTTCTAACTTTATTAACTTTTTTCTTGTCATAAGTTCCAAAAATGATACACTCATCATTAAAAACTATTTAATTTTTAGGGGTGTATTGTATGAAGGTCATCAAATTTGGCGGTAGTTCCCTTGCCACAGGCGTTCAGTTCGAAAAAGTAATTAAAATAATTGACGATGATTTTGAACGAAAAGTAATTGTAACTTCGGCACCGGGGAAACGTTTCAGTGGCGACATCAAGGTAACTGATTTATTAATCGAGTACGCACAAGCCGTTTTAAGTAAAAAAGATTATCAGCCAATTGTTCAAGAAATCATGTCACGCTATCAAGAAATTGCCGACCATTTTAAACTTGCTGACTCAGTCACATCTCACTTAAAGACTAAATTAGAAAACTTAGCTTCAACGGCTTTCCCAGATGATGAACACCTCCTAGCTGCTTTCAAAGCTCACGGTGAATATTTAAATGCCATTCTTTTGACTGATGTTTTAAATTCTCAAGGAATCAAAGCTATCTTTGTCAATCCTAAAACTGCCGGTATTGTCGTTGAAGGTCAACCCAATGACGCTGATATTGCCCCAGAGACTTATTTAAATTTGAGCCGCTTAGATTTACCTAAAGATGCTCGTTTAGTTTTTCCTGGCTTCTTTGGATACAGTAAAGACGGTTCAATCTACACTTTCTCTAGAGGCGGTTCAGACATCACGGGTGCCATTTTGAGTCGTGGATTGAATGCAGATCTCTACGAGAATTTCACCGATGTCGATGCGATTTACGTTGCTAATAACAAAATCGTTGCACACCCACAGGCCATCAAGAAGATGTCCTACCGAGAGATGCGAGAACTATCATACGCCGGCTTTTCAGTTTTTCAAGATGAAGCCATTATCCCTGCCGTCAAAGGACAAGTTCCCGTTAATATAAAAAATACCAATAATCCTGAAGCACCTGGAACGATGATCGTACCAGAACAATTTATCTTTGATCCAGCCAATCAAATTACCGGTATTGCCTGTTCCAAACGATTTTCAGCACTCTATTTACATCGTTACTTGTTAAATAAAGAAGTCGGTTTCACTTTGAAACTCTTAAAAATTTTTTACAAATACAATATTTCTTACGAACATATGCCATCAGGTATCGATGATCTGACCGTCATTTTTGATCGTAGTAAATTGGATAAAGACACTATCCAAAAATTATGTCGTGACGTCAAAGAGACGCTTAATCCAGATTATTTGGAATGGATTAATGATTATGCGATTATTATGGTGGTTGGTGAAGGAATCGCTCATAATGTTGACACAATCGGTAAAGTCATCGATTCTCTAACTGAAAACAATATTGCAATCCACATGATCAACCAAGGGGCTTCGCGAATTTCTATCATGATTGGAACCCAAGTTTCCGACGCCGACGAAGCAGTCCGACAGATCTACAAAACATTTTTTGATTAAGCGAGGTTTTTTATATGGTTAAATTATTAAAAGTACACGGTTCTGAAAATCAATTCTTTATCTTGGATCAATCTCTTCTAGATAAACCTCTAACAGACCCTGAAATAAAACAACTAGCTATTAACCTTTGCCAAAACGTTCTCAACGGTGCTGATGGTCTGTTAGTAGTTGATACTAGTGTGGATTGTTTGGGTAAGATGCGTGTTATCAATGCTGACGGCAGTGAGGCTAAAATGTGTGGTAACGGTTTACGAACAGTGAGTCGTTACTTATCTGAAAAATATCAGTTAAATGAATTCAAAGTTGAAACCTTAGAATCAAACTTATCTGTAAGACGAGCTAAAGATTTTTATCCAGGAGTTCCCGCCTTTAGCGTTGAAATTTCACCAATCTCATTTCAAAAAGCTGCTTTACCGTTTGCCTATCAAGATTTAAACGAAATGCTTGATCAAAAGATCCCAGAATTTGGTGATGGAACTTATTCCGCAGTTGCCGTACCAAATCCACATCTAATTAAGTTTGTTAAAGAAATCGACTATGATGAATTAAACGATCTTGGATCAAAGTTAAATGCAACCAATCAATATTTTCCCGAAGGCGTTAACGTCAGCTTCTGTAAAATTTTAGGGACCAATGAGTTATTCGTTCAGACCTTCGAACGTGGTGTTGGTTTTACTAATGCCTGTGGAACAGGAATGTCCGCTACTAGTTTGTTATTTGCCTTACTTCATAACGAACAATTTGATTCAACTAAAGATATTACTGTCTATAATCCCGGTGGAATGGTTAAAACAAATATTCACCTAAAAGCTGATAAGGAAAAAAGTTTGATCAAGTTAATCGGCAATGCTACTTTCACGCACGAAATAAACATTGATGAATTACAATTACACAATAACGATTTAACTAATCTCTCCATTACCCAAACTGGTGAAGAAGCCAGTTATCAAGCATTTGTTCAAAGTATTAAATAACAAAAAAAGAGGTTCACGAAAAATTCGTGAACCTCTTTTAATTATGCGCCCAGTAGGAGTCGAACCTACAACCTTCTGATTCGTAGTCAGACACTCTATCCAATTGCGCTATGGGCGCATTTTCTTCGACTACATTGTAACACAAGTATACAATTTGTCGAAATTACCTTGGAAAGCCCTAAGATAAAAAATGTCTCTGCATTATGCAAAGACATCTCGCTTACGGAGAGTAAGGGATTTGAACCCTTGATACAGGTCAATACCCGTATACATGATTTCCAATCATGCTCCTTCAGCCACTCGGACAACTCTCCAAGGTAAAAAAAAAACTCCGGATGTCAGACTCGAACTGACGACACCCTGATTAACAGTCAGATGCTCTACCAACTGAGCTAATCCGGAATAAAACAGCGTAGCGACTATCTATCCTCGCGGGTAGTTTCCCACCAACTACTTTCGACGTGAAGAAGCTTAACTTCTGTGTTCGGCATGGGAACAGGTGTATCCTTCTTGCTATCGTCACTACACTATTATTGCTCGTACCTTCAAAACTAGATATTAAGAATATGAATCGAAACACTTCAAACTGTGAACTCTTCTCGGTTAAGTCCTCGATCTATTAGTACTGCTCAGCTCCAAGTATCACTACTCTTCCACCCGCAGCCTATCTACGTCATCATCTTTAACGGATCTTACTTCCATAAAGGAATGGGAA
>NZ_RKLY01000046.1 GCF_004745525.1 Companilactobacillus suantsaicola | reverse complement strand
CGTTCAATCGTCTGTCCGTTCGAGGACTCGAGAACGCAAAAATAGAAATTGGATTAGCTCTTATGAGTAATAATCTAGCAAAGTTGGCAAGATTATTATCATATCCAACTGAATACCAATAATAAAAAGATAGCCACTAAATAACATAATATAACGACAAATTTTACCAATCTTAACTTGTCTAGGCGAAGATCCTTTAGGAATATCCATCATCACATAAACAATCCAACTCCAAATCAACATTGCGACAACTATGACAATCAGACCATAATAATACTCGATAAAAGCCATCTTTACCTCCTAATTTGAGGGATCATTTCTCCCATAATAATATCCTTCGTTGAATCCGGCATCATAAGAATCACTGATTTCTGGCTGATAAGGACCACGACCCTTTTTCTTCGTCATCGTATAAATAATTGCCACAATAATTTGTGTGAGAAAGATTCCCATAATCAAATACTTGGTAAAAATTTTATAGAGATCTTCATAACTCAAATTGTGCAATCGTTTTTTACTTCTCGCCACCTTTTTTAATTCCGGTGTCATCTCATCTGCCACCTCAAGCGCCACATCAATTTTTCTCGAAGCATTACTGTGTTCAATTTTAAAATTATATCCCGAACGATAACCCGAGTAGCCATAATCCGTCAAAAAAGACGAAGCCTGCCCACTAGGGTAAAACCACAATAAATTATTTTGTAGATCAACAATTAAAAAATTGCTGCCAGAACCCCATCTTTTAGAAAAGCTCGCTGAATGGCCTTCTGAACTGCCTAACCACAGCGAACGATTCTTATTCAAAAAATTAAATCCGGTATTTAAATTAATCTGGTCCTCGTCAGGGTTTTCAGTAAAATGCCTTTTAATAATCAAATTGAGTGATTGCGGGTGCGGCCCAACGTTCAAACCACGATTGATTTTCACTAATTTATCGTATTGACCGTTGGTGATATACTCTTTGTCCTGATAAACAAATTTTCCCGTATTCGGACCACTAGAAACATCCGCCAAAACTGTCTGCCTTGCACAAATAATTCCAAAAATCATTGCCAAAAAATAAAGCCATCGCCGTTTTTTCATCACGCCCTCCTTGACCTAACTATAACTACAAATGGAGGCTTTTTCAAAACAAAAAACACCCCAATTTGGAGTGTTTTTTTAGTATTATTCTTCTTCAGTTTTAACCGTAGATTCGTCAAAATCAATGATACTTTCAGCAATAACTTGTGGTTGTTCCAACATTGCCAAATGACCGGCGTCATCAACGTCTTCAATCGTCAAATCAGGCACCCGACCGATTGTGGCTTTAGCATCCTTGATACCAGCTTCCGTTAAAATTTGGTCATCCCTAGAATATAGCGCTAGTGTAGGAATCTTGATTTTACGCAAGCGCTTGTTCAAGAATTTTTCGCGCAAGTATTCTGAAGACATCCCTTGCAACTTTTTCTCAACCTTGCGATCGACTAAATTGGCTGCTTCATCGACAATTTTCGGATCTGCCAGAGTTTTCTTGTCAAAATCTTTGGCAAAATACAAATTGGACTTAACTGGAGATTTTGCCAACTTACCTAACAACGGAATATTGGCAACTCGTGAACTAGCATCCATTTCAGCGTACTTGTCAGTGGCCGGCGTGTTCAAAAGGATTAGTTTTGAGACCGTAAAACCACGCAATTCAGCCATATTTACCGCAATGAGTCCACCAACACCGTAACCAAAGATAATCAATTGGTTAGTGATCTTCCAGCGAGCGATTGCTTCGAGCATATTCCAAGCTTGAGAGTCGATCGTATAGTGGCCACCTTTGACCTTAGAAGACTTGCCTTGCCCCAATAGATCGAGCGCTATAACGGTGTATTTGTCTTTTAAATAGGGGATCATTTCATTGAAATACTCAATTGAACCGTTGATACCAGGTAGTAAGACAATAATCTTTTCACTGTTAACTGATCCAACTAGATTTGTGTTGACGTTACCCTCGGATGTAGATAATATTTTTTCCAAATTATTCTGCCTCTTTAGTTTTATCTCTATACTAAAAAATATACCTAAGTTGTGAAGATTTTGCATGGTTTATAGAAAATTTCTATTATTTTTTATTTTATTAATCAAATAGATTGACAATCCCCTTAAAATGAATTAAATTGGACTAGACCAGATAAATAGAGATGGGAGATTTTTGAAGATGAATATAATTAAAGTTAAGAATACCGAAATGGGCGGTAAAGAAGCTTTTAAACTTGTTAAAGAGGACCTTGAAAATGGTGCTAAAGTTCTTGGTTTAGCTACTGGTAGTAGCCCAATCACCCTTTACAACGAAATGACAAGCAGTGACCTTGATTTTTCTAACATCACATCAGTTAACTTGGATGAATACGTGGGATTAGATGCTGATAACGAACAAAGTTACCACTACTTCATGAAGGATCACCTATTCAACAAGAAACCTTTCAAGAATTCATACGTTCCTGATGGTTCAAATCCTGACGCTGAAGCTGCTACAAAAGAATACGACAAGATCATTGAAGAAAATCCTATCGACCTACAAATTCTAGGTATTGGTAGAAATGGACACATTGGTTTCAACGAACCAGGTTCACCATTTGACGGTACAACTAGAAAAGTTGGTCTAACAGAATCAACCATCGAAGCTAACACACGTTTCTTCGAAGATGAAAAAGACGTACCACGTTTTGCTTACTCAATGGGTATCGGCTCAATCATGAAAGCTAAGAAGATCATTCTGCTAGCTTACGGTGAAGCTAAGGCTGACGCCATTGCCGCAACTGTTGACGGTCCTGTTACAGAAGACTGCCCAGCAAGCGCTTTGCAAAACCACCCAGATGTAACAATCATCGTTGATGACGCTGCTGCATCAAAATTAAAGTAATCTATTAATTCGTAGTCCTAATTAATTTTAGGGCTATTTTTTTTGTAAAAAAAATAATGCAACGAATTGCATTATCAATCTTTATACCGATGTCCACTTACTTCATTTTCTAATAAAATGCAGTATTACCAGTTGTAATACAATAACAATCAAAAAAGCAACCGATATAACGGCAATATTCACCATTTTTATTGGATTGTTTTGTACCACTCCCGCTGCATCAACTCGTCTAAAATATAAGAATAATGCCGTAAAAATATATAATAACAGCCAAAAGGCATTAACCGCCCACCATACTTTTATTTTTTTCATAATTCCCCCCCATTCCCTAATATTCCTACTTTGCTAAGCTTATCACATCTTTTTAAGCACAAAACACAATAAACTTTCGAATATTTGAAATTCTCAAAATATCAGATAAGTGTACAATTTAGAAAAACGTTTAAAAGAATGATGAATTAAAGTAGTTGAATGTTGTAAGGTAGACATAGACGTGAATGCGCCTACATGATCGGTTTCGACGCCTTAATTATGATGATATGAGTAAGCTCATGTCTTTTTTTATACAATAAGACCCCAACACGTCGGATTTTATTTATAATATCCATCTTTTAACTTTTAGTCGTTTAACCAAACTAACGGGGCATCACCAGCGATTTTTAGCTTGCCCCAGCGTCATTTTCCTCTATAATTAAAGCTCGGTACTAAACTTACAGCCTGGCACTGCACCGCCGTGCGGCTGCCGGCAACACCCTTTATTATCACGCGACCCAGACGCACCAAGTTCGTAATGCTGGTCAAACACCCTGTACGTTTACTCTGGTTACCAACGCGTCTTATTTGTAAATCACAAGGAGGTCCTTTTCTTGGCCATTAATACCCAACCGATTGTTCGGTTAAAAAATGTTTGTAAAAGTTACGGGGACACTCAGATCCTCAAAAATATCAATTTAGAACTCGAAGCCGGTAAATTTTACACGTTACTGGGGCCTTCCGGTTGTGGTAAAACGACCATCTTACGGACAATTGCCGGCTTTACCGACGTCACGACCGGTGACGTCGAATTCGACGGTCAAGTCGTTAACGACCTTCCCGCCAACCAACGTCAAGTCAATACCGTCTTCCAAGACTACGCGCTGTTCCCACACCTAAACGTCGCAGAAAACGTCGCGTTCGGATTAAAACTTAATAAACTTTCCAAAACTGAAATTGATAAAAGGGTCAGCGAGGCTCTCGCAATGGTTCAACTCGCCGACTTCGGTGACCGTGAAATCAGTGAACTTTCTGGTGGTCAACAACAACGGGTTGCAATTGCAAGAGCCTTAGTCATGCGGCCAAAAGTCCTGTTACTGGACGAACCATTATCTGCCCTAGACGCCAAGTTACGAAAAGATATGCAGTACGAACTGCGCGAATTACAACAAAGTCTTGGGATTACCTTCCTGTTCGTGACCCACGATCAGGAAGAAGCCCTGGCCATGAGTGACGAAATTTTTGTCATGCGCGCTGGTGAAATCTTACAAGGTGGTTCACCAGTCGATATTTACGACGAACCAATCAACCACTTCGTCGCCAACTTCATCGGTGAAAGTAATATCATCCCTGGCAAAATGCTTCAGGACTTCCAAGTTGAGTTCGTGGGCAAGTCCTTTGAATGTGCCGACGCCGGTATCCCGCCTAACGAAGCCGTTGAAGTAGTCTTGCGACCCGAAGACTTGGACATCGTGGCAGCCGCTCAAGGTAAACTCGTGGTCACCGTTGATTCCCAACTATTCCGCGGCAACTATTTTGAAATTGTCGCTTACGATACTGACGGCAACGAGTGGCTGGTCCACTCAACTAACCCAGCGGATGAAGGTGAACCGATCGGATTGACTTTTGACCCACAAGACATCCATGTCATGCGCCTTAACGAAACCGAAGCGGCCTTCGACGCCCGCTTGGAAAAATACGAAGATGATTAGGAGGGATTGCATATGCAACGTAAACAACGGTTAAGTCGGCAAATAGCCTACTTTATTCCCTACATACTTTGGATCGGCTTGTTCGTGATTGCGCCGGTAGTCCTACTGGTCTACCAATCATTTTTCGACATCAACGGCCACTTTACACTAAGCAATTACCAAACTTATTTTTCGTCCAATACGTATCTGACGATGACTTTAAATTCCGTTTGGTACGCGTTTTTAATTACCTTTGCAACCCTGGTGATCAGTTACCCGACCGCCTACGTGCTAAATGCCACTAAGCATCCGCAACTCTGGTTACTACTCATCATCATGCCGACTTGGATCAACTTATTATTGAAAGCCTACGCCTTCATTGGTATTTTCAGTCAGGCGGGAATTGCCAACCAGTTTTTACACTTCATCGGCATAGCTCCACAACAAATTTTGTTCACCAAGTTTAGCTTTATTTTCGTTGCAGCTTACATTCAAATTCCGTTCATGGTCCTGCCAATTTACAACTCGATCAATGAACTGAATCCGTCCTACGTTAACGCTAGTAAAGACCTTGGGGCCACGTCCTGGCAGACTTTTAGTAAGGTCATCTTTCCACTGACCTTGCCGGGAGTCAAAGCTGGCGTCCAGGCCGTTTTCATTCCGTCATTATCACTCTTCATGTTGACGCGTTTGATTGGTGGTAACAAGGTAATCACCCTCGGGACCGCAATTGAAGAACACTTCCTAACGACTATGAACTGGGGAATGGGTTCAACTATCGGAGTAATTTTGATCATCGCGATGGTCATCATCATGAGCCTGACCGGTGGTAGTAAACGCCGAGCAAAAAGGGGGATGACGAAATGAAGATTCATAACTTTAAATGGCGCAACCTATACCTCTGGTTCGTCTTTATCGTCCTGTACGCACCAATCATCTTTTTAATCGTCTACTCGTTCAGTAAGGGCGACACGATGAACAACTTCCACGGTTTTACTTGGGCACACTACCAAGACTTATTTGCCGACAGTCGCCTGATTGCGATTTTTTTGGACACCCTACTCATTGCGTTACTTTCATCAATCCTAGCCACGATTGTTGGGACGCTCGGAGCGCTGGGAATTAGTCAAACGACCCGCGCCATCACTAAAAATACGTTACTTTCACTGAACAATATTTTAATGGTGTCACCAGACGTTATTATCGGGGCCAGTTTTTTAATCTTCTTCACGGCGCTTAAAATCCCATTAGGCTTCGGTTCGGTTTTACTCAGTCACATCGCCTTCTCGATTCCTATCGTCGTTTTGATGGTCCTACCAAAAGTTCAGGAAATGAGTCGGAGTTTGTTAGACGCGGCCGCCGATCTTGGGGCCAACAGTTGGCAATTATTGAGCCAGGTCACAATTCCATACATCATGCCAGGCATCCTTTCTGGTTTCTTCATGGCACTGACCTACTCACTCGACGACTTCGCAGTCACCTTCTTCGTCACTGGGAACGGCTTTTCGACCCTATCCGTTGAAATTTACTCGCGGGCGCGTCAAGGCATTAACTTGGAAATCAACGCGCTGTCTGGTCTCATGTTCCTAATGGCGTTAATTCTAGTTATCGGCTACTACTTCATTAACCAATACAGTAGCCGGCACCGGCATGCTAATACGAGGGGGCACCGCAAATGAAAAAGCTACTAAGTATCATCGTCGCCTTATTCGCAGTGTGTGGCCTATTGGCGTTCGGCGCTAACCAGCTGCAATCCACTTCCGGCAGTACTGGCAAAAAGGTGTTGAATTTATATACTTGGGGCGACTATATCGACCCTAGTCTTTTGACTAAATTTCAAAAACAAACCGGCTACCACGTCAACGTAGAAACATTCGACAGCAACGAAGCCATGTTCACTAAAATCAAACAGGGCGGGACTAGTTACGACTTAACAGTGCCGAGTGACTATATGATCGAAAAAATGAAAAAAGCCAACTTGTTATTACCACTCGATAAGAAACGCCTAACCGGTATGGCTAACTACGACAGTCGCTTCATGAACCTTAACTTCGATAAACATAATCGCTACTCAGTGCCCTACTTCTGGGGGACGCTCGGAATCATTTACAACGATAAGTTCGTCAAACCGGGTAGTATTAATCACTGGAACGACCTTTGGCAACCCCAGTACCGTGATAAAATTATGCTGATTGACAGTGCCCGCGATGTAATGGGTTTTTCACTCGCATCGATGAACAAATCGATGAATACGACCAACCCAGCGACCCTTTTGGCAGCCCGCAATAAGTTAAATCAATTATCGCCTAATGTTAAGGCAATCGTCGCTGACGAAATTAAAATGTACATGATTCAAAACGAAGCCGCCATCGCCGTCGACTGGTCCGGTGAGGCCAGTGAAATGCTGGATGAAAACAAGCACTTACACTACGTTGTGCCTTCAGAAGGTAGTAATCTCTGGTTCGACAACCTAGTCATTCCGAAAACAGCCAAGCACTTCGACGCCATTTACGCCTTCTTAAACTTCATGAGTGAACCAAAAAATGCAGCAAAAAACGCGGAATACATTGGTTACGCAACACCCAATAAGAAGGCCAAAGCGTTATTGCCAAAAGCCATTCGAAACGACCGCCAGTTTTATCCGGACGATCAAACAATTCGCCACTTACAAATTTATAAGGACCTCGCACCAGCTAAGGTCGGGTTATATAACGACCGTTACCTAGAATTTAAATTGCATCATTAATACACGAAAAAAACCTGGAACTTGTCCAGGTTTTTTTTGTTATACATTAGCGTTAATTTCCATTACGATTTGTTCTGGTGTTAATTTAAATTCATGCCACAATTCATCCGTAGTTTCACGATCATTGAATCGTTTTGCGGCACCGAAATTCAAAGTATGAACGTCAGTATTGCCATAGAAACGACTGACTTTTTCACCAAAGCCGCCACTTAAACTAGCTTCTTCAAGCGTGACCACTAGTTGATGGTCTTTCTCTAAACTAGTCAAAGTTGCTTCATCTAGTTTGGAGATATCACGTGGATCGATTATTGTGGCTTCAAAATCTAAATCGTTTTGAACTTCTTGAGCTAGTGGCAACAAGCTACCAACGCTTAGAATAGCAACCTTTTGACCCTTTTGTAAGACATTCATCTTATGAGCATCAAAATCAGTAAGTTCACTTGAATGAACGCCATTACTTGGAACTCTGATTGCAACTGGTCCGTTATTTTGGTGCAAAGCATAATGCATCATGGCTTGTAATTCTTCTTTAGTTGTTGGAGCCAAATAAGTCAATCCAGGAATGTTACTCAACATAGCAATATCGAAAATTCCTTGGTGAGTTGGATCTCCGGCACTGATGCTGCCACCAGAAACCATGATCGTCACTGGCAATTTATTGATACCTAAATCATGTGACAATTGGTCATAAGCTCTTTGCAAGAAAGTTCCTGACTCAAAGGCGATTGGATGCATTCCCATCTTAGCTTGACCGGCTGCTAACGTAATTGATTCTTGTTCAGCAATGCCGACATCAAAGTAATTTTTAGGATGCTTTTTCCCAAAACGCTTCAAGTCATAACCGCCAGGAATTGCCGCCGTGATAGCTGTAATTGGTGTACCTGCTGAAAATTCTTTTTCCAATTGGTTGTGAATGACGTCAGTGTAAGTTTCACCAGTGACTGGATGCAAAGTTTTTCCGGTAGCTAAATCAAATGGTACATGCCAGTGGAAAGCTTCCTTGTGATCGACAGCTGGTTGGTAACCGTGACCCTTTTCAGTATGAACGTGCAAGACGATTGGATGGTCGATATCCTTAATTTCCTTGAACGTGTCCAGCATTGTTGCAATATCATTACCATTTTCAACATAACGATAATCAAGCCCCATGGCTTTAAAGAGATTGTGGGAACTTTGACCGTTAGTGTCACGCAATTCTTTTAGTCCTTCATAGATACCACCGTGATCTTCAGCGATAGCCATTTCATTATCATTGACCAAAATAATCAAATTAGACTTCAAAGTAGCAGCGATGTTCAAACCTTCTAAAGCTAGACCTCCAGAAAGTGAACCATCCCCGATAACTGCCATCACGTTACCGCTCTTACCTTGTAAATCTCTGGCACTAGCCATCCCAGTTGCTAGTGCGATAGAAGTTGAGGTATGACCGATGTTGAAGTAGTCATGTGGACTTTCTTCTGGTTCTGTATAGCCACTGACATCGTCAAAATGGTCCTTACTCAACCAAGCTTCTTTACGACCAGTCAAAATCTTATGAGTATATGATTGGTGTGATACGTCCCAAACTACTTTGTCAGTTGGTGAATTAAAGATGGTGTGAAAGGCAATCGTTAGTTCAACGACACCTAAGTTTGGTCCAACGTGGCCGCCGGTTTGGCTAACTTTATTCAAAAGAACTTGGCGGATTTCTTTAGCTAATTGTGTCAACTGTTCGCGTGACAGTTTTTTCAAATCAGCTGGTTGATCAATTGTATTTAAAATTGGTGTATTCATTACTTTCTCCCCCTCGATGTAAAATATCAATGATTTCATCTTAGACCCTCGAGCTAACTTTAGGTCAAGAACTTTTCGAAGATTATTGACAAATTATCTTGCCAACAAGTAATCTAAGTAAGTTGTACTTATATATAGGTGGTCTCTTATGAAAGAAAAATTATTTAAAAAAGCCGACTACAAGCAATTTGTGGCCGGTGATGCTCATTTTGAAAAAGTCTTAACTAAAGGCAATCTGATTTCAATGGGAATCGGTGCCTTCATCGGGACGGGAATTTTCATTCTACCCGGTATCGTCGCTTACGGAACAGCCGGACCGGGAATCACGATTTCCTTTATTCTGGCGGCCATTGTCTGTGTCTTAACAGCGATGTGTTTTGCGGAATTATCTTCCACTTTTCCAGTCGCTGGCAGTACTTATTCATACGGCAGTATTATTTTTGGTCAATTTCCTGGTTGGTTGATCGGCTGGGCGCTATGTTTAGAATACGTTTTAGGTGTCTCAGCGGTCTCATCTGGCTTTTCAGCGTATTTTGTCAGTCTCTTCAAAGGATTAGGTGTCATTTTACCAAAAGCCATCACAGGACCATTTTCACCCAGTAACGGAACTTTTATCAATTTGCCATCCGTGATCGTTTTAATTTTGATTTATCTACTATTAAGACAAGGAATTCAAGCTTCTGCTCGCATGAACACGGTAATGGTATTCGTCAAAATTGCCGTTGTCTTAACTTTTATCGTCATCGGACTCTTCTACATCAAGCCAGAAAATTACCATCCCTATTTTCCAATGGGTGGCATGGGCGTTGTAAAAGGAGCGGCCTTAGTATTTTTTGCTTACTTAGGATTCGACGTTATTCCTTCATCCGCTCCTGAAGTAAAGAATCCGCAAAAAAACATCCCCATCAGTATCATGGTTTCACTAGCAATCTGTGCGATCTTGTACGTCATTTTGTCGGCTGTCCTTACCGGAATGGTCAATTACAAAAATTTGAACGTTTCCGATCCAGTCGTCTATGCCTTGCAACAAGTAGGACTTAGTAAAGTGACCTTCCTGATCAGTATCGGAGCGCTCGCCGGCATGTTCACGATGATGCTCAATACCGTTTATGGCGGTTCACGTTTGATTTATGCCTTAGGCCGTGACGCCATGATTCCTAAAGCCTTTGGAAAAATTGATTCCAAAGCAAAAATGCCAATCCTGTCACTCAATGCAATTTCTCTTCTAGCAATCTTGTTAGGTGGATTCGTCTCGCTACAAGAATTAACCAGTTTAGTCAATATCGGTACGTTATTGTCCTTTGTCTTCGTCGCCTTAGGTATCATCCGCTTGAGACATCGCAGTGACGTTCCTAAGAGTGATTTCAAAGTTCCACTTTATCCTTGGCTACCAGCAATTTCAGCCATCTTATGTGTGATTTTAATGACTCAAGTCAGCATCAATTCCTGGATAACATTTATCTTCTGGATTTTGTTAGGAGTAATTATTTACTTTATGTATGGGTATAGAAAATAGTCTGCGGTTTTGTGAAGTATGCCGCTCTCCACAAAAAACGCGATTGGGACTGGAACGCTGCCGGCACAACTTTGAGCTTTTTCAAGCCCGGAAAAATCTCAAAGATTGGCCTTTTCCTAATCGCTAAAGCGATAAGGAAAATTTGGCGGCTGAGCCCAATCGCGTTTTTTGTTCCGAGCTAAATCCTGGTTCTATGGTTTATTTTTTTCTAATGATTTAGGGATAGTTCTTCTATTCAAACTTTCTGATTAATTTGAAAATAGCAAAAAAAAACAGCGTCTATTCATAATTACGTTTGATTTTACGTATATGAATGGATGCTGTTTTTTTAATTGTTTAAAAATAGGCGAATTTTATAATCAAGTTAGCCACCTTAAGAAAAACTAAATAAAAAAACACCAAGACGTAAAAATCAGTTATCATTGGAGTTCCGACACTAACAATGAAAGAGGTTTTTCGTCTT
>NZ_RKLY01000045.1 GCF_004745525.1 Companilactobacillus suantsaicola | reverse complement strand
GAAACGGCCTCACCAACGAAGAATTTTGGGGTGAGGTCGCTTAAAAAGTTATATTATTTGAGCCAAGAAAATGTCAACTTGACAAGGACGAGTGCATTCCAGCGTTTCCCAGAGCTGTTACGGAAGACGGCATCTTACACCAACCAAACTATAGAAATCCACTATTATTCAGTAATATTCTTAAACAGCTTATTAGATAAGTTTTCCAACTGGAACCACTCTTCTTCAGATAAGCCGCTCTTTTGTACTAAAACCTCTGGTAGATTGTTAGCAGCTTTTCTCTTTTGATGCCCTGCCTCTGTCAACTTAACATTTACAACCCGTTCATCATCCTTACTACGATTTCGAACGACTAAGCCTTCATTTTCCAAACGCTTCAACAATGGTGTCAATGTTCCAGAATCTAGTGACAAGAGTGCACCTAACTTTTTAACGGTCAATTCATCATGTTCTGACAAAGCGACCAAAACTAAATATTGTGGGTATGTTAATTTACATTCACTCAATCCAGTATGATATAGCTTTTGAATTGCTCGCGAAGTAGCGTACAAAGAAAAGCATAAGTGATCATTTAAAGGAATTGGTTGATTATCTTTAAAAATTTCCAAAAATAATCCCTCCTTTTTCAATTTATTTACTCATATTTTATGCCTATTCAAAGAAATTGTAAAACATTTTATTTTAAGCAATTTAATTGCTGTCAAATTTAATTATTATACAGCTTGTCTACATTAATAATTATTTATATTAATAAGATTATCTATATATTCAATATACTATTATTTATTATTTTTATATAAAAATATAGTGATAAAAATATACTAAAAGTATGACATAAGTTCAAAAACCTGTTACACTTCGATTGAATATTGAGGATTTTTTTATTGAGAGGGATTTATTATGAATAAATATAAGAGATCTACCCACTTTTTTTATATTTTTTTATTCATTCTATTTACATTTTTATTAATACTACCACTGAACTATCAAACCGTTTTGGCCGCCGACACCAATCAAGCTGACTACGAGAATGCATTAAAGACTGTGCCTAAAGGATTGAGCTGGTCTGACGGTGCCTTTTCTGAAGCTAATTTTGAAGGTAATTCGGCTCAGATAGTTCAATCAAAGAACCCTAATTCACCCAATACTAGTATTATCAAAATGACTAATACTACCAATCAAGTCGGAGGAATCTGGAGTAACTTTGATAAAGATAACTATTTTAATGTCAACCACAATCAAAAAGTTTCGATGTGGCTGTATTTTGGTTACGCTAAAAGTATCACCGATCCTAATCGTTTTTTCCCCGGTGACGGTATGGCTTTTGTCTTACATAACGATGCCCGTGGAATCAACGCTCATTCAACTGGAATAAGAGATGGCAAACTTACGCCTGGTGATGGTGAAACTCTTGGTGTTTGGGGTACTGACTGGGACCCTTCTGAAACTAATAGTGCCAACATTGCTAAAACAGCTATTCAAAATAGTGTTGCCATTGAATTTGACACCTTTATTGACCGTGTCAGTTCTTACGATGACATCAAAGGTGAAGGTGCTTCTTTTGATTTGTCATATTCCGGTTCAAAAAATTATGATCCACACATTGCCTTCGGATATCCTGCTAAGCCTATTACCTATATCCCACAATATGCTCAAGACTCGGCTGGCAATAGAAGAAACTTTTTCATGATGTATCATCAAAATGCCTATGGCGGTACCCCTAGTGAATTTCTTAATTTGGTTGATAGTAAATGGCATCACTTAACCGTTGAATGGCAAAAGCCTGATTCTGGTAGTACCATTGGAAAATTAACTTACCACTACGACGATAAGGATCCAGTCACAAGTACCCCGTTAAGTTCAGAAATAACTCGTTCATTAGATATCAATACGAACACCTTTGCTTCTGCTGACGGCAAATTATACTGGGGATTCACTGGATCTACTGGTACATATACCGAAAACAACCTAATTGCATTCGAATCCATCCCTTCATACGTTGATGCTCAAGCAACATCTACAATCCATAATGATACTGAGAATACTGATATCTCTCAGAACAGTCACGTCAACGCTAATGACAAAATAACTTATAACTATAATTTGAGTTATATCGGTTGGACAAGAGAATGGTCTAATATCAAGGCTCGAATGGATATCCCAAGTAATATGACCTTTAGCAGTGGCGAAATCACATACGCCAATGGTCAAACAGAAACTATTCCTAGTAGTGTTTTTGACACCTCAACTAATAAAATCAATTACACCTTATTGCAAAATTTAAATAAGGATAATCGAACAGCTACTATTTCACTACACGGAAGAGCTGCCGCTACGGCCAATGAACAACTGACTGTTCCTAGTGCTCATGCTCACTTTGATGGTGATAATTTGATCACTGATACTGACTCTTCGTCCTTTATCATTGACCCTCGTTCAATCACCTTGGAAAGTAGTTCCCCATATATCATCAAAGTTCAAAAAGATGAAAGTGTCGACATCCCGGCTCAAGTTAAATTTCTCGGTAGCGGATCAATCGACTTTTCTAAACTCACTGTCTACCAAAAAATCAATAACGAGGCAGCTAAACCACTCACTGGACTGGTCAACGCTGACGGAAGTTTTACTTTACACATTGATAAATCCTTATTAACTAGCGATTCGACTAACGTCACTTTTTTTGTGAAAGATGAAAATGGAGATCTAGGTGAAACCAATACTTTAACCCGGACGATTCAAATTGGCGGCACCGTAGCTTTTGGCGAAGTTTCCAGTCACGTAGCTTTCAAAGACGTCAATTACGGTACCAAGAATAAACTGATCCCGAGAATTAACGACTGGCACGTCAATGTAGTCGATAGTCGCTCTAAAGGTACTAGCTGGGTCGTTCAAGCTGCCGCAACACCTTTAGTAAACAAGACTACCAAAAAAGACCTCGATGGTTCACTAGTTTACCGCCAAGATCCTGATAGTCACACCGTTGATTTATCCCATAATGTCAATATCGCCCAATATACCAAGCAAAATGACCTAACCGAGACAAGAGATATCACGCTTCCTTGGACCGATCAGAGTGGTATCTTGTTATCTTTAAACGATAATCCAAGTGCTGGTCAATATACCGGTGTAATTAATTGGACCCTTTTAGATTCGATTTAAAATTTTGATATCAGGAAAATAATATATTCAATATAGTTTTTATTTATACTTTTTATATAAAAATAGAGTGGTATTTTAGTCCTTTATCACGGAAACAAAATCATATTTTTGATACACTTTTTTTATAAATTGAGTTTTTCATTTATAAGAGGGGCGTCATGAAAAAATATCGACGATACATAAAAATTCTAAGGGTTCTATCAATAATTATTTTGTTACTGACTAGTATGGGGACTAGTCAAAAAGTTTCAGCTACATCAACAACTAGTGAAAATCCAATAAAAAGTAATGCGGATGATCTCACAAATGCTCTAAAAACTGCACCCAGAGGACTCAAATGGAGTGATAATAACTTCGTTAAAGCCAAATTTGATGGCAATTCCGCTACCATTGTTAGTCCAAGTCCTGAAAATCCAAATAGTAAAAATACCTCTGTTATCCAAATGACCAACGACCATAAACAAGTCGGTGGAATCTGGAGCAATTTAACTAGCGGTAATTTCTTTAATATCAATGAAGACCAAACCGTTTCAATGTGGCTCTATTTAGGGTTTTACAAAGATAATGATGTCAGTAATATCGCTGGTACTAGGCCCGGAGATGGTATGGCGTTTGTGTTACATAATGATCCTAACGGAGTTAATGCTCATTCCGTCGGTTACGACTTAAAAGAGAAACAATGGCTGCCAGGAAATGGAGAAACCTTAGGAGTTTGGGGAACTGATTGGGATTTTAATGAAACAAAGGTTGCCAATATCGCCAAAAATGCTATTCAAAATAGTGTGGCTATTGAGTTTGACACTTACCCAGACGCTTCTAAGGCATATGGAGATATTAATAATGGAGGGGCCTCATTTGATCTCGACGGCGTATCTGGTCAACATATAGCAATCGGTTATCCCAGTAATCCTGAAAGTGAATATAATGTTGGTTTAACTAAAATCCCTACCTATCTTCAACACAGTGTTGAGAAACCGGACGGATTTAAGAACGATTCAGATCATGATCATCTACCAACCCCTGATCTCAAGTATTTTTATTCTTTGAATTATTTAACTTCAAGTTCAGGTCTAAATCTCGTTGACAGCAAATGGCACCATTTAACAATCAAATGGACAAAAGCTACTCAAAGAGGTGGTTTAGCCGACTTAGCCTATTACTATGATGATAAAAATCTTGATGGTACACCTAAAGAACCAATCACCTCACACACAGGTATCAATCCCGAAGTTTTTCATAGTAAAGACGGTCGAATTTATTGGGGATTTACTGGGGCAACCGGAAAGTTCACTGAAAATAACCTACTAATTTTTGAATCATTACCTTCTTTTGTTGATGTTCAAGCTAAACCAGAAATTTGGAACGACAACTCTAACACCACAGTTACTGAAGGAAGTCATGTTAATACCAAAGATAAGCTAACTTATAAGTACTATTTGAACTACGTTGGATATACTAGACGTTGGGAAAATATCGTTGCTCAAATTACTACTCCCGACAATATGGCTTTTCACAGTGGCGAAATTATTTACAAAGATGGTACTAAACAAACGATCCCTGATACCGCCTTTAAACAAAAAGTCATTGAGGTTAAACTCAATCGTCCTTTAGGTCTTGGTAAAGATAATGCCACCGTTATTTTGCACGGTGATGCCGCCACAACTAGTACGACAACTTTGAAAGTCCCTCAAGCACACGGACATTTCAGTGGTGATAATTTAATTACTGATACTGAAGCACCAGCATTTATGATTGACCCCCATACAATTATTTTATCCAGTGATACTAAAGATACAATTCATATTAGTAAGAAAAAAGACGTCAACATTCCCAGTAAAGTCGATTATTTAGGTCAAGGTCAGGTCGACTTATCTAAGCTAACCGTATATAAAAAAGTCGGCGACGGTATTTACAATCCAATCGAGAACATAATTGATAAAGATGGTAATTTTACTTTAACTATTAAAAGTAGCGAATTAGCTGATGATTCCACTCCCGTTTCATTCTATGTTAAAGATAATTCTTCAACTACTAATCTAGGTGAAACACCAGCCTTGAATCGACAAATTCAAATCGGTGGTACTATTTCATTCGGATTTATTTCAGATAATATTTCATTTCAAAGTATTAATTACGGTAAAAATCAGCAATTGATTCCTCGACTCGATAAGTGCAATGTCGATGTGATCGATAGTCGAGCCAAAGGAGCTTCCCAGATTGTTAAAGCTGTTGCTTCGCCACTTATAAATAAAAGTACTAAAAAAGAGCAAGTCTTCGACGGTAAATTAATTTACCGTGAAAAATCTGATAGTCCAATTCAAGATTTAAGTAATCCTGTTACAATTTTTCAACATAACAAAGATAGTGATGATACCGACACTCAAAATATCACTTCAAATTGGACCAAAGATACTGGCATTCTTTTATCCACTGGTAAAAAAATCAATCCTGCCGGAAAATATACCGGTACCATTCAATGGAGTATTTTAGATGCTCTTGAAAATAACTAAAAAAACATCTATTTAGAATTTTTTCTAAATAGATGTTTTTTATTTTTTAACTACGATATCCCATGAACATCGCAAACATTAAAATTACTAAAACTATCGTTGTGATAATAACATACAATTTATCGTGTTCTTTATAAAAAGCGTAAATCGAAACGACGACTCGTAAAACTGGCGTCAAAATCAATAAGAACACACCCAACATAATTACTGCATAAGATTTACCAGCGGCTAAACCAGCAAAAATTGCGGAAAATCTAGTGGGATAATCTCCAGGATTATAACCACTGCCACTCATAAAATACAATCCCATTCCAATCAGAATGACAATTGCCGACGTTATAACGCCGATACGGAGGATTTTACCAATAATTAATTCGACTTGCTTAGTCTCTTCATGTGTATTCATTAGATGTTCACCCCAAATCCTTTAAGAGCCATTTGAACTCCCATATACAAAATGATTGGAATAAAAATCATTCTGATAATTCTTGGCTTCAAAACTTGCATCAAACGAGCACCAATCGTAGCACCTGCTAAAACACCAATTGCAAGTGGTGCTGCAATATCTGGACGGATCGAACCATTGAAAAAGTAGACAGTAGCACTGGCAGCAGCTGTGACACCCATCATTAAATTGCTGGTAGCACTAGATGGTTTCAAAGGCATCTTCATAATTGTATCCATGGCGATAACTTTGAAAGCACCACTACCAATACCTAATAGACCACTGGCAAGTCCAGCAGCCCACATCATGATAAATCCACCAGGAACGTTTTTCATTGAATAATCAACTTGTTTTTTCTCAGATTTATCATAATAAGTACTAGCTAATTTGAATTTGTCGACGATTGGATCATGTCCGGTATAAACATTTTCGCCCTTTTTATCCATCAATTTACGAACCATATTGTAAGTAGAATATAGTAGGAAAAAACCAAATAATACGTATAAGAAACTACTTGAAAAGACGCCTACCAATAAGGCACCCATAATCGCGCCGACCGTTGTGGCTATTTCCAAAAACATGGCGACACGCAGATTTAGCATATCATCTTTCAGATAAGCAATCGTAGAACCGGAACTAGTTGCAATAACCGAAATGATACTAGCACCAATAGCATACTTGATATCTAAGCCCATCATAATGGTTAAAACTGGGGTGATGATCATACCACCACCAATTCCCAAAATTGCACCCAAAACTCCAGCTCCTACTCCCATTACCAAAAGCAGCAGCATTGAATTCATTATTTTTCCTCTTTCTTTTCCTCTTCCTCATCATCTTTATGATTAAAGTTTTCTAGGGAAGTTTCATAGTTACTTTTCATTATAGCTAATGCAGCTTTAATTTCATCATTTTTGAACTCATTTTCAGAAATTAAATCAATATGAAATTTTGAAGCATTTAAATAATCGCAATTAGTTGAAAGATAAACTTTAGTTTCCACTTCGGCATCATCATCAAAGAAATGAGTCACTTTTTTAGCATCAGCGAATGGTAAATTGATCACGCCACTTTCCAAATAATAGTCGATTGGAAATTCAGCATCTGCCACATGAATGATGATTTGTGACAGTTCATTAGCTGCTAAATCTTTTTCCATTTGTTCCTTAGCGGTGTTTATGGCCCACAAGTCTTCTTGAAGTAGGTCGTCCTTACTAATATCAAGCTTAGTTTGCTTGAATTTTTCTTCTTGAACATTTTCGATAAAATCAGCGATTTTTATTTTCATTATTTTCTCCTAAAGATACATTTTCAAAAACTTTTCCACAGTTTCTTGATATTTTTTCGAATCCACATAGTAACTTCTAATATGAACTCCGGAACTTTCGTAAGCCATCCGCGGAAATTTTCCACATGTTAATAACTTTTCACGCATAAAAAATGGCACGGTAAAGTCATTGTGCCCATGCATAAACAATACTGGACGTGTATTCTGCTGTAATGCTGCAACGCAATCCGCCTGCTGATAAGAAAAACCAGCCCGGATCTTACTTACTAACGAAATCCCTTTAATCAAATATCTGCCTTTAATATGATACCTTTTTTGACAGTGATAACTCAAGATATCCGAAGCACTTGTATAACCTGAATCTTCAATAACTAGTTTAACATTCTCGGGCAAATCAAATTTCGTCGTCAACATAACTGTCGCAGCCCCCATCGAGGCCCCAAAGAGGACAATTTTATTATCTGGTTTAGCTTTTAAAAGACGCTTGACCCAATCAACAACGTCGCTACTCTCGATTACTCCAAAGCTTTGATACTTGCCCTCACTTTGTCCAGCAGCCTGATTGTCGATTTGTAAGACATTTAATCCCAGTTTATCAAATAATTGCGCATGAATATTTAACGACGTATGGTCGACTCCAAAACCGTGTACCAAAATAACCGTCGTCTGACTCTGATTATCCGTAAACCAACCAACTAATTGATTGCCATTAAAGCTTGAGTGAATTCTCCACTCGATTTTTTTCTTCTGTAAAAATTTTTCCGTATTTTCTACTAGTCCTTCATCCATCACAACTTTAGGTGCAGTGCCGCCTAGAGCTTTAGAACCGCGCTGGTGAATGTACAAAAAAAAGGCGTTCAGAATTAGAACGACTAGTAATAACAATACCAAAATTATGATCATGATATTCCCTCACTTAAACTAATTCTTTAACGCCTATCATTGTAACTGCCACGATAATCATTGAAATTGTAATGCCGACGAACAAAGTTGAAAATGACATCGCAGTGATGATCAAACTTCCGGCATAAGGTCCCACAGCACGTCCTAATGAACCGAAAATGCTGTAAAAACTCTGGAAAGTTCCTCGATTACGGCTAGTCGACATCTTACTCAACAATGCTGGAATAGTTGGAAAGACCATTGATTCTCCGACCGTCAAGACCAACATACTAGCCACAAAAGACATGTAAGAGCTAGCTTCGGGCAAGAGCAAGAATGATAATCCCATAATTACTGTCCCAATAAAAATTTGGAATTTCAGTAACTTGAAGATTTTGGAAATCACGCGATTCATTACTGGTTGAATAATCAAAAGTGAACCAGCATTGATCGTGAAGACTAATCCAAATTGTCTAGTTGTATAACCATTATTTAACATGTAAGTTGACAAGTTACTATCCCATTGTGAGTAACCTAGCCAAACGATAAAGATAGCGGCACAAATAATAAAGAGATTTAGATTGAATCTAGCTGAACCAATAATGCTCTTAGGATCGACCTCTTCTTCAAAATCGGTAACTTCTTGATTGGTATCGGCCTCAACATGTTCGGAAACATGTTCCAAAACATCGGCTTTTAAAAGCAAAATAATCGTACTGATGACGAAAAGTAACATTGGAATAAAGAAAGTAAAGAAAATACTCCATTTGAAAATAAAGGCAACTGCGGCGGATCCAATCGCAATCCCAATGTTTGAAGCCAAATACATATTATTGAAAATCACTCGACTATTACTACTCATCTGTTCAGCTACAAAAGCTGTATAGGCGTTAACACCAGTATAAATCAGACCCATTCCAAATCCTAAAGTAAACAACATAATGGCATAACTTGGCCAAACATGATGAAATGACATTCCTAAAAGTGACACGATTGAAACGGCATAACCAATATACATTGTCCCTCGTTTGGAAAATCGATCGAACAAAACTCCACCTAGGGCGTTTCCGACCATCATGAATGCGGAATAAACCATCAAGGCAAAGCCTGACGTTACCAAAGATTCCCCCAAATTCTTATGAATAAAAATTGAATTGACTGGCAAAATGAATCCCATCACCAAGTTAAACGCAATACTCAATATTAATAACCATATTCTTTGTGCTCGCATTCTTTCACCTCTTACATAAATTTTTCTATAAAAAAAACCATGGTATAAAACAACCATGGTTTCTTTGGTAGTACTCAAATTGAGTAAATAGATTCCTGTTCACATCAGGTTTCTATAGATATCCCTCACAATCCGGTGAGTGGTGCTCGATATCCTACCTTCATAAGTGCCGTCCAAATTCGACGGCTCTCGACTCATCGCACAATCTTCATGATAATATATTCTGAAAATAGTTGCAACTCTTTTCATTAAAGATTTGGATTTTCACTGACCTTTTCTTCAGTCCAAATCTTATAAATCAAGTTCAATAAGCCGCCCATTTGGCCATCTACACCGTTATACATCCAACGATAGATACATACATCTTTATTCATTTGATCTTCTGGTGGATTAGCACTGTTAGCTGTCACGATAATATCAGCTTCTTTTGGATCACTAACAATTTTGGCATAAGGAAGTGATTGCAAAGTAACTGATAGATCGGAATAAACTAAGAAGAATGACTCTAATTCCAAGTAAACTTTAACTTGGATATTCTTGTTATAGAGTGAGAAGAAACGATAAGCAATCGCATAAATAGCTTCAGAAATCTGTTTAGCTTTCCCATTTAATGATTGATACTTGTCACGCAACATCAAATGTTGAACGGTTGAATAAATTTTACTCTCAAGTCCTTCATCATTAAGTTTACTAATTGCGTCACCAAAACCAGAATAAAGGTTCAAAATTTCAATATAGTTATGATCTAGTGCTAAGACACCAATGATGCAAGTTGTTAAATTATATTTATATCTTAAAAATTCACTGTGTGACATTGCCATGTCTGAAATTGTTTGTTCAACATCGATAGGAATCAATTCCAAGAAATCATCAATGAAGTTAGCAAACAATGGATTATAACGAACTAATTGTTTTGAAACTGATTGTAAATAATCCTCTGAGACTTCAAAAGTAGCCGGTACGCACATCAATAAGATATAGAAATCAGCTGATTGGAACATTTGCTCTTCATAACTGACATCTTCTTTGATAGCTCGTTTTAACTCTCGAACCTTTTCACTACCGGAATCTCCTTCAAGCATTGATCCAGCACTCTCAAAAATATTTGGGAATGGATAATTGATTACGTTCAAAGCATCCATATTTTGAACATGATTACCCGCAATAATTCGATATAAGTGTGCCATAACTACATAAGCGTAAAAAGTCTTTGTAATGTAGTTAGTTGGTTTAAGACGATACTTATCTAACGCAATATCAACAACTTTGAAAGCCGTCTTTTGAGTAAAGTCTTCAAATGGCCAGACATATCCCCTAGTAGCATTCCAATACAATGCCGCAATGGCCAGACGAATCGATTCCTCATCACCAACAAAACGCATTGGTTCATAGGCAATCCGGACTCCAAAACGTTTTAAATAGCCTCTCATTGGCTTTAAATGACGTAAGACTGTAGCCTTACTACTTTCCAATGTTTCATAGAAATGTTTGAAGGAAGTCTCCTTTTCCTTAACAATGGCATCTAAGAATAGATAACCATCCGAATTAGTCGTCAAATAAGCATGATAAGCATCCCTAGTCACGCCGAACATTTCTTCAGTACTATAATCTTTCTTCTTCAAGATCTTCTTAAAGTCTTCTTGAATCCCCAAGAAAGTATTATAAACACTACCGTAGCTCTTATTCATCTGATATGCTGCTTTTCGTAAGTTAATATCCTTAACTTGAATATCACGATTACGATAAGTTCCGATGAGATCTGCACTAGCAAGCTGATTTGTTCTTATTAGTTTAATTTTATTAAACAATTGAATCTTTTCAATTTCCGATTTTGATAAAAATAAGTCAGTAAAGCTATCCAAAAACTCCACCCCCGTAGATGTAATCACTTATATTGTATTAAAGTACACTCATAGTCCTAAAATACATATTTACATTATAGTAAATATTTTTCCTAATTAGTAACCTACAGCATTTTGTAATCCAAATAAATAGACAAAATATTTATAGAAATATGAATATATTTTAATATCTATACCAATAAGTTATTTTACGCCTTATTTTAAATAAGTATAGTCCCCGGTCTCATCATAATTTATGAAAAATATTATTTTCATAAAAAGTAAAGGAATTGGTTGAAATAATCACTAGTTTACAAAAAACACTCTGTGATTAATCTTATAATATCGGCATTTTTCAAAATCAGTTCAAAATACATCTTTATCAGTTCAAAATACATCTTTTTTATTTTCTGAAATTGTACAATTGGAACTTATTTAGTCAATATTCCAAAATAATATAAAGAACTTTTTATAGTTTTATTCTGAGGTCGGATTAATTAATATGCCGCCGACAAAGAAGCCGACTAATGAGAATGTCATTAGTCAGCTTCTTTGTTTTAAACTTTTTTAAATTGAATCCTTTACCACGGGGAGTGGGAAGGATTCAAATCCCCCACTCTCCGCAAATTTTATTTCAGGGTACAAAAAAAGGAACCTACTAAGTAGATCCCTTAGGTTGCGTAGCGACTATCTATCCTCGCGGGTAGTTTCCCACCAACTACTTTCGACGTGAAGAAGCTTAACTTCT
>NZ_RKLY01000044.1 GCF_004745525.1 Companilactobacillus suantsaicola | reverse complement strand
AATATTTTACCTTTTAACTAGGTAAAAAAGGGTAAGAAAAGATAACTATTTGCGCTTATTTTGCGCAAAAGCGTCATAAAGACTGATACATGGGCTTTTTCAAATCCTGTACTCTCCTTAAATGGAACGAAAGTTCATGTTTTTATTTTTAGGAATGTTGTTAAATCAGCATTCCTATTTTTTGTTTCAAGAAAATTAAGCAGAATTGAAAAACTCTTTGCGCAAAACTTTGCGCAGACATATTTTGGTGAGTCTATTTTGCGCAAGGAAAAAAGTAAAAAGGATACTTGCGCAAAATATTTAGGCAAAGCTAATCATTTCTATTGGCGTTATCTATACTGCTAGATAATTCATGTCGTTCTTTTGTTACTTCAGGCGAACGAGAATCAGTTATAATCTAATTAAGAAAACGAAACGAAGGTAAAAGAATGGATAAAAAAACTAAATTTGTGAAAATGTCAAACATTGGCTTGGATGGTTTGACGCTCTTGAAAAAAGAAAAAACCGGATATTTAGACAATGTTTGCTACTTGTATACTGGTAAGAGTAAAAGCGTCTTTGTAGCAATGAATTCGACTGGCAAAGTTCTTGATTTTTATAAATTCCATAGTTATATGGATGAAGACGAAATTATGAAAACGGCAATGGAAATCTTTAGCGATGATGAAGCCACAGATTTCAAAAAAGGCTTTGAAAGTGCCGGTGACTTTGATTTAACCGACAATGTGGTCGTTGAATTGCCATTCGATAATGGCGTTTTTACAATCTAAACTTTAGGAGAAGCTCATGGAAAAGACAGAATTGATCAAGCGTTATGTCAAAGCGGCTAATAATTTATACAACTTAATCCCAATCACACAAGTTTATCGTATTATCAAATTGCAAAATCCAGAAATGTCATTAACAGCTTCAGAGTTTAAGGATGTTTTAAACCAAATGAGTAATCAAAATACGGGGTTTGAAATCAAGCGTTTTGATTCTTGGTTTGAAGCAGACAACTGGCAGTCACCAGAATATATTATTTCTCAATATTTGTTTGAAGATGACAATATATATGACATGATGAATAACCAAGAAGGGGAATTGTACAATATTCCTGATAAAGAAACTTTCTTGAAACACGCAGATGAATTTTATTTTGTAGAAAATGATGCTTTAAATGATTTACGTAATTATTTGATTCAAGAATTTAAATTAATTCCTGACGATGTTGAAGATATAGTTGAAGAGACTCAAGGCATGATGCAAGTTAGGACCGATGAAAGTGATGAATTTGTCGAATTTTTGATCAATGATTATAAAAATTTCTCCGTTTCGATTGAAACAAAGGCCCAGGAAGACCAGCTTAGACGCCTGCTCGATCAAGCTGATTACAGTTTGCAGATTCCGTTTTATCGAAACTTTTCTGAAAAACAATTCCGCAATAATTTAGATCCATTTGATGAAATTGATCTTCTTGATGGGGAAATTACTTTAACAGATGCCTTAGTTGAACAAATTAAAACTGCTGCTGTGGATGTTGATGAGTTAGATAAATTGGTTCATTGTAATTATCAATGGTCAGAAAATATGTTTGAAAATATTGCTTATGCTGATAAAGTTTCGAAAGCGATTAATAAAATAGACGTCCCAAAATTATAAATTGAACCAAAATAATTATTTTCTATGATATATTAGAAAGGTACAAATGAAAACGTTCACAATATAGAAGGGAGTAATTATTATGGGTAAATTAACCAATAAAGTGGCGGTCGTTACTGGTGCTGCCATGGGTAACGGACTTGGAATTAGTAAAGTTTTAGCTAAGCACGGTGCCAAGATTGCTTTAGTCGATATTTCTGATCAATTAGATTCAACTGTCAAAAAACTACAGGCACAAGGTGTGGACTGTATTGGCGTTCACATGAATGTAGCTGATACTCAAAGCGTGACTGCTGGTGTCAAGGAGATCATCCAACATTTTGGGACGATCGATTGTCTAATGAATAACGCGGGAATCATCAAATTAGGCTCACTGTTGAATACTTCTGATGAAGAACGTGACCAGCAATTCGATGTCAATATCAAAGGTGTTTGGAACGTTACCAAAGCTGTCTTGCCAACGATGATTGAGAACAAAAAAGGTCGCATCTGCAACATGTCTAGTGTCACTGGAGTGATGGTCGCTGATGAGGGTGAATGTGCTTATGCGACAACTAAAGCCGCTATCATGGGATTCACGCGTGCTTGTGCCCGAGAAGTAGCCAAGTATGATATTACTGTTAATGCTATTTTACCAGGCTATATTCAAACGCCGATGGCTGATGCGATTGCTAATGAATCTACTCCAGATGATCCGAGTCAAACTACTAAAGGGATTGCCGATGCAGTACCTTTAGGCAAACGTTTAGGAACAATTGAAGAGGTTGGTGAGTTAGCCGCCTTCTTATTGAGTGATGAGGCTTCATATATGACTGCTACGCCAGTTGTTATCGATGGAGGTAGTACTTTACCAGAAACGGTTTCTGTTGGTGCAGAATAAAAATAACAATAATAAAAGCCTTGTGATAATCGGAAGATTACCGCAAGGCTTATTTGTATTGTTTGTTATAAAAATAATCATTGAATTGATAATTTAAACGATTGTGCCAATATTCAGGTGATTGCATGATCAACATGTCATTTAGAGCTACGTAATTAGGATAGGGAACTTTTTGCTTGAGAGTTTTTGATTCACGTAAGAAATCATGATTATCAACTCGTTTCAGATTGGTTTGATAATTGGCAATCATCATGGACATGACTAAACCGTATGAGGAGATGACGATTAACCAAAGCAGGCGTTTAACACCCTTAAAAAGTGCTGGATAGTAGGTTAGTGCTTTGTTGAGATAGATAATCCCTACGATAAAGAAAAAGACCAAGGAGCTGAAATATTCTCGAACAAAAATAGGTGAGGTGATGAAGAAAAATGGCACGCATAAAGCAATCGTACTGAAGAGGCAGAACTGAACTTTTAAGTTGTTGATTCCTTTGAAGATAAAAAAAGTTGCCCCAAAAAGGTAAATCAAGAAAAGCAGACTCACCCAACTATCGACGATGGCTAGATTAGGTTCTAAATGTTTAATCTGATAATTAGCGTAATTAATTTTAAAATTATTTTGAAGGTAGATATTAATCCATAAATAATAAATTATAAAGCCACTGGCTGGTAAAATTAGGTACCATTTAGTAGTTTTCGAGAATTTACGCCAACTGATCAAGATGATTGCAAGACAAATTGTGACGATAACGACGTAATTGAAGGTAATGATCCAAAAGTGGGTGATTTGGATGAAATTGGATAAATATTTATCCAGATTGAAGGTAACTTCTCGATATTCATTGGTGGTGTGATAATAGGATTGATTGCTAAACATAATAATGGCACTGATTATTGCACCGGTAAGATACCATAGTGCCGGGCGAACTGTTTTTTTAAGATAAAGTAGTAAGGCCAGTGAACTTAGACCGACAAAAATTTGATATAGGGTCATATGTTCGATGAACAGACCTCCAGCCAAGGCAAGAAAAAAATTAATAATAGGCAAATTCTGCTTGTCAGTTCGGATATATCTTTCTAGCAAAACCAAATATGTCAACATCAAAACGACCGGTGGTAAGTAATTGATGAAGCCGGCAAACCAGAGGAAAACACTCTGAATGTGACCAATTTGAATGATGGTAAAAAATGATAAAGCTGCAACTAAACTCAAATGTTTTCCTGCCAGTTGCCAAATACACCAAATAAATAAGGTGATAATGGAAGCATAAATCACAGCTGCAAGAATCTCACTGTGCATCATTGTGATTTCTAAGAGGTTACCTAAATAGCGCCCGTTAGAACTGCCACCGAATTCAGGATTGGTGCTAAAAAAGTTATGAGTCAGTAAAAAATGGCCAGGCTTGCCCCACCAAAAGAAATCATCGCCAACAGGGATGATTAGAAATGAAATTATGAAAAAATATAAATAAATGGACAAGAAAATAAATTTGCTAATAACTTTATGATTAGAGTTATTGACCATTTATAAACCCCCTGAATTTGTATTCATGAGGTATTTTATAATAAATTTGATAATTAAACTGTTATTTTTGTAATTTGTAATGAAGATGAAATCATTGTTTACGGTTTTTCTTCAATTCAGTGATTTCTTGTTGTAGTTTTTGATTCGTTTGTTCCAAGTGAGTTAATTTAACTAGGATTTGATCGAGTTTATCATCATTTTCTTCGCTTTTCTCTTGAGTAAAGTAATTTGTGATCGTACTGGTTAAAGTACCGATAAAGCCAATTCCAATAATCATCAGTGAAACGGCTGAAATGCGTCCGATTAAGGTAGTAGGTGCGACGTCACCATAACCAACAGTCGATGCTGTCACAATTGCCCACCAAAATGAGTCACTGAGAGGGACATTTTCAGCCAGGGAGTAGGCAATAGCAGCCGTGACCAAGACAATGCCACAAATAATGATCAAATAAATAAAACCGTTGATTTTGAGAAACTTCTTAGCGTTTTTTTGCATTTTTCCAGCAGTTCCAATGAAATGAACTAACGTAAAAATTTTGGTGAAACGGATAATATTGACTACTCGGAAGATTCGAAAGGCATTAAAAATTGTATTGAATGGCAAAATTGCTAAAAGATCAACGATATTGGTCTTGAAGAATTTCTTTTTGTCTTTGGCTAAATAAAGTCGACCAAAATAATCAAAACTAAATATTAAAAGTGTCACGACGTCGATTTCTAAATATGGAAACCTGGAAATCTTGAAACCGGGTATGTAACTCAAAACTAAAATAACTAAAGAGCACAGACCGGCTAAAACGATTAAGACGGCGTATCCATTTGAATGTAAGAATTTTTTCATTTTTTTATCCTATCGGTTTAGACTTACTATTTTGTAATATAGCACTAACAGTTGTGTTAGGTATATTTACAGGCCATTTTCTTTTCTGGATAATAAGTTTTATCAAATTTAGGAGCAGAAACTTGGAACAATTCACACCAACAGCTAAAGGGATGAATCGAGATCTCTTTAAAATAATTCTGATGATTCTGATGGTCTTAGATCATCTCGATAATTTTATTTCACCATATCTTGCTGATACTTTCCACATTCTAACTAGAGTAGTGGCGGTTGGCTTTGCCTATTTGGTTGTCGAAGGGCTTTTTTACACGCATAGTCGAAAATCCTATTTGGCACGGCTCTTAGGATGGGGAGCTTTTATGGCCCTGGGAAATTATCTATTGAATTTATTTGTTTTACGACAACAATACTAAATGTCCATTTTAGGAGATAACATTTTTCTGACTTTATTTTTTGGAGCAGTGATCGTTTGTCTCTGGGATAATCATCAGAAACCAAAAAAGAAGCAACTGTTAAAAATTGCTTCAATCGTCTTATTAGTAATAGGTTTAATTCCCATCTTGGAAGGGAGTTTTGTTATTTTGCCGTTTATGTTGATAACGCAACTTACTCATCAAAATATCAAGAAACGAAATTGGTATTATTTAGGCTTGATGATTGTTTTGTTGGCGATTGAATTGCCGATGGCACTATCGATTCCTAATCCAACTCCATTGATGATCTTTGACAGCATCGCAATGAATGCCAGTGATATTTTCTTTATCAGCATCATTCCATTTTTACATTTCTACAGTGGTAAATTAGGCCAGTATGATCATAAATTGAAATATCTATTTTATCTTTTTTATCCCGCCCATCTTTGGTTGATCCATCTCATTAGTAATTTCAGTGGTTAATCATTCCAAAGAAAATCTTTATGATCAAGAAAAAGGGTGCGACCTAAGAATTTCCCATCACAAAAGACAGCTGAGAATAAACCTTGCTTATAAGTTGTGGGATTTACCCCTTTAATTATATCCAGATTAGCGAGCGTAAGTTGTTGTACGAAACCAACGACTTGTGCTCTTTTAGTATTGGATAGCTTTTTAAAATCATCATTAACATAAATTTCTAATTGATCATTTTTTAAATAATTGATTTTGTTGATGAAGGTGAACCAAGAATGGTTTAAATGTTGGCTCCGTTGTTCAATAGAAGTGGGACTATCAGCGGATTTTATTTGTTTGTAGAGTTTTTTATTGAGTGTTTGATTGAATTTACTTACTTTATTGAGAAATTTTTCTGATCGATATTGAACTGAGTCAGCTAGAACAGTTTTGGTCGGTAAGATACTGAGTGCAACCATAGGAAATACAACTAACAGTAATAATATTTTTTTCATTAGAAACTCCTAATATTTTTCCTAATTATATCTAAGAATATGTACTGAATTCCATTCGAAGTTAGGATAATTTCTTATCAAGAAAGGTAATAAAGGATAATTTTTTCTTAATGAAAACATTATTGCTCACCGTCTTGCTTTGACAAAAATTAGCTGTACACTAATAATATTAAAATTAATTAATGTTAGGGGTGCAGTATGAGAAAACATTTTAATCTACCTTTTTTTAGTTTAGCAATAATCTTCAGTATTTTAGCTGGTTTAGAAACGCCATTCAATACGATTACTTACTCATATATTTTTAAATTGATCACTGATAAAAATATTGGCATGATCGTACCAGCAGTGATTTTTATCGTTTTTGGTTATGCAATTTTTTGTTTGCTCAATTATTTAAAGAGTATCGTCGTCAATAAAAATATTTTCTTGATCAATAATCGCCTAAAAAAAGATTATATGTTCGCAAAAATGAGTTCCGTTACCGCCGACGAAAATGATTTTGAATCAAAGAATGTCTCGTTTGTTCTCAATGATTTGAAGTTGCTCGAGGACAATTATTGGCGCCAGATTTTCATGCTGTTAGGTTCAGTTGCTATGACTTTGGGAACTTTGATTTACGCTTTATATAGCAATGTGTTGGTCACCTTAATTTTTTTAGGGTTTATGATTTTTCCAACTTTAGCGCCAAAATTTTTCAGTCACGCAATACAAGATAAGACAACGTCTTGGTCAAAAAATAATCAAGTTTTATCCGGGACGGTTCAGAATCTCTTACATGGAGCATTATTGCTGCGCAGATATCACGCTACGTCGGGGTTCTCTGAGCGTTTGGATGAATCAGTTTCCAAGATGGAACAAGCTAATGCTAATTTAAAGAATCAAATCTCTTTAACAAACAATGTCATTAGTTTTTTTGTTTTCACTATGTACTTATTTGCCGATTGGAATTGGTATTTATTTCACGATTACTGGAAAATTGACTTTAGCCCAGTTTGTCGCAATTCAGTATTCCTCGTCTTGGATTCTAAATGGCTTTAACCAGATTGTTACTAGTTGGAATACGATTAACAGTACGAAAGATATTCGTCAACAAGTCGCTAACTTGCATATTCAAGTGGATCATACTGATACTACTAGTGTTGTGCGTGATTTGGATGTTGAGCAAATTAGTTTTGATTTCAAAGGTAAAACAATTTTTCAAAATGTTTCTTTTGACGTCAAACGGGGACAAAAAATTTTGATTGGTGGGAAGTCCGGCGTGGGGAAGTCAACTTTGATTCGTTTACTTTTGAAAGAATTGCTGCCAAAACAGGGAAAGATTTTGTTGAACGGGAAGAACTATTTGCTAAATCAAGCTTATAGTAGCTTTGGAATCGTTGGTCAGACACCAATTATTTTTGAGGATACTTTGAGAAATAATGTCACGCTTGGAAAATCCGCCACTGATGCTGAAGTGTTTCGCGCCTTAGATTTAGCTGGATTGAATGAATTTAGCAACGAATCAGCAATTAAACAAGTGATTGATGAGAACGGTCATAACTATTCTGGCGGTCAATTGAAGCGAATTGAGATTGCCCGGGCGCTCTTTTACAATCGACAAATTTTACTGATCGATGAAGGAACCGCCTCTCTTGATCCTCAAACTGCTAAGGGAATCCATCAGTCATTATTAACCAATCCTGATTTGACGGTAATTGAGGTAGACCATCACATCCCTGATGATATTAAAAAACTTTACGATCAAGTTTATCAATTAAATGCTGAAGGAATGCAGATGCTTTAAAGAGACAAAAAAAGCCTTTGAATTATCAAGGGCTTTTTACTTGTCGTCACTGAATTCTTGTTCTTCATCAAAGTGAATCGTACGTAATTTCTTAGGAATCTTCATTTGTCGTGAAGCACTGACTTGGCGAACAGCCGACTGATCATCATTAGTATGGTGATGGACGATCAGTAAGTCGCAGATGATCATGGTTGAGGTTAAAAATAAATTCAATTTTAAAACTTGTTTAAGCTTTTTCTTCAATTAATTCTCCAAATTTTTATTATCTTAAATTATACCGAAATTAAGTATAAAAGGCGATTTTTTAGACAAAAAAAGACGATGCTTAAGCATCGTCCGTTGGAAGATTAATTCTATAGAAGGATTGTACTATTGAGAATTAAATTTTTATTATTGCATGTTTTGGGTTTCTTCCAACAAATATAGTATATTACAGTTGTCACATAAATGTAATATAATCTAACAAATAATATAAATGATAGCGTTTTTATTTAATAATATTATATATTTAATAATAATTTTCCATTAAATACTCTTCACCGGCTTTATCAAGCATCTCTTGCCAGCTGGAGAAGGTGGTTGCTAATTGGACTTGGCGTTCCCAATTTTCCATTGGTAAAGAATCTAAACTGGCTTGGTTTGTAACTCCAGCTGCCTCAAGAAATTCTTCAATGCAGAAAAATTGCGTATAGCGTTCCATAAATTGGTTAGAAAAATAATGCGTGAATTGAATTTGTTTTAAATTGTTGCGTATTTTACATTCTTTTTCGATGAGCTCCAGTCTGTCCCTAGTCTTCATAATAATAATCCCCTAAAATTATTGATTACTAATTTTAATTATATCAAATCTTCATGACGTAAATAGCTTATTATTACCAAATTTTTCACTAACTTGCTAAAATTAAATTAGAAGGCCAAAAGGGGGCAAGATCATGTTTAAAAAAATTATGGTAGCGATTGATGGTAGTCAGAGTTCCTTTAATGCTTTGAATACGGCAATAGACTTAGCCAAGAGATTTGAAGCAAAACTTTATTTAGTTTCAGTGGTGAACACCGCTAATTTGCCAATGAATGTTGGCGTATCATATGCACCAGGTTTGGTACGTGATCTAGAAAATGGTGCCAGGGATGATTTAGAAAAAGCTAAAGAAACCGTCAAAAAGGCTGGTTTATTGTGTAATGTCAAGTTACTCAATGGTGAACCAAGAAATGAATTGACCCGTTTCCCACAAGAAAACAAAATTGATTTAATCGTAATGGGCAAGACTGGTAATTCCGGTTTAGCAAGAATTTTAGTTGGTTCAGTAACTCGTTACGTTTCGGAAAGATCTCAAACAAATGTCTTGATAGTTGATTAGCATGTAAAATATTAAAAAAAGACCATGGAATAATTTGCCATGGCCTTTTTTGATTATATTGCGGATTTAATTAATAAAGCACAATCCTTTATAGTTTACTTTCTTCTAATAAACCCTTAACTTCTTCTTCATTATGAGCCAACCAACCACAAGCACCAGCTGCGATAGCTCCAACTAAATCATCGAGGAAAACATTGATTTTACCAGTTGATTTGTCGTTTAGTTTATTAAGGATTCCGTGTTTCAATTTATCAACGTAACCATAATTAGTAACTGACACAGAACCGTAAAGACTAGCCAAAGTGATTGCCATATTTTCATCGATTCCGTAAGTTGATTCGTCAGTCTGCATGATTCTTTGCATAGGTTTTGAAAGCAAGCCCTTTTCAGCCAGTACATCCAACTCAATTCCCGTCATAATGGCATTTTGAGCTTCCCGTTTGTGTAAAACTTTATTGATAGCGTGAATCGCAATATCAGTATTCAAACCTTTGATGTAATCTTTTTCTAAGAAAATGACAATCTCGGCGATGTCGTCTAGTGTCACGCCACGATTTTTGAGATTTCTGATGATGTGTTGGTAATATTCTTTATCTTGTTGTGCAAATGAGACCATAATTTATCTACCTTTCTGCGTTCCATTCATTTTTAAATTCTTCTAAAAAGTCGAGCATGTATTGATGACGAGCTTGGGCAACTTCTTTTGCCGTTGGCGTATTCATCATTTCAGTCAATTTTAATAGTTTTTCATAGAAATGGTTAATAATCGTTTCATTACTTAAATTACGATATTCTGCCTTATTTAAATTCTTACGAGGTAAAATTTTAGGATCGTAAATTGTTTCGGCATGTTTGCCACCATAATAAATTGCTCGTGTGATTCCGATTGCTCCAATAGCATCCAGCCGGTCAGCATCTTGAACTATTTGGCCTTCGAGTGATAGTTTAGGAGGATTGTCCAAAGATTGACTGAAGGAGAGGTTATGTGTGATAAAAAGGATCTTTTCAATTTGTTGGGAAGTCAAATCTATTTGTAGCAAAAACTTTTGAATTTCTGACTCCAATTCTTTAGGGTCACTGACGAGTTTATCGTCGGCAACGTCGTGTAAATATGCAGCGGCTAAAGTAATCAGTTTATCAGCTGGCTCTTGAGTTAACAGTCGTTTGGCGGTTTTAACGACGCGCTGAATGTGATCGAAATTATGACCAGAAGCATCTTTTTTCATTTTTTGATAAGAAAAATCTTTAATAGCTTGAAGTTGTTGTTCCTCTGTCATGAATATATCCCTCTTTTTTTGAATAAATCTATTGTGACATAAAAGTGTTTTTAATAAAAATAAAGCGAAATATTTGTTACTATATATGTGTTTAAACAAAAAGAAATCAATTTCTTGGAGGTTTTGGGAATGAATTATATTAATAAAGAAATACCCGATTTCACAGTTAATGCATATCAAGCTGGAGAGTTGAAGACTTTTAACAAGTCAGATCTACTTGGTAAATGGTCAGTCATTTTCTTTTATCCAGCAGATTTTTCGTTTGTTTGTCCAACCGAATTGAGTGAATTACAAGACTGTTACGACGAATTTAAAGCCGCAAACGCTGAAGTCTACTCAGTTTCAGTCGACAGCCAATTCTCACACATGTCATGGGCCGAAACAACCGATACAATTGGTAAAATCAAATATCCAATGTTGTCCGATCAAAAACATCAATTGACAGATTTCTTCAATATTTTAGATGAAGATAGCGGACAAGCCTTTCGTGGGGTCTTTATTGCCAATCCTAAAGGTATTATCAAATCATATACCGTCAATGCGATGGGCATCGGTCGTAATGCCAAAGAAATTTTAAGAACTTTACAAGCTGCTCAATTCGTTGAGGCACACGGTGACAATGTTTGTCCAGCTAATTGGCATCCTGGGGAAGAAACCATTAAACCAAGTGGCGACCTCGTAGGCAAAATTTAAAGCAAATTTGTTAAATTAAGAAGAGTGACACTTTCATTCAATTGGAAGGGTCACTCTTTTTTTATAATTACGGTGTCGTTATAACAATATATAGTGTTACAAAATCGAAAAAAACTATATATTGTATCAAATGATAAATAACCCGTCTATCAGGAGGGGTAAGCGCTTTACAGCGATATGGCATCAATATGGTTGAGATTCCATCTACCATTTTCACTTCAATTGGTGGTATGATTTTAAACGTCGATTAAATTGATCTTTCGGTTTAAGGGATAAATAAAAATTGATTGTTTCAAAAATTTGGTGATAGGGATCACGCTTTTTGAAACAGTCCAAAGAGGAGAAGATTAAATGAGTATTTTTAATCCAAAATGGTATGTTGAACAAATGAAACATTGGAGTTTCAAGAGTTACATGCTATTAATGTTTGGCTTGGGGGCCATCACTGCTTCAACACTTTCACATTCTATTAATGCAATCGCCATTTGGACATGGTTTGCGGCCGTTTTAGGTTTCACATGTACCGTTGCGATCACAAACGCTAAGCCTCTAAATGGTGTCTTAGGACTAGTTTCTGCACTTATTTATATTTTCGTAGCTATCAATGCTAAGAACTTCTCTGATGTTGTGCTTCAACTAAGTTACATTGTTTTACTTGATATTCCTGTTTTGGTCAGTCCACAATGGGCCAAAGATGCTGAAAAACACATCCACGGTCTAACTGCTATCAAGTGGCTTTGGACAGCATTGTTCTTCTTTGCTTCATGGGGCCTTTTGTACTTGATGGATACACATCTATTCATCAGTCCTCGTCCAGTAATTGATTCAGTTGCTGCTGCAATTGGTTTCACAGGTGCATTGTTGTGTACATTACGTTTCCGTGAACAATATTACTTCTGGACAGCTCAAGGAATCATGTCAATCGTTCTTTGGGGAGTTACAGCCACACAAGGTGACGCCAGTCCAGTGTTGTTCTTAACTTACATTATGTACTTCATGAACGATATGATTGCTTTCTTTGATTCACACATTCACTGGTTCCACAAGGATGCCGCTGAAAATCGTGCCAAAGATGAACAAATGGCTAACAACTAAATTCAGATTTCTTATTGCAATCAAATTGCCAATTATTTATTATTGTTGAGAAAGATTTTAAGATAGGGTAATTTCATTGTGAAAAAATTTATTAAAGTTACATTATCAATCGTGGTCGGCGTACTAATAATCGGTGACTTGGCTGGTAGTGGATATTTATTCAACTATGCTTTTAATAAAACTGGTTACAGTAGTCAAATCGCTAAAAACTTCAACAAAGATGATCAGTGGTTTCTAAAGCAAAAGCCACAAGTCTTGGAGCAAACTACTCGAGATAATTTGAAGTTAAAAGCACGATTTTTACCAGCTGCTAAAAAGACAACCAAAACGGTTATCGTTATTCATGGTTTCGGTTCTTCAAGTAAATACATGGGCCAATATGCCAAAATGTTTCATCAAGCTGGCTACAATGTTTTAGCTCCTGATAATCGCTCGTTTGGAATGAGTCAGGGGCAGTACACGGGCTATGGTTGGAAAGATCGAATCGATATTTCTAATTGGATCAAACGACTCAATCAAAAGTATGGAAAAACTTCAGAAATTGGTTTGTTTGGTGTCAGCATGGGAGCAGCTACCGTTATGTATACCTTAGGAAAGCATCCTAAAAACGTTAAGTTTGCGATTGCTGACTGTGGTTATACGACAATTTCTGGTGAGTTAAACTATCAATTAAAAGATAAGTTCAATTTACCAAGCTTTCCACTAGTTCCGACAGCAAGTCTTTTTGGAAAATTTCTAGCCGGTTACAATTTCTATCAAGCTAGTACCAAGAATACTTTGAGGAATAATCACGTGCCGTTGTTTGTTATTCACGGTTCAAAAGATGATTTTGTTCCAACTAAGAATGCTTATCAAAATTATGACTACACCAAAGGTCCTAAGAAACTTTGGATCGTAGATGGTGCCGGTCATGCTAATTCGTTTAGCAAGGCTAGGTTACAATATATCGATAAAGCAACGTCTTTTGCTAGTAAGTATTTCAATAACTAAAAAGAAGTTGTATTAATGGACAACCATTAATACAGCTTCTTTTTTTATATACATATGAATGATAATTACTAATTAAGCGTTTTGAGTATTTCCGTAAGCAGTAAATAACCGACCGTATTCTCTCGGTCCACAATAAGCGATATGATTACCTCATCAAAATAAATGGTGAGGTATTTTTAATGGACGAAAAGCCGGATATTGTAAAAGTT
>NZ_RKLY01000043.1 GCF_004745525.1 Companilactobacillus suantsaicola | reverse complement strand
AGTTGGCAAGATTATTATCATATCCAACTGAATACCAAAAAAACACGATAGGAATTCCATATTTTATGGAAATTTCTATCGTGTTTTTTTAGAATCGGGAGTTATGTCCCGAACTCTTAGTTCTTAGCAACATATCTTGTAAACAAGGCACTATATTCTCTCTGCCACCAAACGTTTACGGGCAACTCTAAAAATACCCAATGACAATATCAATAACATAATTGCCGACAAAAATAAGACGTTGTAAGAGCTATTCTCGATCAGAACACCGCCTAAAAATGGTCCGATAGCTTTGGCAAAGTTGCCGGTCATGCTGACTAGACTTTGATAACAGCCGGATTCATTTCTGGGAGTTGTCTCACTTACTAAGGCTGGAATGGCCGGATTAACCAACATTTCACCTAAAGTCAAAATTACCATCCCAATAGCATAAGCTGCGTACTCTTTGGCATTGATCAGCGATATTAGTGCCGTGATAAAGAACAAAACTCCTACCGGAATCTGAATTTTCTTAAATCAATCACGGTTCTCAGCAAAATGATTGATCAGTGGCATCAAGACAATTACAATCAACGAGTTCATCGTCCAAAGGAAACTATACTTGCCGATTGGAATCCCAATATCCGTCAAATGAGCAGAAATATTGCTGCCCCATTGGGAATTCACTATCCACGTCATTCCTAGAAATAGTGCGATTAAACCGATTCCTGGATACAACTTGAGTGTGAACAACCGTGCTTTTTGTTCAACCTTCTTGATAAATTCTGGACGATTGCCGTACAAAAAGATAACCACAATCAAAAAAATCGACAGGCAGATGCAGTTGGCGACAAACACTAAACTGATTTTCACGCTGACAACGAATCCACAGAGTGCCGTACCAATCATGCTGCCAATTTTACTACCCACGTAAATGTTATTGAAAATTTTGTATCGATCCGCTTCCTCAATGTGCGCGACGAATGAATTAACAACGGTATACGAACCACCAACGCCGAAACCTAGTATCGGCAAGAGTATTGGAAAAGCGGGCCAACTATGATTGAAGATCAAACCAACCAAAGCAAAAATTGCAATCAGTGCATTAATGATGGCGGTTTTATGACCACCCAGCCGATCAAACATTTTTCCACCGACATAATTGCCGAAAAAACTAAATAAAGAATTAAAGAACAGCACAATTCCCGCTACCGTCAAAGACTTGTGCAAATACGTGTGAATAAAGATGGTATTGATTGGCCACATAAAACTGGCTCCGGTTGATAACAATACCGCTCCCAAAACTAAAACTTTTGCCGTTACTTTTTTCATAAAAATCCCCCCAAATGAAAAAAATCCCCTATTATAAAATCAAAAATAAGATTAATTATTTATCAAACAATTATATTTAATTTAATCTATACAATTGATTGTTATCAAAATCATTAAGAAAATCTAAATAGTTGGTCAAAAATCAAAACTATTTTAAAAATAAAAATGAATTAACAATTATTTTCATATATCCACTTGCAACATTTTTCTCGTAACCTATAATCATAGTTGTGCATCATAAAACACATCGAAAAAAGAGGAAACAAACGTGAAAAAAAGAAATATTTTTATCACATCGGCTTTAGTTTTATTAGCACCAACAATTCTTTCATTAACAAGTCAAACTTCACAGGCTGCCACTAAATTAGTTGGTCACACGAATACTCTGACACATTTGGTTGACGGAAACGGAAAGTCACTTGCAAATTTGTCACTTGCTGCAAACACTGATTGGCAACTCGGTCAAATTATCAACATCGATGGCAACACATACTACGAAGTTGCTACAAATGAATATGCCCTTTCAACAAATATGACCGTCAAAGAAACAGGCACAACAACTACACCTGCAGTTAAAACTGGTACTTTGTCATACGCCGCTAAAGTAGTTGATCCTGATGGCAATCCAATTGGAACCGTTCTTCCAGCTGGATCAGCTTGGAAACTTGGTTCTACTAAGACAATCGATGGTAACAACTATTACGAAGTCGGTACTAACCAATACGTCATCGCTCTAGCAGTTAAAATCAATGACAACACTACAACTAACACAACTAACAATAATAATAACAATACTAACCACAACACTACTTCAAAAATCCCCATGCCCGGTAATGGCCTAATTGCTAAAACAAACGTTGCAACTAAAACTTACAGCTACAACGACAACAAATACGTTCAAACACTACCTGCCGGAACTTCATGGAAAGTTTCTAAACTAGTAGTTAACAAGTACGGCTCATACTGGGGTCAAGTAGCTTCTGACCAATACGTTTGGTTAGGCGACGTCACAATCAACAGCGGTTTGAATTTGAAGAACAACTCCGAATACATCGCTGATTTTGCTACAAGAATCAATAAATAAATTTTTATTTGCTTAATACCTTCAGAGAAATCACGCTTTGAAGGTATTTTTTTGTCCATTTAATAATTCCCGATGTCCAACTCGCAAAATAAATAGCGAAACTACTAAGACAAAAATCGCCACAAAATAGAGTGAATTATAAGAACTATTTTCAACAACTAATCCCCCAAGTAAGGGTCCAATTGCTCGCGCAAAAGTCGATGACATACTGAGTAAACTTTGATAACGACCGGCTTCTTGTTTTGGCGTCGACTCACTGACCATTGCCGGAATACCAGGATAAACTAAGGTCTCCCCCAGAGTTAAGACGACCATTCCAATCACAAAGTAAATATAGGTTTTCGCATTAATAATTGCCGCAAAAGCGACGATAAACAAAATTACTCCCAGTGGAATTTGGATCCGCTTAAACCATTCTTTATTCTCGACTAAACGATTGATAACCGGCAGAACGATTACGATTACCACCGCATTGATTGTCCACAATAGACTATATTTGCTGACGGGAATTCCTAAGTTCGTCAGATGAGCCGAAATATTACTACTCCATTGTGAATAGGAGAACCACGAAGCACCTAGAAAGAGCGCCATTAAGCCAACACCAGGATGTAACTTCGTTTTTTCTACCTTAATTCTTTCGGATTTAGCTTTTGGCGCTTCCCGGTTGTTGTACCAAAAGATAGCAATCAAGAAAAAGAGCGTCAAAAAGAAGAAATTGGCGACAAAGACCAAAGTCATTTGAATACCAGCAATATAACCACCCAAGGCCGTACCAATCGCATTACCTAGATTAGTCCCGACATAAATAGCATTGAAAAGTTTGTAGCGGTCAACTTCATCAATCTGAGCCGCAAACGAATTGATAACCGTAAATGCGCTCCCGACACCAAAGCCCAAAATCGGCAACAAAATTGGATACGCCGGCCAACTATGATTAAAAATCAGGCCAACTAAAGCCAACAAACCGATTGCTGTGCTGACGATAACCGTTTTATGACCACCCCAGCGATCAAATAGTTTTCCACCCATAAAATTTCCGGCAAAGGTCAAAATGGAATTAAAAAATAAAACCATTCCGGCAACTGCCAATGACTTATGCAAATAATCGTGAATAAAAATCGTGTTGATTGGCCAAATAAAACTCGACCCCACCGATTCCAAAAAAGCCCCAAAAATCAATGTTTTCGCTGATACTTTTTTCATAATTGCCCCTATAAAAAAAACTACTAGAATCACTAGCAGTTAAAAATAAATTAATATAAAAATTTTAGCATTGAAATCACACTTGTCAATTAACCTCGCAGATATGATATCCTAAAAATACAAGGGGGGATTAATTATGGCTGATAACAATCCATATTGTCATCAAGGAATGACTTGCCACTCTGGCTGCAAATGTGCCGGTTCCGATGGTATTTGTCATTGTAGAATGATTGACGATCAAAAATGTGCCTGCAACGGACACTGCGGACCAAAGATTCCTAGTGCAATCTAGAGAGTGGAACAAGCCCGGTTAGACTCAGACAGATAGCCTAATTCCACGAATTGCACACCGAACTTGTGTGTGATTTGGGGAATGTAGCTATATGGCTGAGTCTGGCTTGTGTAACTCGTTTTAGTCAGAGAGTGGAACAAGAGCGGTCAGCTCCCGGAGGATAACGTAATTTCAGGAATTGCTCGTCACACTTTGCGAGTGATTCCTGAAATTTTGTTATCTCGGAGGGAGTTGCTCTTGTGTAACTCGTTTCAACTAGAGAGTGGAACAAGCCTGTTCAGCTAGAAAGCAGGACATAATAGGGTCATTCGAGCATTAGACAAATAGCGCCGGTAATCGCACTTTGATTACCCGGCGCTATTTAAATTACTACGTTATATTTCACGTTTATGCTGCCCGTTCATAACCGAAAAGTAGTTAAATTCCAAGTTTATTTTACAACTGTCAACTCATGCAAAGTCTTGCCTTCGGGAGATTTCAATTGTAACCAGCTATTAGTCCCGGCAAAGTAAAGAAAAGTTCCTACTTCATTAACACTTTGCAAAGTAACGTCCTTGATCAAAGTATTATCATCGATGGCTCCGGCATGTTCCTGGCGAAGTCGCAAGCCAAAACGTCCGGCGAAACCTATTACACCAGCCTTAGTTAACGGAGCGTTTTCTAATAACGTCGCACCCTTTTTGACTACTAACTCACTGCGCTTTTGCCAATAGACAGTCGCTTGGCTACCTGAATAATCAACTGTGAACGGTATATCTGCCAATTCTTTTGAATAACGATGACGTGCTTTAACTCTTTTAGGTCGATTTTGAATTTTTAAACCTAATACTCTTAACAAAGGTGTGATTTCTTGCCAATAATTTTCAAAAACAGCTTGCGACTCAGTGGAAATCTTCATATTATAATCCACACTCAACTCGTAACCATCGCTGATCAATTTTTTGGTTAAGAAATAGAAGAAATCTGTTTCAATTATATTTTCTGGTACGTCCAATTCGATAAAGCCGGTCGCTGCATCAAGGCCATCAACACTGCCTAAACTAACACCACTCAATAGATGTTCCTGCATGATCAAGAAAATGGCTTCATCAGGAAAATCTGTTGGTTTTTTAAAATGATAAATAACTTTGCCTAAATTATCTAAATCAAAGAAAACTTGTGTATCAGAAAAATTTCCTTTAAAATCTGTCATCTTACTCCTCCAATGCTTTTGGCTAAAGCTTACCACAACAATTCCCGAATTAATTAAGTTAAACGTAATAAAAATTAAGTTTCCTTAATAAAAAGACCACCCATTAAATAATTTGTTATTCTATTGGCGTAGGAATTAGTTGTTTTTAACAAAAAAGCGACACTCACAATGTGAGTGCCGCTTTTATTTTTAGATTGGTCTTGATAAGACCCAATCCTTAACATCCCCATGACTCAAGTTAACTCGTTTAACTGAACGAACGGAGAAATGATTTTTCTTATAGAATTTAACATTCTTTTGCGTATTAGTTTCCAAAATAATATTTCGATAACCAATCTTTTTAACGTAAGGAGTGATGTGATTGTTCAACATCTTACTGCCGATACCTTGACCACGTAATTTCTTATCGACTGCCAAGTATTCAACCGCACACTTCTTTTTTCCTTTTACTAAATCAAAGAGATCTTCAAACTTAAAGATATCGAATGCATTGAAGCCATTGAATCCACTTTTAATGATTTCAGGAATCAACTTTAAGCCATCTAACGTCAAGTAATCCCAATTACTAATCTGTTTACCAGAAGAGAATTCAATTAAAGCTACCGCTCTGGGTTTGCCCTTTCCGTCAGCTCCAACATAGACCAGACCTTTTTTCATGAATACGTTGACTTCCAGTTCAAAATATTTTCTGAGCAATTTATCAAACTTAGCGCTTGAACGATATTGCGGTTGAAACATATTCTTAGTTGTCGTGTACTCCTTAAATGAATCTACTAGTAAGTTTATTATCTGAGGCTTATCACTGTTTAAGCCACTTCGAAAATCCAAAAATATGACCTCCTTATTTACAGCCATATTTATATCATAGACACTATTATACCGATTGTCCATCTTTAGGCACTAATTAAAAAATATTTATATGCCAAAAGTCGATTCAGTAATATAAATTTAATATTTTTCTTAGCTTAAACTATTAGACTTTCATATAAAATGGGAGTAAGCTTTTCAATAATGAAATTCGAGGTTCATCTAACCGATATCTAAGTCCGCTTAGAAATCGGTTTTCTTATTTTCTTATTTAATAAATGTATATCTGAGGAGGGAAATATGGGGAAAAATAAAAGATCGATTTACATTTTAGTTTTTAGTAACTTCTTAATCTGTTTGGGGATTGGTTTAGTTATACCAGTTACCCCTTTTATTAAAAATGAATACCACTTCACAACGTCACAAATGGGAGTTATGACTTCTCTATTTGCCTTCGCCCAGTTTGTGGCTTCACCAATTGTCGGGAAAATGTCAGATAAACTCGGTCGTAAACCGGTTATCGTCTTCGGATTATTCACCTATATGATTTCTGAATTCATCTTTGCCGTCGCAACTACGCTACCAATTTTCAACATTTCACGGATCATCGGTGGTTTGTCAGCCGCTATGGTTATCCCAACTTCTATGGCCTTAGGATCGGATTTAACGACTTTAAAAGATCGGGCCAAAGTAATCGGCTGGTTGTCAGCTGCCTTCAGTGGAGGATTGATTCTTGGACCTGGACTTGGAGGAATGCTCGCAAATATTACCTACAAGACACCTTTTTGGGTCGCTGGTATCTTGAGTATCACTAGTTGTATCTTTACCCAAATTTTCTTGAAAGAGGACAAAGAAGTTCTCGAACTTGAAGAACAACAAGCTGAAAAAAAGGCTCAGGAAAAAGGTACTATTCGTGCTATTCTAACCTTGCCAATGGTGATGCTTTTTGGAATGATTCTCGTGTCGTCTTTTGGCCTGCAAGGCTTTGAAAGTATCTATAGTATTTATGTCAATCAAGTTTTCAATTTTGGTTTAGGAACAATCGCTCTAGTATTGACTTTAAATGGAATTATTTCCTTGATTCTTCAAGTAGCCGCTTTTAATTGGATCATTGAAAAAATTGGTGAGATGCGTCTAATCAGTATTGCCTTTTTACTCAGTGCCATCTGCGTTTTCTGGATTACCCAGGCTCATACGCACGTTGAAGTAATCGTGGCAACTTTAGTAATTTTCTCATCGTTTGACCTATTACGCCCTGCCATTACAACCCTTTTAACCAAGTCTAGTAAATCTAATCAAGGTCTGATCAACGGAATGAACATGTCCCTAACTAGTGTTGGAAATGTCATCGGGCCTTTGATGTCAGGAGCTTTGATGGATTGGAATACCCACTATCCGTATTTAGTTGTAACTGTAATTCTAGCGATATCATACTTACTAACATTTGTTGTCCGCAGACATCCAATTGTGCCTGCCGAATAAAAAAAAGAGCAATCGAAATCGATTGCTCTTTTTTGCCGCTTTTAAACTAATCCTTGAGCTAACATTGCTTTGGCAACTTTTTCAAATCCAGCAATATTGGCTCCAGCTTGATAATCCTTACCTAAATCATATTCCTTATCAGCAGCAGCAGATTTTTGATAAATATCTTCCATAATATCTTTTAATTGACTATCAACATCGTCAAAGCTCCATGAAAGACGTTCGCTATTTTGACTCATTTCAAGTGCTGAAACGGCAACACCACCAGCATTGGCCGCTTTAGCTGGTCCATAAATAACTTTATTTTCCTTATAGACAGCAATTGCTTTAGAGGTACTTGGCATATTGGCACCTTCTGCCAAATATTTCACGCCATCTTTAACAATCAATTTAGCTTGTTTCTTATTGATTTCATTTTGAGTTGCACATGGCAAGGCAATGTCATAATCAATGTCTAAGTCCCAAACTGAACCTTCATAATACTTAGCAGACTTAACTTTTTGAGCGTATTCTTTGATACGACCACGTTCAACTTCCTTGATTTGCTTAACAACTGCTAAATCAATCCCTTCAGAATCATAAACGTAACCATTAGAATCAGAAACTGTCACAACTTTAGCACCATTTTCTTGGGCTTTTTGTAGAGCATAAATGGCAACATTTCCGGCTCCAGAAATTTTAACAGTCTTACCTTTTAATGTATCACCTTGATCTTTTAACAAGGCATTCAAGTAGTAAATCAAACCAAAACCAGTAGCTTCAGTTCTAGCTAAAGAACCACCATATTGCAAGCCTTTACCAGTCAAAATGCCACCTTGGAAGCCATTGAGACGTTTGTATTGACCAAACAAATAACCAATTTCACGCCCGCCGACACCAATATCGCCAGCTGGCACATCTAAATCTGGGCCAATGAATTTTTGTAGTTCAGTCATAAAACTTTGACAAAAACGCATGATCTCAGAATCCGACTTACCTTTAGGATCGAAATCAGATCCACCTTTACCACCACCGATTGGTAGTCCGGTCAAACTGTTTTTAAGAATTTGTTCAAAGCCTAAGAATTTAACAATACTCAAGTTGACACTAGGATGAAGTCTCAATCCACCCTTGTAAGGTCCAATAGCAGAGTTGAATTGAACTCTAAAGCCACGATTTACGTGAAATTTGCCGGCGTCATCTTGCCAGGGAACACGGAATTGAATGACACGTTCTGGTTCAACTAACAAGCCCAAAATATTTGCTTCAACGTATTCTGGATGCTTTTTTAAAACTGGTTTTAAACTATCTAGAACTGTAAATACAGCTTCTTGAAATTCTGATTGATTGGGATCTCTAGTCGTAATAGTTTTCTTTAAATCTTTAATATAAGTTTCAACATCTGCCATAAAAATACCACCTTTTAAAAATTGAGATTGATATTATTATAGCTCATTATTAGAAATAATTACATTTTATTAGAGTAATACTAAAGCTAATCCATGGCCTTCTTGATCATCATCAACGTGACCAATTGGCAACAACTAATAAAGACAAACAAGACAAATAAAACTGTCCATGACATATACTTCAAAGGCATTGTTTGAACTATTCCATCCCCATCAACTTGTCTAACTCCGATTAAGATTGCGGTAACGGTAAATAAGACCATCCAAACACCGTTAATTATCCACCATACTTTCATTATTAATCTCCCTCCAGATCATATGAAACTCTTTTTCCTCATTTTCATCAAAATCAGTTTTTGATTTGGTAAAACCATTCCTCGAGTAAAATCTAAGTGCTGATTGATTTTTTTCATAAACATCTAATTCAAGTCTTTGATGCTGCTTTTTTAAATAATCCAATAATTGTTGGCCAATGTGTCGACCCTGATAATGCTTCAATACGAAAATTCCCGCAATGTAATCACCCTGGAGCCCGACAAAACCAACTGGGTCTGGATTTGCGTATACATAAATTTCTGCTTTTAAAAATTGTTGTTTCACTGCTTCTTGGTTATTAATCCAAAAATGTGGATCAACAAAATCATGAGCCTCTAAATTTCCTTGCAACCAAATATCGCCGACAAGGTCCACTTCTTTTAAATTCATTTTTCGAATCATGTTTGACAAATTACCCTCTCATTTGCTAAACTGCTTTTTATCAAAACACCGCCGGGTGTCATTTTCTAAGCATGCTTATTAATTCTGTTAGGCCTAAGAAGGAATTAATAGGGATGCTATTTTTTTTGGAGGAATTTATATGCATTGGATTTATTTAATAATCGCTGGACTATTCGAAGTTGTTTGGTCAACTACGATGAAACTCAGTCACGGCTTCTCAAAAATCAGTTACACCATCTACACAATCATTGGACTCTGTTTAAGCATGTTTTTCTTAGCTATTGCCATTAAGAAAATGCCCATGAGTTTGGCCTATCCTATTTGGACCGGTATCGGCGCTGTCGGTTCCGTGATTGCTGGCGTAATCCTTTTTGGAGATAAATTGTCCCCTTTGACTTGGGTCTTCGTTGCACTTTTACTAATCAGTATCATTGGCATCAAAGTTACTTCTGGCAGTTAAGCATCTCTTTGACGCAGCAGTAATACATAATAGATGGCTACTATAAAAATCAAAATTGCCGCTATAAAAATGGTCCTGAGGCCAAAATAGTTTTGTAACAACGCTGAAGAAACGGCACCCATTGCAAAACCAAATACTAGTCCAAAGTAAATTTTAGCAGCTGCAATATCTCCTTTTCGATGATGATAGAAATATTCTGCACTCTGAATAACTGCATTTTTCAAATTTCCTGTAGCAAAAACGTTATTATAGCCGTGACCTTCAATCTGGGCAAAAGTAACATTTTGCATAGCCATCACAAAAGCTAACGGCGGAGCAACAAATAAGTTTGAGATTGTTTTTGGCAAAAAGCCTACTATAATACAAACTATTAACTCGGCCAATAAACTAGTCACTCGCCAGTAATGTTTACGATTATTTTTATGCTTCATTACTTCAACCGCAATGATACCTAAACAGAAAAAAATCATCGTAAAGAATTTTGTTAAAATTCCAGGCAAATTATTTTGTGCCACATCAACACTTAGGAAAATAACATTACCAGTTTGACCAGCAGCCAAAACACCACCACGTTGAACAAAGGTATAGGCATCGATAAATCCACCAATAAAGGTTAAAGCAATCGCAATTTCTCGTAATTGAAATAATCTAAAATTATTTACTACTCGTTCTCTTTTTTTCATGACGTATACCATTGTAACAAAAAAAACAACGTTTTTTAGTTTTAGTAGCTCATCAATTTAATGACAACGTTTCCATAATGTTATATGATTTAGATATTACAGAGAGGATGCGATTGTTATGTTACCAAAGGAAATTTGTGAAGAAATCCATAAGTATGATGAAGAATCTTTCAAAGTAATTGAGAAAAATCCTTGGCTGATTCCAGCAACCTTAGCTTGGATCACAATTCCAACTGCCATTTGTTTGCACGGCTTCTGGAAAAATCGTCAACTCAAAAAGCAACTCAAAATTGAGCGCGAAAAGACTAAACAGCTTACGCTTACTAATTACCACGAACACAATTTACGTCATTAGATCAGTGCCATCGCTTATCACGGTGGCACTTTTTTTGTTTTTCCACTATGATGTAATTAAACAATTGAGGGGGAAACTATGTTAAAGAAACGACATATCTTAATACTTTTAGCGACAATTCTACTATTCATTCCTTCATCCATCATCAAAGTTGAAGCCGCCGCTGCTCCAAAGGCAAAAAATTTAACCAGTGTAACTCAAAGTGTGAATCACGCTTCGCCTAGTTCACCATTAATTTTTTCTCACCGCGGAAGTCCCTATAATTATCCAGATCACTCGTTTAGTGGCTACAATCGTGCTATCAAAGATGGCTCACAATACATTGAACAAGATGTTTGGCTCAGTAAAGATAATAAATTATACGTTTCACACGACGATAATTTGAAGAAAACTACTGGTAAAAAAGTTACTATTTCTAAATCCACTTCTAAGCAACTAAGTAAGGTAAAACTTCATAACGGCGAAAAATTGCATCAATTAAAAGATGTCTTCAAAAGATACGGTAAAAAAGTCCACTATATAATAGAAACTAAAAAGAATGCTGGCGACAACGCTGATACTGAAAAAGCTTTGGCCAAGGAAGTTAAGAAATATAAAATGACTAACAATATCATCATGCAAGATGAATCTATTCCTGGTATTAAAGCTTTCCACAAATCTTTAAAGACTGTGCCGATTCTTTGGTTACTGGATTCATTCAACGAACGTCAATATAAAGAAGAGATTGAAAATGCCCCACGTTACATTAAATTTATTTCAATTCGTTTGGAACATTGGACACCAAAACTGGTCAAAATAACACATAAGAATGGGTTTAAAACTAATGCTTGGATTCTCAACACCTATAATGATAATTACACAGCTCTCAATACTTTAAAAATGGACAGTGTCTTCACGAATAACACTAAAGAAACAGTTCATTTAGTTGATCGTTGGAAATAGGATCAGAGAGTAGAACAAGAGCGGTCAGCTCCCGGAGGATAACGTAATTTCAGGAATTACTCGTCGAACTTTGCGAGTGATTCCTGAAATTTTGTTATCTCGGAGGGAGTTGCTCTTGTGTAACTCGTTTCAAAAATCAGCTTTCTCTTCTTAAATAAAATAGCCTCAGGTAATTGTTTTGATTACCTGGGGCTATTTATCTTTTCGTCCTCTAACTGAAACGAGTTACACAAGCCAGACCCAGCCATATAGCTACATTTTCCAAATCACACGCAAAATCGGCGTGCAATTCGTAAAATTAGGCTATCTGTCTGAGTCTAACCGGCTTGCTCCACTCTCTGTTTTAGACAATTTAGGCAAAATAGCAAAGATCACTAAACCAACTAGGAACAAGACGCTCAATGAAGCTGCACCGATAGTTGATTTACCAGTCATTTGGGTCACGATTGCAACGATAAAAGGACCCATAACGGCTGAAAACTTACCTAAAATATTTAAGAATCCATAAAATTCACTACCAGATTCTTTAGGAATGATCTGGCCGAAATATGAACGACTCAAAGCTTGCAAACCACCTTGACTCGTCCCTACTAAAATGGCTAAAACCCAGAAGTCAAAACTAGTTTGCAAACGTAATGCATAAACACAGATCAATAAGTACACGATGATACCCAGCAAAATTCCTTTTCTAGTTGAAGTTTTATCGGCTAACCAGCCAAACAAAATCGAGAATGGTACCGCAATTAATTGTACGACCAACATAACAATCATCAATTCAGTCGTTTTAATTCCAATATCTAAACCAATTGCCGTTGCCATCGTAAAAATGGTATCGACACCATCTATATAAAAGAAATAAGCCACTAAGAACCAAGCAACTTGTTTATATTGTTTAATGTGCTTAATTGTTTGAAAAACTCTTTTAAAACTACCTTTAAATGGTGCTTTAGTTGGTTCAACACTATATTTTTGGGTAACATTTTTTTGTAATGGCAGATAAAAAAACAGCCACCAAGCTGCAGCAATAATAAAACTCCAACGTGCTATTCCGGTTCCATCTAATTGTCCAAAACCACTTGTTAATTGCAAAACCAAGAACAAGATAAAAGCTAATACTCCACCGAGATAGCCGAAGGCATACCCATGAGTTGATATTTTATTCATTTGTGAATCATTTGCAACATCAGTTAAGAAGCTGTCATAGAACAAATTACTGACTGAATAGCCAATCGCTGAAAAAATATAAACGAGTAACAACAATTGCCATTGAGCAGCAGGAACAAAAGCTAAACCAACCGTCATCACAATTCCTAACCAGCAAAATAAACTTAATAACCGCTTTTTAAAATTAGGATAATCGGCTAAGGCCCCTAAGAATGGTGCCAATAAGGATACCAATAATGTACTGAAACTATTGGCGTAACCCCAAAAAGCCGTCGAACTGGCCGCTGAAACACCATTATTTGCGGCCACAGATTTAAAATAAACTGGTAAAACGGCCGTCGTAACGATAATCCCGTATGCAGAATTAGCCCAGTCATACATGATCCAACTCCACTGTTCCTTATTGATTTTACTTTTATTGATTTTCGAATTGATACTTCTCTTTAACGAAATCATCAAAGATACCCCCATCAATTAGTTCAGTTAATATCAACTAAACTGATTCTGGTAATCAATTTCCCCACAAATAGACTACTTGCACTATGCAAAAAAAGTATAACCAACTTCTGAATTTCGTTACATCCCAAAAATTGTATAAAAAAAGATAGGCAAAGTATTTTTTGCCTATCAAAAATCTTATATTAATTATTTTTCAATTCCTTTACCATCATACATATTCTCAAGAACTTGTTTCAATTCAGAAATCAAAGGTTCCTTAGGATTTGTAAATGAGAATTGATCACCGAAGGCTGCTTCAGATAATGAATCAAGTTTCTGATCGAAGTCCTTCTTATCAATGTAGTTATCTTTAAGACTCAACTTGATACCAAGATTATGAGCTAGATCAACAATCTTTTGTACCAAAGCGTCCTTCAAAGCACGGTCATCTTTACCAGTCAAACCAATGTACTTAGCAATCATAGCATAGTCAGAATCAGCTCTGAAACTTTCATACTTAGGCCACATGGTAATCTTTGTTGGTTGTTCGAAGTTATAGTTAATAACTTGTGGCAAAGCAACGATTGAAGCTAGACCATGTCTGATACCGTAAGCATTTGTTAAAACATCAGTGATTGAATGAGCAACACCGGCAAAGGCATTACCAAATGACATACCAGCCAAAGTTGAAGCGTTGTGCATTTCAGCTTGGGCATCCTTATCACCAGCAGCAGCTTTTTCAAGATTATCAAAGACTAATTTGATAGCTTGCAAAGCATATGGTCTCGTGTAATCAGAAGCCATATTAGCTACGTATGATTCAACAGCATTGTTCAAAACATCCATACCGGATTCAGCAATGATGTCTTTTGGCATTGTTTCCACAAATTGTGAGTCAATGATAGCAACATCAGGAGTCAAAGCATAGTCAGCGATTGGGTATTTTGTACCAGTCTTAGTATCAATGATTGAGCTGAATGGCGTGACTTCTGCACCCGTTCCATAAGTTGTTGGAATTGCTACAAATTGAGCTTTTTCAGGCTTAGGGAACTTGTAAGCACGTTTTCTAATGTCAATGAAGCCTTGCTTAGCACCGAACAAATCAACATCTGGATGTTCATAGAACAACCACATATCCTTGGCAGTATCCATTGTTGTACCACCACCGAGGGCAATAATTGTATCCGGCTTGAATAGATTCATTTGTGTCACACCACGTTGAACAACATCTGTCGTGACGATATTGTCGACATCAGAGAACATTGAATATTCAACATGAACTTTACTACGTTTTAATTCATCAGTAATTGTATCAACAAAGCCGAGTTGAACCATAACTGGATCACAAACGATAAAGGCTCTCTTCATTCCTTCAAGGTCCTCTAAGTAGCGAACTGAAGTCTTTTCAAAGTAAACTCTAGGTTGTTTAATCCATTGCATGTTATTTCTCCGTTTTGCGATTGTCTTAATATTCAATAAATCAAATGACGAGACGTTGTGAGAAATAGAATTCTTACCCCATGAACCAGTACCAAGAGTTAATGATGGGATCATTTCGTTATAAAGATTACCAATACCACCGATAGCAGCAGGAGTATTAACTAGTACACGACTAGCTTTCATCTTGATACCAAATTCAGTAGCTAGATCTTCATCCATTGTGTGAATACCAACTGTGTGACCAAGACCACCAAAGTGTAACAATTCATCAGCTTTTTCAAAGCCTTCCTTGTGACCACTAACTTTATAAACTGACAAAACAGGTGAAAGTTTTTCAGCTGAAAGTGGTTCACTTGGACCAACCTTAGACAACTCAACACCTAAAACCTTAGTGTCATCAGGTACTTTGATACCAGCAAGCTTAGCAATTTCAACGGCTGACTTACCAGCAATCGGACCTTTAACACCGCCTTCCGGTCTGAACATTGTTTCAGCTAATTTCTTATAATCAGCTTTTTTGAGGAAGAAAATCTTGTTCTTTTCAAACAATGATTTAACTTCACTGTAAATGTCGGCATCGACAATCGCACTGTTTTCAGAAGCACAAACCATACCATTATCAAAAGTCTTTGATAATACGATATCGTTAACAGCACGTTTGATGTTAGCAGTCTTTTCGATATAAGCGGGACCATTACCAGGACCAACACCTAAAGCAGGTTTACCAGTTGAGTAAGCAGCTTTGACCATACCAGGACCACCAGTAGCAAGAACTGAGGCAACGCCATCGTTATTCATCAAGTATGAAGTAGCTTCGATACTTGGTTTTTCGATCCATTGAATGACACCTTCAGGAGCACCGGCTGCAATAGCAGCTTTTAACATCACTTTTGCCGCAGCAACTGATGATTTTTGAGCTTGAGGATGGAAACCAAAAATAATTGGATTACGAGTCTTCAATGCAATCAATGACTTAAACATTGCCGTTGAAGTTGGGTTAGTAACTGGAGTAACACCAGCTAGAACACCAAGTGGCTCAGCGACTTTGATCAAACGATGTTCCTTGTCGTTTTCAATAATACCAACCGTTTTGTCACGTTTGATTGAGTGCCAAATCTCTTCGGTAGCGTACATATTTTTAATAACTTTATCTTCTAAAACACCACGGCCTGTTTCTTCATAGGCCAATTTAGCTAATTCAAAACTAGCATTTAAACCAGCAATAGCCATTTGATGAACGATGTGATCAACTTTTTCTTGTGTAAAACCATCCATGATCTCCAAAGCTTTTTGAGCTTTATTAACCATTTTGTCGATCATAGGTTTAACGTCTTCTTTTTCATCGGGCTTTGCAGAAACCTTTGTATCTTTGGAACCTTTCAACATCCGATTACCTCCAAGGTTTAAAAAACATATTTGTTAACTAATTCACGTATTATCTTATCACTGTATATTCATTCTTCAAGCATTTTAGTTCAAAAATATGATGTAAACGTATTCACGTTGATATATCAACACGTGTCACGCTTTATCAATTGCATCAAAAACTTTCACAGATTATTTTCGTTAGTTTTACTGTGAATATTTATTCACAAAGTCCTCTTTTAGAGCAAGCATAGACCATTTTTGATTCACAAAAAAAGAGCTGAACCTTAATTCAACTCTTTCTTGTGAAATATTTTTTATTGTTTGACATTTTGTCTTGAGCGTAATTTGAGTTCGCTCCAACTCTTGTTTGATGATGTTTGTGTTGCGTTTTTTGCGTTTTATATTTTTTTGATTGCTCTGATCGGGAGCTTTTTTAATACTTTGGGTATTATGAGGAGTTCTTCTTGAACGCTCTTTTTACCCTTGTTCTGAATTTCATCTGAATCCGTTATTGGGTTCTTTCTACCCTTACCTGTTCTGACTGCTGCTTAAACGGGTTACACAGGGACAACCTCTTCCGGTTTACAAAATATTGAATCTTGCCCACTTCGTGGTCAATCTCCAATATTCCGTAAATCCTCGGAGGCTGGGCGTCCCTGTTTCACCCTCTCTTCTAAACGGGTT
>NZ_RKLY01000042.1 GCF_004745525.1 Companilactobacillus suantsaicola | reverse complement strand
AGTGACGATAGCAAGAAGGATACACCTGTTCCCATGCCGAACACAGAAGTTAAGCTTCTTCACGTCGAAAGTAGTTGGTGGGAAACTACCCGCGAGGATAGATAGTCGCTACGCTGTTTCATGATGGAGGATTAGCTCAGCTGGGAGAGCATCTGCCTTACAAGCAGGAGGTCACAGGTTCGATCCCTGTATCCTCCATTCATCATGAGCCGTTAGCTCAGTTGGTAGAGCATCTGACTTTTAATCAGAGGGTCGACAGTTCGAACCTGTCACGGCTCATTTGCAACATATATAACACACCATGCGGGTGTGGCGGAATTGGCAGACGCGCTAGATTTAGGTTCTAGTGTCCAGTGGACATGAAGGTTCAAGTCCTTTCACCCGTATTCAATATTGTTGTTGCAATATTGGGAAACATTCAGTATAATATGAAAGTTACGTATTTTATGCCGACTTAGCTCAGCTGGCAGAGCATCTGTCTTGTAAACAGGGGGTCGGAGGTTCGAATCCTCTAGTCGGCATAATGCGGAAGTAGTTCAGTGGTAGAACATCACCTTGCCATGGTGGGGGTCGCGGGTTCGAATCCCGTCTTCCGCTTTCATTATAGTAACGCCGGGGTGGCGGAACTGGCAGACGCACAGGACTTAAAATCCTGCGGTAAGTAATTACCGTACCGGTTCGATTCCGGTCCTCGGCACTATAATGAATATGCACCTATAGCGCAATTGGATAGAGTGTCTGACTACGAATCAGAAGGTTGTAGGTTCGACTCCTACTAGGTGCATTGCTCCAATAGTATTATCCTCGGGAAGTGGCTCAGCTTGGTAGAGCACCTGGTTTGGGACCAGGGGGTCGCAGGTTCGAATCCTGTCTTCCCGATAGCAACGAAAGTTGTTTTCTGTACGACATGTTTTATGGCGGTGTAGCTCAGCTGGCTAGAGCGTCCGGTTCATACCCGGGAGGTCGGGGGTTCGATCCCCTTCGCCGCTATTCTTCCGGACCTTTAGCTCAGTTGGTTAGAGCAGGCGGCTCATAACCGCTCGGTCGTAGGTTCGAGTCCTACAGGGTCCATCTATAAGGACCCCATTTATGATGTTTATTATTATCGCGGGATGGAGCAGTCTGGTAGCTCGTCGGGCTCATAACCCGAAGGTCGTAGGTTCAAATCCTGCTCCCGCAATTAGTTTTAAAATATTTGGTTCCTTGGTCTAGTTGGTTAGGACGCCTGCCTGTCACGCAGGAGATCGCGGGTTCGATTCCCGCAGGGACCGTTAATAGAATTATCTATTAAATGATGTCGCAAGGTTTATGCGGGTGTAGTTTAGTGGTAAAACCACAGCCTTCCAAGCTGTTGTCGCGAGTTCGATTCTCGTCACCCGCTTTGCCACTGTTATGGGCCTATAGCTCAGCTGGTTTAGAGCGCACGCCTGATAAGCGTGAGGTCGATGGTTCAAGTCCATTTAGGCCCACTATGTCTGGAGAAGTACTCAAGTGGCTGAAGAGGCGCCCCTGCTAAGGGTGTAGGTCGCTAACGCGGCGCGAGGGTTCAAATCCCTCCTTCTCCGTTTTTATATGACCCGTTGGTCAAGTGGTTAAGACACCGCCCTTTCACGGCGGTAACATGGGTTCAAATCCCGTACGGGTCATTGGTGCTAGTCACCAATAATTAAATAGTTTTACGTTTTAAGCAATGGAGGATTACCCAAGTCCGGCTTAAGGGAACGGTCTTGAAAACCGTCAGGTCGCGAAAGCGGCGCGTGGGTTCGAATCCCACATCCTCCTTAGTGGGTAGCATATATATTATTATTATCGCGGGATGGAGCAGTCTGGTAGCTCGTCGGGCTCATAACCCGAAGGTCGTAGGTTCAAATCCTGCTCCCGCAATTAGTTTTAAAATTTGGTTCCTTGGTCTAGTTGGTTAGGACGCCTGCCTGTCACGCAGGAGATCGCGGGTTCGATTCCCGCAGGGACCGTTAATGGCTCGGTAGCTCAGTTGGTAGAGCAATGCATTGAAGCTGCATGTGTCGGCGGTTCGATTCCGTCCCGCGCCATTTTGGAGGGGTAGCGAAGTCTGGCTAAACGCGGCGGACTGTAAATCCGCTCCTTCGGGTTCGGTGGTTCGAATCCACTCCCCTCCATATTAGGGATATAGTTTAAAGGTAGAACTACGGTCTCCAAAACCGTCGGTGTGGGTTCAATTCCTACTATCCCTGTTTCTACCTTTTATCATGGCGGTATTGGTGAAGTGGTTAACACATCGGTTTGTGGTACCGACACACGTGAGTTCGATTCTCACATACCGCCTATTTTATTGGGTTATAGCCAAGCGGTAAGGCAATGGACTTTGACTCCATCATGCGCTGGTTCGAATCCAGCTAACCCAATTGTTTTAAAAATGAATATGGCGGTATAGCCAAGTGGTAAGGCAGAGGTCTGCAAAACCTTCATCACCGGTTCAAATCCGGTTACCGCCTTTGGCCATTGCCTAAGTATTCAAGTAGTAAAATGCCGGTGTGGCGGAATTGGCAGACGCGCGGGATTCAAAATCCCGTTCCTGTATAAGGAGTATCGGTTCGACCCCGATCACCGGTATTAAGAGATTAATATCATTTAACTCTAATCATTGTTAAATCAGTGATTAGAGTTTTTTTTGTTTAAAAATCGGCCAGATTTGAATTCTTAAAGAGGCCTTTATTATCAGTTCACAGCAAATATAGCCTTAAAAGGTAAAACTAGTACTAATACTAATGAACCTTCGTGAGAACCTCTTTAAAGCATGTGTAAAAGCATTAAACAATTAACTAACTTTGAATTACAAAGTATCAACTAATAAATAACTTGGTCGACTAAAACAGAGATAGCATTTTTATTTAAATACTTGTCCTGGAGATTGTCTTTTACTTTAACTTTGGTTTTGCCATTTAAGAACCCTTGGATCGTGATCCGATGGTTCTTTTTTAGTGGCTGCGTTATTGAGACAGTGGTAATAAAATACTGATCACTCGTATCTAGTGGAGCTAATAGTAAACGATACTTATTTTCAGATAATTTAGAAAAATCCTTGATATAAAAGTCTTTTAAAGCTACCTTCATGAATAAGGTATTGCTGTCATATTGCTGCATTGAAGTTAAATCTAACTTTTTCATAATATCAGGATAAGCTGGCTGTTTTTTTGATACTTTTTTCTTATTAGTAGCTTTAATCAAATGTGTCCGCGGATGAATGGAAGAATTAATGCTAGTCAAACTAATGCTTGTTAAAACTGAGAAACTAGTCAATAAAGCAATTTGTTTACGATTCATAATATCCCCCCTGATAGTAATTTTGTTATTAAGTATAAAACGATTTTTGAATTAAAAATAGCAAAGTGTATATCTAATTTTTGATTAAAATTAATAACAAATTCGATTAACAATCGTTCAAAATCTGTTTTAAAAAATTTGCTATTTTGATACGATACCTTTATTCAATTCGAAAGGACGTTGAAAAGTGGGAAAGAAGTATGATCAATTGATTGATAAAGTTTATATTCATTTATCAAATCAGCATATAGATACTATTCATGTAACACAATTTGTCAGGATTTGGAATATTTCTAGAAGTACATTGTATGTTAATTTTGATGGTATGGAAGATTTATACCTCAGTTCCTTTGAGAAAAAGATAATTGTCAAAGCGAGTCAAAATAGTAATTCTTTAAAAGATTTTATTGAAGAACTGATTAAAAATATTGATCAGGCTAAGGTATTTTGTCGTAATTGCAATCATTTGAATGAAAAAGCTTTTAAGAAACGAATTATTGAAAATGATATTAAATTAGAGATTGAAAGATTTAATTTGATGACCAATTCTAGCAAAGCATCAGTGATCTTCAGTCTGACTTATTTGATCACGAAATGGTTTGAAGAAGATTTAAAAATAAGTAAAACGGAAATTTTAAAGGAATTAAATAATTGCTTAGAAATTAATTGATGTTTTTAGACACTTTCGGAAAACTGATTATATTTTTTCAGAAAGGATTCTTTTATAATAAAGAAGTACTCAATTGATAATCTTGAAAAAATTATCGTTAAAAAATTGTTTACAAAAAAATATTCTAGGAGAATCAGATAATAACTTTGCAGACTTAAAAACAATGATTATCCAATCGTTGTTTTTTTGCGATTCTAGCCATATTTGAGATTATTTTTAAAACATGTATTATATATACGAGGTGAAAATATGTTTAGATATGCAAAAGAAGAAGATGCTGATCAGATATTACCTATCTTGTTCCAAATCTTCGATGAAATGGAATTAGATGTTTTCAAAAAAGCCGGTAATGAGAAGATAGCACAAGTTATCAAAGCTGGATTCTTCCAACCAGGTTATCGCTATGGCTTTGATAATATTCTTGTTAATGAACTTGATGGTAAAGTTGTTGCTATCGTTGTTGGCTATCCAGAAAGCCAAGAAGACGGCATTGATAAACCATTGGTCAAAATTCTGCACGAACATGGTATTAAAGAGGACAATTTATTTGGTGATAAAGAAGCATGGCCTGGAGAGTGGTATTTAGATTCATTCGCCGTTGCTCCTGATTACCAAAATCAAGGTATCGGAACACAAACTATGGAACACTTCATTGAAGTTATTAAAGAACGTGGTGAAAAGATTCTTAGTTTAAATGTTGATGTCGACAACGAACCAGCTAAACACGTTTACACAAAAGTTGGTTTTGAAAAAGTGGGTCAATTATACATTGGTAGTCACTTATATGATCATATGCAATATGATTTAACAAAATAGAAAATTTATTTCATTTATAAAAAACAAATAGAGAAGCTGTAATAGTGATATTTTCACTAATACAACTTCTCTATTTTTAAATTAAGTTAAAACTATCCTGCTTTAGCACTTGTTTTTGAAATTATTCAAATAAGGTATTTTGGATTTTAATAAATTACCATCCATTTCTCTATTGGAAGATAGAGTTGGTAACTTAATATACTTATTCAAAAAGATCGTTAGTAAAGTACCAACTGGTCCGTCATCCATATTAGTAAAATCTAATTCCAAACCGGGATGTCCTTGAGCTAAGATAGTTGGCTGAACGACTAAGATCTCTTTGCCATCTTTTGTCACGTGATAATCCGACATGACTAAATTACCGAAAACATTCCAGTTTATTTGTCCTAAGTGGACGTATTTTAAATCTAGCATGGGGATGGCGTTGATAGTAGCTTTTTCCTCACCATTGATTTCAATTGAATAAATTTTAAGAAAATTGTTTTTTAATTTTATTTCACCAATCAACGTATTTAAACGATTATATAGCTTGATTAAAAATGGATTCTCTTTATCTCGTGAAGCGATAAAAACTGTCTCCTTATTTTGGTTAGTTATGACCAAAATATTACCAACAGCTAAATCAGCTTTTCGAATGTATAAATTCATCATTTAGTAAAATCGTCGCCTTTATTAATGACTTCTTCAACAATTTGAGCAACTCCGTCATTCACGTTGTTATCAGTTGTGATGTCGGACAAGTCTTTGATAGCAGGAATAGCATTTTGCATTGCTACACCGACTCCAGCATCTCGAATCATTGATTCATCATTTAAGTTATCACCAATAGCCATGGTTTGTTCTTGAGTGATATTTTTATCTTTCGCATATTGCAAAAGGGCAATTCCTTTTTGCGCATCAATACTATTAATCTCTACGTTGTTGGGTGATGAGGATGTAACTACAACATCTTTAATATTTTTTTCAATATCAGCTCTAAGTGGTCCTAAAACCTCTTGTTCCTTATTGCTGAATGCTAGTAATTTCATGATTTGATAAGACGGATCACTGAGAATCTTGTCGTAACTATCGACAAAGATCATTGGTGTCAATTTGATTCGCTCTAAAGTGTCGGCGAGTGCCTGTTCATAAGTTGTACTAGGATTTAATTTAACCAGTAATTCGGCCAAACTAGTTATACGCATATCTTTATTATCAGAAAAAATCCCCTTATTAGTTACAACTTCAAAATAGATTTGATGTTCTTTCAAATAATTAATAACTTTTACTTTTGACACTTCAGAAATTGGATTACTTGAGATCAAATTTTCATCTTTATCATAAATTTCAGCACCATTTAAGGTAATGTATCCGGGATGAACGCGATCTTTTAAGAACGGCTTAGCTTCCTCAAGGCTTCGGCCAGTTGCAATCAAAAATTCAATTCCTGCTTTTTGTGCATTTTTAATGGCTTGAATATTACGATCAGAAACAGCCATTTTATCATTTAACAAAGTTCCATCCATATCGGATGCAATTAATTTAATCATAAAGTTCCCTCCGAGTGCGTTATGCTATATGTGAATGTTACCATATTTTATAGAATTAATATCATACAGGTAGGTGTAAATTTGAAAACGCTAATAAAAAATGATTGGCAAGAGGTTTTGCAAGGTGAATTTGACAAACCGTATTATGAAAAATTACGTGAATTTTTAGTCGATGAATACAATACGCAAACGATTTATCCGGAAATGCATCATATTTATCAAGCTTTCCAATGGACTTCTTTTAAAGATACGAAAGTGGTTATTTTAGGTCAGGATCCTTATCACGAGCCTAATCAAGCTATCGGCTGTAGTTTTGCCGTGGCACCAGGAGTGAGAATTCCACCTTCATTGCGTAATATCTATAAAGAATTACAAGACGATCTCGGTTGTACCTCAGTGGATCACGGCTATTTAAAAGCCTGGGCTAAACAAGGGGTATTATTATTGAACTCGGTTTTGACTGTTCGTCGCGGACAAGCTTTTTCTCACAAGGGAAAAGGTTGGGAACAGCTGACTGATTATGCCATTCACGCTTTGTCAGAACGTGGTAAGGTCGTCTTTATCCTTTGGGGTAATGCTGCCAAGAGTAAGATTCCTTTAATCGATCAATCAAAGAATACGATTATTTCATCACCACATCCCAGTCCTTTTGCTGCTCGCTATGGATTTTTTGGCTCAAAGCCATTTTCTAAAGCAAATAAAGCGCTTTTATTCTATAATGAAAAAGAAATCAATTGGCAGTTGCCTGCAAATGCCGAGGATATGGAGGAGAAGTAATGGATTTATTTGAAAGCTTAAAGAGTAAGATTGATGGAAAAAATTTGACGATTGTTTTCCCAGAGGGTAGTGAACCTAGAATTTTGGGTGCAGCCGTTCGTTTAGCTAAAGAAAATATTTTAAAACCTATCTTGATTGGTGAACAAGCTGAAATTGAAAAAGTTGCCACTGAAAAATCTTTTGATATTGATGGTATTACAATTGTTGACCCTAAGAAGTATGCTGACTTTAATACTTTAGTTGATAAATTTGTTGAACGTAGAAAAGGTAAGAATACTAAAGAGCAAGCTGAAACCATGCTTTTGGACAACAACTACTTTGGAACGATGTTAGTTTACACTGGAATTGCTGACGGGATGGTCTCTGGCTCGGTTCACTCAACTGGTGACACGGTTAGACCAGCTCTACAAATCGTTAAAACAGCTCCAGGAAACTCAAGAATCAGTGGTTCATTCATCGTTCAAAAGGGTGACCAAAGATATATGTTTGCTGACTGTGCTATCAATATCAATCCTAACGCTCAAGAATTGGCAGAAATTGCCGTTCAAACTGCTAAGAGTGCAAAATTGTTTGATATTGATCCAAAAGTTGCTATGCTTAGTTTTTCAACTAAAGGTAGTGCTAAGAGTGATGAAGTTACAAAGGTTGCTGAAGCTACAAAGATTGCTCATGAATTAGCTCCTGATTTAGACCTTGATGGTGAACTACAATTTGATGCTGCCTTCGTACCTAGCGTTGGTGCTCAAAAAGCTCCTGATTCAAAAGTTGCTGGTCATGCCAATGTCTTCGTCTTCCCAGATCTTCAATCAGGTAACATCGGTTACAAGATTGCTCAAAGATTTGGTGGATTTGAAGCTATTGGACCAATCCTTCAAGGTTTGGCAAAGCCAATTTCTGATCTATCACGTGGTTGCAATGAAGAAGATGTCTTCAAGACAGCTATTTTAACTGCCGCCTTAGCACTGTAATAATAATGAGGGGAAATTATGCTCGAATATCAATTAACAACACATTCATATGAGGAAACCGAAGACTTAGGTGCAAAAGTTAGTACCTTGTTAGAAGCAGGTGATGTCTTAGCCTTAAATGGTGACTTAGGGGTAGGTAAAACTGCTTTTACTCGTGGTTTAGCTAAAGGTTTAGGCATCAAACGTAATGTCAAAAGTCCAACTTTCACGTTGATTCGTGAATATCAAGATGGGCGCTTGCCACTTTATCATATGGATGCTTATCGTTTGGAAAGTAGTCCGGATGAGGATCTCGGCTTTGACGAATATTTCAATGGTAACGGCGTTACAGTCGTCGAATGGCCACAGTTTATTAAAGATGAAATCCCTGCAGAACACATTTCAATAAATATCACACGTCTGTCAGATACGGATCGACAAATTGTTTTCAAATTGCATGGCAAAAAATACGAAGGTCGTAAATTTGGAGATTTGCTATGAGTGAACAACTAGTTTTGCGTGAAGTAATTCCAAGTGATGCTCAAAATTTAATTGATTTTTTACAAAGGGCTGATCAACAAAGTGATTTCATTGTTTTTGACCATGACATAACGCTTGAAAAAGAAGAAGTGGCTCTGGATGCAATTTTCCAATCACGCTTTGATGAATTGGAATTGGCACTCTTTGAGGAATCAGTTATCGGTTTTTGTCGAATCGAAAATGTTGACGACGTTAAAGCTGAATTAGGTGTAGTCGTTGATCAAGATTTTTGGAATAACAAAATTGCTTCGTATCTGATTGAAGATTGTTTATTTTGGGCAAAAGATTCACCATTAAAGAAAATATTTTTAGAAGTATATAAAAATAACTCAGCTGCAATTCATATTTATCAAAAATATGGATTTACAACTGAGTTAGAGAAGGATAAAACCTTAGTAATGTCAAAGATGGTTTAGCTAGTTAGCTTAACCATCTTTTTTATTTGCTCAATTCCAAATTGTTGTTCAGTTTTGACCAAAATTTCTGCACAAGCAACACTATCGGCCAAGGCATTGTGGTGATTGCGTAGATCAATATTTAAACGGTCGGAAACGGTATTTAACTTGTGGTTTGGAAAATCAGGAAAGAACTTACGGCTAGTTCTTAAAGTGTCGATAGTTAAGTATTTTGGCACCATAATTCCGTATTCAGTCAAGGTGTTTTTCAAAACTGAGTTATCAAAGCTAGCGTTGTGTGCCGCAACTAAATGACTCGTATCAAAGAGTGGACGAATGTGTTCCCAAACTTGATCAAAAGTTGGGGCATCAGCTACGTCCTCGGGATGGATGTGGTGGATTTGGATATTTCGTGAACTGAAGTATTGTTGAGGGTTGATCAAAGTATAAAAGTTATCAACAATTTGATTGTCCCTAACTAACACTAAAGCTAGCGAGCAGGCACTGGAACGACTGCCATTAGCAGTTTCGAAATCCATTGAAACAAAATTCATAATTAGTCTCCTAAAGTTAAGTCTAGTTCGATTGGACAATGATCAGATCCATAAATGTCATTCAAAATATCAGCTTTTTGAATTAGATCTTTGCCGTTATTAGAAACAACAAAATAATCAATTCGCCAACCAGCGTTGTTCTTGCGGGCGTTAAAACGATAACTCCACCAAGAATATTTTTCTTCATCGGGGTGAAGACTTCTGAAACTATCAATAAAACCACTATTTAAAAGCTCTGTAAATTTATTACGCTCTTCATCGGAAAAGCCCGGATTCTTATGATTAGTCTTATCGTTCTTCAAATCGATTTCTTCATGGGCAACATTTAAGTCACCACACAAAATGACGGGCTTTTTAGTGGCAAGTTCGTTCATATAGTCACGTAAAGCATCGTCATAACGCATCCGATAGTCGAGACGCTTTAATTTTTGTTGTGAATTAGGGGTATAACTGTCAATTAAATAAAATTGGGGGAATTCTAAGATCAAAGTTCGACCTTCATCGTCAAACTCAGGGATGCCCAAACCTTTTTGGACATTTAGAGGTTCTTCCTTAGTAAAAATGGCAGTTCCTGAATAACCTTTTTTTTGAGCGTAGAAAAAATATTGGTGGTAGCCAGGTAATTCGAGGTCAATTTGACCTTCTTGGAGCTTGGTTTCTTGAATACTGAAAATGTCAGCATCTAAATCTTGAAAGATTTTAACAAAGTCTTTTTTTACGACGGCACGTAAACCGTTTACATTCCAGGATATAAGTTTCATTTAATCACCTCGGCACAATTATAGCATTATTGTGATGGTTGTTAGTTCGTTATGTATATAAGGATGTGATAAAATTAAATGTAAGTCTATGCTACACGAAGGATGATGAATATTGAATTTTCCAGTTGAAAAATTACCTAATATTGAATTTAAATTAAATGAACCTTTAAGTAAATATACATTTACGAAGACAGGTGGGAATGCTGATGTTTTGGCTTTTCCAAAAAATCGTGAAGAATTAGTCGAAATTGTTGATATGGCTAGAGCTAATAAAGTCGAAATTACTGTTATTGGAAATGCTAGTAATCTGATAATTAAAGACGGTGGAATTAGGGGAATTGTGATCATTTTGCCTAACTTCAAGCAGATTACAGTTTCAGACACGAAAGTTACAGCCGAAGCAGGTGCTACAATTATTAATACGACTATTGCTGCTCAAAAGGCTGGTCTGACCGGAATTGAGTTTGCAGCTGGTATCCCTGGAAGTGTTGGTGGAGCTGTTTTTATGAACGCTGGTGCTTACGGTGGAGAAATCAAGGATGTCTTTGAGTCGGCGGAAGTATTATTGCCAGATGGTCACATCACAACTTTGACCCATGAAGATATGAAATTCTCGTATCGTCACAGTTTGGTTCAAGATGACGGCGGTATCGTCATTAGCGCCACATTTGCGCTTAAACGTGGCAATAAGGAGACAATTCAAGAAGAGATGGATCGTTTGAACAATCTCAGACGTTCCAAACAGCCTTTGGAGTATCCATCTTGTGGAAGTGTCTTCAAACGCCCTAAGGGTCATTTTACTGGCCCATTGATCATTAAAGCTGGCCTCCAAGGAAAAATGGTTGGCGGAGCACAAGTTTCCATGAAACACGCTGGTTTTATTGTCAACATTAAGCATGCCACGGCAACTGATTATTTGAATTTGATTCATCTAATTCAAAAGACTGTTAAAGAAAAATTTGATGTCGAGCTTCAAACCGAAGTTCGCATTATTGGTGAAGATAAAAAATAAGAAAACGGTAGGTGTTGTCTGTGGAAATAATTGAATCAATTATTTTGATTCTTTCATTATTAATTATTGCCAATATTATTAGTCACTACTTTGTTTCGATTCCGCCCAGTTTGTTACAAATTGCAGCCGGAATTATTGCGGCATTGTTTATGCATATTAAAATTTATGTCGATACAGAGTGGTTTTTACTGGCGTTTATTGCGCCGATTTTGTTCAATGATGGGAATAATTTTCCTAAAAGAGAGCTCTGGAAATTAAAGGGACCAATTTTAGGAAATGCCATCATTTTAGTTATTTTATCCACTGTTATCGGTGGAGTGTTTGTTAAATGGTTGATTCCATCCTTGCCTTGGGCGGTGGCTTTTACTTTAGTTGCAGTTTTGTCGCCAACCGATCCAATTGCGGTGGAATCAATTGCTAAAAAAGCTCACATTCCAGACAAGTTAATGCATTTAATTAACGGAGAGAGTTTGATCAATGATGCGTCTGGTTTGATTTGTTTTAAATATGGAGTTGCAGCTACAGTGACGGGAGTTTTCTCGTTAAAAAATGCCACAATTGATTTTTTCTATATTTCAATTATCGGGGCAATTTTAGGAGCTGTTTTGATTTGGATCTTCAATGGAATTCGTTTATATTTGATCAACCAAGGTGTTGATGATTCGATTTTGCATGCGATTATCCAAATTATTATTCCATTCATAATCTATTACTTAGCTGAAGACATTTTCAGCGTTTCTGGAGTGGTAGCGGTCGTTGTTGCCGGGATATTTAATATTTCTTCAAGCAAGAATATGAGTAACTTTACCCCAGAAATTCGTTTGGTTACATCAAGAACGTGGGATCTAGTAGTTTACGTCTTGAACGGAATTGTCTTTGTTTTGTTAGGAATCGAGATTCCGTTTGCGATGGAAAAATTAGTTCATAACGATAATATCAATACTTTTGGCGCAACCATTTTAGCTTTTATTATTTGGATCATGTTGGTCGTAATTCGTTTCTTGTGGAGTTACATTTATTCAACCTTTTCCAACAATAGTGATGGCAAAATCACTTTGTGGTCAAAGACTCGTTTTGATGACTGTTTGATGTCAGGTATTTCTGGCGTGCGTGGTGCAGTTACGATGGTCGGTGTTTTGTCGATTCCATTAACGATCAAAGGAGGAGCACCGTTCCCATCAAGAACTTTACTGCTATTCATTGCCAGTGCCGTGATTATTTTTAGTTTGTTAGGAGCAACTTTAATCATTCCTTTATTGACTAAGAATAGTGCCCCAGTTGCTTATCGTGGTAGTACGTTTGTCGATAATGAGGATACTGACTCAGATGAAGAAGATATCCCAACAGTTGAATTGACAGCTAAAGAAGCTAATCGAGTAATTTTAGAAAAAACAATCAAGAAGTTACGAGCGGAAATGGATGACGGTGACACGGCAGTCTATTCGTCAGTAATTGCTGAATATTTGTATGATTTGAGAAATATTGGTATTCAATCGAATACTTTGGTTAAAAGTCACCAAATCAGTAAACGACGTGTTCGTGGGAAAAAAGATGCTGAATTGTGGGATGTTTGTTTCAATTGTGAATTAGAAGCAATTGAAGAACTTTATAATAACCAAAAGATTTCTGAAGAATCGTATGATCTAGCAGTTAAAAAGATTGCTCGTTATAAACGTGAAATTGTGCATCACCGGTCAAATCCGACTGTGGAATTTTTCTACAATTATTTCCGAAGAACGTATTTACAATTACGTCACTTTATTTATCGTTCAGTTAAATCGGATGATATTAAACAAATAAATCAAGATTCTATCAAAATTTCTATTGCCGGAGCTAAGAATGCTTTAGAAAAATTGCAAGAATTAAGTCAGACTGAGCATGATGACTTAGATGATAATTTAATTTATATTTTCCAACGTCACTATGAGGATCGCCTAGAATTGCTCCAAGGAAAATATCGTGGTCGTTCGCCACAATTTAACAGCGATCGGATGAATTTGGAAATTAAAGCTTTAAGTTATCGTCGAGCCTTTGTTCAAGATATGCTGGAACAAGGTAAAGTCAGCAAAGTAACAGCGAATGAATTGCGTCAAAATATTAATTATAGTGAAGAAGTAATTAATATTGGTGTAGATTAACATAAAGAGTGATGAACTTTTATAATTTTTATTGTTTGTTATAATTAGTTCGAATTACTAAGGAGCTATGAAAATGAATTTTATACCAAGCAATATTTTTACGTGGCAGAATTTGGCTAACTTGGTTGATATCCTGGTAGTCTGGTATTTTTTGTATAAAGTTCTGTCGATGTTACGCGGCACAAAAGCTGTTCAATTGTTAAAAGGAATCATAATAATCTTCGGGATCAAACTGATCAGTTGGGCCCTGAATTTACATACGGTCTCTTACTTAATGGATCAGTTGATCAATTGGGGAATTATCGTTATTGTGATAATTTTTCAACCCGAGATTCGTCGTGGGTTGGAACATTTAGGACGGTTACCGTTCTTTAGTTCGACGAGTAATGAAGAGGGCAAGACGAAAAATCATTTGATTGAAAGTCTTGACCAGGCTATTCAATACATGAGTAAACGTCGAATTGGAGCCTTGATCACATTGGAAATGAATACCGGTTTGGAAGAGTATGTTGAAACTGGAATTGACTTGGATGCTGAAGTTACTGGTGCTTTGTTGATCAATATTTTCATTCCGAATACTCCACTACACGATGGGGCAGTTATTGTCAGAAACAATCGAATCTCCGTTGCGGCAGCATACTTGCCACTTTCAGAAAGTAACACTATTCCTAAGGAACTCGGAACTAGACACCGTGCGGCAGTCGGTATCAGTGAAGTCACTGATGCTATCACGATTGTTGTTTCCGAAGAGACTGGTGGAGTGATGATTACCCGAAATGGGCACATGATGCTTGACCTTTCCCGTGAAGATTATCTAAAATATCTGCACGCACAGTTGAAAGACCCTAACGAGAATGGTACACATTCAATCTTGGGCTTTTTGAAACTAAACCGGAAGAAGGAGAGACAAGATGAAAAAGATAATTAACAGTAATTATTTTTATGCATTCATATCTCTCTGTTGTGCCCTCTGGCTCTTTTTCTTTGTCAGCACTCCAGGTGTTGGCTCAACAAGGGATTCTAATCAGTCGAATACTTCAACTGTAACTAAGAAAGCAACTATCAATGCACCTTTGCAATTGCAAGCTGATGTCGATAAGTACTACATAACGGGATATCCTGAGAAAGTTAAAATTACAATTGAAGGACCAGCAGCGTTAGTTACTGCTACTAAGAACACGCAAAATTTTAATTTGTATTTAAATTTGCGTGATCTCTCGATTGGTCAACATCGTGTTCAAATTAAAGAATCAGGTTTGAATAGCGAATTAACTTACAGTATCAAGCCTAAGTACGTAACGGTTAATATTCAAAAGCGTGAAACTAAGAAATTCACAGTTGACGTCGACTATAACAAGGAATCACTGGCTACTGGCTATGAAACGGGAACAGTCGATGTTTCTCCACAGGAAGTAACAGTTACGGGTGCGGCTTCCGAAATTGAAAAGATCAATCGAGTAGTTGTTAAACCAATTTTACCTAAAGGAATAAAATCTACGTTTGATCAAGAAGTTTTAGTGCAAGCTCTCGATAAAAATGGTAAAACTGTAAATGTTACATTAGATCCGCAAACAGTACATGTGAAGATCCCAATCACAATTCAAAGTAAACAAGTAAGTATTAATTTGAAGCAAAAGGGAAATTCATCGGGTAATGGATACACACTTGAATCTGATGTAAAAAATGTTAGAGTTTTTGGTACAAAGGATCAAATTGACGATATTGATAGTTCAATCGATGTCCCAGTTGATTTATCTAACGTAACGGAAAGTACGAAGAAGACAGTTAACTTGGGTGACGCTTTAGGGAGTAAAGTTTCATTCACTGATCCAACTTCAATTAGTGTGACGATCAGTAAGACAAATTCGAATACTTTAGCTAATACGACTGGAAATCAAACATCAAGTACTAGTTCATCAGATTCTGATTCAGATGACTCAAGTTCATCGGATTCATCAAGCACTAATTCAACAAACGATAATAATGATAGCGAATAGACGCTGGGGGTAAATTTTCATGACAAAATATTTTGGAACAGATGGTGTAAGAGGTATTGCAAATAAGGAATTAAGTCCAGAATTGGCCTTTAAATTAGGTCGATGCGGAGGCTATGTCCTAACACAACATTCAGAAAGTGAAAATGCACATCCTCGTGTATTGGTAGCTAGAGATACTCGTATTTCTGGTCAAATGCTGCAAGAAAGTCTTATTTCAGGACTTCTTTCAGTTGGTATCGAAGTTTTGAATTTGGATGTAATTACAACTCCAGCCGTAGCATATTTAGTACGTGCGGTTTCAGCCGATGCTGGAATTATGATCTCTGCTTCTCACAATCCTGCTGAAGATAATGGTATCAAGTTCTTCGGTGGTGACGGTTATAAACTAGCTGATGATGTTGAAGAAGAAATCGAAGAGTTATTGGATGCCAAGGAAGATACTTTACCAAGACCTTCAGCTGAAGGTTTAGGCAGTGTTTCTGACTATCCAGAAGGTGCTCAAAAGTATCTCCAATTCTTGAAGCAAACTCTTTCTGATGACTTGAGTGGTATGAAGATCGTCTTAGATACTGCCAATGGTTCAACAAGTCGCTTAGCAAGTACTTTGTTTGCTGATTTGAATGTTGATTTTGAAATTATGGCCTCACATCCAGATGGAATCAATATCAATAAAAATGTTGGTTCAACACATCCAGAACAATTAGCTCAACGTGTTAAAGAATCAGACGCCGTAGCAGGGCTTGCCTTTGATGGTGACGGAGACCGTTGTATTGCGGTCGATGCTGACGGAAACATTGTCGACGGTGACAAGATCATGTTCATTCTAGGTAAGTATTTACACGATGGCGGTCGTTTAAAGAAAGATACGATCGTAACAACTGTTATGAGTAATATCGGCTTGTATAAAGCTATTGAAGCCAATGGAATGAAGTCTGTTCAAACCGCTGTCGGAGACCGCCATGTGGTTGAAGAAATTCGTAAGAACAATTACAACATCGGTGGCGAGCAATCAGGACACGTTGTTTTGTATGAATACATGAACACTGGTGACGGAATGCTAACAGGTACACATTTGTTGCACGTTATGAAACAAACTGGCAAGAGCTTAGCAGAACTAGCTGCTCCTGTAAAAGTTTATCCACAAAAGTTAGTTAACGTACCAGTTGCTGACAAGAATTCTTGGGATAAGCACCAACCAATCCTTGATGTAATCAAAGCTGTTGAAGATGAAATGGATGGCGACGGTCGTGTCTTGGTACGTCCTAGTGGTACACAAGCACTTCTTCGTGTTATGTGTGAAGCTGCAACTGAAGAAAAGGTCAACGAATACTGTGACCAAATCGTTGAAGTTGTTAAAAGTGAATTAAGCTAATATAATAGAATTTAAATAAGAGGGATTGAGGGTAAAAGCTCAATCTCTCTTTTTTTGTACTTTTCTTTTTCTTTTGTTTTGGTGGTGTGGTTCTTTTTGGTTGTTGGTGGTTGGATGCCGTCTTCCGCAACAGCTCTGGGAAACGCTGGAACGCTCGTAAGCAGTAAATAACCGACCGTATTGATTTTCTGATTTCTTTCAGAACGCAAAAACACCCGACTTTCTTTCCAGAAAGTCGAGTGCTTTTTCTTCTATAATTGTTGGTTTAGGCTTC
>NZ_RKLY01000041.1 GCF_004745525.1 Companilactobacillus suantsaicola | reverse complement strand
GGGTTGCGCAAGGGCAACCTCTTCCGGTTTACAAAATATTGAATCTCGCCCACTTCGTGGTCAATCTCCAATATTCCGTAAATCCTCGGAGGCTGGACGCCCTTGCTTCACCCTCTCTTTATCTAAACATAGTCTTAGTAGCTCTTGCCATTACTTTTGGATCTTTCTCATAATGATGCATTGGTGTCATTTCTGATAATGGAATGTTCAACAATGTGTATACGGCTCTTTGGGCTGCTCTGAATGAGTATTGTTCTGTGAAGACCATGTCAAATGGTTGTTCGCAGAATTGACTGATGAAGGCTAAGTTCTTGCTGTGTTCTGGAACTACGTCTGGACGATCGCCAACGGCTCTTTGATTGAACATAGCACTTGCATATGGTAAGTGAACTGGAATTACGTTGACAATACTGTCCATAATTTCTTGCGTATGGTTCTTGATATTGTCTTTGCTTGGATCTACTTCTGCCAAGTGGCCTAAGAGTTCTTCAAGCATTTCCTTACCGGTCATTTCCATAACTGGTTTTTGAACGTAATCACCATTTCTTCTTGGATACATGAAGTAGCCCCAGAAAGTTGACTCATTAGGCTTTTGTGCCTTGAAGTGTGGTTGATGATGTACAACGATTGATAAGAGCGGTGTACTGTGAATCCAAGTGTTCAAAGCATTTCCGGGTTCTTGTTGAGTGATTCTAGAAATTTCATTGACTAAGAAGTGGCTGTTTGTTGTTACAGTGAAACTTACCCACTCACTTTGTGTCCGATCACCGAAGAATTTGTCGGGGTTACCAAGTGAATAGAATTTCTCGCTAGCTTTCTTCCAAAGCAAAGCACTTGGGGCATAATCCATATTTTCTTTGAATGGTGTATTGAAATCACCAATTGCTGAACTGTCGGTAATTGAGCCGTTAGTATCAAAGACTAAATCATTTTCAGCAATGTCGATGTGTCCTTCTTTATTGTCATTGTCGACTTCTTCGTACTTGAGTCCAGTGACGATAATATCGTCTTGAAGTGGTGTGTCTTTGAATTCCAAATCGGTAACTTTACGGTTATTGATAAAGGTTACGCCACGGTCTTCCAAGTACTTGCGCATTGGCAAGATAATACTTTCGAATTGATTATAAGGACTTCTTGTAACACCTTCCAAAGTATTGATACGACTGAATTCAAGGATCATCCGGTTCATATAACGACGCAATTCAACGGCTGAACTAGCACGTTTGAAAGCAAAGGTTGTTTGCCACATGTACCAGAAGTTAGTTGTGAAGAAGTGAGGACTGCTTGCAAACCATTCTGCGATACTAATGTTGTTAAGCTTTTCTTCGTCCTTTTCTGGCATCAACATCAATTTCGACAAAAGATAACGGTCTTTATTGTCAAATTGCATATGTCTGTAATTGTCTTTATTTGGTTTAACACGTGGGCCATCTTCATCGATTAAACGGCCAACATCGTGTGTTGGATGTGCATGATCGAAATTTAAAATATCATCAGTAACTGTTTGTCCAGGATTGTCCAGTGATGGGACTGAACGTAATACATCCCAAAGGTTTTCGAAAGTCTCTTCATTGAGCATTCGGCCACCTTTAGCTAAAAATCCTTTGTTATTAGACAAAGCTTGATTACCATATTCTGTTTCATAATCCTTAACTGCGGCACCATCGTTAGCACCGTGGTCTTCAAGACCCATCATTGTAATTTGATCACCCTTGAAACCACCATCACGAATTAGATAAATACCAGCAGCTAAATTTCCGATACCAGTACCAATCATATAGGCTTTTCTTGTCATAACTAATGAACCTCCATTCCAAATCTTACACCTTTAATATAACAGTAAAAAAATAAAAGTAAAGGCTTACATTGCATTTATATCAACATTTTTAATCTATTTTTTAAGCACAAAAAAAGAATCAAAACAAGTCAAATTTGTTTTGATTCTCTGATATTATTCACTCAAATTTGTTAGACGAACTACGTCACGAACGATCATTAATTCCTCATCAGTAGGTACAACTAAGACAGTTGTAGTTGAGTCGTCAGTACTGATCTTACGAAGACCCTTACCATGTTCATTAGCTTCTTTATCGAGCTTAATCCCACGATAACTGAATCTATCAACGATTTCTTTTCTGATTTCAGCACTACCTGCACCAACACCAGCAGTGAAAATCAAGACGTCATCCCCGCCCAAAAGTGTGATGTATGAGCCGATGTACTTGATGATTCGATTGACAAAAATTTTAATTGCTAAGTCAGAACGATGGTTCTCTTTTCTAGTTGCTAAAAGATCACGCATGTCTGGTGAGACCCCTGAAATACCCAATAAACCAGATTTTGTGTTCAAGATTTTGACCATTTCATTAGGATCTGTAATCTTCATCTTTTGCATCAAATAAGCCACTAGTGAAGGGTCAATGTCACCAGAGCGAGTGCTCATTGTAATACCAGCAAGTGGTGTGAAGCCCATTGAAGTATCAACTGATTTACCATCTTTGATAGCGTCAATTGAAGATCCACTTCCCAAGTGACAAGAAATAACCTTCAAATCAGCTAATGGTTTTTGCAGAAAATCAGCTGCAGCTTTGGCAACATAGCGGTGACTAGTACCGTGTGCTCCAAATTTACGTACGCCATATTTTTCAAAATATTCGTAAGGAATACTATACAAATAATTGACTGGGTCCATTGTTTGATGGAATGAGGTATCAAAGACTGCTACTTGTGGAATATCCGGCAAGATTTTTTCAAATGCATCGATTCCTGCCGCTTGTCCAGGGTTGTGTAAAGGAGCGTATTCAGACAGATTCTTGATCTGTTCAACTACTCGTGGAGTAACTAGTGCAGAATCTTTGAAGATGCTTCCACCAGCAACTACTCGATGTCCAACACCTTTGATCTCATGATAATTATCAATAATTTTCAATTCGATCAATTTGTGAAGCATCATGTTTACAGCGGTTGTGTGATCGGGAATATCGCCCATTTCACTAATTTTCTTTCCGCCATATTGAACTTCAAAAACTGAGTCTGATAAACCTAAACGATCTACCATTCCCTGTGCAACAACTTTTTCCTCAGGTACTGTGTATAGTTTCCACTTCAATGTAGAGCTACCAGAATTTACGGCCATGATTTTAGACATTAATCTCACCTAACCTTTAAAATTTTTTGCCCAGTCTTGCAACTGGTCCTTAAAGCCCTCGAATAACTTAGGGTTATTGGTATCTGGTATTGTGCCCATCAAAACATTTCCAACTTGCTTGGCATCTTTGCCGTGCTTTTGTAAAACAACTACCGCTTTTTGTGCTTCTTTTGATGCAAATAGACTTGCTGGTAAATCAAGAACCGCTTGCAAATAAACACTAGAAACCATCCATTCAGATAGTTTCTTAGCTTGGTCAGTTTGGAAAATTTGAGAAGGTACAATAAATATACCGATTCCACCGTCATTTAAATTATTCATAGTTTGTTCAATTAAAAGATGGTGCGCATAGGAATGTCCCTTATCTGAACTTGTTTTAAAGTTCTTCGCATTGTCGTCAATTGGATAGTATCCGACTGGTAAATCAGCCACTGCTAAATCAATATCGGTAATATCCCAATCAGCGACACTATCTTGATGATAAGCATCGATGTTGAGATTCATTACTTCACTAAATGATTTTGTTAAAGAAACTAACGCATCATCATTATCAAGTGCAGCCGCATTGATATTGAATTTGTCAGTCATATTCAATTGTTCAATAACCTCGATCAATAAGTTACCCGTTCCAACAGTTGGATCGACTATGTTCACGTCTTTCTTATTTTGAACATTTAGTATTTCATAAGCAATTAAGCTAGTTATCAAGCCGATTGCATCTGGAGTCATCAATTTGTTTACTTCAGTTTGATCATCTTTTTGAGCTTTAATAATTGAAACTGTAATAGCTTGCTTTAATTGTTGTGGTGTCATGTTCAACTGTTTCATCTCACGATAAAGTGTCTCTAGTTTTTCAACAGTTGCAGCATCGGGAACACCATTTTCAACATAAACTTGGCCATCAGAAATATTAGTTAAAGTCTCAGCCAATGAATCAATGTTTGCGACCCTCAATGTCTCCTTTAATACAGTATTTGCCTGATTCATCTTCTCAAAATATGTTTGCATATCTTTTTCTGACATGGTTAACCTCTTTGCCTAATAATAAAATTTTAACGTTGAAAACGATTTTATTCAAGGACTCCTCAAATTACGATTTTACAATTTATAGCTTTTATGAATATTTTCATTGATTTGTTTTAAATACATCTCGTCCAATTGCCGGTATTGAGCGATTTGTTCACCAATCAAATTTGTACTGTAACCAATAATCAAAAGTGCAACCGATAACATTAATATACAATTTAACATCATCATCCCCGCACGTTTTTGATTATGCTTACTTTTTATCATTCAACGTTAAAATCATTTCAGATTTTTCACCGGCTTTATTCACTGTTGTAATGATAACTAAATTTGAGATTTTTTCAATATTAATTTCTTTTTGACCTGTCAAAATCGGTTCATGCCCTCCTACTGTCGCGGTGGTTTTTCTTAACATGTAGTTTTCAAAACCACTTTGATAGACTTCAAAAACGAATCCATGGTGATAACCTTCCCTTAATTCCTTCTCCGTGTAAACAATTTTATTTTTACCAACTTCTCTGATCTCATAGGCATCATCCAAAGTTTTTTGAATCTTATCTTGGGTGATATGCCATCGCAATTGATCATTAAAAGTTGTATTTTGAATCGTCTTCATGAGTTGTAGAGCTTGTTGCAAAACGCCCAATGTCAAAATTGCCACTAATAAAGCAACGATGGCCTCATACAAAACAAAGCCTGACCGATTATTTTTCGACTTGATAAACATGTTGATTTACCGTCACTTGATATTTATTTGCACTCTCTTGAAAGTAATAAACTTTATTTTTAACCATAACTCGTTCGGGAAAGTTTTGATTGCGCAGATGCTGCAGAATAAATTGATGGGCAGTCACTTTCATTTCCCAATCATTGATCAATTTAAATTGTTCCGAAATACAAATTGTCAAAGTCAAAATAATAATTAATGAAATTGTTAATGACGTTAAGGCCTCAAATAAGATAAATCCCTTACGTTTTTTCAACAATTTCACCCCATCCCATTTGAATCGTGTACTCGTATTTTTTATTCGTTAACGTTGATTCAAAAATTACCGTTCTCGGTGCAGTTTCCCCCGACCTAGAAATTCTAAACACTTGATGTCCGCTATTTAACGTTAAAGTTTTCGGCAAATTCCTCTTTATTTGTGATTTCCCGTTACTAAATTGTAAGTATTTTGAATCGACAACGACTTTGACTTCCTCACGATTCAAATATGCATAATTCATCGAATCTTTGAACTTTCCCTTAAACCATTGTAAGGTCTGACGTTCCTCGATTCGTGCTTGATAGTCTTTTAAGTTCCAAACGGAAACCACAATTAAACTACAGACAATCATCAGTCCAATGGTGGTTTCAATGATTGTGAAGCCTGCTTTTCTAGAATCCATCTGCCATCACCATCTTTTTTCAAGACATAATTTAGTTTTTCTAGTTTTTCTTTTTGCTTATCAGTTATATATTTATCAGTCTTTAATTGTTCCAAGTCAAACTTATCTGAATGTGTTTCAGAATACATTTCCGCTTGATTAGTCACCGTCGTTACCAAAGCTTCTTCAGATTTTTGATTAGCATTCTTACGTTGAGCGGCCAAGTTAGGAATCATCAGTAACAACAACAACGAAATAATAAACAATACAATCACCATTTCAATTAAAGTAAAGCCTCGTCTTTTTTTCATCAAGAAATCCCCTTCATCATGCCGTAAATTGGCATCAAAATTATTAAATACGTCGTCACGATAATTATTGCAATGATGGCAAATAAGCATGGTTGAATCATTCCCATCACTCTTTTTAAATCTCGTTGAGTTTCTTCAAATTTTAATTCCGACATTACCAAGAGATCTTGGGCTAAAGCACTGCCACTTTCACCGGCCTGCAAAATGACTTGCAACTGATTCGGCAACAACGGTTCAGTTTGAATTAATTTCAATAAGTTATTTCCATTGGTTAAACCTCGAAGAAATTTTTGTGATAAATAATTTTGAATCGAGCCATTCTCAAATTGGTTATTTATTTCACAAACATCAAATAAATTCATCCCATTTGCCAACTGCATCCCTAATCCTTGCAAAATTAAAAATTGGAAAAAATTCAAATAGATCTTGCCTAAAACCGGTAATTTCACAAGAATCAAAGCCCGATGATACTCATCTTTTTGTTGTAAAACTAAATGAAATATTAGACCGACAATCAACAAGAATAAAATCAGGCCTAAAATTAGCTCCAAAAATAAATCAATCAAGTTACTATTGGCCATTGCCAGTTGTGGAATTATATAAACTTTCATCCCCACTAGCATCGTGATTAGAAAGGTTAAGATGAAGCATGGATAAACTAAAATTTCTTTCAATTTATTCTTTTGTTTAGCTTGGTCATTTAAAAGGGCTCCGGTTTGAGCCATGGCTTGCGCCAATTTACCATGATTTTGAGCAATAACTAATTGGTTATAAATGACTGTTGGCAAGTGCAGGTGCCGCAAAGCTTGTGAAATCATTTTGCCGTGACACAAATCTTGATAAATTCGCTCAAAAAATTTTTCCTGGTCATTTAATAAACGTAAACAATTGATCGTTTCACTTAGTGAAAAACCATTTTGTAAGAGTTTACTGATTGTTAATAAATGTTCGGCTTTTTTCGTGATTGGAATCTTTTTAGTAAAGATATTCTTGGTAAGTTTCTTCATCTAAATATCCCCGTTGATAAGCATTTTCTAATAACTCTTGCCATTTGTTATCGATTGTTTCACTTTTCAAAAAAGCCTCGATGGCAGGACTTTCCAAATAATCTAAAAATAACTCGACATCTTTGTTAGTCGGTATCAATCGTTGATAGGAAATAAAATTGACGGCATTGATAATTTCTATATCGTCAATACCGAATTGTTTTAAACGTTGAATCACCGAAAACTTTGATTTTCCATGGATCGTCGACATGACTGTATAGCCACAAAGTGCTGCTTGAATTGCCTGTTGAGCGGTATTTTTATCGCGAATTTCACCAATGATCAAAACTTCTGGACGATGCCGTAAACTAGTCTTGATCAACTCCTCATAAGTCATCCCCGCATCCTCATTAACTTGTAACTGTAAAAAATCATCTTCCACAATTTCGATTGGATCTTCAATACACATAACTTTCTTCTGTTCACTTAAACGCCTTCCCAAAGCGTACATTAATGAAGTTTTTCCTGAGCCCATCGGACCAGCAAACAGCATCATCCCTTTGCGCTTAGAAATTGGCAACAGTGTCTTCAGTAATTCTTCATCAATTGGTTCGTGATATTCTTGTGGATAAATCAGCCGTACGACCATCGATTCGCGGTTCTTGAAGTCCCCGACAGATGAAATTCGAATGAAAATATTTTTATTTTGATAAATAAAATTGAAGGCACCTTTTTGAGCACGACGTCTTTCTGAAACATCCAGTCCGCCATTAAATTTTAAAAAGTTCATGATGGCAAAACTTTCATCATTCGACAAATCTGCCACGGTGTAGTTTTGTAATGAGTTACTAGCTTGAATGCGATAAAAATTATCTCGCGGAAAAAAGTAAATATCTGAAACTTGATTGATACACGCTTCCGTCAATAAATTATTGACCATACTTTCTGCAGTCATAAAATCCCTCCTTCCATTCAAAATTACGCAAAAAAAGCTGGCCAATCGCTTGACCAGTTAATTTATCCCAATTTAATTTTTGAATCAGCCAGAGCAACATCGACCACTCCCATAACCGCTAAACTGTGTTCCATTCGTTTGGCTACCTCGCGTAAATCGTGTTCAGTTATCATCTGATTAAAAGTTTTAAACTCTTCGAACATCCGATGTTGATGTACTTTCTTATCTACCTTAGTAGCTGATTGGCCATTCAAGGTTTCTGTATAATCACTCAACACATTGACTGGACCATCAACTGTAATTGAGCCTTCATCTCCTTGAATAGTTGAAGTAACTTTGGCAGCACAATCTTTAGCGGCAATGCAAACGACTTTGGTACCTGGATAATCCAAAACTAAAATCCCAGATGTATCAATTCCTCGTTCAACATTGGCATAATAGTGCACAGCTTGTGGTTTACCCATGATTCCGACTACGAAATGAATGTTATAAATATTCAAGTCCATCAAGGCACCGCCACCCTTTTTTGGATCAAAGACTGGTAGGATTTTTCCCGCTTTGAAGGCGTCATAACGGTGTGAATACTGTGAATAATTACATTCGATCACCTTGATTTTGCCCAATTGTGACAAATCATCTTTGACACTTTGATAGTTTGATAAATATTGATTAGTAATCGCTTCAACTAAAATCAATTGTTTTTCTTCAGCCAATTTCTTCAACTCGAGTAATTGCTCACTATTCAAAGTAAAGGGCTTTTCACAGATGACATTTTTTCCTGCTTGCAAAGCCAATTTAGCAAAACGAAAATGTAAGAAGTTTGGCAAAGTAACGTATACCGTATCAATTTCAGGATCTTTCAAACATTCATTAACGTCAGTATAGATTTTTTTGATACTGTGCTCTTTTTGAAATTCTTTCATCGTTGGTAAATCATTTTCAACACCCATGATGGCTGTCAATTCAATCTCTGGTAAATCATCAATCATCGTTAAGAAGTCTTTGACAATCATACCTGCTCCAAATATTGCTAGTTTCATCTATTCATCCACACTTTCAGTTATTTGTTTAATTCCCGTCTCCAACATATGAATTTGATAAATTGTTTCTTCATCTTTAACTGCTTTGAGCTTGCCTTCAATAATTGCTTCATACAAACCGTGGTAAACTCGACTATAATCACCAACTTCGGAAACGACTTTTTCTTGATGATATTGATTGTTCTCATCCATATAAGTCAAGGTTCCATAATCCTCTGGTTTATCAATCCCGAAATCTTCGTGATTTGGCATATAGAAGTGCTTCAAATCGATTTCTTGGCGATCCATATTTTGTTTAACGAAGACACCTTTTTTCCCATAAACAGTGAAACTAGGGCGAGGAACCAATCTAAAGTAACTTGACTTAACGGAAACTTTCATCACGCCATAATACATATCAATATCAAAATAATCATTCATTCTATTTTTGCCTAAAAGCTGTCTGACATCATAGTGGACTTTATCAGCTTTACCAAAATAAGAAATGATTTGATCCAAAGTATGGCAAGCGTGACCGTACAAATAACTATGTCCCACCGTAAAACTTTTTTCATGCTCTGGCACATATGGGCGGAAGTAATCATAAGTTGATTCAAGCTCCAAAATATCACCTAATTTACCGCTCTCAATTACCTTTTGAACTGTCAAAAAATCTGAATCAAAGCGACGATTTTGGTAACATTGAATCAACAAGCCTTTTTCCTTTGCTAAAGCGAATAATTCTTTAGCTTGGGCTTCAGTTTGGGTGAAAGGTTTTTCAACTAAAACATTTTTACCATGATTCAAAACTTCCTTAGCCATCGAATAGTGAATCTCAGCTGGAACTGATAAGACAACCAATTGAATTTCTTCATCGTTATAAATATCATCGATATTGGTTGTATAATTGATTCCTGGAATTTCTGGCCAAACGTCATGACTGATTTTTGGAGCATAAATCGTTTTAACCTTGATTTCATCTTTTAATTTCAATGAGAATGGCAAGTGATAACGATTAGCACTTTTACCATTTCCGATATAAGCAATAGTTAATTTTTTCATCTGATTAACTCCCTTCGATAAATTCACTTTAACGGATTTCTCCAAAGTAAAGAAGTTAATCCTTTCAAACCGGTAATTACTAACGTAAAAACTAAAAATATAGTAGAAAACTCTGAACATTTTGTTCAAACAATGGGGGAATTTAGATGTTATTCACTGATCGTCTGACACATACGACCGATTTTACAGATAATGAAAAAAGAATCGCTAGTTTTATTGAGCAAAATCTTGAAGCTGTTTCAACAATGTCGATTCAAACTTTAGCCTCAAAAACTTATACTTCTCACTCAGCATTAGTCCGTTTTGCTAAAAAATTGAATTACGACGGATTTAAATCCATGCGACAGGATATTAATAACGATGTGCAAAAAAATATCTTGCAGTTAAATGACGTCGACGCCAATTTTCCTTTCTCACCCCAAGATTCGGCTTTGGAAATTGCTAAAAACATTTCTGATTTAAATATCAATGCCATCAAACGAGCTTTGGCTCAACTAGATGAAGAATCATTAAATCAGGCAGCACAAAAAATCATCGACAGTCAAAGATTAGTTTTCTTTGCCATCGGTGATACCCAAATTAGAGCTCGTGGTTTTCAAAGTAAGTTAATAAAAATAAATAAATTTGCCATCATTGCTGAAGAATACAGTGATGAATCTTGGACTGCCAGTAATTTAAACGCAGATGATTTAGCAATTTTCCTATCTTATACGGGTAATAGCGATAATTATCTCAAGCAAATTCAATTTTTAAAAAAGCAAAAAGTCCCAACTCTTTTAATCACCGGCAATCCAGAAAGTAAAATGATTCAAGTGGCTGATCAAGTCATCACAATCGTTCAAAATGAATTCGACGTTTTCAAAGTCAGCACCTTTGCTTCACAAATTACTTTCGAATACATCTTAGACACTTTGTTCGCTATCATCTATTCAAAATCTTATAAAGAAAACCTCATCAAAATGCAATCCAATTACAAAAAGCTCACACAAAATAAAATATTGTAAAAAAAAACTCGCAAACAAAATGTTTACGAGTTTTTTTATTATTTATTCTTCGTCGTCATCTGCAGCTGCAGTATAAACTTCGGAAACATCATCGTTATCTTCTAATTGATCAACTAGATGTTCAAATTGTTCTTGCTTATCTTCTGGAACTGGAGTTGTATTTTGAGGAATCATTGTTAACTCTGAGTTAGCAAGTTCATATCCCTTTTCAATCAATCCATCACGTACAGCAGCAAAATCTTTTGCGTCTGTGTAGATTTCATAAGCATCGTCTGATGTTTGAAGATCATCGGCACCAAGGTCCATGATGTCCATCAATACAGTATCTTCGTCTTGGCCGTTCTTTGAACGGTCCAAAACGATGTAACCTTTACGATCAAACATGTAAGCAACTGAACCACTTGAGCCCATGCTACCTCCGTTACGGGTAAATGCAACACGTACGGCAGAAGCAGTTCTGTTTTTGTTATCTGTCAAAGTTTCAACTAAGACTGCAACTCCACCTGGAGCGTAACCTTCGTATGTAACTTCATCATAATGTTCATCACTGTCGCCATCAGCCTTATCCAAAGCACGTTTGATGTTGTCCTTTGGCATATTAGCTGCACGAGCTTTATCTACTATTAAACGAAGGGCAGCATTATCGTTAGGATCGGAGCCACCCGCCTTAGCTGCCATAAATAACTCACGAGACAGCTTTTGGAAGATTTTACCACGCTTTGCATCTTGGGCACTTTTTCTACCTTGGATGTTATGCCATTTTGAATGTCCTGACATTTCTGTTTCCTTCTTTCATGATTATTGTAAACCGCATATCATTTTATCAAAATAAACGTGCTATTTCAATATTTCTTCAGCAAATAAACCATCAAAGAAGGTAGGTTTTTTTCTAATTAGTGAAACTTCTTGATATCGATTCCAACCAACGTGCTAAAGCCGATCACGATTCCTAATATTTTCGGAATAAAACCTGATTTGTTTCCTGCTTGGGGCAAATAAATCATGTGCCCACTAGGATGTTTAGTTTGGGGAGTTTGATTGTCCTTTTTGACCGAATTAACTGGGGCGCAATAAACCGTTCCATACATTACACTGCCACTATTATTAGCCACCACTTGGGTTTTAGGTTCGACTTTGTGAGTCTCATCAGAAACATTTGTTTCATCAGCTTCTTCAGTTTTGTCGGTCTCATCAGTTTTATCAGCCTGATTGTCTTTTACTGAATCCGTCTGTGAAGGCACTTGTTCAGCTGGTTTTTCGGTTACTTCTTTCTTTAAGACAGTTAAAAATACTGTTTTTGTTTGTCCATCCGGTGTACTTAACTTAACTTGGTATTTTCCTGGTTCATTTAAGTCGGCCTGATTCAAATCAACTTTCACCTGTTGGTCTTTGCCATCTTGGTCTTTTGAAGTAGCTTGAAATTCCTTAGCGGTTGGAACTGGATCACCAATTTTCATCGTAAAGTCTTTACCTAATAAATCTGCATCGGTAATGACTTTTTGAGTCTTTTGAGAATCACCATTTGTCTGATCAACAAGAGCATTCGGCACGGGAGTATCTTTTTGGGTATTCAAAGTATTCTGCGTAGAATCAAGCAGATCCGCATTGACTAGACTCGTTTGATTCACAAACATTAAGCTAAACAATACCGCAAAACTAAGTACAATTTTGTGTTTCATTCTCATAATATCCACCGCCCTGATAAATTCAATAAGCACTTGTTTAAACATCTACTTCAGATGATACAATCCTTTTTGTATTTGTTAAACAATTCGCTTATGGATATATAAAAATGTTATAAATATTTTATAAAAAAATGCCTTATTAAAATCACTTTGCATCTGTGATTTCAATAAGGCTTATATACTATAGTGCTTTCTTTCGTTCAATTAAAAAAAGTATCAAGACAACGATCAGACTGCCGACAATAGCACCTGCACTGTCTAAAATTACATCCTGAACCATTGGAGACCTTCCGCCGGTCAATCCTTGATGAAATTCATCAAAGGCAGCCAATCCTGTAGCCGTCATCCAAGGTATGAAGACTCGTAAAAACCAATTTTGTTTAAAACACCAATAAAGTGCTAAACATAAGAAGGCTCCCAGTAGCAAATAAATACTGAAATGGGCTCCTTTTCGAATAATGAATTCAACAAATTTGAAATAACCGTCATTTTCGACTGATTGATATTTGCCACCATAATAAAAACCGATTGACGACAAACTATCTTTAAATGGTTCATTTTTAAAATACTTTTCCAAAAATGGTACTGAAGTTTGTTCTTTATAAGTCATCGAGGAACTGTAGAACAAAACTAATTCTACGGCGATAACTAATCCCCATGACCAATGAATTATTTTCTTACGCATTAATTTTCATCTAGCTTGACCGTCGCGTTAATTTCCTTAGCATCATCGAAATAACCTGAGTAATACAATGAATGAATTGCCCAGAAATACATAATTGTTGAGAAAATCAAAATCAAAACGAAATCAAATGGATACTTGATCAAATTCAACCCACCAAAGGCTGAACCTCCTAACCAAGAAATCAATGATAAACCGATCAAATGAACGATCAACCATAAACTAGCATATAATTTTTGCTTGAATTCTCTAAAACCACGACGATAATCATAGACAAAGTAAATTGGCAAACCAACGATAATAATGACAATAACTTCTACTGTCGTTGGGAACATTGCCCAATAAATTGCTAAACTAATTAAATCAAAAACAACTGGGGCTAGAAATTTCATCCCCTTAATTTTAGTTGGTCGACGAAGCTTCGGACCCATCTTCCGTAAACTACCAGCTACAACTGGACCTGACAAAAGTGAAATCAGCGTGAAGCTGCAACTACTCGAGACAAGAGTGACCAATTCTTGAACAGCAAGATCAAAATAAAACTAACTAATAAATCAACGAATAAGGCAATTCTTGGTGAATTGTACTTATTATTGGAATTACTTAAAAAGAGTGGCAAATGCTTATTTTTGGGCATTGACGACAATGATTTACTAGCTGAACTAGCAAAGGCAATTCCACTACCTACCGGTGAAATAAAGGCCGTAAAGTAAACTAATGTTGATAACCAGTAAATATTCAACAGAATTGCTAAGTCCGCAAATGGTGAATTGAAACTGATCTGCGACCAGCCACCACTAATAATTGATTTTGGCAAAGCGCCAATGAATACAATCTGTAAGGCAATGTAGATCAAAGCACTGATCAATAGTGACAAGATAATTCCTCGTCGAATATTGACCGAAGGCTTCTTGATATCATTACTCAAATTAATCACCGTCTGAAAGGCAACATATGAATAAATGATACCAGCACTACCGATTGCCACGAAAATTGATGAAGTACCGTTAGGCATAAATTCACTCAACGAACTCCCCATATTGTTAAAGTCAAAGTGAGCTGTAACTAATACGATCATCGTAATAATTGGAACAACTACTTTTAAAACGGAAATGAAATTATTAAATTTAGCCATAATCGTGACTGACCAAAAATTAATAAAGGTAAAAATGAGCAACATGACAGCAGCCATCAAGATTCCTTGAAAACTCAATTGACCGCCCCTCATAAATCCATGCGTCCAACTAGCCCACTCCCAAGGCCAGGTACTCATATACTGAACTGAAGCAACCGCCTCAATTGGTAAAATTGCTAAAAGCGATATCCAGTTAGCCCAAGAGAAAATATGTCCTAGCAGTGAGCCATGAGTATACATTGTGAATCGGCTCATCGCCCCCTCTTCAGGAAACATCGTTCCTATCTCAACATATACCATCGCAATCATTGCTACTAAAATTGCTCCAATGATCCAGGCAACAATTGCTGCCGGTCCAGCTATAGCGGCTGCTTGGCTTGAACCAAACATCCACCCTGACCCAATAATTGCACTGAGTCCAAACATAACTGTTGAGAACAAATTTAATTTTTTATTCCTCATAAAACCACCAATCTGAAATTTTTTGTATAAAAAATAGCCTTCATTCCGAAGACTATTATACTTCATATATACATTACGTCCATTCAGACTACTCCACCGTAACACTTTTTGCAAGGTTACGAGGTTTATCAACATCATTGCCACGAGCCAAACTTGCGTAGTAGGCAATCAATTGAGCCGGCACGATACTGATGATTGGTGATATCAATTCATCTACTTCAGGGATAATAATTTCATCCCCAGCTTGAGCGTACTTCTTATTAGCAATTACTAATACGTGTGCGCCACGAGCTTCGACTTCTTGGATGTTACCACGAGTATGACTGGCCCCAACGCCATCGTTAACATAAGCGATAACTGGAGTATCCTTTTCGATCAAGGCAATCGTTCCGTGTTTCAATTCACCAGCCGCAAAGCCTTCAGCGTGGATGTAAGAAATTTCCTTCAATTTCAAGGCTGCTTCAAGAGACAATGCGTAATCGACGCCACGACCGATATAAAAGGCATCTGATTTGTCAGTTAAATAATCAGCAGTCAATTTCTTGATGTAATCTTTTTCATCGACGATTGTTTGAATACCGTTAGCAGCTAAGGCTAATTGTTCTTTCAAGTTGAAATCTTTAGCAACTTGCAAACCTTTAATTTCTCCAAGAGCTTTTGCCAAAACTGCTTCAACGGCAATTTGAGCGGTATAAGCTTTAGTTGAAGCAACGGCAATTTCTGGTCCAGCAAGTAGTTCCATGGTGAAAGTTGCTTCACGAGAAAGTGTTGAATTAGGCACGTTAGTCATTGTCAAACTTGGTAAATTCAATTCATTGACCTTAACCAATACTTGACGACTGTCAGCAGTTTCTCCACTTTGTGAAAGGAAAATGAAGAACGGATGCTTGGAAAGTTTTGGCATGTGGTAACCAAACTCACTCCCAAGTTCAACGTCGACGGGAATATCAGCGATATTTTCAAAAATATTTCTACCGACTAGACCGGCATGATAACTAGTTCCAGCAGCGACAATGTATAGACGATCGGCCTTTTGCAATTCAGTTAATAACGCTGGTTCAACATTGAGTGAATTGTCATCATTAATGTAATTCTTCGAAATTTTTCTCATGACATTAGGTTGTTCGTCGATTTCTTTCAACATGTAATGTGCATAAGTTCCCTTAGAAATATCATTAGCATCGAGGTTAACGGTGTAAGGATCTCTTTGAACCTTTGTACCATCGAGTTTGCTGATCGATACGGAATTCTTTTCGAGGATAACTACTTCGCCATCATGAATTTCCACGAATTTATGTGTCTGGTCAAGCATAGCCATTGCATCGGAACAAATGACGTTGAAACCATCACCCAAACCAATCAATAGTGGACTCTTATTCTTAGCAACAAAGATACGGTCAGGTTGTTCCTTATCGACCATTGCAAAGGCATATGATCCTTGAATCAAACTCAAAGCTTTTCTGAAGGCACTTTCGCCATCCATACCTTGTTTAGCAAAGTAATCAACTAATTGCACAGCGACTTCAGTATCTGTTTGACTCTTGAAAGTAAAGTCGGACAAATATTTATTCTTCAATTCTTCATAGTTAGTAATCACGCCATTATGTACGAGGTAGAAACGATTGTCCTCTGAGAAATGGGGATGAGCATTTTCAACTGTTGGTTTACCATGAGTAGCCCATCTAGTGTGGCCAATTCCGACAACACCTTGAACATCACTTGTGACGGCATTTTCGAGTTCTGAGATCTTACCAACCTCTTTGACTAAGAAATCCTTGCCTTTTTGGTTGTTAACGTAAATCCCGGCTGAATCGTAGCCACGATATTCAAGCTTTTCCAATCCGTTTAATAAAATATCAGTTGCATTTTTATTTCCAATTACTCCAACAATTCCACACATATTAATTAAAGCCTTTCTTAATTGGTATAGTTTAATATTTTCATAATGGTATAGTTCATTTGAATTAACTTTATCATCTTGCGACAATGAATAGAATACTAATTACTTCTGTTCATGTCAAGAAATGTTTAATATTTTTTATAAATGGTATAGGTGGTATACACCGATTGTATTAATTGGTATATATCATGAATTAGATTGTGGTAATCCTTTTTGGTGCGTGGTGGTAGTATGCCGTCCTCCATGGCAAAGCCGATTTTGGCTGGAACGCTGCCGGCACAACTTTGAGCTTTTTCAGACCCGGAAAAATCTCCAAGTTGTGCCCAGAGCGTTCGTAAGCAGTAAATAACCGACCGTATTCTCTCGGTCCACAATAAGCGATATGATTACCTCATCAAAATAAATGGTGAGGTATTTTTAATGGACGAAAAGCCGGATATTGTAAAAGTT
>NZ_RKLY01000040.1 GCF_004745525.1 Companilactobacillus suantsaicola | reverse complement strand
AAAAAAGAAACGGCCTCACCAACGAAGAATTTTGGGGTGAGGTCGCTTAAAAAGTTATATTATTTGAGCCAAGAAAATGTCAACTTGACAAGGACGAGTGCATTCCAGCGTTTCCCAGAACTGTTGCGGAAGACGGCATCATACACCATTCAAACTAAAGAAAAATTGTTATTCTACTACTTGGATCCAGCCTTCTGGAGCTTCGACTGTTCCGAATTGGATTCCTGTTAAAGTGTCGTATAGTTTCTTCGTAACGGGACCGACTTCGGTTTCACTGTAGAAGACGTGGAGTTTGCCGTTGTGTTCTAGACCGCCGATTGGGGAAATTACGGCTGCTGTTCCGCAGGCACCGGCTTCTTTGAACTTATCTAGTTGATCAACGTAGACGTCGCCTTCTTCTGCACCTAGTCCTAGTCGATTCTTGGCTAACCATAGGAGTGAGTACTTAGTGATACTTGGTAAGATCGATGGTGATTTTGGTGTTAGAAAGACGTTGTCTTTGGTGATACCAAAGAAATTGGCTGAACCGACTTCTTCGATTTTTCTGTGTTCGATTGGGTCTAAGTAAACACAGTCGGCAAAGCCATTTTTATGTGCTTCATCACCAGGATAGAGGCTGGCAGCGTAATTTCCACCGACTTTACTTTGACCTGTTCCTTTGTGAGCGGCACGGTCATATTGAGAAGTTGTGAAATTGACTGGTGTTAGGCCACCTTTGAAGTAATTACCAACTGGCATAGCGAAGATGGTAAAAATGTATTCAGGGGCTGCGTGAACACCAATCTGTTCGCCGGCACCAAACATCAAGGGACGTAGATAAAGCGTGGCACCAGTTCCATAAGGTGGGACAAAGTCGGCATTGGCTTTGACTACTTCTTTAACTGCTTTGACGAATTCATCTTCAGGGAAGACTGGCATCAAAAGACGCTCGCAAGAATTTCTTAATCGCTTGGCATTTTGGTCAGGTCTGAAGAGTTGAATCTTGTTGTCAGGAGTTCGATAAGCTTTCATCCCTTCAAAGGCAGCTTGCCCGTAATGGAGCACGGTAGAAGCCTCAGAAATGTGCAAGGTACTGTCAGTCTTCAAGCCAACATCTTGCCATTTACCGTCTTTGTAGTGGGCAAAGAAACGATAAGGCAAATCCATGTAGTTGAAACCAAGGTTACTCCAATCAATTTTTGTTGCATCAGCTTTGGTCATAAACGAAATCTCCTTTTATTAAAAAAGTATTTGAATAATTAAATTCATCATAATTAAAGCGCTTAACAGTGTCAATAAAATTGAGGCTTTAGATTAGGTAGAAATCACGCAACCGACTACAATTAGACTGTAGTCTGGAGGAAAATATGAAATCAAAGAAAATTTTATTTCCAATAACAATAATAATTTTATTGATGACACTAGGTTTCTTTACCCAAAGTTGCCAAGCTAAAACTATCTCAAAAAAGTACGTTCAAGAATCAATTCCAACGATATTTTTCCACGGTTATGGCAGTAGTTACAGGGCAGAAACTCAGATGACTGGTGCCGCTAAAGAAGCTGGAGTGACAAATAAAATTATTCGCGTCAATGTCAGTCCTAACGGTTACGTCAAAATCATCGGGTCAATTCCTAAAAAGGCTAAAAATCCAATTATTGAAGTAAATTACGATAATAATAAAATGACCAATTATCATACCGCTGGTCTGTGGGCGAAAAATGTTATTACCACCTTGCAAAAAGATTATAAGTTTAAGAAAGTCAATCTAGTCGGTCATTCAATGGGAAATATGGCCATCAATTACTATATTTTGGACAATTATCCGAATAAAAATTTACCTAAGATCAACAAAGTAGTTGATATTGCCGGTCATTTTAACGGAATCATTGGTGAAGACGACGAACCAAATCGAGTTACACTGAATAAAGCCGGTAAGCCTGATCAAATGGATCAGTATTATCAAGAATTATTGAAGTTACGCAAAATTTATCCAACTAACACGAAAGTTTTGAACATCTATGGTGACCTTAACGATGGCACACATTCGGATGGCGCAGTCACAAATTCATCATCTAAATCATTGAAGTATCTAGTTTCAAAGCGAGCTAAGTCGTATGAAGAAAAGAAGATTGTCGGTAAAATGGCCCAACACAGCAAGTTACATGAAAATAAACAAGTTGATAAAATATTAATCAAATTTCTTTGGGAAAAATAAAAACTCATCAGAGTACGTTAAACGTAACTCTGATGAGTTTTTTCTAGCTAAGTAAATTTTCTTTTCGTTTCTTATAATCTTCATCGGAAATATTGCCTTTAGCATATTCTGAATCAAGGATTCTGATTGCCTCAGGTTGATTCGTTTGATTCTTGCGGGTGATCAAATAAATTATCACAGCAATTATTAGTAAGAAGATGAAGCCGTAGAAAAACATTCCTCCACCCATCATGCCACCAAAAATACCGTGACAACCAGCAAAATTCATCATAACTAGGCCTCCTTTGAATGTTTAACTTAATTATAGAATAGGAAATTAACTACAAGCAATCAAAGAGCTTATTCAAAATATGAGGTTGACTGTCTGAAAATCAGTTTAGTTGACAGTTCTAGTCGTTTTGCTACATGTTGTTGGTTTGTTAACAAGTTGTGCATTAAGTCGACTGAGGATTTGCCCATTTGAGTTGTTGCTACATCGACTGAACTTAATTCAGGATTAACGTAGCGTGATAGGGCGGTGTTGTCGAAACTGAAAACTTGGACACGTTTGGGAACCTCGACGGCATTTTCTTGTAGTGCTTTCAAAGCTCCAGCGGCCATCAAGTCGTTGGTGATGAAAAAGGCGTGAGGGAAATCTTCCTCGTTTAAAGCTTTCATCATTTGAACATAGCCAGAATCTTTGGTGAAGTCGCCTTTAAAGCAATTTTTACTCTGGAAAATATGATGTTTTTCCATGGCAAATTTAAAGCTGTCGAAGCGTTGGTCGGTAATGGTTCTTAATTTATCAGTTGAAGTTTCTTCGCCATAAATTAAACCAATATCTTCAATCTCGTGATCCACGAAGTAATCGACGACTTTTTGAATACCGTATTTGAAGTCAGTTAATACAGAGTCAAAACCTTGACCAAATTGGTCGTCATCGATGAAGACAATGTTTGGGCAAATTAGTTTCATGGTGTTGACTTGTTCGTCACTTAATTTTCCAACGGCAATGATACCGTCAGTATCATTAGGAATTTCGGTTAAATTGTTGTGAAAAATTCTGGAGATTTGAAAGCCGTATTTAGGAGCTTGTTGCTCGATACCTTCACGAACCGTCATATAGTAGAGGTCATCTTGTTCTTTAGATTCTGAGTACCACTGCACTAAAGCAATGTGCTTTTGATAACGGCTGTTGGGATGATTAGCTTTCTTATAATTTAAGTCAGTCGCAATTTTTAAGATAGTGGCACGAGTTTCATCGGCGACTGATAAGGTTAAATCATTGTTGAGAACTCGAGAAACTGTCGCTGGTGAGACGTTAGCAAGTTTGGCAATGTCGCGTAAAGTGGTCATTAATGAATGCTCTCAATGAATTTGTCGAAAGCACGTTGTCCGGTAGCGTTCCATTTGAAGACACCAGCATCTTCGAGAACCCTGGCAAAGACTAATCCAGTTTCTTTTTCGACGATTTCGGAGACATTGTCAGAAGTGAAGTCATATTTTTGCTTCAATTGATCAGCCCAAGTCTTGTGGTATTCAGCCATTTGATTAGGCAATCCCAGAACGTAACGTTCAACTTCTTTAAGTTCATCCTTTAAACGAGCCGGTAAGATAGCTCGACCCATAACCTCGATCAGACCAATATTTTCCTTCTTGATGTGTTGAACATCGGCATGTGGATGGAAAATTCCGTCGGGGTATTTAGCTGAAGTTTGGTTGTCACGCAAGACGATATCCAAAACGTACTTGTCTTGTGAACGGTAAGCGATTGGAGTCACTGTATGATGACGAATTTCACCGGTATGTGCAACAACGTTAACTGATTTGTCAGAATAGTTCATCCAATATTCGTGGATCAAATTGGCGGCTTTGACTAGTTCGTCAGGATGTTTGCTAGTTAGGCGAATAGTTGACATAGGCCACTTAACGATTCCGGCATCAACTCCGTCGACACCGATTTCGATTGGACGATCGATGGGAGCTTTCATCATTGGAAAGACGTGTTTGCCTCCTTGGTAGTGGTCGTGACTCAGCATTGAACCGCCGACAATTGGTAAATCAGCATTGCTACCGACAAAGTACTGAGGAAAAATTTGTGTGATTTCGATTAAGTTATTAAAGGTATGCTGATTGATAACCATAGGGACGTGTTTGGTGTTTAAAAAGATGGCATGCTCACTGAAGTAGGCGTATGGGGAATATTGGAAGCCCCAAGTTTGGCCGCCGAGTGTGAAGCGAATGACACGGTGATTACTTCTAGCTGGATAGTCAAGTCGGCCTAAATAACCTTCGTTTTCGAGACACAATTGACACTTAGGATAACCAGTCTGTTTATTTTTACCGGCCGCAGCGATGGCTTTGGGATCTTTTTCCGGTTTAGATAAGTTGATAGTGATTTCCAAATTTCCATAGTCAGTCTTAGTTTGGTAAGAGATATTTTTGGCAATCGCTTTGACCTTGATATAATCATTGTCCTGACTCATTTGATAGAAATAATTAGTTGCACTTTCTGGACTCTTTTGATAGAGATTCCAGAATTTTTGATTAACACGTGAAGGTAGTGGTGTTAAAAAACTCATCAATTGGTCGTTTAAAATTTCTTTGGCAGTCTGACTATCATCAATCAATTTATTTTTAATAGCAGTTTGAATTAAACTTTCCTTTAAGTCAGAGCCATCTTGGTGATTGTCGTCACCAACTAAAGCGCAGATTTGATTGTACAAGAAGACCCGGTCGAGTTCTTGATAGTCGTTGTCAGCACTGATAATTTTATCGACAAATTTATCGACACAAGACATTATTTTTCCACCTCATTTAAAGCAATTTCTTTTGGTCCGTCGGCGATTTCGGCAATGTAGAAGTCAGCGGCATAACCAATTTCATCTAGGTAAGTTTTACCAACATTTTCTTTGAAGGCAGCGACTTTATCTTTGTTAACGATAGCGATAGCACACCCACCAAAGCCAGCACCAGTCATTCTAGCACCGAGAACACCGTCTTGAGCCCAAGCAGCTTTGACTAAGGTATCAAGTTCTTTACCAGTAACTTCATAATCGTAGTGTAGTGAAACGTGTGAGGCGTTAACTAGTTTACCGAATTCAACTAAGTTGTTTTCCTTCAAATAGTTGATAGCTTTGAGAGTTCTTTGGTTTTCAAAAACAGCGTGACGAGCACGACGAATCAAAGTGTCATCATCGAGCAAATAAGCATTGCGGTCGAATTCATCAATTGACAACTCACCAAGTGAGTTAATATCGAGTTTACCTTGGAGTAATTTCAAAGCACTTTCACATTGTGAGCGACGTTCATTGTATTTAGAATCAGCCAAAGTCCGGTGCTTGTTGGTATTCATGATGACGATGACGTTGTCACCTAAGGCAACTGGAGCATAGTGATATTCCATGGAGTTAGTATCGAGTAGGATAGCTTGATTCTTTTTGCCCATTCCCACGGCGAATTGGTCCATGATTCCAGAATTTACGCCGATGAAGTCATTTTCATCTTTTTGACCCATTTTTACGAGGTCAACTTGATCAATTTGTAAATTGAAGACGTCGTTTAAAATCGTTCCCATTAATAATTCGATTGAAGCAGAAGAAGAAAGTCCGGCACCATCAGGTAAGTTTCCTTGGATGTAGAGGTTGAAACCGTGGTCTAATTTGTGACCAGCTGCTTTAACGAAGTGGATCATCCCTTTAGGATAGTTAGCCCAATCGTCAGCCTTATCAAATTTTAAATCATCAAGAGAAAATGAAATGACACCTTTGTCGGGCAAATTTTTTGAGAACATCGAAACGATATTGTCGTCACGCTTGCCGTATGCGGCGTATGTTCCAAGACTAATTGCACAAGGAAAGACGTTACCACCATTATAGTCGGTATGTTCACCAATTAAGTTGATACGACCAGGTGAGAAGAAAAGCTTTTCTGCAGCGGTTTTAAAAGTTTCTTTGTAGCCATCTAAAATTTGTTTTGTGTCCATGTTTATGCTCCTATTTACTAAATATTTACTTAACAAAATGATAGCGCTTTCTGACAATTAATACAACCCTGCTGATTTAAAAAATATAATAAAATGTTATTATTATATGCATGGAAACAAAGTAACGGGAAAAAGAGGAAGACTATGAAAACGGCAGTTGTAACAGATACAGCATCTTACTTAACACCGGAACAAATTAAGAAATACAACATTACCGTCTTACCAATTACAGTCATTTTGGGAGATAAGCAATACAAAGAGACAGAAGAGTTAACTGATAAAGAATTTTACGATTACTTACGCAATGAACCAGAGTTGCCAACGACATCACAAGTTTCAATGTTTCAAATCCAAGAGGCTTATGATCGATTAGTTGAAGAAGGATACGACAATATTATTTCGATTCACTTATCATTAGGAATTACTTCATTCATGGATAACTTGCGGATGTTTGTTAAAACTTATGACAAAGCTAACATTTATCCGTTCGATTCAATGGCTGCTAGTGCTGCCGAAGCTGACCTTTGTATGTTGGCTGGCTCACTGGCTCAAAAGCAAGTCGCTCCAGAAGAGATTATTAAGCGGTTAGAGAGCTTGAGAGACTCAACTGACATCTTCTTTGCGGTCAATGATTTAAAGCACCTCAGCCGTACGGGACGCTTGAGCAACCATTCAGCAATCATCGGGAGTCTATTAGACGTGAAACCTCTTTTGACTTTTAAGGATGGTAAAATTTTTGCCATAGCTAAAGAAAGAACGATGCATCGAGCTTTTAAAGCTATTTCAAATAAGATCAAAGCCTATATCACCGATCATCCCGATTGGTCAGTTCACGTTACAGTCGTTGACTCCAATAACCGCGAATTGCTAGTAAAATGGGCCCAAGATTTTCAAACGGAATTTCCTAACGCCAGAGTATCAACCAGTCACCTGGGCCCAGCTATTAGTGTCCATACGGGTGAAAAGACGATGGGTGTCGTTTGGGATAAGGATTTTGAAGATGAAGACTAGAATTATGTTATACGTCGACTCAGTCGATATGAGTGTCGAATTTTGGACCGAAGAGTTTGGCGGCCAAGTCGTTGCTAGACAAACTTTAAACGGTGGCTATCAAAATGTCATCGTGGCGGTTTCAAGTGAAGTTGAATTGTCGATTTTTCCAAGGGATTACATAAGAGTTTACTCACCAGAAGTGGATGAGACAGTACCTTCATTGATGTTTTTCTCGGATAATTTTGACCGATTGCATGATGATATTTTAAGTGCCGGCGAAATCAGTGAAGTTAACGGTGTCTTGACGTTCAATTTTATGGATCCCGAAGGCAATTATTTTGTTGTGGCTAAGGCTTGATTGTGCTGGGATGCCGTCTTCCGCAACATCTCTGGGAAATGACTGGAACGCTCTGGACACGACTTGAAGCCTTTTTCAAAACCGGAAAAAGTCTCCAAGCTCGGTCTTCCACTAGGCATTAAAAATGCCAAGTGGAATTTCAGGGCTGAGCATTTCCCAGAGATGTTGCTCCAGACTAAATTGAAATTCTTTGCAGTTGATTTCGTAAAGTCTGAAGAGGATACGGTTCTATTCGTAGTTAGTGCAAAATTGATTTGTAGTCTGGACGCGCTATAGACATTTATTGCTTTAATAGATTTTTTTTTAAGAAAAAGAATTAGTATCAAAAAAGGAGTTGCCATAATAGGCGACTCCTTTTTTAGTAAACATATTTAGTAAAACTAATTTTGTAATACTGGTTGAGCATTTACTGCTGGTTCTTTTTCTTGAAGCGCAATAATACTTTTATCATTTGAAACTTGTTCATCAGGTTGTGATTCGACTCTTAGATAATCTTTACTGTTGGTGATAATTACCATGACGGTATCATCTAATTTTTTATCTAGGATTACTTTTGGATCAAATGTTCCTAGTAAATCTCCCTTTTGAACTTCTTGATTTAATTTCACATTAGTTGTGAATCCTTTTCCGTTGAGTGACACGGTGTCGATTCCAATGTGAACTAAAATTTCGGTGCCATTATCGGTGGTTAAACCGTAAGCGTGGCCGGTGTCAGCTACAACTGTTAATTTACCTGTTTGTGGTGCATAAATATTAACTTTGTTTGTTGTTGATATTGGTGTGATTGCAATTCCTTGACCCATCATGCCAGAAGAAAAGACAGGATCTTTTACTTCTGATAAAGCAACTGTTTGACCATCAATAGGTGAGTAAACAGTATTATCTTTGACGTTTTCTTTATGTGAAGTTTTGTCTTCAACTAAAATATCTTTTGGAATGGCAAACATATTTGTAGCAACAAAGGCTACGACGATTGTTAACAATGAAACAATTGTATAAATGATTAAGTCACGTGCGTTGTAAATATACATTAAATATGATGGTACAACGGCAAGCCCATATGAGTTAGCAGCAACTTTGAAGATGCTTAAAACGGCTGCTCCAAATCCACTAGTCAAAACCGTTACGATGAGTGGTTTGAAATTGTATCTGATTAAAATACCAAACAAGGTTGGTTCAGAAACTCCGAATAGTTGTGATGAGAATGCTCCGACAAAGGTTGCTTTAGCTTTTTTAGATTTACTTCTCATAATCATAGCTAAGGCAACACCTAAGTTAGCAAAACCGTACATAGCTTCTAATACGATCAAGGGATTTAAATGTGTTGCGGCAAGTAGTGAAGTTTCGATGGCAATCATCATTTGATGAATACCAACTAATACCATCAGTGGGTAAGCGGCACCGATTAAGAAGCCACCAATACCAAATGGCAAGTTGATAACACCTTCGACACCAGATACCATTAAGTTTTCAATCCAGTGGACGATTGGACCAACACCTAAAATCATGATTCCGAAGGTTAATAGCATAGTCAAAAATGGCGTGATAATTTGATCTAGGACATTTGGCACATGCTTGTGAAAATAGATTTCCATTTTAGCACCAATAAAACCGGCTACTAATGCAGTTAAAACTGAACCTTGACTACCAATAACGGGGATGTGATTAAATAACATGATGGCCTTAGCACTGCCACCAGCAACATCGTAAGCGTTTGGTAAAGTTGGTGAAACTAACATTAAACCAATTACGATACCGACAATAGGAGTACCTTTAAAGTATCTAAACGTTGACCAAACAATTAAAGCTGGCAAAAATGAGAAAACTGTACCAGTTAAAACGGAAATAACGGTATTAACGTTTGTGGGGATATCAGCGGGAACAGCTCCAAAAAGTTTCAAAACTTGAGCATTAGTGAAAGCACTTTGTAGACCTAAGAAGAGACCGGTTGCGGCGATTACTGGAATGATAGGGATGAAGATACCAGAAAGCATTGCCATGAAACGTTGTAACTTTGTTTTATTCGTATTGTCATCAGCTTCTTCCTCATCGGCTACCTCGTCTTTGCCATAGATAGCATTGACGGTTCCTAGTTTATCGATGGCTTCGTAAACATCATTAACGACACCAGTTCCAATGATAACTTGATATTGTCCGGAACCAAAGAAGACGCCTTTGACTAAATCCAGTTCCTCAATAGCTTTGTCATCAATTTTCTTTCTATCTTTTACTACAAAACGTAATCTAGTTTGGCAATGAGTGACAGTTTGAATATTGTCGATACCTACTAGATTAACGATTTGTTTTGCTAAATTACTATAATCTTTAGCCATTATTTTTCACCTCAATTAAGATTGCTTGGTACGGTTGGAGTTTGTGTGATTCGTTTGTTGAATAATTATTCAATAAAATTTTGTGCTGTGGAAGATTTACGTCAACGACTTCTGAGGATAAGTTGACGTAAACTTGAATATTCTTTCCACGTTGATAAGAAACAATATTGGATGAATCAGTTGAAATTGTTGAAAAGTCACCGTTTATTAATTCATTTCTTAGCTGTGGAAGTTGTCTAATTTTTATCATTTTACGATAGAAGTTCAAGATTGAATCTTCGTCGGAATTTTCATTCTCCCAGTTAATTTCTTTAGCATGTTTTCCTAAAGCTAACCAAGTTTGATGTCCTTGATTGAACCCGTCGTTTACTTGATTATTCCAAGGATATGGAATACGCGCATTGTCTCTTGAACGATCATTAACGTATTTGAGAGCTTGTTTTGGGCTAAAGCCTTCTCCTAAAGCACGATGGTAATTTTGTTTGCTGGAGATATCATTGAACTCTTCGATTGAATTACGCTCAATATTTTGAACACCTAATTCTTGTCCTTGAAAAATAAATGGACACCCTCTTAAGAAGAAGAACAAAGTTGCTAAAGCTTTGGCACCAATATTATTGCGGTAATTTGGATCTTTGATGAATTTATTGATACTTCTTGGTTGATCATGATTCTCAAGGAAGTTTGCTCCCCAGCCATATTTTTGAATGGAAAGCTGGCTCAAATTGATTCCATCTTGCAATTCTTTTACAGTCCAATCTGTTTGGCGATACCATTCTGAACCAGACTTCACATCAATATCGGCGTAATGAAAGTCGAATATCATAGAAAAATAACCATCATTGCCGATAAAATCATCTAGTTGTGAATAATCAACACCACTTGCTTCACCAACAGTAACAGCATTGGCAGGTTTAAAGGTATTTTCATTTAATTCGGTTAAGAATTTTTCAATGCCAGGTATGTTCTCAGATTTTCTCTTAACTTTGCCTAAACCATCTGATCCATCCGGTGTGATTGAAGCAAAGTCTTGATCTTTTTTGATGAAAGTGATGGCATCGATTCTAAATCCTGCAATACCTTTTTTTAACCACCAATTAATCATTTTGTAGATAGTAAAGCGCATATTTTTATTTTCCCAATTTAGATCTGGTTGTTGAGGGGAAAAGACATGATGATAATAAAGATTCTTTTCTCCAGGTACTAATGACCAAGAAGAACCATCACCGAAGTTTGAACGCCAATTATTTGGTGGTAAACCATCTTTTCCGTCTTTAAAGATATAAAAGTCTCGATAGGGACTATTTGGGTCTTTAATAGCACTTTGAAACCAGGGATGTAAGTTAGAAGTGTGATTGATTACTAAGTCCATGATTATTTTTATATTTAATTGTTTAGCTTTTTCGATTAATTCATCTAAATCTTCCATTGTTCCAAATTGAGGATTGATAGCTTGATAATCGGAAATGTCGTAACCATTGTCAACCATTGGGGACTTATAAACAGGGGAGATCCAAATAGTTGTGATTCCTAAAGCATGAATTTTGGGCAACTCTTCAATAATTCCACGAATGTCACCAACTCCATCGTTATTGGAATCTTTGAATGAGGCTGGATATATCTGATAGAAGATTTCATCCTTCCACCAAGTATTTGTTTTGTTCATAAAAGTATCTCCGTTTTTAAAAAGAATATGTAAGCGCTTTGCAATTTCTATATTACAAGGTTTTTTTAAATTGTCAAACGTTTATCAAAAATAATTTGAAAGCAATAGCTAATTTTGAGACCACATTGATTTTACTATATATCAATAATTGTCATACGATTGACAATTGATAATAATAACGGTTACAATGGTGTCACATAAGGAAAGTACGGTAATAAATTATGCTTACTAATATCATTACAAAATGGACTACCAAATTAAGATATCGCCCATATGATGAATGGTCAGATGGACGTATCAAAAGAATCGAAGATAAAATAAAAAATTCCCACTGGCGCCTAGGCTATCACATCCAACCAAAAACTGGACTGTTGAATGACCCGAATGGTTTCTCATATTTTAATCATGAGTGGCATTTGTTTTACCAATCATATCCATTTGGAGCGGTGCATGGTCTGAAGAGTTGGGCTCACTTGACTTCAAAGGACTTGGTACATTGGCAAGATCATGGTCCAACGCTTTTGCCAGGTGATAAACAAGACAGTCACGGAGCTTATTCTGGTTCAGCGATTCCCATTGATGACCAACTTTTTCTCATGTATACCGGTAACGTTCGTGATGAGAACTGGGTTCGTCATCCTAAACAAAATGGAGCTTGGATGGATAAAACTGGTCAGATTCAAAAAATTCCAACGTCGTTGATACCTGAACCAAAAAATGGTTTCACTGATCATTTTCGCGATCCGCAAATTATTGAACATGACCACATGTTTTATAGTTTAATTGGGGCTCGGAGAAAAGATGATACAGGTCACATTTTAGTTTATCAATCACCCAACGTGACGGGGCCGTGGGCTTACAAGACAGAATTACACTTTACCGACCAAGATTGTGGCTACATGATCGAGTGTCCAAATCTATTATTTGTCGATAATCGACCAGTTCTAATCTTTTGTCCACAAGGAATCGACAAAGATGTGTTACAATACTCAAATGTCTTTCCAAATGCCTATGTCATTGGGGAAAAATTTGACTGGGAGACATTTAGTTTCATCAATCCTAGTGTGATGAAAAACTTAGATGAGGGTTTCGATGTTTATGCAACACACGGATTCAACGCACCAGACGGTCGAGTATTAACAGTTAGCTGGATAGGTCTACCAGATACTACTTATCCAAGTGATGTCGAAGGTTGGGCTAATTGCTTCAGCTTGATCAAAGAATTAAAAATTGAGGATAATCAGTTATACCAAATACCAGTAGTCGAGAATAATCAGTTAGTTAAGGAAGAACTTAACTCAAAAGAAATTTCACCACAAACTAAAATTGCGTCAACAGTTGCTAAGAATACAACGGGATCAATTTTGCTCAAAACAGAGCTTGGTGAAGAATTACAAATCATCGTCGATACAACTAATGGTAAAATATTAGTTGATCGAACAAAGATGGGTGAAGCGTTTGCAACTGATTTTGGGACCGTACGAACATCTCAAGTCGAAAAGAATCGCGATATCGCCCTTGATTTGTACTTAGATAACACCGTTTTTGAACTATACATCAATGGGGGACAAAAAGTTATCACCGGTCGGATCTTTCCACAGGGAACAAGATTTTTTGTGGAAGCAAACAATATGGCCATCACGCAACATAGAATGGATAAGATTTTTTGATGAGGTAAAATATGGCGACTTTAGATGATATTGCAAAACTAGCAGGGGTTTCACCAACAACAGTTTCACGGGTGATCAATAATTACGGTTCATTGTCAGAAAAGACCAAGACAAAAGTTTTTTCCGCAATGAAGGAATTAAATTATCAACCCAATAGTTTGGCACGCTCTCTAAAGGGTAAGAAGACGCACTTGATTGGCGTAATCTTACCAGGTGTCAGCAATCCATTCTTTGGCCAGATGGTTCAAGAAATTGAAGACCAATTGTTTAAAAAAGGTTTCCGGATGATACTTTGCAATGCCGGTAGTGATTCAGAAAAGGAACGTGACTATTTACGAATGTTGATGGCAAACCGAGTCGATGGGATAATTGCCGGGTCGCACAATTTGGGAATTGAGGAATACCAAAAAGTTGGCTTACCAATTATTTCCTTTGACCGTTACTTGTCAGACAATATTCCAATCGTCAGTTCCGATAATTATCATGGTGGTCAATTGGCCGCCCAATCATTGTTATTTTCAGGTAGCAAAAAACTAGAGATCATTACAGGTGCTAATCGGCCTAACAGTCCGACAAGTGCTCGTTTGACCGGTTTTAAGGATACTTTGAAAAAGCAGAATTTAGATTTTGATTTAATGGAAATCAGTTTTTCTTCAACACCGAATATTAAAGGTTTGAAGATCAAAGAATTATTGTCGAAAAGAACCGTTGATGGTATTTTTTGTACCGACGATTTAACAGCACTGTTAGTAATGCAACAGGCGAAAGCTTTAGGTATGAGGATTCCTGAAGATGTTAGATTAGTCGGCTATGATGGAACAAAATTCATTCAAAATTACCATCCAGAATTGACGACGATCATGCAGCCGATTTCTGATATCGTAACGATGATGATCGACTTGTTGTTAAAACGAATCGATGATCACGATTGCGAGTTAGAGAACAATTATGTTTTGCCGGTTAAGCTAATAACTGGCTCAACCACTATTTGATTTTTTGGAGGGTGGTGTAGTATGCCGCCCTCCACAAAAAACTCAATTGGGACTGGAACGCTCTGGGCACAACTTGAAGCTTTTTTCAAAACCGGAAAAAATCTTCAAGATTGGCCTTATAGTAAGCGCTGAAGCGCTAACTATAATTTCAGGGCTGAGCCCAATTGAGTTTTTTGTTCCGGGCTGAATTTCACTTTTATGATTTATTTACTTTCCATTTGATTAGGAATAGTTGTTCTATTTTGAATGGGTTGGGGTATATTTGTTGGTTATTGTGCTTTTCTATTCAAGATAAATGTCAATAACTATAAAAGAAAGAGAATCTTATTAGACTGCAGTAATTTGCAGTTTTAATAAGGTCCTCTTTTTTAGTAAATTAAATTGTCATTTAAAGTAGTAAAACGTAAATCTATTTGTAAGTTAGTTTAGTCCTTTTTTGAATAGAATTAGTATCCACTTCAGAATTTATAGAAATAATAGCAAAGAATCGTAAGATCTAGTCTGGAGCAACAGCTCTGGGAAATGCTCAGCCGTGAAATTTCACTTAACGCTTTAGCGTTTAGTGAAAGACCAATCTTGGAGACAATTCCCGCTTTTGGAATTGGCTTCAAGTTGCGTCCACAGCATTCCAGCGTTTCCCAGAGCTGTTGCGGAAGACGGCATCAACCACTCAAAAGAAATAGAACAATTGTTATTTTTAACCAGTTAAACAAAAGAAACGACCGCTTAGAATATTAATGAATTTTACGTTTCCATACGTGCTATAACATAGCCAATCAAGTTGGTTAGGGATGACTTTTATGGAACGAGATAACTTACAATTAATTAAAGCTGGTAGTACTTCAGTGATCAATGCTTTAGGAGAAACAATTTTTTCTTTCTCCTTGTCACTAAAATTGTTGAAAGTAACAGGTTCGGCTTTGGGTTACGGGACTAGTTTATTTATTGGTCCAATCGTTGGACTAGCACTGGCACCAATTTTGGGTAAGGTGATCGATAAATATTCGCATAAGAAATTGGCTTTATTGGCGGAATCGCCTTTGATTGCTTCGTTATTGCTGTATTTAGTGGCTTATTCATTGGGAACTAATATTTTGTATACGGCAATCGTCTTGGTTTGTGCGATGAATATTTTTGGTCGGTTGTTTTCAATCACTTACTTATCTTCAACACCACAAATCGTTAGTAAAAAATCGATTCAGCGGCTTAATTCGATTCAGACGACCGGCGTATCGATGGCTAGCATCGTGGCAGCACCTTTAGCAGGATTTTTATTTGGTATCGTGCCGTTTGCTTGGATTATTTTAGTTGAAATTGCGGCTGAATGTTTTACGCTATTAATTACTTGGCTGACGCATTTTGATTCAGCGACTCCTAAAAAGACAACTGTCAAAAAGGCGGAGAAAGTTGATTTAGTTGGGGTTTTAAAACAACAACCACAATTAGTCGTTTTAACTGTGATTGCGATGGTATTGAATTTAGCTGATATTTCACTCCAAATTGGAATTCCGTTTGTTTTAATTCACACACTCAAATATTCAGCGGCGGTAAGTGGCAATGTTCAAGGAGTTTTGTCGTTTGGTGTTTTCGTCGGCGGGATTATCATTACGATCGTCCAGATTAAAGATGTCTTCAAATTTGAAAAGGTCACTTATTGGCTTTCAGTAGTAAATTTACTTGCTTTAGGTTTTTCAATTAAGTTTTTGCCACAAGCTACTTTGGTAATTTTTGTAGTTATTGAATTTATTTCTGGATTTGTGGGAGCAATTTCAGACCCTCCAGTTTTCACTTATGTCCAAGAAGTTATTCCAGCTAAAGCTTTAGGGCGGGTCAACACCTTGATGTACACGATGGTGCAAATTTTGAATCCTATTGGCGTTTTGATTTACAGTTCAGCCTTTGCGGTGGTTGATTATCAAACACTTTACTTGGTCAATGGCTTGATTGCGGCGGTTTTAGTGGCATTGCTGTTTACACAATTCAAACGCGCATCTAAAAATTAGTCGGTTAATTTAGCAGATATTAACAACATCATCGGTCTTCTGAATTCATCTTTCATACCGGGAACGTCCAGTAAGTGTGCTGGTGGAGTTGGTTCCTGTAATTCAGTGATTGTGAAGCCATTTTGAATCAAAGTGTTGACGTAAGTAGTCAAAGTCTTATGATATTTGACAACTTTGTGATCGAGAAAATTGGCAATCCGTTCACCCTCTGTAAAATAGTGGTCAACTGGCCAACAGGTGATTTCTCCATTCTCATCATAAAACCAGTCCTGATTGCCGAAAGCAGTAAAAATGGGATGTTCAACTGAGAAAACAAAATCACCATTAGGCGTTAAGCATTTTTTGAGACGCTGACAAATATCATTAAAATCAGGTGTGTAGTGCAGAGCTAGAGAACTGATGACAACGTCAAAACTATTTTGAGGAAAATCAATCTCTTCCATTGCCATTTTTTGATAGTGAACATTGTCATAGTGATTCTTTTCTCGGGCTACGTGCAACATATTTTCGGAAATATCGATTCCTAAAACTGACTTAGCATGATGTTGAGCCGCATAAAGATCATGCCAACCGAAGCCACAACCGACATCAAGAACACGTTTGTCTGTGAAATCCGGCAACATTTTTTGAAAAGTCGGCCATTCGCCGGCAGCCTTTAAACCTTCGACCGAACGTGGAAATTTGCTATAGGCTTTGAAAAAATCGCTATTATCGTATTCATTTTCTTCCATGGTGAATCCCTCCACTTAAATGTTTACATAAATCTTGACACAGAATTGATTAAATTCAAATACAAAAAGAGTTTGGGACAAAAGTCCTAAATGACAAAAATAAGGTCCAGAAATCGTAATGATTTCTGGACCTTATTTCGATATACTAGTAAAGAAACGTCTTCAGTCATTTCACCGCCAAGTAAAAAAATTAAAAGAGGTCTTTACTATGCAAATGAATTATATCAATAATCAAACATCTTTGAAACTAGAATTGGACTGGATTCCAAAAAAAGATCATATTGTTTGGGCAATCGATGCTATCGTTGAATCGATTCCTACCGCTGATCTGGAGGCCGAGTCCTCTTGGACTGGCCGTCCAGAGTATCCGGCAAAGATGTTGTTAAAGATGTTATTGTTTGCTTATTCAAGAAAAGTTTTTGCAGGTAGAAAGATTTCTGAAATGGCAGAAGAAAACTTACCAATGCGCTGGTTGATGGGAAATCTATTAACTATTCCTAGCTACAGAACCGTTAATAGATTTCGTACTGGTGATCACTCAAAGGAACTCATAAAGAGATTATTCTTAACATTTAGGAATCGTCTAAATCAGCTTGAGCTGATAGACGATTCCGCCTTGTTTATCGACGGCACTAAAATTTTGGCAAATGCGAATAAATATACATTTGTTTGGAGAAAATCTGTTGAAAAGGCTGAACCAAAATTGGACGCAAAAACAGATGCTTTATATGATGAAGTAATCCAAAATAATGTTGATATTGAGGTTTCCAAGGAAAGCTCTCGAAGCCTAAATAGTACTGAACTTGCTGAAATTTCTACTCATCTTGATACCAAAATTTCTGAACTTAATGAAGTTATTAAAACGGAAAAAGTAGCTGTAGGTGGCTCTAAAAATAAACGTCTTAGACGAAAGCTTAAACACTATAATCATCTGTTAAAAAACGACCTGATTCCTCGAAAGAAAAAATATGAAGATGCTAACGGGATCTTTGGCGATCGTAACAGTTTTTCCAAAACTGATCACGATGCTACTTTTATGAGAATGAAAGAAGATCCAATGAAAAATGGTCAATTGAAGCCTGGATATAATTTACAAGTAGCTAGTCAGAATCAATTTGCTCTCTATTATGATGTTTTCCAGCGCCCCACTGATACACGTACTTTAATACCATTCCTTACTGATATTTTTGGAGAAACGTCGCACGCCGCCGACTACGTCGTGGCGGATGCCGGATACGGCAGTGAAATGAATTACCAATTTATTACTGATGAACTAGAAGCTAATTACCTTATCCCTTACGGAATGTATGAGAAAGAAATGACACGCTCATATCATAAAGATAAACGTAAAGTCGCTAATTGGAACTATGATGAATCTAATGACACTTTTACAGATTTAGAT
>NZ_RKLY01000003.1 GCF_004745525.1 Companilactobacillus suantsaicola | reverse complement strand
TTTTACTTGGCGGTGAAACGACTGAAGACGTTTCTTTACTAGTATATAGAAATAAGGTCCAGAAATCATTAGGATTTCTGGACCTTATTTTTGTCATCTAGGACTTTTGTCCCAAACTCCTTTTTTTTGGAAATTAATAAATTATTTTTATTTAAAAGATATTCAAATGCATATCTTTTACTTTAGATTTTAATTTTTCAAAAACTTGTTTATTTTCACTAATACTTGAAATCACATATGCTTTAATGTAATCTTCATCAGTCTTTTGACCAACGCGAGTACCAGCATCAGCTAAGTAACAGTACATCTCATCAAGCTTGAATAATGTCTGTTCTTTTCTAGCAATGAAGATACCTTCATTTGCATATTCAATGGCCTTTTGATTATCTTCTAATCTCAAGGACAAATCAGACATATTAGCATAAATCAAAATACTGTCATGGTAATTTTCATCACCGATCTTATCCAAACTAGATTTAATCAAGTCTTTAGCTTGATCATAATAAACTCTAGCTTCATCAACAGATTTCTTATTGATGTATGCCTTAGCTGTGAAGACATCAATTAAGATGTCATACATGTCAACATTAGCAATGTTCACGTTCATAGCGCGATTGAAATCAAAAATCGCCTTGTCGTAATTCTTGTTAGTGACATATTCAATCAAGCCGTGGAAGAAGTGAATTAGCTTAATTTCTTGTTTGTTATTAACGTTGATGTTTTTAAGCTTACCCAGTTTATCACTAATTCCAGCAAAATCATCTTGATAAAATGACTTTTTGATGTCACTAATTATTGAATAAATCTGACTATCGTCATTGACGATAACAAGGTTCATTGTGATACCCAGTCTCTCACAAATGCGAACCAATATTTCCATACTTGGAATCTTGTCTTTTTTTTCAATCAGGCTGACAGTTGCCTGTGTGCAAATGCCATCAGCTAACTCAGATTGAGAAATACCTCTGAGTTTTCTGTAGTGGCGAATTTTTTCACCTAAGATTTTCATTCTAAACTATCCCCATTCATTTATTAATTCCAAGGATAATTTAAACAGTTATTAAAAAATGTTGCAAGAAATATGCAGCGATAAAAAGATAAATTTTAAAAATTTAATTATTTACTTCAAAGAACCAAGCGTCTTTTTCGGTACCATTTAATAATTCAGGATTATCATTTAATTTATCGTTCACCTTGACGATCTTGCCGCTAACTGGGGATTCTAGCTCCACAACAGCTTTTTGAGCTTCAATTTCTCCACTCGATTCGCCTTGTTTGATTTCAGAATCTAGATCAGGTAGTTCAACATATTTGACATCGCCTAAAGTCTCTTGAGCCTCTTTTGTTAGACCTATACGTGTCGTATGCTCACCCTTTTTTACCCAATAATAATTTTTCTTATCACTCATAATTAATTCCTACCTTTGCTTAAAAGTACCATTTTCAAACATATAACTCTTGTGATGGAATCTCATCGACATAATCAAACCTATACCAATCATATTACCTAACAAAGCGGATCCACCTTGAGAGATAAATGGCAACGGAATACCTGTCAACGGTAAAAGTCCAACACTCATACCAATATTTTCAAAAACGTGGAACAAAATCATCATGATTACGCCAGTTGAAACATAGGCATAAAATTCATTCTTAGTATCAAATGTTACTTGAACCATTTGATAAATTAATAAGAAGTACAACAAAATCAAAACGCAAGAACCAACGAATCCAAAGTTTTCACCAATCACGGAGAAAATCATATCTGATTCCCGGACCGGAACATATACATTAGATACGTTGAACCCTTTACCAAACAATTGCCCTGACCCAATTGCCTTCATATTCTGCCAAATCTGATAACCATTCTCAGTCGTATCAGCTGAGGGATTACGCCAACTATCAATTCGAGCAAATTGATATGATCTGAAACCAAAGTTTCCTAGGATTTGACGTCCCCAATCAGTCGTCGCAAATAAGAGGGCAGTTCCACCCACGACAGCCACAATGAGGAATCCAATTAAAAGAATCCGCCAGTCAATTCCGGAAACTAAAATCATACCGCCAAGAATTGCCACGAAGACCAAAATCGTACCAAAGTCATTTTGCAATTTCAACAAGACCATGACTGGTAATGTCCACAAGAGGAGCTTTCCAAGCAACATGAAGTCGTTTTTGATCGTATGTGAGTACTCACTATTATGATTCGTAATAACTTTCCCTAGCATCAAAATAAAGGCCGGCTTCATCACCTCAGACGGCTGGAACGTAAATGACCCGATAGCGAACCAACTTTTTGCACCAGTATTTGCTGCATAGGCTCGACTATAAAAGATTAAAACCAAAACCAGTAACGCCAGTCCAAAAAAGTAAGCAATCGTCGCGACTTGCCATAATTGTTCAGCATCAAACTGCATAATTATGACGATGATAATTGCTCCTAAGACATACCAAGCCAATTGTGAGATAACATTTCGCAACGGATTCTGTGAATCTTGAATCGTGGCGACATAAATCGACATTAAACCAATGATGGCTAACATCATGACCGAAAAGATTATCCCATAATCAATTCTTGAATCCACATCATTATTTTTCTTTTCATTTCTTATTTGCATACCTACACCTATTAATGATTATGTAAATTGTATTGCATCAACAGTTCATTAATCGCATCATCAAATTTTACAGACTTAAAAGGAGTATCGTTGCTCTCAACAAATGACAAGTAACGGTCTGCATCTTTCTTGATTGTGCCGATATAATGTTTGCCATCCCAAAGTTCATAAGTTTCAGGATCACTACTGATATCTTTTAAATTTATTTCAACTGCTTTTTTTCTTCTAGACATTGAATCTTTCCTATTCTTTGTTATGAAATTTTTTTGCAATAATTTCATCTTCATATTTTTCCGGATGAGGATTTCTAAAAATAGTGAAATTATCTGGTACGGGATCTACCCCACCACGTACAAAGGGATTACAACGTAATATTCTTGCAATCCCCATGACAGTACCTAAAATTCCACCGTGCTTTTTTACCGCATCAATAAAGTAAGTCGAACACGTTGGGTAGTATCGACAACTAGGTGGCAATACAGGTGATATGAATTTTTGATAGAATCTGACGATTCCAATTAAAATTTTTTTTAGCATATTACCTCAAAAAGTCGAACATATGCATCCATGTACCAGGCCATAAGACCGCCAATGGATTTGATCCACCTAGTGTAGAACCAATCAACATACCCAAAACTAAAAATATTAACATTAATAATAGTACCCAACCAATTTTTCTAAAAATATCATGACGATATTCTTTACCAAAATCTCTTTTCATAATTTACCCTAGTATTTCTTATGTTTTTCAATATTTTCTAGCAAAACACCAGTACCTAGTGCAACAGAGTCAAGTGGGCTATCTGTCAATAAAACTGGTACCTGCAACTTATCAGACAGCAACTTGTCAAGATTTCTCAACAATGAGCCACCACCAGTTAACATGATACCACGATCAATTATATCACCTGATAATTCTGGAGGAGTTTGCTCCAAAACATTTTTAGCAGCTTCAACAATTTGATCCACTCCATCAGCCAATGCTTTTTGGACTTCAACTTCATTGATCGTAATTTCCTTTGGTAAACCAGTTACAATATCAATTCCGCTAGCTGAGAAAGTCTTATTTTCGTCAGCATCCATTACACAACCAATTTCCATCTTAATTTGTTCAGCGGTTCTTTCACCAATGATCAAAGCATGATTCTGCTTTACATAAGCTTGAATCGCACTAGTCATCTTATCACCCGCAAAACGCAACGAGCGACTCGTAACGATATCTCCCATTGAAATAACGGCGATATCACTCGTACCACCACCGATATCAATAACCATGTTTCCTTGTGGTTTAAAGATATCAAGTCCAGCACCAACGGCTGCAACTTTTGGTTCTAATTGCAAATAGACTTTACCTCCACCAGCTTGTTCAGCGGCTTCAATAATAGACTTTTGCTCGACTGGCGTAACGTTAGTTGGTGCACAGATCATAATAGTAGGCTTTGAAAAGCGGCTTCTCATATTTAATTTATCAATAAAATATTGAAGCATTTTCTCAGTAATATCAAAGTCAGCTATCACGCCATCTTTTAAAGGACGAATAGCTTTAATATTTGCTGGTGTTCTACCAACCATCATGTAAGCATCTTTACCAACGGCTACGACATCGTTATTATTCGTATTAATTGCTACGACAGAGGGTTCATTAAGCACAATTCCCTCGCCTTTTACATCAATAAGTACATTTGCTGTACCCAAATCAATTCCTAGATATTTCGACATACGTAATCCTCCAAAATCTAAACACAAAAAGTATATCATAACCAGCTCAATCATTAAATTGCCAATAAAAAAAGAAGTGGAAATTCCACTTCCTTAAACTAAGTTTAAGCCAATTTCGTAATACTTGGTATTGTATCCAATACTAAACTTTCTCGACCGGACTCATCGACAGCAACACGTCTAATGTTTGCGCCTAAGTTTCTTAATTTCTCAGTGAAGTGGTAATATCCACGATCTAAATATTGAAGGTTAGAAACTCTTGTCTCGCCTTCAGCAACCAATCCTGCTAAAACAAGTGCAGCAGCTGCACGTAAATCAGTTGCAGCAACATTGGCACCACTTAATTGTGCAGGACCGAACATAATTACTGAATTACCTTCAATTTTATAATCAGCCTTCATTTTTCCGAATTCAGGGAAATGCATAAATCTGTTTTCAAACACTGTTTCTGTCATTACAGTAGTTCCAACGCTTAACAATTGAGCTAAAGTCATTTGAGCTTGCATGTCAGTTGGGAAACCAGGGTGTGGCATTGTTTTGACATCAACCGGTTTCAATTGATTGGTACCTAAAACTCTGATACCTTCATCAGTTTCATCGATTCCTACACCCATTTCAATTAATTTCGAAATAAGAGGACGATTGTGGGCTGCAACGGCATCCTTGATAAAGATATCACCGTTTGTTACAGCAGCTGCTACCATGAATGTTCCGGCTTCAATACGGTCTTGCATAATTGAATGTTCACAACCATGTAAACTTTCAACGCCACGAATCTTCACAGTATTAGTACCTGCTCCAGTAACTTCTGCACCCATTTTACTTAAGACGTTCGCTAAATCAACAATTTCTGGTTCTCTGGCAGCGTTGTCGATAACGGTTTCACCATCAGCTAACGTAGCCGCCATCATAATATTTTGAGTAGCACCAACACTTGGGAAATCTAGATAAATGTTTGCACCATGTAACCCTTCAGTTTTGGCATCAATAAAGCCACCATTTTGATTGAATCTGGCACCCATTGCTTCAAGACCTTTAATATGCAAATCAATAGGTCTAGAACCAATTGCACAGCCACCAGGCATCGCAACGTGGGCTTCCTTATTTCTAGCCAACAAAGGACCTAAGACAACAATTGAAGCACGCATCTTATCGACAAGTTCTTCAGGAGCTGTAGTAGATGTTCCTTCACTAGTATCTACCGTTAAAACTTCATCAAATTCATCATATGAAACTTTGGCATCCAAAGCTTTTAAAACTTTTGACATTGTAATTACATCTGATAACGGAGGGATATTTGTTAAGGAGGTTTTACCCTTAGATGCTAAGATAGTCGCTGCTAAGATCGGTAAGGCAGCATTCTTGGCACCTTCAATTCTTACATTTCCCTTTAATTGCGTAGGTCCATTTACGATTATTTGTTGCACAATATTCTCCTCCAAAACCTGGAATCATTTAAAAAAGCAAGGCTATATTCTGGACTAGACTAAAAATACTCATGAAAAAAGAGCTTACAGTATAACCAAGAGCGATTGCAAGAAACGCTACAAGTAATTGTAACATTTTAGGATTGGTTTTGTTATATATCTTTTTCCAATCGACTACCTGTAGTAAATTAAAGCTTATCCAGATAAAGATAATATGGCTTACAAGCGTAATTATTGCATTTATTCCTAGATTTGTCATTTTATAAACCTCACTTTTTTAGATATTAACATTTTAACAAGGAAAATTGGGGCTTAATACCAATACTTTAAATTAATTTAAGCGAATAAAAAAAGACTGAGTCTCCTCAGTCTTTTTTATATTAATTACGATGTGAACTTACGTTAATTCTATTAATAGCTTTACGTAAGGATACTTGAGCACGAGCCAAATCATCAACGTTGTGTTTCTCTTCAGCAACTTTGATAGTCTTTTCAGCTTTTTGCTTAGCATACTTAGCACGTCTTAAATCAATATCTCTAGCTCTTTCGGCACTATTAGCTACGATTGAAACTAGACCATTACTAAACTCCAAGAATCCGCCATTAACGGCAATTGAGTCTTCGTGGTGAGGCTTATCGACACGACGAACACGAACTTCATCAATGATCAATGGAGCGATAATTGGAGCATGGTGAGCCATGACACCAATTTCACCATCGATAGTACTCAAAACAACGAGATTTGTGTGATGATCATAGACAACACCATCAGGAGTAACAATATTGACCTTTATAACATTTCCAGGCATATTATTTCCTCCTTCTGTTAATTAGCGACTGCTTCATTGTCGTCTTCTGCTTGACCATCAGCTGGTTGCCAGCCCATCTTCTTAGCCTTAGCAATTACATCATCAATTCCACCAACACCATTGAAGGCATCTTCTGGAACATCATCGTATTTACCGTCTAAGATAGCGCGGAAGTCTTTAACAGTTTCTTCAACTGGAACATAAGATCCTGGGACACCAGTAAATTGTTCAGCAACACTGAAGTTTTGTGACAAGAAGAATTGAATACGTCTTGCACGAGCAACAACAGTTTTTTCTTCATCAGACAATTCGTCCATACCCAAGATAGAAATAATATCTTGTAGTTCGTGATATCTTTGAAGAACCTCTTGAACCTCTGTAGCAACATTGTAGTGTTCTTGTCCAATAACATCTGGGTCAAGAGCAACTGATGATGAAGCTAGTGGATCAACGGCTGGATAGATACCTTGTTGTGTCAATCTACGTTCCAAGTTAGTTGTAGCATCCAAGTGAGCGAAAGTTGTAGCTGGAGCAGGATCAGTATAATCATCGGCAGGAACATAAACGGCTTGAATTGATGTGATTGAACCCTTCTTAGTTGAAGTGATTCTTTCTTGCAATTGACCCATTTCTGTAGCCAATGTTGGTTGATAACCAACGGCTGAAGGCATACGACCAAGCAAGGCTGAAACTTCAGAACCAGCTTGTGTAAATCTAAAGATGTTATCGATAAACAATAGAACATCTTGTCCTTCAACATCACGGAAGTACTCAGCAATTGTCAAACCTGTTAAGGCAACACGCATACGAGCACCAGGTGATTCGTTCATTTGACCATAAACCATGGCTGTCTTAGATAGAACACCGGATTCCTTCATTTCATAATAAAGGTCATTACCTTCACGTGTTCTTTCACCAACACCAGTAAATACTGAAATACCACCATGCTCTTCGGCGATATTGTGAATTAACTCTTGAATCAAAACGGTTTTACCAACACCGGCACCACCGAACAAACCAACTTTACCACCACGAACGTAAGGTTCGAGAAGGTCGATAACTTTGATTCCTGTTTCAAGAATTTCTGTTGATGTATTTAATTGATCATAAGCAGGTGCTTGTCTGTGAATACTATTTCTTGGGAAATCAGCAGGAAATTCCTTGCCCCCATCAATTGATTCACCTAAAACGTTAAACACACGACCCAATGTTTCTTTACCAACAGGTACAGAAATTGGACCGGCAGTGTTAATAACTTCAGCACCTCTTTGAAGTCCATCAGTAGAACTCATGGAAATAGCACGCAAGGCGCCATCACCTAGTTCTAGAGCAACTTCAAGGGTAATTTCCGAACCGTCATTTTTCTTAACTTTTAGCGCGTCGTTAATTTCTGGTAAGTCACCATCAATGGCAAACTCAACATCGACAACAGGTCCGATTACCTGAATAACTTTACCTTTGCTACTCATTATTTGGCTCCTTTCTAAACTATTCTAGTGCAGCAGCTCCACCGATGATTTCGGTGATTTCTGTAGTGATTTGAGCTTGACGAGCACGGTTGTAATGTAGTGACAAACTTGAAATAAGATCATCAGCATTATCAGAAGCACTCTTCATAGCAGTTACAGAAGCGGCATGCTCTGCTGTTTTTGCATCCATCATTGCTCCTAAAACTAAACACTCAATATATTGAGGCACAATTGCAGATAAAACTGCTTTAGGGTTTGGTTCAGTGATGTATTCACTAGCTACTTGTTGTTCTTCAGCGGTAACGTCATCAGGTTCGGTCAATGGCAAAAGTTTTTGAGTTGTAAAATTAGAAACTAATGAATTGACGTGATGATTATGACAAATATCAATTTCGTCAAACAACTCTGCTTGATACATTTGCAACATTGTCTTCATGATTGGTGTGATATCTTCAACTGTTGGAATATCAGGCAAACCTGTGTATTCATAAGCAATATCGAAACCACGTGCTTTGAAGAAAGCAGTACCAGTGGCACCTAGGGAAATGATAGTAAATTTACTTTTATCACCATGATATTTCTTTTGGAAAAGATCCATCATTGCTTTTAAAATATTACTATTGTATCCACCAACAAGACCACGGTCACTAGTAATAACGACGTAGGCAGTCTTCTTGACTTCACGAACTTTAAGAAGACTATTGAGACTTAGCGGATCAGTTGAATCATCAGAAATTGATAATTCTTTGAACACATCAGCCGCTGTTAAATGTCTAACAATAGCTTCAACCTTTTTTTCATACAATTGATAAGCAATAGACTTCTTTTCAATACGAGAGAGTTTAGCACCAGAGACCATTTGCATAGCCTTTGTAATTTGACCGGTTTTCTTAGTAGAAGAAATTCTTCTTTTAATATCCATAAGGGACTCAGCCATTATTCAAACCTCCAGTATTATTTATTGTCTTGCTTACTATCTGCATCAGACTTTGAAGCAACAAAGTTTTGTGTAAACTCACTTACAGCTGACTTCAATGTGTCTTCATCAGGTAATGTACCTTTTTCTTTGATTGTTTGTAATAGATCAGCGTGATTTGCGTCAAAATATTCAGAAAGTGAAGCTTCATATTCTTTAATATCATCAACGTTAATTTCGTCCAAATAACCTCTTGTCAAAGCAAACAAAATCAAAACTTGTTTTTGAACAGGAACTGGTGAGTGTACGGGTTGTTTTAGAACTTCCTCAGTACGACGACCACGATCTAGTTTTGCCTTTGTAGCTTCATCAAGATCTGAACCAAATTGTGCAAATGATTCCAATTCATGATATGAAGAAAGATCTAGACGTAAAGTACCAGCAACTTTCTTCATAGCCTTAATTTGGGCATCCCCACCAACACGAGAAACAGATGTACCAGCATCAATAGCTGGACGTGAACCTGAGTGGAACATATCACTACTCAAGAAAATCTGTCCATCAGTGATAGAAATAACGTTAGTTGGAATATAGGCTGACACATCACCGGCTTGTGTTTCGACGATAGGTAGAGCAGTCATTGAACCGCCACCTAAATCGTCACTCAACTTAGCAGCACGTTCTAGTAAACGTGAATGTAAGTAGAAAACATCACCAGGATATGCTTCACGCCCAGGTGGTCTACGAAGCAATAGCGAAATTTCACGGTAGGCATTGGCTTGCTTGCTTAAATCATCATAGACGATCAAAACGTGCTTACCATTGTACATGAAATATTCACCCATTGCGGCACCAGAATATGGTGCGAAATAAAGCATAGGTGCTGGTTGACTTGGACCAGCTTCAACAACGATTGTGTAATCCATTGCGCCATGCTTTCTCAAGGTTTCAACTTGGGCTCTAATTGTTGATTCCTTTTGTCCAATTGCGACATAGATACAAATCATATCTTGATCTTTTTGATTAAGAATAGTATCGATGGCAATTGATGTTTTACCAGTTTTACGGTCACCAATGATCAACTCACGTTGACCACGACCAATAGGAACAAGAGAGTCAACGGCTTTCAAACCTGTTTGTAGAGGTTCGAAAACTGACTTACGTTGCATAACACCGGGTGCAGGTGATTCGATAGGTCTTGTTTTGTCAGTCTTGATTTCACCAAGACCATCAACTGGTTGACCCAATGAATTAACGACACGTCCAACCATTGCATCACCAACAGGGACTTCCATGATACGACCTGTTCTTTTAACAGTATCGCCTTCACGAATTTTATCGTAATTACCTAAAATGATAATACCAACATCATCACTTTCAAGGTTTTGAGCCACACCAAAAGTACCGTCTTGGAATTCTAGTAATTCACTAGCCATAGCATTTTCAAGGCCGTTAGCACGAGCAATACCATCACCGACGTATGTAACTGTACCTACTTCATCAACTGAGAGTTCATTTTTATAGTTCTTTAACTGTTCTTTGATCAGCGAACTAATCTCTTCAGTTTTGATGCTCATTCTTTTCACCTCGACTTAATTATTAACTAATAGTGACTTCTTAATGTCGTTAAATCTCTTAACAACACTACCGTCAACGACTTGATCTCCAACACGGATCACAACGCCACCGATGATTTTTGAATCAACTATTTTCGTTAAATTTACTTCATTTACTGAAAATCTGTTTTTGATCACTGACTTCAGATTTTCTTCTTGAGCTTCGTCTAAATCGATTGCAGTCGTAACTGTAGCTTCAACGATGCCGTTTGTCTCGTCATACTTTTCAATAAAAGCATCGGCAATTTCTGAAACACAGTCCATACGATTGTTATCAAAGACTAAACCAAGGAAATCTTGCATTAAAGTGCTGAATTTGCTCTTCAATGTGTCTAAGATCTTTAGCTTTTCAGTGCGAGAAATAGAACGTCCTGCAAGAGCAAACCCTAGACCGGGATTCTCTTCATAAACTTGCTTTAGGATTTTTAAATCTTCAAGCATTTCTTCTACAGAATTTTGTTCTTGGGCAACTTCTAAAAGTGCCTTACTGTAACGTTTTCCCACTTGTTTTTTACTTAGACTCATTTACCGTCAACTCCTTAATATAAGAGTCGATTAGTGACTTTTGATCGTCCGCATTAAGTTCTTTAGAAATAACTTTCGAAGCAATTTCCAAAGACAAGTTTGCTATGTCTTTTTGTGCGCCTGCCATAGCATCTTGTTTAGCCTTTTGTGCATCGGATCTAGCTCTTTGTCTTACTTCTTCAGCTTCGCTATGGGCGTCAGATAGGATGGACTTCTTTTGAGTCTCACCACTTTCTTTTGCCTTATTAACAATTCCGACTGCTTCAGCACGTGAATTCTTTAATGCATTTTCACGTTCTGTTGCCAACTTTTTGGCACGAGCACGCTCTTGATCCGCATAATCAAGATCACCAGTAATCTTTTCAGATCTGGCATCCATCATTTTTGTAACTGGACCCCAAGCAAAGTGCTTAACAGCGAGTGCCAAAATGATGAAAGAAACAAGAATGAAAAGCATGTCACCCAAAGCTATCTTGCCAGCTCCGAGAACTAATAAACCTGCCAATATTCTTCACTCCTTCCTTTCAAATAGATACATATAAAAAGGCGATTTTTTATCGCCAAAAAATTGTATGTATTAAACGAAAAGAATAACGAACGCAATAGCGATAGCAATGATAGGAACAGCTTCAATAAGACCAACACCAATGAACATTGTTCCTCTTAATTTATCAGCTACTTCTGGTTGACGGGCCATACCTTCAAGAGTTTTTGAAATAACAAGTCCGTTACCGATTGATGCTCCAAGAGCAGCGATACCAGCTGCAAGAGCTGCCGCAATATCTTTCATAATTTAAAATCCTCCAATAAAAGTTATTCTTTTTCCAGTTTACGTGAAATATAAACCATAGACAATGTGGTAAATACATACGCTTGGATGGCTCCAATAAATACAGAAAAGCCTTGCCATACCATGGCTAATGGTATTGCTGCGATAAATGTCACAGCACCAAAACTTTTTGCAACAGTTCCAATAAGTCCTAGAAGTACTTCACCGGCAAATATATTACCGTAAAGACGTAGAGACAATGTTAGGAAGTTTGTAAATTCTTCCAGAAGGTTAATTGGTAGTAAGAAACTTACCGGCCTAGCATAGTTACCTAAGTAATTACCAAAACCAAACTTCTTCACAGCATAATAGTGTGAAAGTAACAGTGAAACCGTAGCAAGTCCCATTGTTATCAACGGATTGGTTGTTGGTGATTTAACATATGTGAAACCGTCGACCTTTACTTGGAATATTAATCCTAATTGGTTAGAAACAAAGATAAACAGGAATAATACAAACGCATAAAGATTAAAGCGTCTACCAGATCCATCAGGCATTGCCGATTTTACAATCCCATTAGTAAAATCAATCATCCATTCGAGTACATTCTGTGCTTTACCTGGTCTCATTGTGATCTTGCGGGATAATGCAAATACCAAAATGAAAACGAGGATTGCAGAGATAAGAACTGATAAGTCATTTGCAACATTGAATCTTAACCCTAAGAAATCAATAAACTTATACTTATCATCCAATAATAACCCTCCTTTCTTCGCTTATTGAAAACAATTGATACCACAAAATAATAACACTAAATTATATATATTCAAACAATGAAATCTTTATTTTGTCCCAAATAATCTATCACCAGCATCACCTAATCCTGGGAAGATATATCCACTGTCTGTAATCTTTTCATCTAGTGAGGCAGCATAAATGTCAACATCTGGATGTGCTTCTTGAACGGCTTTAACACCTTCTGGAGCGGCTACAAGGACAACTAAACGCATATGTTTTGCTCCACGTTTCTTCAAAGCATCGATTGCCATATTAGCTGAACCACCAGTTGCTAACATTGGATCAACGATAAATAGTTCACGTTGGTCAATGTCACTAGGCAATTTAACAAAGTATTCATGTGGTTTCAAAGTTTTTTCATCACGGTACATACCGATATGACCGACCTTAGCAGCTGGAATTAATTCCAAGACACCATCAACCATTCCCAATCCGGCACGAAGGATAGGAATAACGGCTAATTTCTTACCAGCAAGTACTTTTTGAGTTGACTTGCCCATTGGTGTTTCAACGACAACGTCTTTCAATGGCAAATCTCTAGTAATTTCGTATACCATCAATTCACCGATTTCATTAGCAACTTCACGGAACACTTTTGTACCAGTGTTTTTGTTTCTAATGATTGTTAATTTATGTTGGATCAAAGGGTGGTTCAATACTGTAAATTTAGACATTTTGTGTCTCCTTAGTTTTTATAATGTGTATTACCAGCTGATTTGTCTAAGCGATTGCTATAAGCTTCTCCATGATCAGCATTAGGAAAGCCTTGAGCAAGAATGAATTTCACTCCATCAAGATCTAGTTGACGTAGTCCGGCAAATAAGTCTCTAGAAGCACTGAAGATATCCTCACCGAGTGAATAAGTCAAAACATCACTTGGGACATCTTTAAGTACATCATCGACTGCCATGACTCCCAGTGAACCGTCCTTTTGACGAAATTCGGAAATTGCCTTCGCAAAATCTTTTTTATCGTCAACGATTACAACTTGGGCACTTGGTGCATAGTGTTTATACTTCATTCCTGGTGCCTTTGGAACCTCACCGGCCTTAACCTTGTGATGATCACTATTGACATTATCTATGACTTTTAATAAATCATCAACTGTTATCATCCCAGGACGTAAAATTGTTGGTACATCAACAGATAAATCAATCACTGTCGACTCGACTCCAAGTTTTGTTGGACCATCATCCAAGATAGCCGCAATCTTTCCGTGCAAGTCATGATAGACGTGTTTGGCCAAGGTTGGACTTGGTTTTCCACTAGTATTAGCAGATGGACCAACAATTGGTTTGCCAAAAGTCTTGATTAGGTCTAACGTTGCCTGATTGTTTGGCATACGAAAAGCTGCCGTCGTTAAGCCGCCAGTAACTGCTTTGGAAAGTTTTCCCGGTTGGATCGGCATGATTATTGTCAAGGGACCCGGCCAAAAAGCTTTCATCAATTTTTCCGCTAATGGCTTATAACTATTGTCTGCATATTCCCAAACCATCTCAGGTCCAAAGACATGCACAATCAAAGGATTGTCGCTTGGACGTCCTTTTGCAGCATAAACCTCTTTGACTACATCAGGTCTTGTTGCGTCGGCTCCTAGCCCATAAACAGTTTCTGTGGGGAAAGCCACTAACTGTCCATCGGCTAAATAATCCGCAGCTTCTTGAATCTGTGTACTCTTGAGTATTTCAGTTTCCAAATACTACATCTCCTTTTTAGCCTTTAGATATCGGTAGTTACCACTCATATCTTTATGAAATTCTACAACATAATTGGGTAAATTATCACAAAAAATTTTATTTATCGCATCTTTTTGTCTAAATCCAAATTCCATATACAAAATTCCATCATCAGCAAGATAATCGTCAACTACCTTAACGATATTCTCATAGAATTCTAAACCATTATCGCTTCCATATAAAGCCAAATCCGGTTCAAATTTAATTACGCTCGGATCCATGTCCTTTTTTTCACTTTCTGCGATGTAAGGTGGATTCGAAACGATGATGTCAAATTTCTGTGGTTTGACGTTTTTAAACAAATCACTTTCCAAGAAAAACAGATTCTCAGTTTGATAATTATCGGCGTTTAATTCTGCTACCTTTAAAGCTTCAGGTGAAATATCAGTCGCCAAAATCTCATCTTCAGGGAAATTCAACATTAAAGTAATGGCAATGATTCCAGAACCAGTCCCAATATCACAAATATTCTTTTTTGTGGGACCGTGTTCATCAATAATTTTTTGCACCATCTCTTCTGTATCAAGACGTGGAATCAAAACATTCTCATTGACAGTAAAACTACGATTCATAAAATATGCATAACCAAGAATGTAGTGAACTGGTACATCCATTCCTAATTTAATTACACCTTGTCGAAATTTTCTCAAAATATCACTAGGAACTTCTTCATTACGGTGCAATTGCAATTGGGTGTAGTTAAAGCCACTCAGTTCTTCCATCAAGTATTGTGCATCTTCAGGAAATTTATTTTCCTTCTTTAACATTAAAAAAGCCCTTTTCAGGGCATTAGAATAGCTTAGCTTCTCCACTTTGAATTTGCTCCAACTTCTTAGTTTGATCATCAACGATTAACGCATCGATGATTTCTTCGAGGTCACCATTCATAATTCGATCCAATTTATTCAGTGATAAACCGATTCGATGGTCAGTTACACGGTTTTGTGGATAGTTGTATGTTCTGATACGTTCAGAACGATCCCCAGTACCAACAGCAGATTTACGTTGTTCATCGTATTCATTTTGATTTTGTGATTCATAGTAGTCATAAACACGAGACTTCAAAATTTGCATAGCTTTTTGACGGTTTTGTTGTTGTGAACGTTGATCTTGCATAGCGACAACGATACCAGTTGGGATATGTGTCATACGAACAGCTGAAGAGGTTTTATTGATATGTTGTCCACCAGCACCAGATGAACGATAAACATCCGTCCGAATATCTTTAGGGTCAATATCAATATCTACTTCGTCATATTCAGGCATAACTGCAACAGTAGCAGTTGATGTGTGGACACGACCTTGAGACTCAGTAGCAGGGATTCTTTGCACACGATGAGCCCCATTCTCATACTTCAACTTCGAATAGACACTGTCACCAGTAATCATGACAGCAACATCTTTATAGCCACCAACTTCAGTGTCAGTTTCATCGATGATGTCAAAAGTCCAGCCTTGTTTTTCAGCATACTTACTGTACATTGTCAAAAGATCAGCGGCGAACAAACTAGCTTCATCCCCACCAGCGGCACCACGAATCTCCATAATAATATTTTTATCGTCATTAGGATCCTTAGGGAGCATCAATAGCGTGATTTGATGTTCGACTTCATCCAATTCCTTTTTTGACGATTCCATTTCATCTTTGGCCATCTCGGTCATTTCAGGGTCATCAGTTTCACGTAAAATTTCATCACTATCACTGATACTCTTTTTTAACTCTTTGTAACGCTTGAAGGCAGCCACGACGTCACGCATGTCAGCTTCTTCTTTAGAATAAGCCATGTAGCGCTTAGTATCGTTGATAACTTCTGGATCACTCATTAATTCTTGCAATTCGCTGTAACGATCTAGCAAGGTTTCTAATTGTTCAAATATTTTATCCAATTTAACAATCCTTTCTTCTATTTATTTTCTAACATTGGAGGGTGGTTATAATGACGACGGCAGACTGGGTAATACATTTCATTGCCACCAATTGAAATTTGGTCACCTTCGTAAACCGGCATACCATTTGCCATACGCATATTCATTGTAGCTTTTTTTGTACAGAACCAACAGATAGTCTTCATTTCTTCTAACTTATCTGCATACAACAATAAATATTTAGTTCCCTCAAATAATTCATTGCGAAAATCATTCTTCAATCCAAAAGCCATCACAGGAATTCCTAATTCATCAACTACTTGTGTTGCTTGTAAGACTTGTTCTTTACTCATGAATTCACATTCGTCAATCAAAACACAAGATGCATTCGGATTTTCTTTCTTCACGATTTCAAAAACATTTGAATCTTTTTGCAAAGCAATCGCCGGACGTGTCAATCCCATGCGACTTACGATCTTACCAGTACCTGAACGGGTATCTAAAATACTCGTCATCAAGATAACCGACTTACCTTGTTCTTCATAGTTATGGGCTACTTTCAAAATCTCAATCGATTTTCCACTATTCATAGCACCGTATTTAAAAAATAATTGAGCCAACTTTACGCCTCCAAAATATTGTCCTTCAAAATTATAACGAAAAAACTTGCTCTTGAACATAACAAACATTTTTCATTTTCAATCAAAAACAGATAAAATACTCTTTAGGTATGATAATATTGTTTTAATTAATTCAATTTGGGGTTTTAGAAATGACATTTAAATCAGGTATAGCAACACTTACAGGAAAAACATCTTATTTTATTTTGAGTAAATTTTTCAACGGTGGTTCATCATACCCCGGAAAAATTGCTTATAAGATTGATCCTGATATTTTGAAAAGTCTTGGTAAAGGTTATGATTTGATCATCGTAACGGGTACGAATGGTAAAACCTTGACGACTTCATTGATCAACAAGATGTTGGTTCAAAAATATGATGACGTTTTAACTAACCCAACTGGTTCTAACATGATTCAAGGAATCGTAACTAGTTTCGTGACACATCACAAAAAAAGCAAACGTCCTTTGGCAGTCTTAGAAGTTGACGAAGCTAATGTGCCAATCATTTGCAAGTACATCAAACCAAAGTACTTTGTTTTAACGAATATCTTCCGTGATCAAATGGATCGTTACGGGGAAATTTATACAACCTATCAAAAAATCCTCGACGGAATTAAACTTGCACCAGACGCTACTATCATTGCTAACGGCGATGCAGCAATTTTCGCTTCAAAAGAGCTTCCTAACAAAGTTATCAACTATGGTTTCTCTGACAAAGGCCACGAAACTGAAGATTTCAAAGCGCCAACTAACACTGACGGCGTCCTCTGCCCTAAGTGCAATCACATCATGCACTATCATATGATTTCCTACGCTAATCTCGGAAGCTACTTCTGTCCTAACTGCAATTTCAAACGTGGTGAGTTGAAATATGAGGTAACTAACATTTCAACGTTGCTTCCTAACAAAACTGTTTTTAACATCGATGGCAATGAATTTACAATGAATATCGGTGGAAAATATAATGTCTACAATGCACTAGCAGCCTATGCCGTCGCTTCAGAACTAGGTATCAGCATTGAACAAATCAGAAAAGCTTTCAACTATGACGAGAAAGTCTTTGGCCGTCAAGAAACTATCAATGTCGATGGTAAAGACGTCAATATCATTTTGGTTAAGAATCCAGTTGGTTTAAACCAAGTTATCGAAACAGTCCTCAGTGACAAAGATCCCTACACGTTGGCCTTCTTATTGAATGCCAACTACGCTGACGGAATCGATACCAGTTGGATCTGGGACGCAAACTTTGAAGATTTTGACTATCAAAAATTGCCATTAGTTATCACTGGTGGTAAGCGCGTCAAAGATGTTACTTATCGTTTCAAGATTGCTGGCTTAGATATGAAGAAGAATATCGAAACGGTTGAAATAGAAGATTTCGTCAAAGAAATTCCAAATATTCCAACAGAAAAAATTTATGTTTTGGCTACTTACACTGCCATGTTAAGCCTTCGTAAGACTTTAATGGACAAGGGTTATATCAAACAAAAATAGGCAATTGGTCAGTATAAAGTGCCGTCTTCCGCAACAAACTCGATTTTGGCTGGAACAATGTGGGCACGACTTGAAACTACCGCAAAGTACGCGGCATTTCCAAGCTCGTCCTTTCAGTAAGTGCTAAAGCACTAACTGAAATTTCACATTTGAGCCAAATCGCGTTTGTTGCTCCAGACTAAATAGAAATTCTATTATTTATTCGTTCTAACTCAAAACTAAACAAAGAAGCTGCACTAATGATTAGTAAATTCATTAGTACAGCTTCTTTTTAATTTTGCAAACAATTTAAAAAGAACATTATCTCTTCAAAATTTATAGTAATAATTTTATTTACTCTCTTCTAAAAACTTATTCAGAATTGTTTCTCTTCGCTCTAAGAAAATTTGATTATACTGATGCGGATGAACTCGGTTGGTCATGACTACCATGGCAGTTTGATGTTGATAATCCACTGCTAAAAACTCGCCTGTATAACCAGTGTGAAAAATCACATGCCCAGACCCGTCGGGTTTAATGTCCCATCCAAGTGAGCGGCCAGGATTTAACTTGGTGTAATTATGGTAAAGAAATTCTTTGTCTGGTTTTAACATTTCACCAGCAAATTTTAAAACGTCATCTAGTGTAGCAAACATCCCTGCTGATCCACAGTGTTTCCCTAATTGACGAGCTTTAGGATCATTAGGAATACCAAACAGCATCTTGTTGTTAACTGGGTAAGTTGGTACACAGCACTCAGGGTCCGGCTCAAAGGTGGCATCTTTTAGTCCCATCGGTTTAACCACGTATTTCATAATCGCATCTTGGACTGGCATTTTATAAAATTGTTCGATGATCAGTCCTAAAAAAATCAAACCGGTATCGGTGTAAACGACTTTTTTATCAAATGTATCGGTAACTGGTAATTTCAATAAGGCATCGATCAATTGTTGACAATTTAAAGCATCCCGATTAGGAATATAGCCTTTGATTCCTGAGGTATGGGTAATCAAATGAAATAGTTTGACCCGATCATCGCTAAATTTTGGTAAGTATTTTTGTACAGGATCGTCTAAACTGATCATTTTTTGATCAACCATTTGTAAAATCAACGGAACAGTCCCCATCACCTTCGTTAATGAGGCTAAATCGTGTAATTCGTCGCCTTTAAGCGGTTTTATTTCAGGCACCCACTGTTTATTGCCATAGACAAATCGGCTCGTCTGAGCGGAATTTATAAAGCCAAAACTAACTCCTGGTACGACTTGCTTATTTACTAAATCAATAATCTGTGCAGTTGTTTCTTCAAAATTTGCCATCTGAACTACTCCCATTTTTAGATAAAAAAAGAACGTGTTTAAAAACACGCCCTAATTATATCCCATTTCTTATTCAGTAACATTACCTGCAAATTGAGAATTATAAAGATCAGCATAAAAGCCGTTCTTAGCCATCAATTCATTGTGATTACCTGTTTCAACGATTGAACCATGGTTCATCACGATGATCTTGTCAGCATTTTGAATTGTTGAAAGTCGATGAGCAACCACGAAACTAGTTCGATTCTTCAATAGTCGCTCCATTGCATGTTGAATGTGTAATTCAGTTCTTGTATCAACTGAACTAGTAGCTTCATCCAAAATCAGAATTTCAGGATCAGCTACAAAGGCCCGTGCAATCGTGATCAACTGACGTTGTCCTTGAGAAATATTTGAAGCCTCTTCATTTAAGACTGTGTCATATCCCTTTGGCAATTGACGAACAAAGTTATCCACATGGGCTGCCTTAGCAGCTTCAATAATTTCATCCTTAGTAGCATCTTCACGACTGTACTTCAAGTTGTCGTATATTGAACCGGTGAACAACCAAGTATCTTGAAGCACCATTGCGTAGTGACTTCTGACTTGTTCACGAGTCATATTGCGAATATCTTTTCCTTCAAGCTTAATTGAACCGCCTTTAACATCGTAGAAGCGTTCCAACAAGTTAATGATAGTCGTCTTACCAGCACCAGTTGGTCCAACGATAGCTATCATCTGGCCAGGTTTGACATTCAAGTTGTAATCCTCAAGTAAAATTGGCTTGTGTTCATAACCAAATTTAACATGTTCAAGCGTGACCTTATCATCAGTTTGAACATCAGGTACATCAACTTTTTCGTTTTCCATTTCAGGTTCATCCAAAATTTCGAAAACACGTTCTGCAGAAGCAATCGTAGCTTGAATTGTATTCGTCAAGTTAGCCAATTGTGAAATTGGTTGTGAGAATTGATTCATGTATTGTAAGAAAGCTTGGATATTACCTAAGGAAACTCGACCATTAGCAACTTGAATACCACCGTAAATGGCAACTAAAACGTATCCCAAATTGTTGATGAAGATCATCAAAGGCATGACAATACCAGAAATCATTTGTGCTTTCCAGGAAGCCTTGTACAATTTAGTATTTTCTTTTTCGAAATCGTCGATAGAATCTTGTTCATGGTTAAAACTCTTAACAACCACGTGTCCAGCATAGTTTTCTTCAACTTGGTTATTCAAAAGACCAAGCGAATTTTGTTGACGCTTGAAAAACTTTTGTGATTGTGGAGCGATGATTCCGACTACGATCAAACTCAAAGGAACGGTTGCTAAAGCAATCAAAGTCATTTTCCAACTGATTGTCAGCATCATCCAAATCACACCGACAAAAGTAACTGTACTAGTAACGAATTGTGTCAAACTTTGTTGCAGCGTTCCGGCAATATTATCCATATCATTGATAGCACGTGACATGATATCACCGTTTGAATGTGAATCGTAATAAACGATTGGTAAACGTTGCATCTTTGACTTCAAATCACGTCTTAATTTGTAAACAGTATTTTGCGAAATACGTGTCATGACAAATTGTTGAATGAAGTTGAAGGCCGCTGAAGCGACGTACATCAAAATTACAATAAATATTATGTGTTCGATCTTACCAAAGTTGATTGGTAGACCATTGATTTCAATTCCGGCTTTTTGTTGAGCAACACCGGTCATCAAACCTTTATAAATTTCAGTTGTCGCCTCACCTAAGATTTTAGGAGTCTTAATTTGGAAAATGGCTGAAGCGATTGCCAAAACCAAAACAAAGATGATTCCGAAGACGTAAGTAGACATGTATTTTGCCAAACGTCCAGTCGTCTTCCAGAAATTCTTAGGTTTAACAACAACATTAGGACCATGATTACCAGGACCATGTCCGACAGAAGGTGATTGTGATTTTTTCTCAGCCATTACTTACCCTCCTTTAATTGAGACTCAATTATTTCTTGGTAAGTCTTATTGTTTTCTTTTAGTTCGGCGTGAGTTCCTAAACCGACCATCTTACCATCATCTAGCACAACGATTGCATCGGCATCAGCAACTGTTGAGATACGTTGCCCGACAATAACAACAACACTCTGACTAATTTTCTCATCATTCTTTAAAGCTGTTCTTAGATTCAAGTCAGTCTTGAAATCAAGTGCAGAGAATGAATCATCAAAGACATAAATTGAAGCGTCTTTAACCAAGGCACGAGCAATTGCCAAACGTTGTTTTTGACCACCAGAGAAGTTCTCGCCACCTTGTTCAACAGGTGCATCCAACTTGCCGTCGAGTTCACTAACAAAGTCAGCTGCTTGAGCAACTTCTAGAGCATGCCAAATTTCGTCATCGGTCGCGTCATCTTTTCCGTAACGCATATTGTCACGAATAGTTCCCTTAAACAAATAAGCTTTTTGGGGAACCATCGCCACTTTATGGTTAATATCTTCGGTATTTAAAGCTTTGACATCGGTTCCATTCAAGCTAACAACACCCGTTTCAGCATCGTAAAAACGTGGAATCAAATTGATCAAAGTACTCTTACCAGAACCAGTACCACCGATAATAGCTAAAGTTTGGCCTTTCTTCATATTGAAATTCAAATTTGACAAGGCCAACTTTTCAGCACCATGATATCTAAAGTTGACATCATTAAAACTCAAAGCCGGTTCATCTTTAACCTTAGCTGGCTTAGCAATAACATCAATTCGACTCTTAGTTTCAAAAACTTCCTGAATACGAGCGGCTGAAGCTGAAGCACGTGGTACGAAGACAAAGACCATTGATAAGATCATAAAACTCATCAAAATTTGCATAGCATAAGTCATAAAGGCAATCATATTACCAATTTGCATTGACTGATTAGCAATATAATGTGCCCCTAACCATGTGATACCAACGTTAGTTCCACTCATGATCAAAGTTACGATTGGGAACATCAAAGCCACAATACTGAAAACTTTAATCGCATTATTGGTATAATCTTGGTTAGCATCATTGAAACGAGTTTGTTCAAATTTATCTTGTCTAAAGGCACGAATAACACGAACTCCGGTTAATCCTTCACGAAAGACCAAATTCAAACGATCAGTTTTCTTTTGCATAGCTTTGAAAAGTGGCACAGCAAAATACATGACACCAGCCACTAAAACTAGCAAAATAGGAATTGAGATCAAGAAAATTTTTGTCATTTCAGCATTCTTTTGATATGCCATGAAACTCGCACCAATCAACATAATCGGTGCCATGATCATCATTCTTAACATCATGATCATCACATTTTGAATTTGCACAACATCGTTAGTAGTTCTAGTTGTCAGTGATGAAGTTTCAAACTTATCAAATTCATCGTGTGTGAAATATAAAACCTTTTTAAATAAATCGGATCTTAATTTTCTACCTAATCCTTGAGACGCTTGTGAAGCCATCAATACGTTACCAAAAGCGGCAACAAAACTAATTAATGACACGACGACCATTTGGATTCCGGCATGTATAATAAAATCAGTATCACCCGTAATAACACCTTTATTAACAATATCGGATGTTAGATTCGGGATATACAATGTGGCAATAACTTGGAAAATCATAAAAATGACCGCCGCAAGAACTTGCCACATATTGATCCTACCTCGAGCAATCTTTAGCATCTATTCACTCCCTTTAAAAACTCACATAGCATTATAGTATTAAAACACTTATTCTCAAAAAATTCTAATAATTATCCCAGAAAAGGTGGTTTCTTAATGAATAAATCCAAGAATAATTATCAACCTATAAAAACCATATCTCATATTATAGCCTTTTTACTTCTATTTATACTGGAACAACTTCCATTAAGTGTTCTAACTTTGACCAAAAAGCAACTAGGGTCACATTATCAATCTTATACAAAAATAGCGCCAGTTGTAACTATTATATTACTAATTGTTGCGGCTACCATAATTATTTTTGTTTTCAAAAAAGTTCAGATCTTTCCTACGCAAAAATTTACTAAGAAAACTTGGCTAGTCATCATTGTCGCCTTGATCTTAGTCACATTAGTAAATTACGCAACCTTACCATTCATGAAACCAACTAATTCTAACGTCGAAGCACTCGAATTAATTGGTCAAAATAATATGGCAATTTTAATTTTCTTCAGTCTCATCGTCGCACCGATTTTGGAAGAAATAATTTTTCGAGGATTGTTTATGAATTGGTTCTTTGTTGACCGCCCTTTAGTAGCAATTATTGTCAGTGGTATAATTTTTGGTTACATTCACGCACCGTTTGGTCCCGGTACCGACTGGTTTTACGCTCTCTCAAAAATTTTATTAGGTGTCGTGCTAGCGGGTGTCTACTATCGTACTAAAAATATTAAAGCCAATATTACCGTTCACTTTTTGAATAATTTTCTCGGAGTGATTTTACAATGAACAAGAACCAAAAAAAATTCAACGAGATTTATCAGAGCTTACTTCGTAAGGTAGTCATGTTTGGTGTCTTATCAATGCTACTAATAGCTACTGCCCGTGTGACTGGTTGGATCATCATGGAGTATGCCGGCCTTATCAGTGCGATTTATACGATTATCTTGATTGGTATGATGATCTACATTTTAATAATTAAAACAAAAGATAAAAATATTTGAAAAACCATATTGACAGCGAACCCTAATTACAGGTAAAATTGTGTTTGTTGTTAAATTTGCCCGTTGGTCAAATGGTTTAAGACGCCACCCTCTCAAGGTGGAGTTATGGGTTCGATTCCCATACGGGTGATTTTGAACCAAATCTTCTTATATTCTATGATTAAAAAAGCTATAAACGTTGAGTTTATGGCTTTTTTGTTTTCCATAAAAACATCTAATAACGCGAATTATATTTTTGTCCCACAAAACCCCCACAAATTACATTTGCTTTCATCCCCGTAAATGTAGAATAATTGATTTATCAAGCAAATAAGGAGGGCTAGTAAATGGGTTTATTCAATGGATTAATCGGCAACGCAACTGAAGTTAATCATGATTCTGTTAGGCGCCAATTACAGGATGTTCTAATTCCTAATGAAGAGGTGGATTTAGCATTCACATTAGTTCGTGATCTAGTCGTATTCACTGACCTTCGATTAATCGTGGTCGATAAACAAGGCGTCACCGGCAAAAAATCTGATTATAAAACTTTTCCATATAAAAGTATTTCTAGATTCTCAGTTGAGACTTCGGGTCATTTCGACTTGGATGCTGAGTTAAAAATTTGGATTTCTGGAGCTGTGGAACCGGCCCAAGTCTTACAATTTCGAAAAGATAAAAACATCACCTTGATTCAACAAGCCTTAGCAACTGCTATTTTGAAATAATGAATATCCATCCTGTGTATGCTAAACTAATATCGTCATTTGATTTAGACATAAAAAATCCCTTTCGCATTATAATTCGGTTGGTAGCCTTTTATAATTATAGCGAAAGGGATTTTTTAACACTAAATTAAACTGCCCATTAATCGTATATCATAATTATAGATTTCTTTTCAGTCGTTCTATCAACACAACACTGTTAATCATTTTTATCACATCTAAACCAATCTACAACGCATCAGCAATCTTAATCACTCATCCAATAGTTGGAATCTTTATATTACTATTTATGATAGCAACAATATTTATCAGAGGAACATTTAAAATACTTGTATTCAATTATTCTATGCATTCCACACTCTATGTTGTATGCGAACTTAAGTTCCATACAATATATTGACATAAATAAATATATTTTATAAAATATTATTATTGAATTTCACATTACTTTATCCCCCCCTGGACGAATGAATGTGTTATTCAAAATATATTTTAAGGAGACAGTTTATGTCTGGAAAAAATCAATGGGTATCACCCACTACTAAGGGATGGAAAGTTAAAGGAGAGGGCAATAGTAAAGCTACAAAGTTATTTGATAACAAATCGGATGCCATAAATTTTGCAAAGGATATCGCCAAAAATCAGCACTCAGAATTAATTGGTCAAAAGAAAAATGGCCAAATCAATTTAAAAAACACTTATGGTAAAGATAACTTTCCACCCAAGGGTTAATTAATTCTTGGATACATTTTAATGGAGTACCCTTCAGCAGTGGCAACATCGGATGATGAAACCTCTGCTATTTTTTCATCCTCTTTTACAACTATTTTTAATTTATACCATTCATTTAACCTAAAATAATTTTAAAGTTTCTTTGACTCATTAAACCTACTTTCAAAAATTAGCATCTAAGATCCCTAAAATTTTTTATCTTAACTCAGAAATTCTTACCATTTAGATTAATCATAACCAATACTTATAAAATATCCTTGTTATCATGATAAGCTTCATTATAGTCTTTTAACCCACGTATTAATTTATAGCTTAATAAATCCAAACCCCTAACAATTTTCAAGAGAATCCTTCTAACTTTAGGTGAAATTTCCATAATTTATCGCTGGACAATTTAAGTAAAGGACCTGAAAAAAATAAAAAAAACACCTTTATTAATCCACGGTAAATAAAAGGTGTTTCCTATTTAGAATATCGTATATTTTTAATTTCAAAGAATATCACTAATTCTTTTTATAAATAAACATTGCTCATTTGGAGTTCGATAATTATCAATTTCTTTAAAACCATTATTCGTATAAAAACTTCTCAATTTATCATTATTATCAACTTCTAAATAAATAATTCTTCCACCAATCAATTGATAAACCTGACTGATAGTAATATAAGACAATTTTAGAATATCCGTTCCAGATATAGAATTTTTATAATTAAAATTTTTGCCAATTTGACCTAACAATATGGATTTAATCTCATAATTTTCACGTTCTGTTTTTTGTCCCATACCTAACAATCTTTTTCTTAATGTATTTGAAAGCCTTGAAAAATTCTTTTTTGACATCATAAGCGGTTTATTCGTAATTGAATAATATCCAGCTAAAATATTCTCTCCTCTGTATTTTGAAAAAATTAAATATGTTCGTGCTAAATCCATGGTCTCGAACTGTTCAGATTTATTTAATAAAAAATTCTCTACATCTTCATTTATTGATGAAAACGTAGAGAACAGCTTGCTTAAATCGTATTCTTGATCCATTAATTCTTTCAATTGAATAATATTATAGGCCATTAATCAAAATTCCTCATAATATCTTCGATTTTTTCTTTATCATTCTTGTTGGTTAAAAACTTAACGGGTTTTAAAATTTTGGTGTCCGTCTTACGCGATCCATCTAACGCAATGGCTAAGTTTTTACCCGTTTTTTGGTTAAATGAAAATTCAGTCTGAAAGCTTTTTGTTGACATCAGTACTATCCTCCTATGTCACTTCTTACAAACAACAACCTATCATATCTACATAATATCATCAGAAATTATCCTCTTCAACAAACAAGACCATCATTTAACTCGTGTCTAGTTGCGGTCCAACATTAATAAAAGAATCCCTAAGAATATTCATACACATTCCTCCTCGTTTCAGTCTCTAATTAAATTACGTTAACTATCCAAAAAGAATTTGATTTTTAATGATTATCATAACTTTGTTAGTGAAGATACCGACCTAATTGTTGACGGTTAGGTTTCTCTAGAAAAAGGTAAACTTAGTTGCAAAAAAAGAGCCTAACTGAATTCATTTCAGCTAGACTCTTTTTATTTTTCTATTAATTGTTTCAAAGCCACACCAGTACGCGATTCTGAATCTTTCATACTATCTTTCGGAGTTCCTTCGAAACAAACTTGACCACCGTACTTACCGGCATCAGGTCCCATATCGATCAACCAATCAGCCTGAGGGATCAGCGACAAATTGTGTTCGATCAAAATCAAAGTATTGCCTTTATCAACCAAACTCTCAAACAAATCAATCAAACGTTTAGTGTCGTTCAAATGTAAGCCAGTAGTTGGCTCATCTAAAAAGTAGATACTTCCGGTGTGGTCTAATTCCATTGCTAATTTAACTCGTTGGACTTCCCCACCGGATAAGGTCGTCATTGATTGACTCAAACTCAAATAGCCTAAGCCTACTTCTTCTAGTAACTTTACTTTTTTATAAATTTTAGGAACATCTTGGAAAAATTCTAAGGTATCATCGATCGACATATTCAATACTTGCGAAATATCTTTTCCGTGATAACTATATTGCAGGGCTTCTTGACTATATCGTTTGCCCCCACAGAGTTCACAAACTTGAATAACTGGATCCATGAAGGCCATCTCAGTAATTGTTACCCCCTTGCCTTTACAACGAGGACAAGCACCTTTGCCGTTATAACTGAATAATTGTGTTGAAACTTTATTTTCATCAGCAAAAAGTTTTCGCAGCGGATTTAAGATGTTCAAATAGGTAGCCGGTGTCGAACGGATATTGATTCCGACAGCATCTTGGCTCAAGTCGATGTAGTCTTGGTCTGACACTTGCTTTTTAAAGGCATTAACTAATGTACTCTTCCCTGAACCAGCTGGGCCAGAAACAACGGTCAAAACTTTTTTCGGAAGTTTTGCATCAACTTGTTTTAAATTATGAGAATTGACGTTTTCAACTTTGATCCAATCCTTGGCAACACGTGGTTGACGAAATTCAATTGGTGTCCGTAACATTTTTCCGGTAATCGTATCCGACTTCAACAATTCGGGATAGGTTCCTTTGAAAGTAACTGTTCCTCCGCCTTTACCAGCTTTGGGACCGATTTCGACAACATAATCGGCGGCTGAAATAATTGCTGGATTGTGGTCAACTAAGACAATCGTATTGCCTTGCTCTTTTAATTTCTTTAAAGATTTGGTAATCATCTTAATATCATGTGGATGTAAACCGACGCTTGGTTCATCGAGTACATAAACTAAATCAGACAGTGAACTTGTTAGATATTTAGCGATTTTGATTCGTTGAGCTTCGCCGCCAGATAAGGTATCGGTGCCGCGATTTAGTGATAAGTAACCTAAGCCAATATCAACTAGTGATTGAACTTTACTCCGCAATTCACGAACCATCGTTTCAGCTTTAGGGTCAGTAATGCTGTCCAAAAATTTTAAAACATTGACGAGGTCCATTTCACCAACTTCAGCAATGTTCTTCCCTTCGATTTTGCCTTTCAAAGCATCCTGGTTCAATCTAGTTCCGTGACACACAGGGCAGACTTTTCTGGTGACAATTTTTTCCAAAGCTGCTTGATGATGACGGCCGGAAGCACTGTGAATCACTGAGCGTAACATTCGTGGAACTAAGCCTTCATATTGTGCGGTTCTTGCCCAAGTCTTAGGTGGGTTCTTCAGTTTCTGTCGGGGAGCATGCATGAACAAATCGTACTCTTCTTTTGTATAATCTTTGATTTTTTTATCGAGATCAAACAAACCACTGTTACCGTACTCTTTCCAACGCCAAGTCCCTGGTTGGAAGCCGGTAAAGGTCATTGCACCTTCATTGAGTGACTTATTCGGATCGATCAACTGACTTTCATCAACATCGTCCACAAAGCCTAAGCCTTGACAATTAGGGCACATCCCTTGCGGCAGATTAAAAGAAAACCACTCTGAATAGCCGACCCAAGGTTTACCAATTCGTGAAAACATCAATCGTAAAACTGAATAAATGCCGGTATAAGTTGCTAGAGTCGAACGAGAATTTCGTCCTATTGGCTTTTGTTCAACTACAATTGCGACTGGCAAATTATCGATTCGATCAAACTTTGGTTGGCCGTACTTTGGTAAGTACTGTTGGGTAAAACTAGGGAAAGTTTCATTCAACTCTCTTCGCGACACGGCAGCTAAAGTGTCGAATACTAATGATGACTTACCCGAACCAGATAAACCCGCAAAAACAGTAATTTGATGTTTAGGAATGTCTAAATCAACATTTTTCAAATTATTTTCCCTTGCGCCATGAATACTGATGGCACCATCTTTGAATAAATCAGTCATATAAGCCCTCGATTCATAATATTTTTACTACTCGGAATAAATTTTACTCTACTTATGATTGAATTTGCCAAGATACGACTTATAGATTAAAGCCTAAAACCTGCTAGGACTGTCATTTATACTAGAAAAAGCAATTCAAAATTTTTATAATGATTATTAACTCATTAATTATGGAGAATCAAAATGGACAACACAGACATCATTAGAAAGTATTTTCAATCATGGCTTACTAGAGATTTCTCTAACCTTGATGAATATTTTGATGAAAAAATAATTTACCGCGAATCCTATGGACCGATTTATATTGGTTTAGACGAGCTACATCAATGGATCGACAACATGTTAGATCGCCAAAAAGTTTTAGATTGGCGAATCGACCAAATTTTACCAACGGACAAAAACACCTATACCGTGTTATGGTATTTTCATGCGGTTGAACATACTGAATACGATTTTGACGGCGTGTCGGTAATTGAATTTAAGCATCATAAAATTAGTAGCGTCGCCGAATATCAATCTAAACGTGAAACTTTTCGACCATTCAAAAAAGAGGCATAACATGAATCCAACTATCAAAAAAATGACGGAACACGTTTCCGTTCGTGACTTTACCAAACAAAAAATCACTGCTGAACAAAAACAAGCTTTAACCGCTGCGGCCCAAAGTGGTTCGACTTCAGAATTTGTCCAGGCTTTTTCAATTATTGAAATAACTGATCAAACTTTGCGGAATGAATTAGCTGACATTACTATCAGTTCACCCCACGTCAAAAAAGCTGATACGTTTTACGTTTTCGTGGCAGATTTGAATCGTCAAGCTAGTATTTTAAAGGCTCACAATCAAGATCTAGATAGTTTAAAAAATATGGAATCACTGATTGTCAGCATTGTAGACACGACGATTGCGGCTCAAAACATGGCAATTGCCGCTGAATCAATGGATCTAGGTATTTGTTACATCGGCAGTCTGCGCAACAATATCAAGCGTGTCGCCGAACTATTGAAACTACCTGAACTTACTTTGCCAATCTTCGGTATGACAATTGGTGTGCCAGCAGTTAAAAATCAGCCTAAACCTAGACTCCCAAAAGTTAATCAAGTCGCAACAAATTCTTACGACAATCAAAAATTCACGGATCTATCTGACTATGACGCGGTCGTTCACGACTATTATGCTCAACGCAAAACTAATGCCTCTGACACTGACTGGTCAAAGAAAAATTTAGCTATTTTCAAACAGATCAGACGTCCCGAAGTTACTAGTTTCTTGAAGGAACAGGGCTTTACACTATAACCTTTAATACCACAATTTTGTGGTATTTTTTTTACAAATCTTATTGAAATTTGTTTGAAAATTTACATAAATGTTTACAAAACTTTACAATAATTGAACAGAAAATACACACTACTTTTATATCATAATAAGCATAAAAACATTATTTTATGAGAAGTAGGTACGTTATCACGATGGTGAATTTAGGTAAAATTATTAAAGAAGCTCGCGAAAATAAATTGATTTCACAAAAAGAGCTTTGTGACAGTCTTTGTTCGCAGTCAGCTCTTTCAGAGATTGAAGCTAACAAGTACGCACCAAGTAAGCAACTTTTAATTCAAATATGTAAACGTCTTTCAATCAGTTCCAGTGACCTTTGTTTACAACAAAATTACAAAGTTAGTAAAACTGCCGATTTCAATCGAATAATCAATCAACTATACAATAGTAGAGACTATCGCGGACTGAGAAATTTTTTAAACCGTCCTACCGTACTCAACAGCGTCCAAACTTCAAAGCAGACACAAGCGTATTACTTTTATTTGGCAATCTGTTCAATCCAACTTGATCTAAGTCTTGATAATGCCAAGGCTTTTTTAAAGTTATCCTTAGCAAGTTCTGGTAAACGTCACAAACGTTCAACTTTAACTCGACTAGGAAATGCCACTTTGGGTTTGATTTACGCCAAACTCGATTTAAGAAATTCTGCTTATACTTACTACAAACTAGCTTTATACGATTTAGACAAAGACAATTATGACGGTAATCAAAATACACTCTTTTTCATTGGTGCCATGATCTACTCCCATTTCAATAATTATAATGAAGCCTTAAAAATTATCGAACAAGGTCTCAATCGTGCCTCAAGATACAAATCAAATTTTATGTTGATCAATATTTTTTATTTAATGACACATATTTCTGAGACCCTGCAAACTCACCAGGATTTCAAAGAGGAAACTATTTACGAGTATCTCGTGGCCAATATCCTCCGCCAAGAATTAATGCCTTCAATCTAATTTTGGGTGTTATACTGCTTTTCAAGGAGGTCATTATATGAACGAAATTGAACTATTACTTGAGCAGTTACAAGCCATCGCCCAGAGTGGCAAACATTATGGTAAAGATGTCTTTGATTTGGAACGTTATCAACAATTGGAAGATGTCGCCAAAAAACTCAGTACGCATTTGGTTCACAACGCCACACCCAAAAATCTGGATCTCTTTTTTGACGCTGATTCGGGTTACGTGACACCGAAAGTCGATGTTCGTGCGGCAACTTTTTCTAACGATAAAATATTGCTGGTCAAGGAAAAACGTGGCGGCACTTGGTCAATTCCTGGCGGTTGGGCCGATATTGGTTATTCGGCCGGTGAAATTGCTACGAAGGAAACTTTTGAAGAAGCTGGGATTCAAGTTGTGCCAAAACGTTTGATTGCTATTCGGGACATGCAAAAGAACCATTATCCTAAGAAAAATCTCAGTTATATTTACAAATTGTTCTTCGAATGTACCCCCACTGAAACCGACATTCACAGTGGTGTGGAGACTTCTGATGTGGCCTACTTTACACTTGATGAAGCATTAAAACTGAATTTGTCTTTGGCCAGAAACTTACGAGAAGATTTTCAAATGGTCTTTGATTGTCATCATTCAAAAAATTGGGAAACAAAATTCGATTAAAAAACCTCAGTAATCATTCGATTGCTGAGGTTTTTTGGACAAAAAGAAAAAGCCTTACATCAATCCGTGATGTAAGGCTTCAGACTATTCCATAGAAAACTTTGGAATGTATGAAATAGTCATTAATACAGATAGGCTATATCTGCACTACTTATATTAACATAATTATTATTCATTAGCTAGTTGATATAGTTGATTAACAAGTGGTTTGACGTCGGCTCCTCGTCTAGAATAATTTTGTAAAGCGACTACTGCCGTCTTTCCATCGTCAGAAATATGGAATACTCCTTGGAAACCGTAGCCCCAACCATTCGCAAAGTTATCATTTTGACGATGATACAAGCCGCCACCATATGTACTGATACTGCCGGGTGCGAATAATTCCTTGCGTGATTGCTCACTCAGCATTGGCCCGTTAATATATTGCTCAACTTTAAAGAGATCATAAACGCTCATGTAAACTTGACCAGTGCCTAATTCGTCATACTCCATATACCGTTTAATATTGAAGGGATTCTTATAAGTTAATTTCTTAACTAACGGATTGGGCTCATTATAACCGGTCGATTTAACAACTGTTGGTGAAGTATCATAGGCAAAAATTGTCTCTTTCAAACCTAATTTATCAACATAAGTTTCATTGAACAACTTGCGATATGATTTGCCAGTCAACTTCTCCAAAATGCCGCACAATAGATTGAAGTTGACGGCGGAATAATTCCACTTGCCATGTAACAAATTGACGTACTTAATATTTTTAATATCAGCATCGACAATATCTGGATCTGACATCACTTTGGTTGGACCGACGCCACCAACTAGAATCAAACCAGAGGTCATATCTAGCATTTGTCTAATAGTGACATTCTTACTTCCAGGAATTTCAGGATAAAACTTTGCTAAGCGATCATTCAAACTCAAATTGTCGGCTTCGACTTGCTTCATTATCATTGCCGCTGTCATTGACTTTTGAATCGAATCGATTTCATAAGTTGTATCAATGGTATTGTGAAGACTCGTGCCATAATCGGCATAACCACGACTGGTCGAATAAATTGGTCGGCCACCTTTTATTATCAACATACTGCCAGAATAATCGTACTTGTTGATCAAGTCATTGGCTTTTTGACCAAATTCACTGTTGTAATGTGAATCAACTGAACCGCCTACGTTGGAGGTTGTTGGGATAATACCTAAAAGTGCAGCTGAGAGCATTAAAACGGGTAGAAAAATTTTTTTCATAATATTCACCTAAGAACCTTCAAATACCTTCCTCTATTCTTCAAGTATAATTTATTTTTCAGAAAAGTAATACTGATTTACTCATTTTTTTCTGAAGTAACTTTGATACTTGCAAATCGCTAATATGGTAAAATATAGCCAATAAGAAAAGAAGGAGATTTAAATGAAAACATTAATTATCATCGCCATTATCTTAGTAGTAATTGTCGCCTATGCTGGTATGTATAACAGTTTGGTCAAGTACCGTAATCGTGCGCGTGAATTCAGTTCACAAATTGACGTCCAACTCGAACGTCGGACTGATTTGATCCCTAATTTGGTTGAAACTGTCAAAGGTTATGCTAAACACGAAAAAGAAACTCTTAGCAACGTTGTTAATTTAAGAAATAGCATCAACAATGCGAGTTCGCTACAAGATAAAGTTGAAGCTGATAGTGCTTTGACTGGTGCCTTGAGACAGGTTTTCGCATTGGCAGAAAATTATCCTGATTTGAAAGCCAACCAAGAGTTTTCACAACTAATGGAAGAACTTTCCAATACAGAAAATAAAGTATCTTATGCTCGTCAAGCTTACAACAGCCAAGTGCAAGCTTATGATACTGCATTGCAAACTTTCCCACGGAATATTATTGCCGGAATCCATGGCTTTAAAGAAATGGACTTCTTGCAAATTCCTGATGCTGACAAAGAAGCTCCTAAAGTTAAATTTTAGGGGTCTATCATGATTTACGAACAAATCGATCGTAATAAACGTAAGACTTACTTTATTTTCTTTTTCTTCTTTCTGTTACTAGCAGCGTTAGGAAGTTTTATTGGTGCCTACTTTTTTGACAATATTTATTCAGGAATAATTATTGCCTTAGTGATTGCAATTGTTTATACACTGATAACTTATTTTCAATCGACCAGTATCGTCATGCAAATGAATGGAGCTAAAAAACTCAATTCAGCTAAAGATGCACCTGAACTCTGGCATATCGTCGAAGATTTATCTATGGTAGCGGACATCCCCTTACCTGATATTTATATCATTGATGATCCAAGTCCTAATGCTTTTGCGACTGGACGTGATCCTAAACACGCTGCTGTGGCGGTAACTAGTGGTTTATATAAAATGATGAATCGTGAAGAACTCGAAGGTGTTTTAGCTCACGAAATTTCTCACGTAAAAAATTATGATATCCGTGTTTCTACTATCTCAGTAGCTTTGAGTTCGGCTATCATCTTAATTTGTTCCATTATCGGTAACGCTTATCGTTGGTGGCTTCCAGTTGATCGTGACGACCGTGACAACAATAACTCTGGTGCAGTAAGAATCGTCTTGTGGCTAGTTGGTTTAGTCTTTGCAATCCTTGGACCTTTAATTGCCAGTTTAGTCCAGATGGCTATCTCCAGAAACAGAGAATATTTGGCTGACGTTTCAGGAGCTGAATTAACTAGAAATCCTCAAGGTCTGATCAATGCTTTGGAAAAATTAAAAGAGAGCACCAAACCAATGCAACGAGTTGATGACGCCAGTGCTGCCCTTTATATCGATGATCCCAACAAAAAAAAACATTTTTCTGGATTATTCGATACTCATCCACCACTGGATAAAAGAATTGCTGCTTTGAAAAAAACTTTTGAATAACACAAAAAGAACCTCGAAAAATTTCGAGGTTCTTTTTTATTGGATTATACTTGTGGATCTAGTTTTTCTGCTTTTATATCTTTACTGTCTTTATTTTTAGACTTACCCTTAAATCTTTTTGCCACCCAAGCAGTTAACATAGGTGTCAAGATAGCTGTGACAACTACTGCCGCTGTAATTTGTGCCGTCGCAGTTGCTTGAACAGCTGCATAAGATTCATCAACAGCAGCCATTGCAGCCGGTGTTGCCATCGCAGCTCCCGCAGTACTAGAAATTGCTGCACCAGCAACTCCTGAACCACCAGTTAATCTATCGACAACAATCGTAATTCCACCACCAACTAAGGTAACAATCACCCCTAGTAGAATTCCACTTGCCCCACCAACAAATATTTGTTGGAAATTCATTGTACAGCCAAGTGCAAATCCAACACAGACAATAATGGCATTCATCCCATTATTCAAAATAGTTTTAATAGCTGGGAAAAGATTTGCCAAAATCATTCCTACTAATAAAGGTAGAATCGTTGCTAATAGTGTGACTACGGAAAATGATGCTAAGCCTGAAGATGCTAATGCTATCATCGTCACATAAGGTCCAACACTTAAAATTGTAATACCGACAGCCGCCTCATCAACAGAATCGCCAAAGTCGTGGACGATTCCAGCATACATAGCATTATTAGCCCCAGACATTGCCCCAATGATAGCTAATGCGCTAAGCCCGAGAAAATCATTATTCATTAATTTTCCAACAATCAATCCAAAAACGATTGACAAAACAACCTTGGTTAAAATAATAATACCGCCACGTTTTACAGCTGGCCCAGCAATCTTAAATGAAATTGTTCCACCAATTATAAATAAGAAAGCTCCTACCAAAGCACCTGATCCTTGAGCAAACGGAGTTGTAAAACCACCTATTTTTAAAAGATCTGGAAAAAATGAATTAATGGTAGCACCTATAAACATCGGAATAATGATATTACCACCGGGAATAGAAAATTTCTTCTTTTTACCTTCTTTACCTGCCATAATATTATCTCCAGTCAATATTTAATTAACCATCCATTACGATTCCGCCATCACAATCACCAATTTCGCCAGTAATGAAACTTGCGGCTTCTGAAGCAAAGAACAGAATCATTTGTGCGATTTCTACTGGTTCAGCAGCTCTCTTTAAAGGAATCATACCGATCACCTTTGAATTCTTATCTGGATCTTCAGAAAGAGCCGTTGTCATTGAAGTATGTGTAAATGATGGACAAACAGCGTTTGCATAAATTCCATATTTAGCACCTTCCTTAGCTATGGCTTTAGTAAAGCCATTGGTTCCGGCTTTTGAAGAAGCGTAAGCAACTGTTCCGAGTAACCCACCACCCAGTTTTCCGGCAACGGAAGAAACATTAACAATTCTTCCTCCACCAATTTCTTTAAAATGTTCCCAAAGTGCTTTGACTGTATTGAATTGCCCAGTCAAATTGATTTTAATCGTCCTGTCCCATTCTTCAGGGCTTAAATCATCAAATGACTTTGAACTGATAATTCCGGCGACATTCACTAGACCATCGATTCTTCCAAAATCCTTAATTATTTGAGCAAACTGTTTGTTTACTTCCTCTCGATTAGCCTGATCAACATGATAAAACTTAATTTCTGGACTTACTTCTGTAACTGTTTTTTTAGCAGATTCATCATCAATATCCAACAAGGCAACTTTTCCGCCACCGTTGATAATTCCTTTGACAACTTCTTTGCCAATTCCTTTAGCTCCACCTGTAACAATTATATTTTTTCCATCAAAATCGTAACGCATCATATCATCACCTTTACTTATGTATGAGCAAAATATTATCATATAAGCAAATGGTTTGCAATTTCATTCACAAAAGTGTATATCGCATTTAACAGCATTCTTGCTTAATCACAATTGAATTTCCGACATTTTGTATATTGTTTCACAAATAAAAAATAACTATCTTATCAATAAATTTCGTAGAGTAACAAACATTAAAAAAAATTAAATTAAATTACATTTAATTTAAAATTCACACAAAAAATCATTTTTCCTTAATTCGACATCTTGTCTATTGAAAAATGCATACATCTACCAGGTCATTCGAACATTAAAAAAGCCCCATGATAATCAAGTTTCGATTACCACAGAACTATTTGCACTAAATAAAATCCTTACCAACAAAACCCGTCTTATCAGCATCGGTAATTTCACGAATCACTTTACAAGGATTGCCAGCTGCAATCACTCCATCAGGAATATCATGGGTCACAACACTGCCAGCTCTAATAATAACATCATTTCCAATCGTAACGCCTGGGAGAACTGTCACATTAGCGGCCAACCAAGTTCGATTTCCAATTGTAATGGGCTTAGCAATACAGCCACCAAGTTCCCTTTCATTTGGGTCAAACAAATGATTACTAGTATATAAACCAACCTTTGGTCCAAACAAAACCGAATTGCCAATTTTGACTGGAGCTCCATCCAAAATTACACAATCATAATTCGCATAAAAATTATCGCCGACGTGAATATTTCTGCCGAATTCACAGCGAAAATTAGGATTCAAAAATGGCTTTTTCCCAACGCTACCAAATAATTGACGAATTAATTTTTCCTTTTTAATTTTATTGTTTTCGTTATTAATTCGCGTCGTCTTTTCTGTCGCTTGATCACGTAAATCATCTAATTCTGGAGCAACGTCATCATATGGTTTCCCAGTTGCCATGTATTTAAATTTTTCGGCCAAATTCATGTAATTTTCTCTCCTCATTACTTATAATAGTTATTGTCTAAATTTTATCATGAAAAGATATAAAAGAAATTATGATAAATATTATATCCGAATAAATATCTCTAAACCCAAGGATATTGTTCAAGTTTTCTGAAAAATTATGATAAAATGAAAACTGGAGATTCCAAAAGGTCTTCATAGTGAGGGGAAAGATTTTTATGTATATGTTATTACTCGTTGTTTTGGGAGCAATCGTCTTGTTCACGACCTTTATGGTCAAGCCAAAAAAACGACTGCATCGAAAGTTAGTTTCATTGGGAATTGTTTTGGTAATTGCCGGAGGTTCTGGAGTTTATGAGAGTTTACAAAACACCGGCCAAACTGGTGATAATCCAAAGCAAGTTGAGAAAACTAAGACGTATGATACATCCAACTTAGCTAATCTCGACTACAATGGAACTCAAGAAATTGAGGTCAATAATAATACACCTACTTTCACAAAATCCGAACTAAACGTCTCAAATGGTCCTTGGCAAGAATTCGCTGATTTGGATCATCTGAATCGAGCAATTCAAGCTGATGCACTATTAAGCAAAAGCTTAATGCCTACCGAGAAACGTGAAGCTTTATATGTTAACCCAACTGGTTGGCACAACAAACGAATCAAAGGTGGCTGGCTATACAATCGATCACACCTAATTGGTTTTCAATTGACCGGACAGAACAATAATCCGAAAAATTTGATGACTGGTACACGTTCATTGAATTCACCCGAAATGCTCAAACATGAGAACGATATTGCTTATTACCTCAAGCAAAATCCTAATAATTTCATTCGTTACCGGGTCAAACCGATTTATCGCAATGATGAATTAGTCGCTCGTGGTGTGCAAATGATGGCTGAATCGTTGACTAGTGACGGCCAAGTAGATAAACAAATTTACTTCAACGTCTACATTTTCAACATTGAACAAGGTGTCAAGATTAACTATAGCGATGGTACAAGTGTAGTAAATAACAACTAAGGAGTGATTGCAGTGCAATATAGTACAGGCGATACAGAAATTTTTGATCTAATCAAAAAAGAAGAAGAACGACAAAATAGAAATATTGAGTTGATTGCTTCTGAAAATATTGTTTCTGATAATGTTAGAAAGGCTCAAGGATCAGTTTTAACTAACAAATATGCTGAAGGATATCCTGGGCATCGTTATTATGGTGGCTGCGAATACATCGACCAAGTCGAACAACTTGCAATCGACCGCGCTAAGAAATTGTTCAACGCCGAATACGTTAACGTTCAACCACATTCAGGTTCCCAAGCTAATGCCGCCGCTTATCAAGCAGTTTTGAAGCCCGGCGATACCGTTTTAGGTATGGATTTAAATGCTGGTGGACACTTAACTCACGGTTCAAAAGTGAATTTCTCAGGTAAGATGTATAACTTTCACTCATACGGAGTTAACGCTGACGGCCTAATTGATTACGACGACGTTCAAAGAATTGCCACAGAAGTTAAACCACATTTAATCGTCGCTGGAGCTTCAGCATACAGTCGTATCATTGACTTCAAGAAATTCCGTGAAATTGCTGATTCAGTTGGTGCATATTTGATGGTCGACATGGCTCATATTGCCGGACTCGTTGCCGTTGGTCTTCACCCTACTCCAGTTGGTGTGGCTGATATCGTTACAACTACTACACATAAGACTTTAAGAGGTCCACGTGGCGGTATGATCATTGCTAAAGCTGAACTAGGTAAGAAAATCAACTCAGCTGTTTTCCCTGGAACACAAGGTGGTCCTTTGGAACACGTCATTGCTGGTAAAGCGGTTGCCTTTGGTGAAGATCTTCAACCTGAATTCAAAACTTACATGGAACAAGTTGTTAAGAACGCTGCGGCCATGGCGAAAGTAATTAACGAAGCGGACAACTTATCAGTCTTGACTGGTGGAACAGATAATCACCTGTTAAATGTCGTTTTAACAGAAAGTGGTCTAAACGGTATGGAAGTACAAAACTTACTTGATACGATCCACATCACAACTAACAAGGAAGCTATCCCTAACGACCCACTACCTCCTAAGTTGACATCTGGCTTGCGTCTAGGTACACCTGCTATCACTTCAAGAGGCTTTAACGAAGAAGATTGTAAAGAAGTAGCACATATTATCGTTGACGCAATCAAGAATCACGATAATCCCGAAGAATTAAAGAAATTAGATGCTCGAACAAAAGCATTGACTGACAAACATCCAGTTGAATTTAATTAAACAAGAAAAACAGAGCTTTCGCTCTGTTTTTTTTTGTTGACTTTTACTCAGAGATACATTATTATACGTTTAAACATTTAAACCTATGGAGACATCGCTATGGCAGAAGAAACTATGGAACTATTCAGAAAAGGCATGCCCATCTTCAATATCTTTCAAGATGAGAACCGCCAAAAAATCATTTTACTATTATGCAAAAATAAAGAATTGACGGTCAATCAAATCACCGACCAATTGGATCTGTCACGTCCAGCTGTTTCCCATCATTTAAAGTTGATGCTAAACGCTGGTGTCATTGCCGTCATTAAACTTGGTAAGGAACGTTTCTATCGTGTTTCTTTAGATGATACCGTCCAGTTGTTAAAGGATCTGACCGTTTCACTGGAAAAAAGTATTTCATCGAAATAAGATGGAATTTATTTTTGCCTAATATGTTTAAATGTTTAAACCTATAATCAGGAGAATATTATGACTAACATCTTTACACCCTTAACTTTAAAAAATGGTACAACTATTAAAAACCGCTTCGTCAAAGCCGCCTTGAGTGAAACTCTCGGAAATAAACAATATCAACCAACAGATGAATTAATTGCCCTTTATCAAAAATGGGCCCAAGGTGGGACTGGATTACTCATCACTGGAAATGTAATGGTCGACCTTAACGCTCGAGGAGAATTTGGCAATATTGTCGTCGATAGAAATCAAGATTTAACACTCTTAAAAAAGTGGTCACAAGCAGCCACTGCTAATGACACCAAGATTTTTATGCAGCTAAATCATCCAGGTAAACAATCACCGAAAACTATCAGCAAATATCCCGTTGCTCCCAGTGCCGTACCCATGTCCGGAAGTAATGCCTTTGCCTTCAATTCCCCAAGAGCTTTGGAGCATTCCGAAATAAAACAGATCATCAACAAATTCATTGAAGCTGCTGCAATCGCTAAAGAAACTGGCTTTTCTGGTGTAGAAATTCACGCCGCTCACGGATACTTATTAAACCAATTTCTCTCACCCCACGATAACCGGCGAAATGATGAATATGGTGGGTCGTTGGAAAATCGCATGCGCATCCTAACTGAAATATACACCGGTATTCGTCAAAAGGTCGGTTCTGAATTCCCCATTGCTTTAAAAATCAACTCCTCAGATTTTCGTCCCGATGGTTTCTCTGAAAAAGATTCCTTAACGGTAATTCAAAAAATGGATCAATTAGGTATCGACTTGATTGAAATTTCCGGCGGTAACTATGAAAATCCAAAGATGCAAGGTATTGGTAAAGGCGCTTTCTTCATCGATTATGCTAAAAAAATTAAACAAACGATCTCCACTCCTATCATCGTCACCGGTGGCTTTAATACCGCAAATGGTATGGAAAAAGCTATTAATAATAATGAAACAGATTTTATTGGTTTGGCACGACCACTCGTTATGATTCCCGATTTGCCTAACCAACTGAAATGGGGTAACTTTACTTCTGTAAGGTTGCATCATCTGACTACCGGATCAAAGAAATTAGACAAAAAGGTCGGTTCTTTGATTGGCCTCAGCTTTTATCAGCAACAAATGCTTAGAATCGCCGAGAACAAAAAAATTCAAAATACCACTAACGCTTGGGGCGCCTTATTATTCTCCTTGAAACATCAAGGAATATCCGCTTTAATGCCACAGCGTGATAAGGAGTAAATTATGAAAAAAATTTTAGTTGTCCTAACTAACACCATCAGATATCACGGCACACAACAAGCAACCGGACTCTGGTTAGGTGAAGCCACTGAATTCGTTGATGAAGTAACTAACGCCAACTTTGCCGTCGATTACGTTAGCCCTAAAGGTGGATTCGTTCCTCTAGATCCCCGCAGTTTCAAATATACCGATAAATCCACAATGGATATTTACGCTAGTTCAGATTTTCAACAAAGAGCACTGACTAATTCCCTCAAACCGGAACAAATCAATCCTCAAGATTATTCAGCTATTTACTACACTGGCGGTCACGGTGTGATGTGGGACTTTCCTACTGATCCGAAACTTCAAGAGATCACTAGAAAGATCTATCAACAAGGCGGTCTAGTAACCTCAGTCTGTCACGGAATCGCTGGTCTTCTAAACGTTAAAGATGACAACGGCAAATACTTAATTGCTGGCAAAAACATTACCGGCTTCACAACTGCCGAGGAAATTCTAGCTGGTAAAAGAAAAGTCGTACCCTTTCTCAATGAAAATGTAGCCAAATTACATGGTGCTAATTTCCAAAAGAAACGAGCATACAAGGAATTCGCCATCCAAGATGACCAATTGATCACTGGTCAAAATCCTTTTTCAGCTCGAGCTGTTGCTAAGTTAGTAATCCAAAATTTGGATTAAAAAACAACAGAGAGTGAAACAAGAGCGGTCAGCTCCCGGAGGATAACGTAATTTCAGAAATTGCTCGTCGCACTTTGCGAGTGATTCCTGAAATTTTGTTATCTCGGAGGGAGTTGCTCTTGTGCAACTCGTTTCAGTTAGAGAGCGGAACAGGACATGGTCAACTCTTGAGCATTAAGGCAAATAAGCCAAGGTAATCGTACTTTGATAACCTTGGCTTATTTGTTTTAAGCGGAGAGAGTTATGTCCTGTTCCGCGTTTATGCTGCAAGTTTAGGAGTAAAAAGTAGTTATGTCCCAATCTCTTTTTTATAATAATAACAAAATAATTTAATTTCTAAATTCAGGTCCCATAGCAAAAGCCGCTACGCACCCAACTCCGGTATGACTCGAAATTGTCATCCCAATTGGATAAATCTGAATATCAGCTTGGCTGATTTGTTCAATAATCCGATCTTTAACGATTTTAGCAGCATCATAATCGCCACTTGTTGTGATAATAACTGGTTGTTCCTGATCACTTTGCATAGCGTTAACAATTTTATCCGCCAATTCAAGTAACGATTTCTTCCGTGTCCGCGTCTTTGAAACCATCCGTAACTTGCCATCGGCATCAACGTCCAAAATGGGTTTAACTTTCAACAAAGTCCCCAAGGCAGCTGAGGTTCTTGAAATACGACCACCATGGTACAGGTAATTCAAGTTGTCGACAGTAAACCACTGTTGCAAACGAAGTTTATTCAAGTCAAACCAGTTAACCAATTCATCCAACGTGGCACCAGCTTTTTGAAGTCTGATTGCACTTATTACTAATCGTCCTTCACCCCCACTAGCGGCCAAAGTATCAATAATTCTAATATCAGCTTGTGGATTTGATTCCAAAAGAATTTCTCTGGCTTGATTAGCACTGGACAATGAACCACTCAAACCTCCCGAAAATCCTACATAGACAATCGGAATATTTTTTTCGACGTACTTTTTAAAGAACTCCAAATATTCCCCAACATTTACTTGCGTTGTCGTCGGCATTGCTCCAGATAAAATTTCTTGATAAAAATCATTAATGTCTAAACTTTGACCCAAGTCATTGACGAGATCTCGATCACCAACTTTGGTATGAAAGTAAATTACGTCTACCCCACTGTCTTTCAAAGTTGCCAATGGTAAATCACATTCAGAATCTGTCAGTATTTGATACATCTTTTCACCTCTTAAAATTAAGTTCATTTAAGCTAAATAGGTCACCGACTAATAATACCATTTATTTTAGTTATGTAAACCACATTATCTAGTTTTCGAAACTAGATTGTTGACAACTTAATACTTTGAACACAACAAAAAAGCCCAGAAATCAATTGATCTCTGAACTTTTTACCTGTACTACGGACACGGGCATGTCACATAGTCATAAACGATATAGAGGAAATATTCGGAATCATCTGATTCCATTAACAGTATACGACTCGCCCTCGTCACGATATGTCAAAATCCCAGTTTATCCGAAAATAATTGGATAAACTGGGATTTTTTTGACTTTTAAACTCTAAACATTAATTACTTAACATCGAATGATGAAAGCCATTCGTTTGTAGCAACACGATACATTGTCTTACCGTTAATAGTAGCAGTTTGGTCAGTTAACCAAGATGTATTACCGGCTAAGGCACGATTATTAATCTTTTGACCATCTTTTGTAAACAAAGCGGAATCCCATTTTGTAGTTACAACGTTTTTACTATTTTTTTCTTGGACTCCATTTCGACTATCAATCCAAACGTTTGTACCAATACGGTAATATGTTTCACCCATTCTGTACATCTTACGATCTACTTTCCAAGATGATCCAGCTGGAATGTATGTATACTCATCTGTTCCTGGTATATTAATTCCATTTCCTTTATCATCCCAAGCAAATCTTTTACGAGTCAAAGTTATAGTGGCTGAATAAGGTGTACCAAATGTTTTATTTTTATTAATAGTTTCGGTAGTAGTTGGTATATAGGTTGGTATTGAATATACGTAGGCACCATCGTCATCAAGGTCTAGCTCAAAATACCCATCAGAATTATTTTTATAACCATCAATCGTTGGTGCAGCAAATCTAACAATGCCTTTTGAATTTGCTTTCAATCCTTCAACAGAAATAGGAATTGCGTTTCCACTTTCAAGACTATCTTCTGAAGTCCAAATCTCTGCATTAATAGTTCCATGTAAAGTATAAGTTCCATCACCATTGTCAGTATAAGTTGCATCCGGTCTATTTAAAGAACCGTCTTCTTCTCTAGAAGCTTGTACTGTAGTTGTTGTTGCTGCAACAGGTGCAACTAATGGTGCGGCTGTTAAAAGCATGGCTGCAGTAACTCCTAAATATTTAACAAATTTCTTCATAATGAAATTCCCCCATAACTATATAAATTATTAACACATTAAAGATAACATTTGACCACGACACTACTTGTCATTGGAGAAAAATAATTTAATTATTTTACAGAATCTTTGGAAATGAAATTAGTATTTGGATTTGTACCAGTGTATTCATAAATACTGTTATACCCATCAAAATCATTCGTCCATTCTGAACTTAACGACGTACTATTATCCGACATACCAATAGCAGCAGGTGTACCCGTATAAATTAGTTCTGCACGATGCCCAAAATGACCAATTTCTCCTGGACCAGCACTTGCATTATTGTTGTCGTCATACCAACCCTTTATTAAATACCATGCTACATCTCTATCTGAGGTCATCCCTTTGTAAATTCCATTTTTTAATATGAAATTAAATCCAAATCCATAAAGATTTTCTGCAGTATTTCTAGGTCTTGTTGAATGGTCCATGGTATCACCAACTTGTTGATAAGCACGGTGATTGGCATATTCAAACATCTCTTCACTAGTTGAAACAGCTGGAGTTCCATTTGCAGCATGTAGGACGTTTAAATATTTAATAAAATATTCATTAATCCGCTTAACATTTGGTACGTATTTAAAATTTGGATTCGATTTGTCATACAAACGTGTTGTTGAAGTGGATTTTAAATATTCATTTGTTGCTACTTGATAATAAGTAACATCATTGTGTGTAAAAATTCGATCAACTAACCAATTTGTCTTTGGTGCTAAAGCTCTATTAGTAATCAAGTCGCCATCTTTGGTATAAAGTTTTGAAGTACTGTTTCCAGTACTTGTAACTTTAGTTACTTCAGCAGAAGCGTCTTGTTGTGAAACAAACAATGCTCCGGTTAAGGCAATTGTTAATGATGCAGCAAGCGTGATTAGTTTATTAAATTTCATGGTTATCCCCTTTTCACAAATTTTATTATTTGATATCTCTAGCAGCAATCCATTCGTCAGTTGCAACACGATACATCAATTGATTGTTGATTGTAGCTGTTCTGTCAGTTATCCAAGCGCTATTTGAAGCAAGGATACGATTTGTGATCTTCTTACCTTGTGAATTGTACAAAGCAGCATCGTTCTTAGTCTTGATAACAGAATTGATAACATTTACTTCTAGACCTTTTTCTTCTTTGACCCATTCATTTGTTGCAACACGATAATATGTTTCACCATCAATAGTCTTTTCTTGGTCAACTCTCCAAGTTGAATTTGCACCAAGTTGACGGTTAGTAATCAATTTACCATCAGCTGTGTACAATTTTGTACTTGAGATCGTTGCATATACTGCATGATGTTCTACAGCTGGGGTTGTCTTGTGTTCATCTTTATTTGTTTCTGTTGTTTCATTTTTATTGTTGTCTGTTGTTGGTTTTGTATTTGTATTAGTATTGTTATTTGTGTTTGTAGTTGTTCCTGTAGAACTACCTGTATTTGTATTAGTATTTTCTTCTGAATTTTCATTATATGGTAATACTACAACATCTTTAGAAGCAACTTGTTTAGCACCATTTTCAAAATATAGGTACCATGGTGATCCAAAAGCCACCCCATTATCATTATCGTTTCTAGGATTTGCTACGTATCTAACTCCGAAGTGGAAAGTAACTCCTTTGCCACCTTTTTGTTGTAAGTAAGAATTAACCTCGTCAAATAACAAGTTCCTATTAAACGTACCGTCATTAGCTGTTACAGTCGCAGAAACTCGGTAATGAGTAGAATCAAAGAAAAGATTACTTCTATCTGAATTAGCATTAAAATGAGCAAAGAAATCATCTTTATTTTCATTATCAATCAAATCTGTTTGAGGCGTTAAACCCGAAGCAGGCATTGAGAACCAACCATCTGTTCCTAGAGCGTAAGTCCACGTTGAATCAGAACTTGTTAACAATGCAGAATTCTTGGTAAGTTGGATCTTGTCCTTCATTTGGCTTTCCCATTTTTTAGCATCCACTTTTTGACTGGCAGTAATATCTGTTGAATTCTTCAAATCTTGTTGTCCCTTTCCACCCGGAAAGACTGGGGCAATCGCAATAGCTTGATTACTTTCTTCTTTACTTGAAACAGCAGTTCCATTTTTTGTATATACTGGGATACCATTTGGTAATTTTATACCAATAATATTGTTGTTCTGATCATCTCGTTCAACGTACGGACTTACAAATGCTTTATCAACAGTATAGCCTTGATAGGTTGGCATCATTAATTCATCATCACCAAAAAGCTTATTACCCTCGACAGATGTTGAGAAGGAAATCTCAATAGTTTTACCATCTTTAATAGCCGGGATTGATCCTGAGATTACATCTCCATCTTCGCTTACAGTAACCTTATATAGTCCTTTAGTACTTTCACCAGTCTCAGTGTTTTCTTTTGATTTGTTTTCTACGCCATCTATATTTGTCGTTTCATCATTAGTAGAATCTATTCCATTAGTAGACTTATTAACGTCTGTTGTTATTTTTGAACTATCATCTGCATTTGCTTTAGTTTCAGTATCCCCCTTCTTTGTTGTATTTACTGTTGTATCAGCAGAATTATCAGCAGCGGAAACTGTCATAACTGGTGCAGCGATTGGAGCAACTGCCAATAATGTTGCAGCTGCGATTCCTACATATTTAACTCTTTTATTCATAAAAATAATCCCCCAAATTAACTCTTAATAATTTTTTTAAAAGAATCTAGCAATATCATTACGACTTAACCATTCATTGGTAGCGACACGATACATTTCTTTTCCATTAATCCATGCGTAGCGATCATACTTCCATTTAGTATTAGCCGCTAAAGCGCGATTTGAAATTTTTTGGCCAAATGAATTGTATAGAGCAGATTGCCATTTAGTTTCCACGACGCGTCTCTCTATATTTATAATTACACCATCACTAGCTTTGACCCACTCGTTTGTAGCAATTCTGTAATACGTAACGCCGTTAATACGTTTTTGTTGATCAACGTGCCACATAGTTGAGTTTGATAAAGTTTGCGATGTTACATTACCATTATCGTCATAAACTTTAGCAGCCCTGGCAAGCTCAAAAGTAAAATTGATACCAGTTGCAGAATTACTAGTAGTAGACACGTTACCGACTTTCGTATAATAAAGATCAGTTATTAACGAATATCCTCTTGATGTTCTGAGAAAACCGATTCTTTCAAAATTTGGTACGTATCCATTTATAGTTGGTGTAATTACACTGTCAATTTGACCAACTTTTGAAGTGTAAACCAAATCTTGCGTCCAAACTTTTTTATCACCGCCATCTGTCGAGGCATAAAATCCTAAACTAGCCGGCCCGTGTTCATCAACATCAAAATTAAAATCCAAATAACTTTTCACGCCCGTGTTAGTGGCTTGCGTAATTGTTTCTGCGGAAACATTTGTTATCGGTGTTATAATAGGTGCAATTGATAACAACATTGCAGCCGCAACCCCTGCATATTTAATACGTTTATCCAAAACTTAATCCTCCAATCATTTAAATTACAATAAGATATTAGCATTGAGGGTCGTCACTATATGACATTTGGAAATCAAAATGAAATTTTTTTTAAAAAAAATCAAAAAAATTGCTAAATAGTTTTTAAAAGCAAAAAAAGACCCAGAAATCTAAACGATTTCTGAGTCTTTTTATATATCTTGGTTAATTTGTCGCATCCGCAGTTTCGGATGCTTTTTCTTTAGTTTTATGTTCATATCTGTAATACAAAATGAACCCAATTAATCCAAATACTACCGGTCCAATGATTGTCCAAAGGGCATCTGTATAAGCTCCTTCAACGATTGGTTGTACCAAGGTGAAGATGATAGCAAATGCGAGAACTAAGAACACGATAATACTTACGGTCCACATAGCTTTTTTGTTCTTATAGAACAAATATGGCTTTTCGATATCTTTGTTTAAATTAAAGAATGGATAGGCACCAACTAAGAACAAATATGGAACTGTTGTTGAAACGTTAGCCATCAATGTCAAGACGTTGTATAGAGCTTTAGCATTCTTACCACCCATATCAACGATCAAAATCAAGACGATAACAACAATAGCTTGAATCCACATTGCGTAAGCTGGCATACCGTGTTTGTTTAATTTAGTAACCTTTTCAGGCCAAAAGTCTTTTGGTGTACCTAACACGAATGACTTCAATGGTGAATAAATCAACACAAAGAAGGAACCCATGTAAAGGATAAACATGTCAAAACCTGTGAAACGTGCTAACCACTTACCAAGTGTTAAGGCAGCAGTTGTTCCCATTCCAGCATGGATACCAAATTGATATCCAAGATTACTCATCATAACATAAGTGATATTTCCTAAGTTAACGTTACCTTTAGAAATAACTGAACTCCAGTTGGCACTCATCGCCCAACAAAGAATTGTCAATGAATAAAGTACGGTAATGATAATAGCTGAGATCAAAACACCACGTGGAAAATCACGTTTAGGATTCTTCATACTATCAGTGACACCACCGACTGATTCCATACCACCGTATGCAAAGATTGCATAAACGATGAATGAGACCATCCCGAGTGGTGAGGCAAAAGCAGGATTAGCCGAATGGATAAATGTATCTAATCCTTGAATTGGTTCTGCAGTGTGAAAGCCTGACATGAACAATACTGCCAAACTCAAAACGAAGAAAATAACTTGTAATAGAATCATCATAATACCACCAAAGTTAGAAACTTTCGTGATCTTTTCGATTCCTTGTGTAGCTGTGAAAGTAACAAAAATGATCCAAAGAACGGCTAAAATACCGATAACTTGTGTGGCGCTAAGACCAAACATCCCCCAAGTTTGCGTTGTATCATGGCCTGCAAAAGTTGTAGACAATGGAATCCAAACTTTAGAAGAAGTTGAAACTAGCCAAACTTCCCATGAAGCTAACCACATGAATGTACCGATAAAAGCCCATTTTGCACCGACAGCTCCATCAATCCAAGAATAAATTCCACCTTTTGCTTCATTAAAAGCGGAACCATATTCGGCCATCATAAATCCTACTGGTAGGAAGAAGAATACGGCCGCGAAAACGTACCAAATAATACTTGCCAATCCCATCTGTTCATAAGCAACAGTTGTATTAGCGAAACCAAAGATTGCCGTGAAAATCATCATGATCAAACTAAATAGTGTGATTGATTTTTTTGGCGAAACACTATCATTCATTTTTTTAAACCCCTCATTTATTTAAATGTATGAATCTATAGATTCATATCTGTTTTAAAGTTAAGAGGTGAAAAATCAGTCGAGTCCGTAATTAACTGAGCAATAAGCTCTTTATAGCCATCAAGTGAGATTTTTGCCATCTCAAATGAAGCCTTAGTTAAGTAATTAGGTAATTTATCATCATCTATTTCTAAGCTTTGGTTATCAAAATCCAACAACTTCTTGCGAAGCGTGATATTGATTTCCGCTTGCTTATCTTGGAACATTTTTCCAAGTTCTTTATAGTGGCCGTCCAATAAAACCCCAGCCAATTTATATGTCCAATAAGCTGACTTACTGTCGTATGGCAACTCACCTAGTTTGTATTCTTCTGGTGTGTCGGTGATTCCCATATAGAATGGAACGTAGACACTTTGCGAAGCTACACCCATGGCTAACCATTGCACACATCCAATTTCAGGAGCCAGATTAGGTCTGATTTGTAGGACGTGTGATTCTTGAGTTTTAGCCAAACTGATTGGACGAAAACGTTTATTATCTTTTGATTCATTCAATGGATCATAAGGCGTCTTTTGGAAATGGGAAGACAGGTAGTATTGAGCATCGTCGACACTCAACAAGCGATTGGCTTTCTTGATGAAAGATAAGTTTTCACTCTCTGGACTTTCATCCGTCTTGCCAGAAAATTCCTGTTGTCCCCACCAAACACGTGGCGTGCTATAGATCTCATCGGATAAATCATGTGTGCCAAATATTTCACGGAAGTTGAAAGTATCTGGACGACTATTCAAATGATTCTTTTCAACAAATTCTTTAATATCTTGACGATACAAGAAATTATTTTCATCATCAAAATCAATCTCTTGAATAGCTAATTGGTTGGCTACCACAGCGTAGCTATCGTCGGGAATACGCTGTGCTACCCAATAGTGACCTGATCCACTTTCGAAGTACCAAACCTCATCTTTATCTGAGAATAAGACTCCGTTAGTTTCACAAGTTCCGTATTGTTCAATAATCTTACCTAAGCGCAAAACGCCTTGTCTTGCAGTCTTTACGTAAGGCAAAACTACCGTGATCATTGCTTCCTCACCAATACCATTTTCAACAAGAGGATCAACGCCTAAAACACGTTGGTTCGAATAAGCACTTTCGGTCGCACTCATACCAACGCCAAATTCGTTAAATCCATCCTCTTCAAACAATCCTTCTTTGAAGGTCCATTCAGGAGTGGCAGAATATTTATTGCGAATTTTAGGCAGGTCCATTTGAAAATCATTGGCTTTAGAAACAAATTTATGTTCATCGGTATATTCTTTGTGAGCATGGACAACAAAATGTTTAGGCCAAGAAGCTTTAGCATCTTCGTTTCGACCGATAATAGTCGAACCATCAACTGTAGCTTTCTTACCTATTAAAATGCTCGTGCAAGCTGACAAAGAACTTTTATTATATTCTAGAGCCATTCAATCACCTTACTTAAATTTTACTGCGGTACCATATGCTGCAACTGTTTCCATATCTGCACTGATCGAATCAGAATCAAAGCGCATCATTACTACGGCATCAGCTCCCATATCTTGTGCGTTCTTTTTCAAACGACTGATTGCAATATCACGGGCCTCAGTTAGTAATTCTGTGTAAGCTTTGATTTCGCCACCGACAATGTTTTTAAATCCAGCACCAATATTTTTTACAACATTTTTGGATTGTGTTGTTAGTCCAAACACTTCACCAATAATTTCGTATTCTTGGCCTGGAACATGTTCAGTTGTAGTCACTAATATCTCGCTTTTCTCCATTTATTCACCTCACAAAAATATTTATTTCACTCCAGTTAATAATGTAACACAATCTTTTGATTTTATGAGCGGTATCATGAAAAAACAAGCAAAACTTGTTGTTCTTTATTTGGGGGTGGTGGTTAGATGCCGTCTTCCGCAACAGCTCGGGGAAATGACTGGAACGCCATGGGCGGACTTGGAGCCAATTCCAAAGTCGGGAATTGTCTTCAAGCTCCACCTTCTTGTAAATGCTAAAGCATTAACAAGAAATTTCACGGCTGAGCATTTCCCCGAGCTGTTGTTCCAGACTAAATCCTATTTCTTTGCAATTAATTAGTAAATTTCTAAATGGATTCGACTCTATTCATAATTTGTGCCTAAATTAATTTAATGGAAAACAAAAAACCGTACTAATAAACTTCATTAATACGGCTTTTTTGCTTTATTGCATAACAGATTAATCCAAAAGAAGATAATCCATATTTAATTACTTTTAAAATTATTTCTCATTAACTTTTTGGGCAACTTTATCGACTACCTCATCAGCTTTTTCCTTAACCTTGCCGATAGCCTCTTGAGCCTTACCCTTTAATTCTTGTTTATCATCGCCAGAAGCTTTACCTACTACTTGATTCGTCTTACCTTTAACTAAGTCCTTTTTGCTTTCGATACTCATAATAAAACTCCTCTCATATCTTGATGATTAAAGTTTATCAAGTTACTGGTAAAACGCGCAAAGTTTCCGCACAGATTTATCTGATTGTCAGGACAGCTTGGCAAATGAAATAAACTACCACGACAACAATAAAAATTTTGACGATCATTAAATTAAAATTGAGTCTCTCCGCTTTTCTTCTGCGGTGTAATCTATCAACTCTAGTCACCTGCCACACCCGCTTTCCTTATACAACTTCATTTTATAATAGTTATATTTTAACGGTGCTTTTTTAAAGAAAGCTTAAAAATTTCTACAAATTAGATTGAGATACTATAACAATCCTATTCACATATTTTTAGCTCTTTAAAATTTGTGTAAGTGACGAAAAAAAACTTCTAATTTTGCAATTTAAATATTTTCCATTTGATATACTTAGCCCACAAATACATTTTGGGGAAAATAATATGAAAAATACTATAGTAAAGAAGCCTTTTTATAAAAAATGGTGGCTATGGCTTACTGTGATAGTCGTTATTGTCTTTCTCTATTTTCTGTTTAAGCCGCAAGAGAGATTATTTCTTGAAATAGACAAAAATGTAACTACTTTAACTGAAAAAAATACTGCAACATTTGCTTTCAAAACTAATAAAGGTAACAAATATACTGTGACTGAATTAGCAAATAATAAAAAGAAGAGCACAAAAATAGCGGAATCTGGAGATGAAACTTTAACACTATCTAATGCTGGCAAGTATAAGCTGACCGTTTACCTAAAGGGCGAAAAGGAATCAATAATTTTTTTGGTGAAACCCCTAAAACTTAAATTCGCCGATTTAACTGGTGATACCGAGCCTTTTATCAGATCTAAAAATTTAAAATGAAATAAGACAAAAAAAGAAACCCTTGATAACACTGGGGTTTCTTGATGTATATATTGGGCATATTGGGTTCGAACCAATAAATTGCGGATTCAGAGTCCGCTGCCTTACCATTTGGCGAATGCCCATTAACAATAAAATGTTATAAAAAAAACACTTCAATGTCAATAGAAATCAAGTATCTAATATAAATATACCTGTATTTTCGCCAATTTTGTCACAAAAAAGGAACATCTCAACTTTCACAAATCGAAATGAACCTCAATTGCTTATTTTTCGTCGACTACTTTTAATTCTTCAACGCTTGATTCAAGAATATTAATTGATTTATCAAGTGATTCAAATATTTCAGTATTCAAATATTTCAGTATTCAACAATTCGATAATTGGTCCCAATCGTTGATATTCGTGTGACAAGAGATTTTTGTTGGCATCTTCATTGACCCGTTTTAACTTTAAATTGTAATCCATTAAAGCGTTGATGCGGATTCTCGAATCATCCAATTCACACAATACGTCGTCAATTTGATCCATGTCGTAAGTTCTAATTTGATTTTTTTCTTTGCAGTCCATAATAAATTCCCCTTTATAAATTATCTTCATCAAACCAAACTAAATTCACATTGCATCATCTCCTGTCAAGCTTGTATCTATATTGTCATTTTAATAGCTTGGAAAATTAAAGATACCCTAATCTCCATTACGTCTATCACCTATCCTGATTGTATAGTCTTTGAAATATGCCTAAATTATATATTAAATATTTTTAAAAATTATATTCATGTGTTAAACTTATCTAGTTTTGCTGAAAAAATATCAGTAATTTCATTATTTTTTCATAAGGAGTCACAACACATATGCAATTAAGCGAAATTGAAAAAAGAAACTATCTAATTGGATTCTTACTAATTATCTTCATGGTTGCCAGTGCAACCTTTTTAAATGATTTAGAAATAATTTTGCCAGAAATAGGCGCATTGACAGCCGGTACTTGGATCTACCAAAATGGCGGTTGGATCAATCAACCTTCAAAAATTTTCTTTGCTCCATCAGGAACGGCTATCATCGGTTTCTTGATCAATCAACTGGCAATTTCCTATGCTCAAAAAGTCCTCCTAGGATTAATTTTGATGCTCTTATTATTGAAAGTATTGAAATCTAATCTAGCCCCTTCTTTTGCGACCGGATTACTACCTATAATTATCAACGCTACTCACTGGTCATTTATCGTAGCTATTTTGTTATTTACCTTAATATTGACTTGTGGAGTCTTCTTACAAGGAAACTACAAACAAGCTGATCCTAGTGCTGCTATCAAAAAGCACCACATGGCACTCTTTTCCGTAATGGCCATCATTTGGGTCGGTGGTGTTTGGTTCTTTGGTTTCTCACAGATGGCTGCAATTCCGCCAGTAATGGTGGTTTTCTTTGAGGTCTTACAGAAACCTTCATACAGCTGGCAAATGGGAAGCAAACACTTTGTCGCCCTAGTTGGTGCTGCAAGTATCGGCTTCTTAGTGCATAGCGTGATTGCTTCCTGGCTACTTGCGACTGTTATTGCTTTGCCATTAGTCTTTCTATTATTACAATTGTTGAAAATAAAATTACCAGCTGCCTTCGCCTTTCCATTGCTAGCTTTAGTTTTGCCAGCCAAGATGTTTGCGATGTTACCAATCACCGCCGCCTTGGCCGCACTCTTCTTTTTAGGGTCAGTCGTCGCCATCAAAAATATTTCTAATTAATAATTTAATTGCCAAGAAGTTTGCAATGTAAGCGTATTAATGAAATACTTAAACCATATTAACTAAGGAGAGGTAACATGGTCGAATTATACATTGTCAGACACGGTGAAACTGACACCAATTACACCGGTCGAATCAACGGCTCAGCAACCGATTTGAGCTTGAACGAAACCGGGAAAAAACAAGTTAACTACTTGAAAGAACAATTGAACATTGCGGACTTTGACGAGATTATCGCCAGTCCACTCAAGCGCGCCCAAGAAACAGCCGAAATTTTGAACCAAGGAAAATTGAAGATTCAAACCGACGACCGTTTGCGCGAAATCAACTATGGTGACTGGGATGGGGCCGTCGCTGCCGAAGTTGAAAAAGATTATCCACAATGCTTCAGTGAAAATGGTTATTTCAAGAGCAACTATTCCGACTACACTAAAAATGCCGAAACGTATCAAGAAGTTTTAGATCGATTGAAATCATTCCTCGATGATATGGCAAAAAAAGATAGCGAGAAAATTCTAGTCTCGTGTCACGGATTCGTAACTCGCTCATTCGTGCAATTAGTAAGTGAAGCTCCAAACATCGATGATTTCCTAGAAGTTCCCAACGCTTCCGTAACTAAAATTAAAATTTCCGACAAAACCCACCATGCATACTTAGGCTATGTCGGACGTTTAGAGAGTATCTAAAAAAAAGCATCCTTTTCTAGTAAGTAAGCAAAAACTTACATACTAAGAAAAAGATGCTTTTTATTTACTCCGATTAATCCAAAAATCAGTTTAAATTAATTAAGACACCGACTCATCACAACGTACCCAAATCATAAATCAATTTTATGTTAATTTTGAATAGAACTTACATCCTAATCAGAATCCATCGCAATAACAGCATAGATTCGTACCTAGTCTGGAGTACAAGTCCTGTGATGGCTCAGCCGCCATATTTTTGTTGGTGCTTTAGCACCTACAAAAAGGCCTAGTTTTGAGATTTTGCGTACTTTGCAAAAGCTCAAAATAGTGCCGGCAGCGTTCCAGTCCATCACAGGACTTGTGCGGAAGACGGCATCTAAATCCCCCAAACAATAGAACAAAGACTATTTCCTTTCAAAGATAACAGAAACAACCGCCACTAAAATAATTGAACCGATCAACGAAGGAATCAAGTACATCCCTGCCAACTGTGGTCCCCAAGAACCGAGTAACCACTCACCTAACGCCGATCCAACGATACCAGCTAGAATATTACTAAAACAGCCCATCGATTCGCCACGATTAGTAATTCCGCCAGCAATGGCACCAATGATAGCACCAACGATCAAAACCCATAACCAATGCATAATTTCAGCCTCCTCAATGTTCTTATAATAGAATATTAATAAATTTCTGTAAACTAGTCTTTTGCTTTACATTTAAACAGTAATGCCATACTTTTGACAATATTCAAAATAGCCATTGTTATAAAATTCTGCTAAAGCTTTAACCGTCTTATCGGAAGTAAACTCGATCATCTCTAAGACGGCGTCCGCAAATTCTGTTCCTGTGGACGTTCTTGCTGCAACTAAATTTGATTCCGTATACAATTCATCTGTTAGTAAACGTTCACTCACTAGGTGATTGCTAAATAAGTAATCAACCACTTCCCCGATTGCTGCTAATGGTTGTTGCTTTTTGATTCTAGTATCAATTATTTCCTTCAAAGTAGGATCGACTTTGCCACCGATTAAAACTAACAAGTCACAATCTGCCGGTAAATCTGCAATCGTATAATCGACTTTTGTTTTGAAGCCTTCGGTTGAAACTATTTCAGAACTTGCAGCGGCTGTTTTAACTGCCCATTCTGAATTTTGATTCAAACGACTAGACAAATATGGTCCCTCCCAGTCGACATTTTCATCTAGTACGAAAAAAACTGCGGTTTTCATTTTAAATCTCCCAAGATAACTTTTTATAACGCAATTTTAACTATAATAAACTTTGGCAAAATTTAGCAAGCGATTTTGTTCGAAAGTTGAATTTTTTTCAGCGACAACAATTGTTGCAAAGATGAAGAGATTTATATAACATAATTACTGGTTAGATTTCATTAAATAAAAGAAAAGAGTGGTTTTGTAATGCAAAAAACCTTAATCGTCAATGCCGGTAGTTCATCCCTAAAATGGAAATTGTTTGAAATGCCCTCTGAAACAGTCCTCGCCAGTGGTGATGTGCAAAGAATCAACCTACCCGAGTCATTATTCAGAATTAAATATAATGGCAAGAAAAGCCAAATGACCAAAGATAAATTAACTCAAACACAGGCCGCTCAATTGGTCTTCGATGAATTACAAAAGTTAGAGATCATCCACGACTTATCCGAAATAACAGCCGTCGCTCATCGAGTAGTTGCCGGTGGTCAAGTCTTCAAGCACGCCGTCGAAATTACTCCTGAAGTTTTAACACAAATCAAACAACTCAGTGACTTTGCCCCATTGCACAATCCGATGGAAGCTAAAGGAATCGAAACAATGGCTCAAACTTTGCCTAATGCCGTTCAATACGCCGTTTTCGATAGTCAATTCTTTACCGACTTACCCGAAAAAAATGCTATTTACGGTTTGCCTTACGAATTGACTCAGAAATACCAAATCCGCCGCTACGGAGAACACGGAATTTCTCACACTTACTTGACTGGACGTGCCGCTGAATTATTGAAAATCTCATCAGACAAGATCAACTTAGTCACAATGCATCTGGGCAGTGGTGCATCCCTAGCTGCTGTAAAAAATGGAAAAGCTTATGATACCTCAATGGGATTCACGCCTCTAAATGGTGTTACGATGGGAACTCGTTCCGGAGACGTCGACCCAGCATTGATTCCTTATTTAATGAGAGAATTAAACTTAAATGATCCTGAAGAAGTGATGAACATCTTCAATCAAAAATCTGGCTTACTTGGAATTTCCGAATTTTCTTCTGATATGCGTGACATTAAAGCCCAAGAAGACACTAACCCTCAAGCCAAATTAGCTATCGACGTTTTCGTCAACCGAGTAGTCAAATATGCCGGAAGTTTTCTAGCTGAATTACATCAAGCCGATGCCTTAGTTTTCGCCGGTGGAATCGCTGAACACAACCCATGGTTACGAAAAGCTGTTATTGATGAACTCGCAATCTTTGGAGTAAAAATCGATGACAAACTAAACGAAGCCAACGACGAAGGTATCATTAGTAGCAAGGATTCGACCATTAAAGTTATGTTAATTCCGACTGATGAAGAGTTAATGATGGTTCGCCAAGTTGCTGAAATACAATAAAGAAATTAATATTTGATATAATACAGAACAAAATAGACCATGTTAATCAAAACACGATTATCATGGCCTTTTTTAATGCTCAAAAGTTAACTACACTTTTGTTTCATGAAACATCGTCTCGATTGACAATACGATACGTCTAGTTTATATTGCATGGTGTAGTCAATTTATTGAATTTAATTGCCAAAATAATGACTTGGTCAAAATTGTCCTGATGACAAAAAAAGCTGAGAACTCAGAAAGGAAGTCAATTATTTGCAGAGGATTAGTTCAGAAAAAGTAGATAGAATTGGAACGATTGCTAGTACCATGTCCGTTTTAATGTATGTTTCATACATTCCACAGATTATCTCTAACTTGTCGGGAAGTAAGGGGAATCCTATCCAACCGCTCGTTGCCTTTATAAACTGCACCATTTGGACAGCCTATGGCTTACTCAAAAAAGAAAAGGATTGGCCAATCATTTGGGCTAATATCCCTGGAATCTTTCTTGGAGCTGCAACATTTATCACAGCAATTTTCAATTTTTAAAAGAAAAAATGGAATCAATTTAGGAAGAAAGTCCTAATTGATTCCATTTTCTATTTCAACAGGCCGTGTTTCACAAGATAATTTCTTGCGACGACACTAGCTTTTTTATTTTTAACGGTAACTTGATAATTCATATCTTGCATATCTTCAGTTGAAATCTTTCCAGCTAGTTTATTCAAACTCTTAACAATTTCCGGATTATCCTTAGCAAACTTTTCATTCATCAAAGGTGCTCCTTGATAAGGTGGGAAGAAATGTTTGTCGTCTTTTAAGACAACTAAATCATATTGTTCAACTTGCGGATCAGTCGTATAACCATCGACTAAGTTGACCTTCTTATTTGCAATAGCTTTATACCGCAAACTTGGCTCCATCTTGGTAATTTGGGCAAAGTTTAGATTGTACTTCTTCTTCAAGCCTAAATAACCGTCTGGTTGATTTGAAAAGTCAGGGTCAAAAGCTGCATGGACTTTACTATTAACCCTTTCCAAATCACTCAATTTAGTAACGTTATACTTTTTAGAAAACTCTTTAGTAACAGCTAAATCATAACCATTTTCATACTTCATCGGAAGTAAGAAACTCATATTCTCTTGAGTTGCCAGTTGTTTTTTGGCAATCTGGTAGATTTTTTCTGAGTCTTTAGGAGTCTTTTTATCGTATTTAACTAAAGACTCCAAAACTGTTCCCGTGAATTCTGGATAAATATCAACTTGATTTCGTTTTAACGCCTTGTACAAGAAAGTCGTCCCACCAAAGTTCGGCTTCAAAGTGATATTAACATTCTTATTGTCTTGTTCAATCAAATCTTTATACATGTTCATCAAGATTTCTGGTTCACTACCGAGTTTTCCAGCAATCGTGATCTCAACTGGTTGTGGTTTAACGGCTTGATAAATCTTACTGCCACCAAGTCCAAGCATTAATAATAGGACAATTATCCCACCGGCATAAATGTGTTTCTTGGATGAACCGATAAATTTCAGTAAAGCACTGAAAATAAAGGCTAACAGTGCTGACAAAACACCACCAATAACTAAATAGTAATTATTATTTTGCTGAATTCCCAACATGATGTAATCACCTAAACCACCAGCGCCAATAAAGGCAGCTAATGTAGCCGTTCCGATAATCATAACTAGGGCAATTCTGATACCAGAGATTATCATTGGCAAGGCTAGTGGAAATTCTAATCTTTGCAGTCTTTTCCACTTTGATAAACCAAAGGCGACCGCAGCCTCTTCCAGATTTGGATCAATATTAGTCAAACCAGAATAGGTATTTTGATATAACGGCATGATGGCATACATCGTCAAAGCTACTACCGCAGGAACTGTACCAATTCCAACTACTGGAATCAATAATCCTAATAAAGCAAGACTGGGAATCGTTTGAATGATTCCGGCAATCTGTAAACCAATTTCACCGAAACGACGATGATTTCGCAATAAAATTGCTAATGGAATCGCAATCAGCATCGCGATAATTAAAGAAATAAATGAGATTTCAATGTGTTGATACAACGACTCCAGAATTTCCCCTCGCTGCTCAACAATAGTCTGCATCAACATTTGCATTAACGACTACCCCCTTCTTGTCCTAAATAGGCAACTAATTCTTGGGCAGTCATCGCGTAACTAACGTTTCGATATTGAAATTTGAAATCACTTTTTTCACCCAATTGATTCATTAACTGTTTAAATCCAGTTACCACTGGCAGATTTTTATCGCTAGGAATTTTCTTTAACGATCCGGACTCAATCAAAAATTCCATATCCCACCAATGCGGTGTCTTCGTATCAAAGAACTTTCTAACAAAGTCTGTGGCTGGATGTTGCATGATGTCGTGAGGTGTACCAACTTGTTGGATCACACCCTTATTTAAAACCGCAATCCGTTGACCCATTCGCAAAGCTTCTTGCATATCATGGGTCACAAAGACAATCGTCGTTTGAAATTGTTGATGTAATTTCAAAACTAAATCTTGTGACTTCGTTCTCAAAACTGGGTCCAAAGCACTGAAAGATTCATCCATCAAAATTAATTTAGGTTCAGTTGCCAAGGCCCTAATGATAGCGATTCGCTGTTGCTGACCACCAGATAACTCTGAAGGCATCCGCTTAGCATATTTTTTAGGATCCAACTCAACTGATTCCAAAAGTTCAGCCGCCCGTTGATGACGTTTAGCTTTAGAAACACCTTTTTGTTCGAGTTGAATAGCAATATTATCCTCAACATTTAGATTGGGAAATAAACTGCTATCTTGGAGAACATAGCCCATATCCAAACGCAATTTCTGAACGTCATAATCCTTAATTTTACGCTCATTAAAGTAGACATCCCCATCAGTTGGAACCGTCAATTGGTTCAGCATTCTCAACAATGTCGTTTTACCACTACCAGAAGGCCCCACGAGGGCAAATAATTCGCCGTCGTTAATAGTTAAATTGATATCACGCAAAATTGTATTCTGGCCATATCTCATCCCAACGTTCTTATAAGTTATCAATTTATTTCCCCTCTCTAAATTCACTTACTTTAATGATAAATATCTTCTGGCTTTTAAACAAAAAATTAGCCTATTAATATTTCAATATTTGGTTTTGTTTTTTGATGTAAAAACATCCCGATATTCTAATAATTTCGGTCCACCTGCTTTAGTAATTACAGCTGCTTTCATACTAATACCACCTTTTCGCAAAAAATTTATCGTATAATATAAATGCATTAATGGGGGAATAACATGGATAATATTGATCAAAAAATACTTAAAGAACTTAATCGCAATTGTCGCATCACCAAAACTGAATTAGCTAAAATCGTAAATATGACCCCTCCAGCCGTAAATACTCGAATTGAGCAGCTAGAAGACGAAGGCATTATCGAACGATATACAATTGAAGTCAATTTGGATAAAATGGGCTACACTCACCAAGTTTTTATCGAAACGCAAATGGAATATTACAGTCACAAGCAATATCTGGAATTTATTCACAGTCAAAGAAATTTCATCCGACATCACTATAAAATATCTGGTGAAATGAACTACATGATTCATGGAGCTTTTCATTCAAATGATGAATTAAATGATTTTCTTGAACAGTTAAATAAGTATGCTAATTACAAAGTTTTAGATGTTATTTCCGAACTGATTTAAGCAACTTAATAATTTTACTAGATAATAAGGATTTTCCGAATACTAAAAATAAAGTATATCGACTAAATATTTTAAATTTTAAAGTTTGGTTAGTGTGTGAATGCCGTCTTCCGCAACAAACTCGATTTTGGCTGGAACAATGTGGGCACGTTTGAGCCAAATCGAGTTTGTTGCTCCAGACTAAATAGAAATTCTATTATTTATTCCATTTAATTCTAAACAAATAAAGAAGCTATATTAATGGTTGCACTACCACTAATACAACTTCTTTTTTTAACCCTTCACAATCAAAATTTGAAAAAGAGACGCGATTGTCCTCATATTCCCGATGTGTTTCTCAATTATAGATTTCTTTTATGGAATTACAACCACTTTTCCAGGTTTAACCTGGTTTTCTAAAAACTTGTGAGCTTCGGGTAATTCTTTTAAAGAAAATACTTTAACTGGCGCAACATCGATTTTCTTATCTGAAATCAGCTTCAGCAAATCATTCAATTGTTTTTCATCAATCACATAACTTGCAAATGAGGTCATATAACGGTCATTGGGAATGGCTGTGACGGGATCAAAATGTTCAATATCCCAAATACCTCCCATATCACCAGTTATGCTGGCAATGCCAAAGGGTTTCAAATTGTTCATAGAATCTATGGCCGTAGCAGCTCCTACTAAATCAAAGATTCTATCAACTTGATAATCCATTTGCAATTTTTGATTAATATCTCCAACAAATCCGTCGTAGCCTAAGTTGATAACTGCTTTTTTTGAAGCTTCTTTTCTAGAAGTACCGATAACTCGAATATCAGGGTTCATTGCTTTGGCCAATTTCAAGCCTGCTATACCAACACCACTCGTACCACCACGAATCAGCAAGGTATCAGCTTCTGAAATCTTTAATTGTAATAAGGCACGATAAGCAGTATGGAAGGTTTCCGGAATAGCTGCTAGCTCTGACCAGGGAATATTGGTCTCAACTGGATGGATTATCTCATTTGGCAACAAGGCATATTCTGCGTAACTGCCGTCAAAGTCGCGACCCATTTCACCGTTCATCGCAATCACTTTTTTACCAACTGGCAAACGTTTCAAGTCAGTACTTTCTTCAACAATTCCAACGCATTCAATTCCTAAAATTCGAGGAAATTTTACTGATGGTGATTTACCCTGACGAGTGAAAATTTCTGAATGGACAATTCCAAATCCTTTAATTTTAACCAGTGACCACCCCGGTTTGGTTTTGGGAGTTGGAACGTCTTTGTACTCCAATACTTCCGGGCCACCAGCTTTAGAAACTACTACTGCTTTCATAGATTAATACCGCCTTTCTTATTGTCCTGCTGAAAAGACTCCAAATTGATGACCAGTACTGTCATTCAATCTTGCAAAAGTTAAACCAGTTTTATCTGTCACAGGACCCCAGATAACTTTTGCACCATTATCTTTAGCTGATTTGATAGCTTCGTCTACATTACTTACTAATGTATAAAAAGTTGAATATTCACTGGTCTTACCTGCTGTACCTAAAATACCTCCCGTGAAATATTCGTTTCCAGGCTCAATGATATTATAATATTCATTTTCCATATCAGTATATTCTTGGAATTTCCAACCAAACATCTTAGCATAGAAATCCATTGTTTCTTGAGGATGATCTGTTCCAATTTCAAACCAACCAACATTATTATTTTTCATTATAAAATTCCTCCTCAATCGAATTGACTAGAACAGTATAACGAAGAAAGTATTTTATTTAGAGATATAAAATAAAGTATATCGATTAAATATTTTAAAAAATAAAGTTCGATTTACTCATCCCTTTGACTTTCTAAAAAGTCAAATAGATCAGTAGCTGGATGTCCCATAATTTTTTGATAATCATCACTGACTTCATTCAATAATCCGCGACCGCCGGCATCGTACATGGAAGCCAACATATGTCCTTCATTTCCCTCATTGTAAATCTGGGCAAATTCTTCAAGCGTGACTGGTTGATAACCAATTGGTGCGTTTGCTACTTTGGACAAAACTTCGGCTAGTTGTGGCATCGTGTAATTGCGGTCTTGGGTTAACGTATAAATTCGACCGTTTGTGAGTAAGTCCTTACTTGAGGCAACTTTGGCAAAAGCTTTAGAACTATCCGCCAAACTGATGAAACTCAAAGCTTGATCTTTCATTGGATAAATGACATTTTTTCGTTCGACCAATTCGGGCAAATATGGAATCAAGGGATCGGCGTATAAAGCGTTACGAACGATGGTATAGGAAAGATTCGACTCTGCCAAACGACGTGGCAAATATCCGTAAAAGGCCGATAAAGCAAAAGGATTGTTAACTTGATCTGCGATAAAGCCCATCGCCAAAATATGCCCCACTTGAGCCTTTTGAGCGGCGTTAATGACGTTTTCCAACTCGCTGACCCGGCTAAAACTATCGTGACTCTTACTAGGTACATAGATTAAAACATCCTGATCTCTAAAAGCAGAAACTAATGAATCTTCACTAAAAAAATCGATGCCAACAACTTTGGCTCCAGTTTCCTCAAGGTGTTTTGCCTTTGATACTGTATGAACGGCAGCCGTTATGTCGCTGCTAGGAACTAGTTTATCTAACTCTTGAAAAATATGACCACCCAAGTGACCAGTTGCTCCAGTAATAATATATTTCATCTTAATTACCTCAACTTTCAAGTACATGTTACTATATAATTAACAAGTATACAAATAATAAATTCTATTTAATTCTAAAAGCAAATAAAGAAGCTGAATTAATGCATATAGCATTAGTTCAGCTTCTTTTTAGTTTAACGATGATTATCGTTTATTTTGATTAATCATAAATTTGAACAAAGAGGCTTGTTTCACTCTCTTATTGAAACGAGCTACACAAGAGCAACTCCCTCCGAGATAACAAAATTTCAGGAATCACTCGCAAAGTGCGACGAGCAATTCCTGAAATTACGTTATCCTCCGGGAGCTGACCGCTCTTGTTTCACTCTCTGTATTAAAATTCAGCGTTTCCTGGTGTTCTTGGATAAGCGATGACATCTCTGATATTTTCCATACCTGTGATATACATTACCAGTCTTTCAAAACCAATACCGAAGCCTGAGTGAACTGTACCACCGTACTTACGCAATTCTAAGTACCATTTGTAGTCGTCTTCGTTCATATCAAGTTCAGCCATTCTAGCTTCTAGTTTGTCCAAACGTTCCTCACGTTGTGAACCACCAATCAATTCACCAATTTCGGGAACTAACAAGTCAGCTGCTGCAACGGTCTTGCCGTCGTCATTAGCACGCATATAGAAAGCCTTGAATTCCTTAGGGTAATCTGTGATAAAGACTGGCTTCTTATAAATTTTTTCTGATAGATAACGTTCATGTTCTGATTCAAGATCTAATCCCCAATAAGGCTTAACCTCAAAATCAACGTCAGCTTTTTCAAGAATATCGATTGCTTCTGTGTAAGTAACATGGGCAAATTCTTCACCAGCAGTTGCTTTCAGGCGGTCGATCAGAGTATTATCAACGTTTTCGTTCAAGAAATCTAATTCTTCTTTGGCGTGATCCATCACGTAGTTAATAACGTATTTCAATAATTCTTCAGAACAGTCCATTTCATCCTTTAAGTCAGCGAATGCAAGTTCTGGTTCAATCATCCAGAATTCGGAAGCGTGACGTCCAGTATGAGAGTTTTCAGCTCTAAAAGTTGGTCCAAAAGTATAAACATTTCTAAAGGCTAAGGCGAATGGTTCAACTTCTAGTTGTCCAGAAACTGTTAGGTTAGTTTCTTTCTTGAAGAAGTCTTGACTGTAATCAACTTTGCCATCGTCTGTCTTTGGTACGTTGTTCATGTCTAAAGTAGTAACTTCAAACATTTCACCGGCACCTTCGGCATCTGAGCTAGTGATGATTGGTGTGTGAACGTAAACAAAGTCGTTGTGTTGGAGATATTCATGAATAGCAAAAGCTGCTAGTGAACGAATTCTGAAAACTGAATAAAATGTGTTAGTTCTTGGACGCAAGTGAGCTACTGTTCTCATAAATTCATATGAGTGAGCTTTCTTTTGCAATGGATAATCGGCGTCTGATGAACCTTCTTCGACAATTTCAGTTGCATGGATTTCAAATGGTTGTTGAGCTTTAGGAGTAAGTGCCAACTCACCGACAACTTTGATTGTTGTACTGATTGGGTACTTAACTACTTCGGCATAGTTTTCCATGTCGCTTGTGATAACTACTTGTACGTTCTTGAAAAATGAACCGTCATTTAATTCGATAAAACCTACTCGTTTTGAACCTCTAATAGTACGAATCCAGCCAGAAACAGTGATTTTGTCACCGTCAGCAAATTCTTTTTTGTATAAATCTTTAACTAAAACTTCTTGCATAACTTTCTCCTCTTCCGGAATACTGTAAACAAAAAAAGATCCTCCATCCCTAATAAAAGGGACGAAAGATCTTTCCGCGGTACCACCCAAGTTTTTTTGTTAAAAAACACCTCAAAAGTACATTAAATATACTCTCCAATGGTAACGTATTGGTCACGTCTAGTCCTACTCTTAAAAATTTCAGCTAGAGAAACAAAGATGTTTTTCCTGCATACCGACACGTTAAGTTTTCACTCACCTTAACTCCCTGTGGATAAAGTATCCAGTACTCCTTCTTTTTAATATCTTTAGATATTTTAATTTTCTTAAATGTAGCATAGAATTAGCCATTTTGTAAAGTAAAATATAGGTAGACTTAGGAGGAAACGTATGAAAAAAATATATAAATGGTTAATCGCAATCCTGATCACGCTACTAGTAATCTGCGCTGGCTCATTTTTTGTGATCAAAGGTAAAGAATATCAACCAAGTACTAGTGCGATGACCGCAAGCAAAGTCTCAACTACTACTAACAACATTACGAAATTTTCTGGAAATAATGCTAATCCAAATGTAATTTTTTATCCCGGAGCACTCGTTGAACCAAAGAGTTACAGCATCTGGGCCAAAAAAGTTGCCCAAGCAGGTTTCAACGTCTACATCGTCAGATTTCCACTTGATCTGGCTGTATTGAAAACAAACATCGCGGACAAAGTAGATAAAACTCCCGGTTATGTAATTGGTGGTCACTCCCTCGGTGGAACCATGGCCAGCCGTTATGCGCACAACCACCAAAAAAATTTAAAGGGTGTCTTTTTCTTAGCAAGTTATCCAGAAACTAAGGGTGATTTACGGAAAACAAACGTCCCCGTTTTATCAATTACTGCTTCAAAAGATGGAGTTTTGAAGTGGAAAAACTACAAAAATGCCAAAAAACTACTGCCAAGTAATACAGTTTATGAACAGATCTCCGGTGGTAATCACGCTGGCTTTGGAAGCTACGGTAAGCAAAAGGGTGACAATTCTGCAACCATCAGCAATCGTCAACAGCAAAATATTGTAAGTAGACTTTTAATAAATTGGTTAAATCGTGAAATTAAAAAATAATTTAAAGCGTTTTCAATAATTTCCACAAAAGCGCATACATTTTTGGTATACTGTCGTTAGTCGTTACATTTTTGGGGGAATCATGACTATATTATTCGATAAAAAAATTATGCTGAGTGAGGATGCTCCAGCATTTTTTGAAAAGTATATCCACTACATTCATACAATCAACCCACAAGATTTATTTGAGGGTAAAAAAAATAAACAAATTCTAAAAAATAAATTCATTTTTAAAATTCACCAATTGGCTAACTTAGATTCAGCTAATCTCAGCATCAAGACAACCAATAAAAATTTGGAAATCTATGCCGACTTTCCCAGACAGTCCGCAGTTAAAATTGGCACTTATCCAATCAACCGTTACTTGAAACGAATCATTGCTCAAGGTGCCTATCCTACTGTACGCATTATGGGTGGTAGATTCAAAAAAGTAGTGCCAACTGACTTTGACAAGGATATCATTGTCGATGGTGTTGAACCTTACGGTATCATTTTGGAATTGCACCAACCTGAAGTGGCTAATGAAAAGATTAGAAAAATCGATACACTCTATCACTATGTTTTCAAATCTGAGTATAGTTTGGTTAGTGTTTCAAAAATCTTAATGTGCTGTTTTGCTATTTTTGGTTTGGCACTTGGATTAGGGTTTATGTTTTTAGGTTTCTTTATGACTGGTTTAATGGTAATTGTCGCTTTCTTCGGGGTTAACTCTTACACTTTGATTTTGTCGGAAAACTACAAGCCTAAACGAATTGAATAGTTTTAAAATTGGGAATTAGAGGTTGCATGTCAGAAATGGCATGCTTCTTTTTTTATTGTTGGTGTAATATTCCGTCCTCCATAGCAAAGAAAATTTGGCTGGAACGATGTGGGCACAACTTGAAACTACCGCAAAGTGCGCGGCATTTCCAAGATTGGCCTTTTTGTAAATGCTAAAGCATTAACAAAAATTTCACATCTGAGCCAATTTTCTTTGCTATTCCGGACTGAATAACGGATCTATTTTATATTTGCTTTCCATTCATTCAGGAATACCAATTCTATTCAAAAATGGAGTTAAATATTTTAATTCGTTATTGTGTTACCTCCTTTTTTAAATAGAAGTAATAATTAAAAAATCAAAAAAAGAGAATCTTATCAAATACAGCAAATTCCTGTTGTTCGAGTAAGATTCTCTTTTTTAATATCAGTTTAAATTAATTAAAACAGTGAAACATCATAACGTATCCAGACCATAAATCAGTTTTATCTAAATTTGAATAGAACTTATATCCCACTCAAAATTTACAGAAATAACTGCAAATAACTGAAATCTAGTCTGGAGTAACAGCTCGGGGAAATTCAGCTGCGATATTTGTCTTGGCGCTTTAGCGCCTAGTCAAAGGTGGAGCTTGAAGACAATTCCCGGTTTTGGAATTGGCTCCAAGTCTGCCCACCGCGTTCCAGCGTTTCCCAGAGTTGTTGCGGAAGACGGCATCTAACCACCACTCAAACAAAAGAACCATCACTATTTCTTATAATCACTTACACCCTTTTGCAAACGACTCAAGCCATCTTGAATCATTTCTGTTGGGCTTGCAATGTTCATTCTAACAAAGTGATAGCCGTCACCACGATAGACACTGCCGGGAGTTAAGATCAAGCCGGTATCTTTTCGAATGAAGTTGGTTAATTCTGTTACATTTTCGGTTAATTCTGATACGTCAAACCACAATAGATAGGTGGCTTCGCCTTTGACCCACTTGAATTCTGGCACATTAGTAGCCAAGTAATCTAAAACTAATTTTCTATTGGCTAATAGCTTTTCTTTTAAAGCTTTTAACCAGGAGCTACCTTGTGTGTAAGCGGCAATTGTTCCTGGGATTGCTACTATATTTGGTTCCGCTAGTTCTTCACTATTGAGACCACGGCTGACTTGTCCACGTAAATTTTCATCGGGGACAATCACTGTTGAAGCATGCAAAGCGGCCACGTTGAAAGTTTTACTTGGTGATACCGCAACTACGACATTTTTCAATAACTCTTTTGGTAAGCCAAAAATTGGGTTATAACCTGCTTCGTTGAAAGTAATATCACCATGAATCTCATCACTAAACAACTTAACGTCATATTGTAAACACAATTGGGCAATTTTGGTCAGTTCTTGAACCGTCCAAATTTTGCCGACAGGATTGTGAGGATTGCACAAGATCATCATATTCGTCAATGGATCACTCAATTTCTTTTCCAGATCAGTGAAATCGATTGAATAAGTGCGGTCAGTTTGGTCGTATACTAAATCATTCGAAACGACGTGACGACCAGAATTGACGATTGAGTTGTAAAAGATGTTGTAAACTGGGGCTTGCACTAAAACATTGTCACCTAAAGAAGTTAAGCGACGAACGGCCGAAGAAATTGAAGGCACTACCCCGGTGGCAAAAATCATCCAATCCGTTTGGGGGCGAACGTGGTGTTCACGCTCATACCAACTGGCGACTGCTTCTTTATAGTCGTCAGGAATTTCTTCATAACCGAAAAGACCCATATCGATTTTTTTTTGGAGTGCTGAAATAATCTCTGGAGCGGTCTTGAAATCCATATCAGCAATCGTCATTGGTAATTCATTTGGACCAACATCCCACTTGGCTGAATTTCCCGCACGTGATTTGTTCAGAGTTTCAAAATCATACTTCATTATTATTTTCCTCCATTAAACTTTTTGTGACACACTAATAACTAATAATAGTTTTATTCTGATCAATTTCTGGGTCATCAAAGATAATCTTATCAACAGACTTAACTTTGATTGAACCGCTGATTGGATTCTTGATACTCATGACATTGGTTGTGATTTCGGCATCAATATTTGAACAATATTCAAAGGCCAAATCAGTTCTCAAGAGCTTACAGTTAATCATTTTCAAGCCATCTAAGTAACAAAGTCCTTGGTCACTTTCAATCGTACAGTTAACCAAAGTTAAATTCTTGGTATTCCAAGCTAGATATTCACCACTGATTTTTGAGTCATAAATTGTTACATTCTCACAATTCCAAAAGGCATCTTTTGAGACGAAAGTAGAATTGTGAACTTCAATATTCTTAGCTCCGTCGAAGACATAGTTCCCAACAACATTTAAGTTCTCAGCATAAATGTTTTCACTATCTTTACCAAAATAATTTCCGTTGACTTGAACGTTGTTCATTTTGATATTTTTACAAGTCCACATTGTTTCCTCTGCATCAGCAAAGTGAACATTATTCAAAGTAATGTCACTAGCACGGCGGAACAACTTAGGAGCCTGCAAAGCCGAATTGTTGATTTCAATATCCTCGGTATACCAAATACCAGAACGTGACATCGTTTCAAAAATTGTATTATCAACTACGACGTGCTTGGCATACCACAGTGGATATTTCCATTTGAAAACGACATCTTTCAAATCAATATTACGAGCTTCTTTTAAAGGTGATTCTCCTTCACCAAAAGTTGTATCGGAAATTTGAGCGTCGTGTTCCTTAAAGAGTGGGCGTTCGCCATCAAAATATCCTTCATTTATTTGTTTTTTCATTAAATACCAAACCTTTTTGTTTTATTTACAAATATTATTGTTAACTAAATTGCTTGATATGTTAAATACTTATTTTGAATACCCTCTCATGCATATAAGTTATAGTTAATTATTTTCAACTGATTGTAAAGCATACAATTCAGCATACTTACCACCTAGAGCAAGTAATTCTTCATGCGTTCCTCGTTCAACAATTTGACCAGCACTTAAAACTAAGATCTGATCAGCATCTTGAACTGTAGAAAGCCGATGCGCAATAGAAATTGTTGTTCGGTCATCACGCATTTTTTTCAAACTTTTAGTAATGCTTTGTTCCGTTTGCGGATCGATATTGGCAGTTGCCTCATCCAAAATTAAGACTTTCGGATTTCTAACAATTGTTCTGGCAAAAGAAATCAATTGACGTTGACCAGTTGAAAAACTGCCACCACGTTCCGTTACCGGAGAGTGATATTTGGCGGGAAGTTTCTGAATGAATTCATCGGCATCAACAAATTTTCCCGCTTGTTCAACTTGTTCATCGGTAATTGAATCATCAAACATTCGAATATTCTTGGCAATATCACCATAGAATAAGTATGGCTCTTGAATTACCAATCCGAGTTTTTGACGTAATTCTTGGGTCGAAAAGTCACGAATATCATGGTCATCAATCAAGATTTCCCCCTGACCAAATTCGTAAAAACGCAACATGATGTTGATAATTGAACTCTTACCACTACCCGTGTGACCGACAAAGGCGATGTTTTCACCAGGTTCAACGACAAAGGAAATATCCTTCAAAACTGGTTCATCGGGATTGTAACCAAAGGTAACGTGACGGAATTCAATTTTTCCTTCAGTAATTTTAGCTGTGCTATCCTCATTTTGTTTTGGAGCCAAAGTTTCATTATTGAACATGCGCATAATTCGGTAACCAGCAACTAAACCATCTTGGAAAAATGACATGTAATTCATGACATTTCCCAGTGGATTAAAGAAGTTTTGTTGGTAAGAAATAAACGCATAAATCACACCAGCAGCCACAAAAGTATTCATACTTTGTAAACCAAAGCCTAACAACGCAATCAATTCAGCCAAGGTAAACATCAAATTGATCATCGGATTCAACAAGAATGAATTGACGTTGATCATTTGTCGACGCATTTGATAGTACGCGTTATTCTTGTTTTCAAATTCTGAAGTCTTTCTACCTTGTTGACCAAACTGCTGAATAATACTAATCCCCATTAAGGATTCATTCAATTTGGTGTTGATTTGACTCAAGTATTCACGCAAACGTTGATAGATTTTCGAACTAATGTGTTGATAAACCCAAACTACCAAATACAATAAGACGACAAATAATGCTGTTACAACGGCTAACCAAATGTGAACCGAAGCCATAGCAATAAACGCTGAGATCATCGAGAAAAAGGCCACAATGATCATCAAGAACAACGTCCAAAAATTGTACAAAGTCTTGGTATCATTAGTAACTCTTGACACGATTGATCCAGCCGGCGTGACGTCAAAATACTTCAAGCCTAATGTGTGAAGTTTGTGAAATAATTTACTTCTAATTCTTTCCAGTGTCCGTTCAGCACCCATCGCAAAGAAGAAGTTTTGCACGAATTGAACAATCGCCTGAATGATCGTTCCAAAAGCATACAAAATTGCAAAGCCAACGATTAATTTCAAACCAGTACTTTGGTCGGTCAAATAATTATCCATGTAGTATTGCAACATTCTTGGTAAAAAGATGTTGATTACACTTAAAACCAAGGCAAATCCAATTGCAATTGCAAATTGAATCTTGAACTCCCATGCAAAACTAAAGAGCCATTTCAAAATGTTATTACGGTCTTTGCGTGATAGGGATCGAACTTTTTTAAGTATATTCTCTTGCTCATGATTATCCATTATTTAGCCTCCCCTCTAACTCAGCTGTCTTCTCTTGAAGATGGAAGGTATTGTAGTACCAACCTTTTTGAGCCAATAATTCTTTATGAGTACCTTTTTCAATAATTGTTCCGTGGTCGATGACTAAAATTTGATTGGCATTTTCAACCGAACTCAACCGACTGGCCGCAATGATTGTCGTTGCCTCTTTTCGATTATGGGCAATCCGTTGTTCAATATTACGTTCAGTCTTAAAATCAACCGCTGACAAGGAATCATCCAAAATCAGCAATTTAGGATTACTCAAAATAGCCCGAGCAATCGCCAATCTTTGTTTTTGTCCACCTGAAAGCGAGACCCCAAGTTCACCAACTTCGGTATCGTAACCATTAGGCATCTTCTCAATATCAGCATCCAAATCGGCGACACGACTAGCTGCTTCAACGGCTTCTTGGCTAGCTTCGATATTGGCAAATCGTACATTGTCACGAATATCAGTTGAAAACAAGAAGTTAGTCTGCGGAACGTAACCGATCGTATTCAAATAATTATCAAGATTATATTTTCGAATATCATATTGGCCAACTTTAATAGAGCCGTCATAATGATCGAAATCACGCATCAAAAGACTGATGATAGTTGATTTTCCACCACCAGTAGGGCCAACAATTCCTAAAGTCTGCCCTTCCTTTAACTGAAAATGCACATCTTGTAAAGCTGTAGCCTGATCATCATCTGGATAGTGGAATGAATGAATATTAAAGTCGAGTGTTCCATCAGGAATCTCTTCCACTTCGTGTTTTGGATGAACTAAAGAAGATTTTTCGCCTAACAATTCACTGATTCGATCGTAACTAGCTGAACCACGTTCCAAAACGTTGAACAAGCTACCGACCGCATACATTGGCCAAGTCAATTGAGTCATATATGTAATGAAGGAAACTAATTGACCAATTGTGATTTGATTATGTAAAACTGACAAACCACCGAAAATAATTGTGATCACATAAGAAATCCCCATGATCAAAGTTGTTAGTGGATCAAACAGTGAATCTAGTCGATATGATCGTTTATTAGCAGTAATATTGTCGGCCACATACTTATCAAAATCCTCTTCGTCTTCACGCTCTTGACCTAGCGCCTTGAGAACTTTAATACCGACGATACTTTCCTGAGTCTTGTTATTAATATTTGAAAACTCAGCTTGTGAACGTGAAAAAGCATCGTGAACTTTTCCACCCAAAATATTTGCCATAATACCTAATAGTAGAAGTGGCAAAACAGCAAACAGCGTCAATTTCCAACTGATCATCAAACCCATAGCTAGAACGGTTGACGTACCAGTAATAATTGAGTCGGCCAAGGTCAAAATACCTGGTCCAGCTACTTCACGAACGGCATCGATATCATTGGTAGCATGCGCCATCAAATCACCAGTCCGCCATTTTTTATAAAAAGTTGCGTCCATCTTCATAAATTGACGATACAGTCGACTTCTCAGTTCACGTTCCAAAACAAAAGAACTGCCGAAAATCATCTTCCGCCATAAATAACGCAACAAATATTGTGCAATCGCTGTCACTAAGAAAATTGACATACTGATGACTAAGAAACGAGCAGTCATATTTTTCTTACTAACGGCATCAACCACATCCCCAATAATTCTTGGTGGAATAACGTTGAAGATAGCTACGACAACTAGTGCCAGGACACCAACTAAATATTGCTTCCATTGGTTTTTAAAGAACCACTTTAAACGAGAAAAAATCCCCATATTTATCTCACCTTCAAATCCTAAAATACTGTATTAAAAATAACGCATTACTAATAGCTTACACCCTAAAGTTCACTCGAGGTCAAACGTTAATAACTTTCTTGTATTTTTTCTAATAAAATTACAAAAATTAGCGATATTCTCATAATTAAATAAGAATACCGCTAATTTAATGTTTTTTAAACTGTTTGACAAAAATTAATCTAATAATTGGGTGTTTTTTACATCATTAATTGTCTTAGTACCTGCTAATTGCATCGTAATTGATAATTCCATGTTGAGATGTTCGATCACATCAGTTACACCTTGTGCACCACCAAGATTTAATCCATAAATAATCGGACGACCGATAGCAACCAAATCAGCTCCACTAGCTAAAGCTTTGAAAACATGTTCGCCACGACGAACGCCACTATCAAAGACAATTGGAACTCGCTTATCAACGACACTAGCAATTGCTGGTAAGACATCAAATGATGCTGGTCCACCATCAAGTTGACGACCACCATGATTAGAAATCCAAATTCCGTCAGCTCCAAAGTCAATTGCGAGTTCAGCGTCATCAGGTGATTGAATACCTTTGACAAAGACTGGCAAACCTGACAAATCTTTGATCTTTTGAATATCTGAAGGCACGATGCCTTGTTTGGCAGCTGCGTAAATTTCAGAAATTCCCTTACCTTCACCATCACCGTTTGAATAAGCTGCCAAATTTGGCATTGGTAATGGGAATTGGAACTTACTAATGACGTCTTCTTCACGATAACCACCCAGCGTGGAATCAACTGTCAAAACAATTGCTTTGACGCCAGCTTTAACTGCTTTTTTGATTAGAAATTCATTAAATTTATCATCTTTACTCATGTACAATTGGAAAAATTGTGGGGCACCAGGAGCTGCGGCTGCACCATCTTCTAAACTAGTACTACCGTAAGTACTCATTGAAAAAATAGTTCCTGCATCTGCTACACCTTTAGCAGTGTCGACTTCACCTTTAGCGTGAGCTAAACCATGAGCAGCTGATGGAGCTTCAATGATTGGAGTTTTTAAATCAATATCCCATAATTTTGTACTCAAGTCTGCGTGATTGATACCTTGCAAGACACGGGGCATTATTTTCTTCTTATTAAAGGCTTCAGTGTTTTGCTTCATCGTCCATTCATCTTCAGAACCGCCACGAATGTAGCCAAAAGCACCTTTCTCATTGCTCATGTGGTCACGAACACGTTTTTCAAGTCCAGCGATGTTTACGATCTCAATGTGTTTTTCTTCAGTACTTGCTTCATATTTTTTCATCAGATCATCCTCTATCTGTTACTTTTTGTTTAACAGGTATAGTGTAACGCTTTTTATAAAAAAATACACAATTTTATTCTAAAAAATATCATTATTCTTCTATTTCTGGTTCATGATTGAGGATTTTATTGAACAAGATCGGACAAATCAGACAAGTGATAATTGCGGCCAAAGTGATGGCACCTGACTGCGCCGTAGTGATCAATTTCAAATTACGCCCTACTTCCAAGATCGGCAAGACTAGGGTAATTGTTGTTGAAGTTAAAACCGCAGCCGCAACTGAATAGCGTTTACCAAACTTCTTATTGAATACCAGATAGACGATCGTCTTACTCAAGATAAAAGCGATAAAGAAAACTGGAATCAACATTAAAGCTTGTTTGTTAGTCAACAATGTTCGCAAATCCAATTTAACGCCAGTAGTAATAAAGAAAACCGGTATGAAGAATCCATAGCCCATTGAGCTGAGCTTTTCCTCAGTGTCTTCCTTTGGCCGCAATAATTTCATAACGGCTCCGGCTAAGAATGCTCCCAAGATATTCTCGGCTCCAATTTGTTCGGCAAAAGTTACCAAAGTAAAAATTAAGAAAAAGGCTAAACGAATGTCCAATTGGGTCGTTGATTTGTCAATCTTATCAAAGAAAACATAAATCCGATTAAAACGACGTAATAAGATTATGGCAATAAGAAAAATCACTGGCAAACCAAAAACAGACAAGTAGTTTTGACGTTTAACCGCCGCATAAACGGTCAAAGCCAACAGCGGAATAAATTCACCCATAGCCGAAGTCAACAGAATCGTCTGGCCGTAATTCGTCTCAAGTAGTCCAACCTCTTTTAGTAAGGAAATAATCACTCCCATGGCAATTGTACTGAACAGGATCACTGCCAAGATAAACTCATTAAAGATTCCTGTTTTATAGACTATTACTCCTAGAATCAAGGACATGAAAAGAATCGAGCCAAATCCTGCTAGTGATGTTCCTAATGGCGAGAATTGATCCTTTTTAGGTTCCAACAGGGAGAAATCAATCTCCATTCCTCCTAAGAAAATCAGCATGATCACACCCAGATTAGCCACATATTGCAAACTAGAATCTGGTTGAACGATATTCAAACCAGTCTTCCCAATTACTATCCCCATCAAAATTTCAGAGATTGCCGTTGGCATTCTGGTCAAGTGAAATTTGGCTGTAATTAGCGGTGTGGCTAAAGCAGCAAACAAAACAATTAATAACGAAAATTTTTCCATATTTATACCCTCATTTATAAACGCTCGCAAAAATAATATAACAAATGGAATAATTTTTGAAATAAAAAGGTTTTTGTAGAAAATTCTTTTTTTATGGTGGGTGGAAGTATGCCGTCCTCCATAGCAAAGAAAATTTGGCGGCAACGTGCTGGGCACAACTTGAAACTACCGCAAAGTACGCGGCATTTCCAAGATTGGCCTTTTTGTAAATGCTAAAGCATTAACAAAAATTTCACATCTGAGCCAATTTTCTTTGCTATTCCGGACTGAATAATGGATCTATTTTATATTTGCTTTCCATTCATTTAGGAATACCAATTCTATTCATATATAGTGCTTGATGTTTTTATAGTTGAATTGCTTCCCCTATTCAAAATAGAAATATAAAAAGTATAAAAAAGAAGACGTCACTAGTTTGCTTCAATCCTCTACATCTCTAGTAATATCTTCTATCTCTTTATAAAATTTTACTAATAAAAATTCAAATTACCATTACGTATCCAGACTATAAATCAGTTTTAACTAAGCTTTGAATAGAACTTATATCCCACTCAGAATTTACAGAAATAGCTGCAAATAACTGAAATCTAGTCTGGAGTAACAGCTCGGGGAAATGCTCAGCCCTGAAATTCCTCTTGGCGCTTTCAGCGCCTAGTGGAAGACCGAGCTTGGAGACTTTTTCCGGTTTTGAAAAAGGCTTCAAGTCGTGTCCAGAGCGTTCCAGCATTTCCCCGAGTTGTTGCGGAAGACGGCATCTAAACATCCATAATCTCAAACTACGCTTCTCTATTCAGCTTCTCAGGTTCCCCTAATACAAAGTGATCAATAATCGCAATAATTAAAAATACTAAGGCGACCAAACAAACTCCGGACCAGCCAGCGTGGCTCCAAGCCCAGGTAGCAAAGAGGGTTCCAAATGACCCACCTAAGAAATAACTGAACATGAAGATGGAATTGTTTCTACTACTCTGTTTTCGATTGAGTGATTGGACAATTGCCTGGTTTGACACTTGACTAAATTGTGTCCCTAAATCTAACAAGACGATTCCGACGATTAGACCAATCATCCAAAAACCGATTAACCAAAATACTAAGAAACCTAGTCCTGAAAGAATCATGCTTAAACCGATTGTCAGTTTTGGTGAGCGTTCGTCGACTAAGGTGCCGACCCATGGTGCTACTAAAACTCCGGCAATTCCTAAAAGTCCTAATAATCCAGCGACACTGCTGCCTAGGTGATATTGATCAGCTAAATAAAAGGCTAAAGTTGACCAGAGGACGTTTGACATCCCAAACATGCAAAAACCGTTGATGGCTGAACTTCTCAAGGCCTTTTGGCTAGTGAACAATTTGGGTAAAGTTTTAATGACTGGTAAATACTTCAAATCTTGGTGTCCCCGAGCATCTTTTGGTAAAAATAGATGAACGATGACTAGAAATACTAAGTCAATTCCGGCCGCCAACAAGTAAATATCCTGCCATGGCATCACACTACCTAATAAACCACTGAAAGACCGTGACAATAAGATACCTGTTAATAAACCGCTCAAGACGATTCCTAACACTTTACCCCGTTCTAAGGCTGGCGCTAAGTAACCGGCGTAAGGAATAATGATCTGTGGCGCAACCGAGGTGATGCCAATTAAAGCCGTGGCAATGGCAAAGACAGCTGCATTTGGTGCTAAAAAGGCTAATAATAACGAAATAATTGATAAAATCATCATAAATTGAATTAAGTTGTAGCGATTGAAAATATCTCCTAAAGGCACAATTAACAATAGTCCCAAGGCGTAACCTAATTGAGTCACCATCGCCAACATTCCAACGACTGATTTTGAAACTCCAAAGTCATTAGCAATTAAGTTTTCAATTGGTTGAATAAAATTTAAATTGGCAACGATAACCCCAGTTACGATTGCCATTAATAAGATTGTCTTTTTCGACATAGTACGTGGTTCTTCCAAAATATCCCCTCTATTTCTCAAGCTTGTTTAACGAATCTTGGGCCCAATTTAAAGCAGCCACAATTTTTGCGACCTTCAAGTCATTGACCCACAACGCATTTTGTAGATCCAGATTTGAAATATTAGTCTGTGGTAAGTCAGCCATTTGTTTTTTGAGCAAATTTTTTTCCTGGGTCAAATATTGACAGTAATCACGCAATATTTGTTGACGTAACTTCCTATCTATTTGATGAAAATTGCGAAACTTCACATTATAGGTGAATTCCAAATTTGAATTGACCGGAATCTTCTTTTCCATTAATTTCAAGAATTGTTGGCGACCGCTTTTGGTAATCGTGGCAACCTTTTTAATTCGACCAGATGTTTTAGTTTCATTTAATTCGATGAAACCTGCTTCATCTAAGCGTTTAAATAATGGATAGATCATTCCAAAACTAATCTTGCGACTGGATCCGACTAATTGCTGCAAAATTTGGCGCATTAAGTATCCGCTCATCGATTCGTCCATCAGTTGTCCTAAAACAAACAAGTCATACATTTTTCTCTCCTTGACAAAAACAACTAGTTTAATATATATATATCAGGCTGATATATGTGTCAAATAGCAAAAGAGCGGGACAGGACATGGTCAACTCTTGAGCATTAAAACAAATAAGCCAAGGTAATCGCACTTTGATTACCTTGGCTTATTTGTTTTAAGCGGAGAGAGTTATGTCCTGTTCCGCGTTTATGCTGCAAGTTTAGGAATAAAAAGTAGTTATGTCCCAAGCTTTTATAATTATATCTATTCACCACCGCCAAAGATATGATCTAAGGCGTTATTAAATTTTTGCCGACTCTCTTCGGTAATTGGTTCACTACTCAATTGCAAACCATCGTGGAAGCCTTGCATTAAGAACTCCCAATATGTTCCAACTAGACCAAGTTCTTCATGGTCTTCTGGTGAAATTGTATAACGGATTGCTTTTTCATCACCGGCTTCAACTTTTTGAACCCACTTAGGTTCACGCAACATCTCACGACCTAATGCCGCAAAGTCGATTCCCTCATCAAGGACTTTTTGAGCATCGGCGGGAGTTTGAATATCACCAACCCCAATCAATGGCAAATCACCAATGTGTTGTTTGATTGTCAAATTCAAAGGAGTTGTAACTGACTTATCATTCAATGACTTTCTCCAAACATTTCCCATGGAAACGTGTAAGTAGTCGATTGGTGTCTCTTTCAAAACATCGATGAATTTCAAAGTCTCATCGAAACGAATTCCAGGGGTTTCGATTTCTTCTGGTGAAATTCGATAGCCCATCAAGAATGGCTTTTTAGCATACTTATCAATAATTGCTTGAACTTCTTTAATAATTGCTAGTGGAAAGGCCATCCGCTTTTCTAGACTGCCACCCCACTTGTCAGTCCGACGATTAGAATTTGGTGAGAAGAATTGTTGAATCAAATAAGTATTTGCGCCATGGATCTCAACTCCATCAAAGCCAGCTAAAATCGCCCGTTTAGCTGCTTGACCGAAGTCTTTGATAGTTTGCTCAACTTCTTCTTCACTCAAAGCTCTAGGTGTTTCTGAATTTCTTCTTGTCGCTTTAACAGCACTAGCACTGACCGGCTGTTGACCTCTCAAAATAGCAGTTGAAGACATTCTACCAGCACTAAAAATTTGTAAAATAGCTTTAGTACCATCTTTGTGCATTGCATCCGCCAATTTAGTCAAACTAGGAATAAAACGGTCATCCTCAGCACTGAGCTCACCCTCGAAACCTTTGCCCAGCGCATTAACATTGGCTACACCAGTAATGAACATCCCTGCTCCACCACTGTGTAAGTGATAATATCGTAATTCATCGGTCGTAACTTCACCATTAGAAAAGCTCATTTCTTCTGTCATCGGTGGAATGACAATTCGATTCTTAACTGTAACGCCTTTCTTAAACGTATATGGTGTCAAAAAATTATAATCCGCCATTGCAATAACCTCACTTTCAAGTTCAGATTATCACAACGATGACAAATGTAAACCTTTTCATTCGAATGAGACAAGATTTTATAAATGCTTAAAATATTGTCAAATAAACTAAATTATTAGTCGTACTAAGCCTAGTGAAATAATTCCCACAATTACGATCAAAAGTAATTTTTTTGTTAAAATAGCCGTTATGACGGTTGGAATTGAAGCTAATAAATTGGGTAAATCGACCTGTGGTAGATGACCGATTTGCTGATGAAATAAGTTTTCAAACCATAACGCCGCCATAATGGTTATTGGCACAAAGCCTAAAAATTCCACTACTTTTGGTGGTAAGGTGAACTTTTTAAGTAACACGAATGGCAAGATTCGTGATAGCCATGTCGCCAGTCCGCAAAAAATCATTGTCCAAATAATAAAGTTAGTCGATGGCATGCTTCAACACCACCCCAATTGCACAACCTACTAAGGTCACGATTAAAATCAAGAGATCACTTGAGATAAAAACTAAACCAAAATAAACTAATGGCAACATTATCAAAATCACTAATAATTGAACTTTTAATGAGATCGATTTATCACTGATCAACTGTAAGTACAATAATCCGATGAACATTGCCACTAAAGCAAAATCTAAGCCTAGTTGTTCCGGATTCGTGATGACTTTGCCTAGCATTGCTCCAAGAAAAGTTGAAGCGGCCCACACTAAATACGCCAAAACGTTTACCGTATTGAACCACTTAAACGATAATTCACCATCGGTATAATTTAACTTATTCATACTCAAGGCAAAACTTTCGTCGGTAATTAAACTTCCTATTAGAATATTCTCTAACATAGTATTTTTTTTGAAAAATGTGGCAGTTGTCATACTCATTAAAATCATGCGTGAATTGACTAAAAAAACTGATAAAACAATTGATACTATTGGTGTTCCAATAACTAACAGACTCACTAAGATAAACTGTGCCGAACCGGCATAGACGATCAGTGACATCAAAGTTGCCATCAAAACACTTAACCCACTGGCGGCCGCAACGATACCAAACGAAATCCCAATACCGATGTATCCGAATACCGTGGGTAGAGTATCTTTAACGGCTGTCCTAACGCTTAAACTGCTATCCATTCGTATCCCTCCTCATTTATAAATAATTATAATAATTTTAATTTGATTACATGTCAATTATCGACAGAAGTTATAAAATATAAGTATTTATAAAAGAGGGTTAAAAATGAAATTTGCTATGTATAACGATCGTGTTGCCTTAGTCAATGACGATAATATTCAACTCGTAAATGGCGTCAAAAACTTACAAGAAATGCTGCCACATTTGGATGACCATCTGTTTCTCAGTGAAAAAAGAGCCAAACCTGATATGCGTGACTTCTCACTCCCGATTGCTGATCCCAAACAAATTTTTGCCGTTGGTTTCAATTATCGTGACCACATGCAGGAATTAAAAACTACTGCTCCTAAAGTTCCCAACATCTTTACTAAATTTGTCAGTTCATTAACTGGACCAAATCCATTGGTCAAAATTCCTAGTCCACAGACTGATTGGGAAACAGAACTCGTGATTGTCGTGGGCCGTGGCGGTCGCAATATCAAGGTCGAACAAGCTGCTCAGCACATCGCCGGTTTCATGGTTGGCCAAGATCTGTCCGATCGAAAGCTGCAGTTTTTAAATGCCAATCCTCAGTTTTCACTTGCCAAATCCTACCAAAATTTCTCGCCAATCGGTCCTTGGCTAACAACTCCAGATGAAATCGATGATTTAGGCAATTTAACCATCACGACTGAAGTGAATGGTGTAGAAAAGCAACATAGTCAGTTGAAAAATCTAATTTTTGACACGAATGATTTAGTCAGCTACCTTTCCAGTATTACGGAACTATATCCCGGCGACTTAATCTTTACCGGGACTCCAGGTGGTGTCGGCTCAGGTAGAAATCCAAAAGAATTTCTTCATCCTGGTGATCAATTAATCAGTAAGATCGACCAATTAGGCCAATTAACAATTAATTTTAACTAAAAAAGCTTGATTCCTTTTGAGAATCAAGCTTTTTTCTTCAGGTCAATTAAATCTCGAAGATTGTCAGTCTTAGCTAATTGAGCTTGGTATTGCGATTTAGTTTCTGGATCAACTAAGTTTTGACCAGGGACAAAATGAATTTTCTCTGTTCCAGCTTCAACTGAGGTCTTATAATACCATTTCTTGAACCGTAAGAAATCTAATTTGTCGTTCAACTCATCTATTTTACCCTGAAGATTTTTCTCCTCTTGGTCCAAGTAGTCATATCTTTCCTGTAAAGTTCCGTCACCTTCCATACATAAACGCACAAAGTGAGCAATATCTTTCACAGGTACACCACTTTTTTTCAAACAATCGATTACTTCTAAAAAGTTCATATCCTGTTGTTTGAATTTACGACGCCCAGCTGCATCTCTTTGAACAAAAGGCATCAAACCCTCCTTATCATAAAAACGGATAGTTGAAGAGTTGATATTCATCTTTTTAGCTACATCGCCAATTAAATATTCCATTATTTTAAAATCCCTTCTTGACTTAAAGATATACTTAAATCATAAACCAGAATAAAAAAATTCCACAATTGAGTGGAATTTTTTATTGTTCTAATTTTTTAATGATCTTAGCAGGAACCCCGCCAACTAAGACGTTGTCTGGAACATCTTTGGTAACGACTGCCCCGGCAGCAACGACTACATTATTACCGATAGTAACGCCAGGAATAATGGTTACTTTACCACCGATCCAAACATCATTGCCAATCGTAACTGGCGTTCCTTTTCCTAAATAATCACGACGACCTTGAGCTGTCATTGGATGATTAACTGTATAAATATCAACATTGGGTCCAATCATGACATTGTTTCCAATATTCACTGGAGCCACATCCAAGATTGTTAAATTAAAGTTGCTTAAAAAGTCATCCCCGACATGAATATTTTTACCGTAATCACAAGTAAAAGTACTCTGGACGGAAAGATTTTTACCATATGATCCTAAAATCTGTTTAATTTTTTTAGTTTGTTTGTCAGGTTCTGTTGCTGGAATGCTATTAAATTCTTGACACAACTTAGCTGCTTGAGCTTTTCTGTTGGCGACACCTTTATCAATAAAGTAATACCAATCGCCATTATCTAGTTTTTCTAATTCATTCATACTCTCACCTCAACTGCAGTTTAGTACTTAAACCTATGTTTAAGTCAATAAGAATTATGATGATATTTCTTTGACTGATAATGTTGTTGCTTTACTTCTGGCACTCGAAAGTCCCTATTCACTCGTGATCTTCCCGTTGCATAATCGAATTGAACTTGATCTTGAACGTTCCAAAGGTAACGATTGAATTTAACACTGCCATCGTTAGAGATTCCCTGAACCCAGACCCCACGGGCCATCAATTCTTGGCCTCGAAAAATTGGTGTCACCTGATAGATCATCTTTTTATTTCTTGCTAAGGCATTACGAACAGTCTGTTCTATTTCAACCATCGTCTTTTGATTTGAAAACTCAGTTTGAGTAAATAAATTGTAAGGATTATCGATACTACCTAACTGTCCCTGATCAGGTTTACCATCCTTATTCAAATTAAAAGTCATTGTATAAGCAATCAAATGACCTCGATTTTGTGCAATCACTCTTTGACCGTTAACGTATTTTGGTTGGTTGTGCCAGCCAGTTGGTCGCCAAGTCTGTTCAGTTCGGGTATAAGAACGCCCCAAATTATTGCGAGTTAAGTATGCAGTGGCTCTTTTAGTCCGATGTAAATCATCTAAGCCACCAAAATCAATATGTGATTGCTCAAATGCTTTATAACTGATAGTCGGCTTGTCACCATTAATTATCTTGACCGGTTTATCGTTGGAGCGATAGGTCCATTGACTAATAGTTTGCGCACTCACTTGTTGAGTTGAATTGGTAGCTTGACCACTACTCAAATTGGAACATCCCGTCAAAAGTAATGGCAGCATTAAAATAAATAAAATTGCTTTTTTCAAAATTTTCTCCCCTAAAAAGCCATGCGTGACTTAATTTTCAAATAATTATCAGCCAAAATTTCTTCGGCATTTTTTATAAAATTAACATTATCAGTCTCCAAAATGTTGTCCAACTTATTAGTCGTCAGGATAACTGTCTTATCCTCTGCTACTAAAGTCCGCAACCAATCGAAAATAATTTTGGAATGAGTCAAACTTAATCCCATTTCTGGCTCATCAAATAAATACAATTGTTTATCAACCAATAAATTTAAATACACTAATAAAATTTTTCGATCACTAAAGACTAAGTCACAGTATTTTATATCTAAAATCCGTTGCAAGGTTGACGGTAAAGCCAAGTTTCTAGCGCTACTCAATTGGCGAATAAATCCAATAATCTCTCGAACTGTCAAACCAATTCGAAAATGATTTTCTTGTGCCAAATAAGCAATCTCTTTTGCTTTCGGAAAACCGCTGAAATTTGAATTCTCGGCAGCAATTTGATCCAAAATAATTGATTTACCACTCATTTTTGCTCCCAAAATGAAATTGATTTTCCCATCTTCGAAATAAAAATTGGCATCATGAAAAATTACGTGTTTTTTTTGATAATAACTAAAGTTTTCTATTTTCATTTTAAATACCGATTAATTGAAATTTTTGGAAGCAAGAACCCCGCTATTGCTAAATACAAAATTGTACAACTGCCAATTAAAAACTTTAAAGTACTTGATGAGCAGTGAACAATATAAAGTTCGTAAATCATTTGAAATGGATTCAAAATTGTTAGCAGATATTCTAAAATTCCGTTTGGATGTAGTCCTAACAAAGCAATTCCTAAAACAAACAAACTTCCGATTAAAAAATTAAATGAATCTTGCTTCATCTTGACGAACAACAAGACAACCATCATCGCCGCTGATAACAACGTGGCTAAAAACGATGTTAAAAAACCATACAAAAAAGTTATTAAAGAAAGATGAGTAATGAATAAGGTCACAAAGATATTGAATAACAAAATTTCTAGTTGCACGATTATTAATTGAACAAAAATATTCGACAATAGAATCATATTTTTAGATTCAACTAGAAAAATCAATGTTTTAAAAAAACCACTTTCCCGCAAACGAATAATGTTGATCAAAAAGCCGTTGAAAACTGTGGTCACAACGATATAGGACCAATAAATATAGAGTGAACCGTCATCTTGAAAATTTAAATTTTTATTCAAAAAGACCATAAAGATTGGTAACAACAATGTATAAACAAAATAAAACTTTTCTTTTAAGGCAATTTTTAGTTGAATCATAAAAATTGCCACATCATTTTCAAATAACAAATATAAGCCCCTCCCCATCAAAAGTCCTAATAAAATTAATATAATCTAATACTAATGTCAATCATAATTTGAATATAATTAAACATGGTGATTTTTATATTAAAATACAAAAAATAATTGGTGTATTTCTACAAAAAAGCGTGTATGATTATGAAAGAATTTTTTAGATGCTGAGGAAAAGCTTATGAACTACTTACTATTATTGGTTTCAATTGGATTTGAAGTTTTGGGGACTTCACTACTCAAGAAAACCAACGGCTTTACTAACCTACTCCCAACCTTAGGGACACTGATCTCATATTTTATTTGTCTATTTGTCCTTTCACACGTCCTGAAACGACTTCCCTTAAGTTTAACTTATGCGACCTGGGGAAGCGTCGGCCTAATCCTGGTAACAATCGCCGGAATCGTCTTTTACCAAGAAACACTTTCAATTTATTCAATTATTGGCCTCTTTTTAGTTGTTACCGGCACTGTTTTGATCAATGTCTTTTAAAAAAAATCCTTAGTAGTCAAAAATTTGATTACTAAGGATATTTTTTTGTGTCACGCAATTTAGTTCAGTCTATGTTTTCTGTAGTACCAAATTACCAATCCACCAATGACGGCTACCCCTGCAATGATTCCAATAATTAGATCCTTAGAACCACGATCAACTGGTGTCTTCTTATTGATGGCTTTAGTCTGTTTGCTAGTGACAGTAAATTTACGTTGTAAATTCCAAATATCTTTACCATTATTGGCAGAAATATTCAACGTCATTAAGTAAGTACCTGGCTTTAAGCGTTTATTCTTATTCGTACCGATCACCGTATTAACGTTGATTGGATAATTAAAGTAACTATTTGGAGCTAAATTCATATTACTTCTTTTCGATTGTAAAACGACCCTTTGATTACTATCAGTAACTTTACTATTGATAGAAACTCCTGATTCAATTCTTGGTACATCATTATCTAGTAAAGCATTCACAAATACTTGTCCATTTTCGGTTGTTTCATAAGCCTTGATAAATTTCAAGTTGGCTTTAACCGGTTTAGTATTTTGAAGTAATTGTAAACCTAGAACGTAATTGTACTTATTCTTGAGTGTGACACCCTTAGGATTCTTTTTGGAAACTTGATTGTCTTGTTCAACCAAAATTCCTCCTAACAAAACACCATTGAAAGTTCCACTTGGAGCATTGATATTAACTGTAACTTCTTTAGAGGCCTTTGGCTCAACGGTAACTTTCTTAGGATAACTGACTAGTTTTTGAATGTCATATTTCAAGGAATTATCAGGTTTAATATTGTTATCGTTATAGACGATAACACCATTAGTATCAGTTGAAGCACGATTTATCATAACGGTATATGTATGCGTTTTGGTATCGTTATTGTTGATTTTGAAATTGACGGACAATTTTTGATTAGGCGTCACTTTCAAATCGAAATACCCTACCTTCTTGTCCAATTGATACTGTGATTGAATCGGCGTGACGCTATAATTAATTGCTGGTTGTGCTGGCGTTTGTGCTGCTTGTACCTTCATTGTGTCGCAAAAAACAAGCCCTAAAACACTAATCAAACATATCATGAAAGTCCTAATATATCTCTTCAAAATATCATCTCACTTGAAAAAAAGAGAGCATGCGACAATCTGTCACAGGCCCTCAAAGATTTTTAATTATGCTGTCGTTGTAGAAGTTGGAGTTGTTGGAGCTGTCGTTGGAGTATCTGATAAAGTCCAAGTTAACGTTGAACTATATGATCCACCAATATTACCAGCTGGTACCTTTAGTGAAGCATCACTATTTGCATATGTTGCCGTATAGGCACCAACACCTGAACCACTAGCGGCACTCAAAATTGTCACTGGTGAACTAGACAATGTTAAACTTGATACCAATGTAGGTGGCGTTGAAACGTTATCTGCATCGACTGCCGTTACAGGTGTTGTAACGGAGTTATCAAGTAGCAATTGTGAATTTTTCAATGATGATCCATCAGTTGCTGTAAATGGACTAGCTGAAACGGTTACCGTATAACCAGTTCCCGAACCAGCGTCAGCTAAAGAAATATTTCCCGTTACCGACGTTGATGTGTACGTGGCATCATTTGCCGAAGCAGGTACTGTTCCAAAACTGAAGCTAGGAGCTGAACTCAACGAAATCGTTCCTGGCGTGATGTCTGCTGTAGCAGAACTATCAACTGGAGCGGCCTCAACTACGCTACCAACTGAACTAAACCCAAGTACAGCGGCTCCAAGTAATAAGCTATTTCTTAAAAGTTTTTTCATATATGTTTCCCCCTCATAATCGACATTATTGATATGAGCAGAACCTTACGTGATGGCAATTTAGATTCTGCGGGTTTAAAACTAACCATCACTTTAGAGACCCTCTTTGGTCTCTAACTAAGTTATAAATGGAAACGCTAAATTACACAAGGAAAACTATTGGAACTATACCACAAGTCAATTATAATGGTGACAAATCAACAATGGAGAATGTGAAATGAGTAATATTAAAATCAATGAACATTTGAAAATCAGTATCGTCAATATTATTTGGAGCTTTGATTCCGCCAGCAAAAAAATCTTAATCCTTTTAGTTAAAAATTCTTATGTACCTGAAATCAATTGTTGGTCCTTACCAACAACTATCTTACGTGCTGATGAAAATGCTGAACAAGCCTCGCTTCGCTTGATAAATGACAAAATCGGTATCAACCTACCTAACTTTTACACTGAACAATTGGCAACTTTTAGTGATATCAATCGCTCAATCGGTGATCGTGAAGTTGCCCTCAGCTACATGACCTATTTGCCATCGACACCAGAATTAGTACCTGGCTTTGGTGCCAGCGATGCTAGATGGTTTAGCGTCGATTATTTTGAAAATTTCTTTGCTTTGAAAAATGCTGATTTAGTCTTTCAAACCATCAAAAAACAAATTTCCGACGAAGAATATTATCAGACCATCGACTCATATCGAAATGAGAAACATTTGAGTAGTGATCATGAACTGATCTTGCGTCACGCTTTTGAACGAGTCACTAATCGGCTAAATTATTCACCAACCATCCTCTTAATTTTGGGAGATCAATTTACCTTAAAAGAGGCTCGTGAGGTTTATGCAACCTTTTGGAAAGAACCTTATCAACAAATCGATAACTCTAATTTTCGCAAAACCCACGCGCAACTATTCATGGAAGTTGGCATTGAACATGGTAAAAGTGGCCGGCCTGCCAAATTATATAAATTAAAGTGAGTACTTGACCATTTTCAAGACTAATGATAGTCTTGATTTGCGTTATTAAAGGTAAATTTTACCTTTAATAATTATATTTATTTCATACTATAATTCTAGGAGGTACTTTCTGTTTTGGATGCACAAGTAAAGGATAAAGGTGGCCTAAAGTTACTAATGGTCATCGGTACTGCTTGGCTCTTTGACGCTGCAGATGTGGCGTTACTTTCATTTATCATGCCATTAATTAAAAAAGAATGGTTTTTAAATGATAATCAAATTGGATTGGTTAGTTCGATCACCACCGTCGGTATGATGATTGGTGCACTTCTCTTTGGCTATTTAGCTGACAAATTTGGCAAGAAAAATATTATTATCATTACTCTATTATTATTCTCTGTCAGCAATCTAGTCCTAGCCTTAACAACCAACGTGGAACAATTCATGTTCGTACGTTTCATAACTGGAATTGGTTTAGGTGGTGAACTGCCTGTTGCTACAACCATCATTGCCGATTCTTTTTCCGGTCACAAAAGATCTAAAATGTTGATTCTCGTCGACAGTTTCTGGGCTATTGGTTGGATTTTAGCATCCCTTTTAGCTTTCTTATTCATGCCAATTTATGGCTGGCGTTTTACAGTTATCATCACTTCAGTAATGGCACTTTACACTTTAGTCATTCGGCGTCATTTACCCCAACAGACAAATGTTAAAAATGCACGCCTGAATTTAAAAAAAGCACTATCACAAATTTTTTCACCCGAATATCTCCGTGCCACCATTTGTCTGAGTCTCTTGTGGTTTATCATCATGTTCACCTATTATGGAATGTTTCTTTGGCTACCTAGTGTTTTGATCAAACGAGGCTTTTCAGTCGTTCACAGTTTTCGTTACACACTAGTAATGAGTTTTGCCCAATTGCCAGGATACTTTCTAGCTGCTTATTTGATGGGAAAATTGACTCGAAAACGTGTGTTAGAGATCTACTTAGTCGGAACAATCATTGGAGCTTTCCTATTTGGAACTGCTCAAACAACCTTCTGGGTCGTCTTCAGTAGTTGTTTATTATCTTTCTTTACCCTTGGAGCCTGGGGAATTCTAATTGCCCTAACTCCAACTCAATATCCAATGGAAATTCGTGGAGTCGGAATAGGCTTCACTCAATCGATTGGACGAATTGGGGCAACCATTGGACCTTATCTAATTGGTTTTTCCTTGAGTATCAATTTAAGTATCGCCATAATATTCTTCTATTTCGTCGGTTCATTAATTGTCGGAATCCTGATCCTAGTTTTTGGTATGGTAGATAATGATCAAAAAGATTTAGTTATGGATTAAAGGTAATTGTTCATTCAAACTAAATAAGCCAGGGTAATCAAAATACATTACCTTGGCTTATTTTCCTTCCAAATTTAAATTAAATTGCTAATTAGCTATGGAAGATGGTAATTCTTACTACTCAAAATTCAATTTCTTTTTGAGTAAATAATCAGTTTGGTCAGAATCACCCATCACGAAATGATGTTGACTGAAACGTTGGAACCCCATCTTTTGATAAAACTTTTGGGCAGGAAAATTATTTTCCCAAACACCCAACCAAATATATTGTTTTTCCAAAACTTGTGCTCGTTGCAAAGCAAAATCAAATAATTTTGTTCCTAATCCAAGATGTTGGAAGTCCTTTTTGAAATAAATTCGTTCTATTTCCAAATAATTATCTGGCATTGATTCAGATTGAGCATCCAAAATATTCAATTTCAAATAGCCGGCTAATTTAGCCTCGTGATAAACAAAATAAAATGCCGAATGAGGGTTACTCAATTCTTGTGTTAGAGCTTGACTGTTATAAGCTTCGTCTAAGTAATCTTGCATGTTTTCTTCAGTATTATCTTTTCCAAACGTTGCCTGGAAAGTCTCACGACTTATTTTTTGCAAATCAATTAAATCATTTAAATCACATTTTCTAATTTTCAATATTGTCTTTTGTTCCCTTTCTTCACATATTCCCAATCACTGGCAATATTTTCTTCAACCTTTTTTAATAGAGCAAAAACTTCTCGCTGCTCTGCTTCACTTAACCCCTTTAATGCTACTTGATTTGAATAGATATTTTCACGATGAATAATTGGATAAGCCGACTTACCTTTTTCAGTCACGTACAGCTTCTTTTCTTTTTTATTATCGGCGGACTGATACCTTTTTATAAAGCCGTTTTTTTCCAGTTTTCTGATAGCCCGAGCAGCAGTTGTCTTATCAACCTTAATCAAATTAGCCAATCGTTCTTGAATTATTCCCGGATTCTCATAAATCCGTACCAAATACAGATATTGTCCCTTCGTTAACTCCAATTCTTTAAACTCGATATTACTGATTGAATCTAACGACCTTGCAATCACACCAATCGAACGCAATATTTCTACCAACAGACTTACCCCTTTTCATAATAAAAGTATTCTACTTCATTATTGTTGCATTTGCAACTAAATTATAATAATAAAAAAAGCAGCTCATCATTTCTGGCTGCTTTTTTATTCAAATTTTAGTTGATCGCATAATTCAAATTACGGGAGAGTTGATCAATCTGCTCACGATATTCTGGACCGTTATCCATACGTTTCAGAACTGATTGAACCTGACGATCATCTCGAAGTCGCCCAAATAGATAGGCTTCTGAATAATTCTTATCTAATAATTTATATGTCTTCAAAACGAAATCTTTACTATAGTCATTTTTGTCGAGTTCTTTTTCATTATTAATATCGGTATATAGCTCCGATAAAATTCTCTTTGCCTCTGTATTGTCTTTTAGTTTCATCAATACGCACCACCTAATTAATTATTAAAACTTCTCACAAGATATCACTTATATGTAAGCGTTTCCTAATCTTGTATGTCCATTATACGACTAATAGTGAAAAATTTCAGTCAAAACCAGGATAATAAAATATTAATCTGTTTGTGTTTTAAAATTATGTTTTAATTGTGGCCAAATATATTTATCAGACATTGCAATTAAAGTTCCATTAAAGATAAATGAGAACAAGGTTGCTACATTCACTGAATAAACTGTGTGAATTCCAAAGGCAGCAATGATGATAATAATAATTGGTGGCAAAAAGTCGATGATCTGAGCTTTAGTTGAATTCCCCTTCAAATAGAAGAATCGCAAAATATTAGTTGTATCATCATTTGGATGCATGACGATATTGGCACGTTGATACAACGAAATTGCTACACAGAAAAAGACTACGCCTAAACAGGATAAAAACATTCTCACTAACATTGGTAAATTAGGTACACCCACCGCTGTCAGTAAATTCGTAAAAATATTTACGAAGTAACTAAAGAACATGACGTACAAAATTTGTCCTAAAAGTCTTTTTCCGTCAAACCTCTTAATCAAAACTTGGTTAGTCAGAGCATTGACAACTCCAAAAACGAATAAAATTAACCCGGTATTCCATGCAAACCATCTGTTTAAATTAACCGCTGCGGCAGTCCAAAGACCACTCCCCATGTCGGCAGATATGCATAGGCCATTTCCAAAAGCGTTCAGGATCAGTCCACTGACTAGGCCGATGACTCGCGCTTGCATTGAATTTTTAATAAATATCACTCCTCACAGTATGTTTTTAATGGTACAACACTTTTGTACTGAGTGACAAAAATTCTTGTATTTTCAGAAATTACCACTGTTCATGATTCCAAAGTCGACCGTCAACTTCACCTTTTAAGAGCTTCAAACGATCATTTTGCTCCTCAACAGCTGTTTTCAAAGCTACCAAAAAAGCTCGATTTTCATACTCTTTTTGCTTTTTAGAAAGTGCCTCAATTTGTTCTGCTAACCAAATACCAGTACTCTCTTCCATAATCAATCTTCCTCCCCTTGCTTAATTAGGTCGATGGTACTTCTTAATTGTTCCAGATCTTCTTTTTGCTGGATAAAAGTATCCAAAATCGTTTCACATTCCGAATAATTAGTTTCATCAAAATTTTTGAAACGATCACTAAATTCTCGAATAAACCACTCTTGACGATGCTTGAGTGAATTAGGATATTTTTGAGTTAAATAGCGTTGATAATCAATCAACAATTGCATTTGCTGGTTTTCCTTTAAATACTGAAATTGGGCAATGGTAAAAACGGGTAAGACTCGCATTTTAGCTCGATCAGCGATGGCTCGTAATGGTGCCATCATTTGATCGATCGTGATATTTTCACTGCCACCTCTTTGAAAATCCTTCAAAGGCATCCCAGTTGTCACAACAATACCAAATTCTTTATCCATTAAATTATCGTTACCGTCACCGTAAATAAAATTTCTCGTCAAAACTTTATCTTCCCAGTCTTTTAGACCAGCCGGTGCGGCATACCAATACAGAGGAAATTGGAAAATTATTCGATCAGCTTCCATTAATAACTTCTGCTCTTTATTGACATCAATTTTTTCCAATCCTTCAACGTGATGCCAAACAACATCAAGCATCTTTGCTCCCTGCATCAAAAATTGTTGCGTTTGCGAATTATTTATCTCTGGATGAGAAACCACGACTAATGTTTTCAAAATTAACATCTCCAATCAATCATAGAATAGCAGAAAAGCGCTGACATATACAGTTTCTTGTGATAAAATCACTAAATCAAATTAGCAAATGATATAATTTATACAACAACATTAGGAGGAAAACCATGGAAAAATATTATATTGTCGATAGTTCAATTTTGCCCGAGTCATTCGATAAAGTGATTCAAGCTCGGAATCTACTTGAAACAAAAAAAGTTCACAACGTCAGTGAAGCCGTCAAAGCTGTTGGCATCAGTCGTGGAACTTACTATAAATACAAAGATTTAGTTTTCTTACCTGACGAAGAATTAAATGATCGTAAAGCGGTTATTTCAATGATGCTGCATCATCAACAAGGGATTCTTTCTAAAGTTTTAGTCGATATTTCTGAATCTAACGCTAGTATTTTGACTATCAATCAAAATATTCCTATCCATGGCATCGCTACAGTGGTGATTTCACTGGATATTAGTCACTTGAATGGAACTATCGACAACTTATTAGACAAATTAAAATTGTCGGACTTCGTTGATAACGTCCGCCTCATCTCAATCGAATAAAAAATCCCATCTCCTAATCATTTGATTAAAGATGGGATTTTATTTTGGCCAGGCGATGTATATTGCCAAAAGTACACCGAAAGTTCCAATAAAGTAAAAAATTCGGGAAATTATCCTACTCTTGACGTGACTGCCCGACATCAAGAAGCAAATTCCCAAAACAAACACAATTGCCATAATTAAGAAATTCATCCTGTCACCATTTTCCTATTTTTACTTAATACTCTAAAGAACAAATGTGATGAAATGATGAATTTGTTATGTAGTTTATGTGCCTATCACGCTTGTTTGTTCCATAAAAAATTTTCTATATCGTGTAAGACTCTTGGATTTCTGCGAGTTAAAGCGCTGTGCTCCGCTTTAGGTCCAGTGAAGATTCGCGCCTGGTAAGTTTGATGAGGCCCTTTAAAGACTTTTTTCAACGATTTAGCAGATGAAACTGGTACTGCCTTATCAAAATGATCTCGCTTAGAAAGCTGACCAATAATATTTAATTCTCGAATATGAAGTCTCCTAATCGTTGAATCAGGAGTCGTATACATGCGAAAATCTTTCGTCAATTGATTTGAATAACGCCAATCATTTCGACGATAAATATCACGATTCAAAACTTGCATCGGTGCGGCAATATTAACCAATGAATCGATTTGAGGCTGATTTTTTTTCGCACTATATTTTTGTAAATAATAGATAATTGCATTGTTACCCCAAGAATGTGCAACCGCGTTAAAACGAGTCATACCGTACTTTTTTTGTAACATCTTAACCACCGAATTGATCCACTTGGCTGTGTGATGATAATCCGACTCGTGATTATTTCCGAATAACACTTGAATTTCCGGATTCTTAGCATTTTGAGGCCAGTAACCATCAATACTCAACTTACCTTTACGTGACACAAAAATCGTTAAAGTCCTGGTTGCAAAACCATCAGCTTGCGATTGATCAATTAAATAATCCATTGAGTGAACCGTTCCTCCAAAACCGTGGAAGAATAATGTTGGCATTTGTCTTTTTGAACTAGCATGCACCGGCTGTTGATTGAAAGATATTGCACACACACTTACTAAAAGGATGCAGATCATTCGTAATAAAAATCGTTTTTTTCTCATTTTGGCCACCATTTTAGATTTATCTAGAATGATAAATCATTTAACAGTTTAGTCAACAAAAAAGCAGAGAGTGGAACAAGCCCGATTAGACTCAGACAGATAGCCTAATTTCACGAATTGCACACCGGGTTTGTGTGTGATTTGGGAAATGTAGCTATCTGTCTGAGTCTGGCTTGTGTAACTCGTTTCAGTTAGAGAGTGGAACAAGAGCGCTCAGCTCCCGGAGGATAACGTAATTTCAGGAATTGCTCGTCGCATTTTGCGAGTGATTCCTGAAATTTTGTTATCTCGGAGGGAGTTGCTCTTGTGTAACTCGTTTCAGATAAAGAGCAAGACAGGACATGGTCAACTATCGAATATTAAGGCAAATAGACCGCGGTAATCGCTTTTTGATTACCACGGTCTATTTATTTTAAGCGCAAAGTTTAGGAGTAAAAAGTAGTTATGTCCCAAGCTCTTTCGCTATTTTAAAGATTTTGACCCTTTTCCCAAGTTGTCTTTGAAAGTAACAAACCTTTCTTAACTAAATCATTGAACAGCTGGTGAGTCCGCTTTGTAATTTCTTGAGCGGTTCTACGGTTGCTGTCAGTCAAATAATGCGATGGTGATTCAGTAAATTCATCGATCACAACATCAGTTTGGGCGACTCTTTGACGAGCATATGATTGGCATCCATCTAAGTATGCGTGAATCATATCTGAATACTCGTGGTAATGAGGTTCAATCATAACTGACAAGGTCTTTTCTAACCAGTAAATGTTGTCGAGTGAAACTTCATTAGTAGTATTCTTATAATTTTCTGGTGTATCAGTAATATTAGTATAGAAAGGAACATATGGACTGTAGGCGAAGAAGCCCATTGCTAGCCATTGAATAGCTGCATGGTCGTCGTCAACGTCATTTCTAATTTGTAAAATTGATGAAGCTTGATTTCTATCCATCGCAATTGAACGGAATTGCAATTGTTCCTTCTTCGTTCCTGAAGCAAATGTTCCAAATGGATCATACTTCGTACCATTATAGTGTGATGACAAGAAAGCTTGGACATCTTCAATGGCAATTTTCTTAGCTGGCTTTCTCAGTAATGGCATATCTTGTGAAGTTGGATCCTGTTCAATTTCTGGGTTGAACATCTTTTGACCATACCAAGTTCTTGGCGTGTTGTAATAAGCATCAGCTTCACTTTGTGTACCAAAAATCTCTCGGAAATTAAAGTGACCTGGTTGTGGATTCAAATGATATTTTTCAACAAATTCAACTAGATCAGTTGCCACTAAGAAATTATCCGTATCGTTTACATCAATCTCTTGGACGACTGTTTGGTTAGGAACAATGGCATAAGTATCGTCAGGCAAGCGCATAGCTCCCCAGTGATGCCCACCAGCAGTTTCCAAAAGCCAAATTTCATTTTTATCATTGAAAGCAATACTATTGCATTCACCAGTACCATATTTTTCTAACAACTTACCAAGGCGGATCACACCTTCCTTAGCAGTCTTGATATATGGCAAAACTAAGGTCAACATAGCCTCTTCATCGACACCATCATGAACTAGTGGATCGTATCCTAAAACTCGAGCATTAGTAGCTGTTGTTTCAGTTGAACTCATACCAACATTAAATTCGTTGATACCAGCCTCTTCATAAACACCATCACTTTGATCTGCCTGTGGTGTAGCAGTGTAACGATATGCGTGTTCAGGTAGCGGTACTTTCACACCGGTAGTCTTTGATACATAAAAAGCATCTTGTTGATCTTTAGCAATGTGTGCCACAAATTTAATTGGATTAATTGGGCCATAACCGTCTTCATTGCGGGCGACAATGGTAGAACCATCCATACTAGCGGCTTTACCGACTAGGATTTCCGTACAATCGGAATTAGGATTTTTCATTTTTGCTTCCCCCTCTTTGAAGTCCTCGTAATGCATTGATTATGAAAAACACTCTAAATTAAATGGGATTAAAAATAAAACCATTTATCTAGTCTGGAGTACAAGTCCTGTGATGGCTCAGCCGCCAAATTCTTGTTGGTGCTTTAGCACTTACAGGAAGGCCAAGCTTTGAGATTTTTCCGGGTTTGAAAAAGCTCAAAGTTGTGCCGGCAGCGTTCCAGCCCATCACAGGACTTGTACAGAAGACGGTAGTTTATCACTAATCAAAATTTAACAAGGACTCTATGACTTCTAGTATAGGATTAACGATTATTTTAATCTAGTAAATAAATTCGATTATTCCCTGATTCCTAAAGAAATCCGAGCATAACGACTCATCTTGGAAATATCCCAAGCTGGATACCAAACCAACTCCACTTGACACTTATCGATTCCAGGAACTGATTCAGCCGCTTCAATAATCGAATCATTCAACATATCACTCAAGGGACAACCCATAGTGGTCAGGGTCATCGTGACAATTGCTTCATTGCCATTTCTAATTTCAACGCCATAAATTAACCCTAAATTGACTAAATCAATTCCTAGTTCTGGGTCAATGACGTCTTCTAATTCAATCATAATTTGGTCTTTTTTTTCCTGATCTTCATTCATAAGTTTTATCCTTTAACCAATCGAACCTTCCATCTCATAACTAATCAAACGATTTAATTCAACAGCATATTCCATCGGTAGTTTTTTAGTAAATGGCTCAACAAAGCCCATAACGATCATCTCGGTGGCCTTTTCTTCCGAAATTCCTCGACTCATTAAATAGTACAATTGTTCTTCAGAAATCTTTGAAACTCTAGCTTCGTGTTCCATTGAAACGTTAGCATTGTCAATTTCATTGTAAGGTACTGTATCTGAGGAAGATTGATCATCCATAATGATCGTGTCACATTCAACGTGTGCTTTTGAGCCATCAGAGTGCTTACCGAAACGAACTGTACCCCGATAATCAACTGAACCACCTGTCTTGGCAATCGACTTGGAGACGATCGAACTGGAAGTATTCTTGGCATTATGAATCATCCGCGCACCAGAATCTTGATGAATCCCGTTACTTGCAACTGCAATTGACAACATCGTGCCTCGGGCGTTATCACCGTTCAAATAGACACTAGGATACTTCATTGTGACTTTTGAGCCAAGATTTCCGTCGACCCATTCCATCGTGGCATTTTCCTCTGTAGCAGCGCGTTTAGTTTCCAAACTGTAAACATTGTCGGACCAATTTTGAATGGTGGTGTATCGACAATAAGCGTCACGCTCTACATTGACCTCGACAACTGCCGCATGCAGACTATCAGAAGAGTAATTGGGAGCCGTGCAACCTTCCACATAATCCACTTTGGCCCCTTCATCAACAATGATCAAAGTTCTTTCGAATTGACCGGAGTTTTCCGAATTCAAGCGGAAATATGACTGAATTGGAATATCACACCGAACCCCTTTGGGAACGTAAATAAATGAACCACCCGACCAAACAGCACCGTTTAAAGCTGCAAACTTATTATCAGCTGGTTGGACCAATTTCCCAAACCATTTTTTGAAAAGCTCAGGATACTTTTTTAAAGCGGTATCGGTATCTGTAAACAAGACACCAATTTTTTCAAATTCATTGCGCATATTGTGATAAACCACTTCTGATTCATATTGAGCTGACGAACCAGCTAAATATTTCCGCTCTGCTTCTGGGACTCCTAGACGATCAAAAGTCTGTTTCATCTTATCGGGAACATCGTTCCAATCACGATACTTTTTGTCAGTCATCTTTTGATAATACAGCATATGTTCCAAATCCAAATCTGATAAGTCAGGTCCAAAATGAGGCATATCAAGTTTTTTATAAATTTCATACGATTTTAGTCGATAATCTAACATCCACTGAGGTTCATTTTTTTCGGCCGAAATCATGCGAACTGTCTCTTCAGTCAAACCTCGTCCAGTGGAAAACTTAGGCTCAATGTCATCATGAAAACCGTATTCGTATTCTGTATCATTTAAATCAATCATCGCTCTTTTCTCCTAACGATTTTCTCAAAGCCCACCAACAAAGGGTGGCACACTTAATTCGCGCTGGAAATTGCATAACACTTGAAAGAATCGCGGCATCACCCAATTTTTCTAAATCAGCTGCCGAATGTGTCTTACCCATGACCATATCAGAAAAAATATGGGCCATATCTATTGCTTGATCACAACTTTTGCCAATGATAACATCGGTCATCATACTGGCGGAAGCTTGACTGATTGTGCAGCCTTCGCCAGTAAAAGCTGCGTCAACAATTTTGTCGTCTTGAATCAATAATTCTAAGTGAATCACATCACCACAAGTTGGATTCTTCAAAGTCATATCCTGAGTTACTTTTTCCAGCTTTTGTTTATGATGTGGATTCTCTGAGTGATCTAAAATCACTTCACGATATAAGTTACTCATTCCTGCTAAACTCATACTTTGAAAAACTCCTTTGTATCTATAATTGCTTGAACTAATTTATCAATATCTTCTTTGGTATTGTACAAATAAAAACTAGCCCGAACTGTTGCGACTACACCTAAATATTTCATCAACGGCTGTGCACAATGGTGACCGGCACGAACGGAAACTCCATCCATATCAAAAGCCGTTGCCACATCATGTGGATGTAATCCGGCAATATTAAATGATATAACGCCGTTATGAAGATTAGGATCTTTGGGACCGTAAATTGTTAGGCCATCAATAGCTAGTAATTTGGGTAAGGCATAAGCAACTAATTCATGTTCATAGCTGGCAATTTCATCCATACCGATCGACTGCAAATAATCAATCGCTTGCCCTAATACGATTGCACCAACGACGTTTTGAGTCCCCGCTTCAAATTTCAGTGGAATATCAGCCCAAGAGCTCTGATATTCTTCAACAAAATTGATCATTTCTCCACCATATTGATAAGGTGGCATAGCTCTTAATAATTGTTCCTTACCATAGAGGACACCGATTCCCATCGGGCCAAGCATCTTATGTCCCGAAAAAGCATAAAAGTCTGCATCTAAGTCTTGCACATCTACCGGAAAATGCGGAACTGACTGAGCTCCATCAACAACTATAACGGCGTTATGTTCATGGGCTAATTGTCCTAATTTCTTAACGTCATTAGTTACCCCAAGTACATTACTAGCGTGTGCTACCGCAACAATCTTAGTTTTATCAGTGATTTTTACTTCAGCATCCGCCATATCTAATTGGCCATCTTCAGTCAACTTGATATATTTCAAAACGGCCTGCTTTTGTATAGCTAATTGTTGCCAAGGAATTAAATTACTATGGTGTTCCATATAAGTGATGACTATTTCGTCACCTGCTTGAATATTACTTTGCCCAAAGCTTTGAGCAACTAAATTCAAACTGTCAGTGGTTCCTTTAGTGAAAACTATCTCTTCAGCGAGCTTGGCGTTGATGAATTTAGCGACCTTAACACGGGCTGCTTCGTATTGATCCGTAGCCTGTTGTCCCAGTGTATAAACTGAGCGATGGGTATTGGCATTTATCGTTTGATAATATTGCGTAATTCCATCAATTACCGCTCGAGGCTTTTGCGAAGTCGCCGCGCTGTCTAAATAAACTAGCGGCTCATCATGGATCTGTTGATTGAGAATTGGAAAATCATCTTTGATCTGTTGTTTTATTTTGTCCATCGGCCAATTTCCTTTCGATAGTCTGAATTAATTCTTGGCGAATCGGTTTAGAAGGAATTGAGACTAAAACATCTCCTAGAAAACCACGAATAACCAATCTCTGAGCGGTCTTTTGATCCAATCCTCGACTCATTAAATAATAGAGTTGGTTTTGGTCTACTTGACCAACACTAGCCGCATGACCAGCCAAGACATCATTTTCATCGATCAACAAAATTGGATTTGCGTCACCATGGGCATCGCTAGACATCATTAAAACTCGATTTTGTTGTTCGGCATTGGCACCAGAGGCACCTTTAATAATGTGGCCGATTCCGTTAAAGATCAGTTTTGACTTATCGGCAATCACTCCACGCTGGTTAATATTACCAATTGAATGTTTACCATAATTAGTAACGCGAGTGTTAACTCCTTCTTGTTGGTCTCCAGTGGTAATGTCGACGACTTTTATTTCTGAGTGAGCCCCTTCACCAACTAAATCTGTATCAAAGTCAGCGACGGTATCACCTTCATTCATTAAACCAATCGACCAATCAACATAGGCATTATCATCAACAAAAGCTCGACGACTCAAATATGAAGTAACGTTTTTACCTAATTCATCAACAGCTGCATACTTAACCTCACTATTAGGCAAGGCAACGACTTCAACTACACAATTAGCAACTGATTTCCCATCGCCTTTTGTTTTCATCCGCTGAATGAAAGAAAACTGTGAATTTTCTTCAGCGATAATCAAAATGTGTGACACAAATGGCTGCGTTGAATCTTGATTCAATTCAACCTCAATGGGTTTTTCCACAACGATATTTTTGGGCACATACAGTAAAATCCCTTGGTTCAAATAAGCGGTGTGATAGGCAGTTAGCTTGTTTTCATCAAATTTGATTACTTTATTCATGAAATATTGCTTAATTAGATCAGGATATTCATTCATTGCCTCAAAAATATCCATCAAAACAAAGTTTTCCGCCTTAGGGAGCTTAGTTTTAATAATTTTTATCGTTGGTGGTGTCAATTGCCAATCGCGAAAATCGAATCGTTGCATTTTTGGCGATGGTAATTTCGAAACTAATTCCAAGGCTTGTTGTCTTTTTTCAGTAAACCAAGTTGGCTCGTTTTCTACTTTCACTAAATTATTCAATATCTAATACCTCTCATTCATCAACCAAATTAACATCAAGACCTAATTCGTCACGCAAACCAGCATAACCTTCATCTTCAAGTTTTTGTGCTAATTGTGCATCACCAGTTTTAACAATTTTTCCGTCCATCATCACGTGAACCACGTCTGGCGTGATATAATTCAAAAGTCTTTGATAATGGGTGATGATCAAAGCTCCAAAATTATCGCCACGCATCGAATTGACGCCTTTTGAAACAACTTTCAAAGCATCGATATCAAGGCCAGAATCAATTTCATCTAACAAAGCAAAGCTTGGTTTGATCATCAACAATTGCAAGATTTCATTTCGTTTCTTTTCCCCACCAGAGAAACCTTCATTCAAGTAACGTTCTGTCATCTCTTCACTCATATCAAGTAATTCCAAATTCTTATCGAGTTCTTTTAAGAAATCCATCACCGAAATCTTGTCATCTTCAGCTCTTCGAGAATTAATGGCTGCTCTTAAAAATTCAGCGTTGGTGACACCCTGAATTTCAGCAGGATATTGCATCGCTAAAAATAAGCCTTTACGAGCTCTTTGATCAACTGGCATATCCAAAATACTTTCACCATTTAGTAAAATATCTCCACCAGTGACGTGATAATTTTTTTGACCCATGATCGTTTGCGACAAGGTAGATTTACCAGTTCCATTAGGACCCATGATTGCATGGATCTCCCCCGTCTTCATTGACAAATTCACACCTTTTAAAATCTTTTTACTAGTTTTAGTTTCTTCATCAACAACTTCAACGTGAAGATCTTTAATTTCTAATTCTGCCATTTTTAATTTCCTGCTTTCAGTAGTGATTAATTCAAAATCCATTTATAGAGTTATAAATTTTATCAAAAGTTAGTTTGTATCTTCTCTGTCGATTGGTTAAAGAACACGCATCGTTATTGAACATTGTGATTGTTTTCTCAATTTTTAACCTACAGAAAAAATTTTTACTTATTTTCCCCCTCATTTTTAATCAATTAAATAATCATCCTTTACCTAGTATTTTACAACAAGCGGGAGTAAGAAAGAACACTTTAGGGAAAACGGATACACAAATTTGACAAAAATTTAGAAAAATCATTTACAAGAAAGAAAAAAGTAAAAATTACTCTCTACAATGCTAAAAAATCACAATGTGTGTAAACATTTCCACAAAAATTGTTATATAATGAATATTGAGGCTGATCGTTACACTACGGAGGAAGATAATGCTTAATTTAGATAATTTGCATACCATAGGTGAAACGGCAAAATTATGTAAGGTTTCACGAAAAACTTTATTATTTTATGAGGAATTGGGGATCCTAAAACCAGATTATATTTGCCCTACCAACGGTTATAGATACTATAGCGAATCAACGATTCAACTGATGCCGATCTTAAAGTATTACAAACAGATGGGCTTCAAATTACAGGAAATGACAGGAGTTGGAAAAAATAACAGTTGTCTTTTCCATGAGAGAAACTTTTTAAATCAAATTTCTTTCTTGGAAGAAGAAGAAAAACACATTCAAAACTCACACTAGGCCTTAGTTGACTGGCTTGAACTTATTCATGAGGGGAATAACGTCAAGGAAAGTGGTTTTGAATCAATCAATATTAAATATATTCAACCAAATCAATATTTTTATTTAAACCAAGAATTCAAATACGATTACAAGGATTCGATTATCAACGTTCCTTGGATCAGGTACTTGGAAGAACACAATGCCGAAATTACTGGGCCGGTCATTCTAGCCTTTGATGACTGTCAAAAGCGCTCACTAGAGTTAACCAATCGGACGACAATTATGCAACAACCAGTTCGAAATAATTCTAGTGACTTACCTTTAGATAATATCGGTGGTAGCACTTTTATTTCTTCTTACTATATTGGTGATCACACTAATATGTACAAACGCTACGTGGATATGGAATATTGGGCTAAGGAAAATGGTTACTCTTGTGGTCCAAAAGTTTATGAACGTTTCGTTGTCGACTATTGGACGACAACTGATATTAACATGTTCGTAACTGAACTTCTGATTCCAGCAAATAAAAAATAGAAATACCCCAAGGTAATCAATTCGATTGCCTTGGGGTATTTTATTCATATTCGAAAATTATCTTTATTCAGCTGCCTTTGGCAAAATGTTTTCAACTTCTGCATGTGGACGAGGAATAACGTGAACTGATAGTAATTCACCAATTCTTTGGGCTGCGGCTGCACCGGCATCTGTAGCTGCTTTAACAGCTCCAACATCACCACGAACCATGACTGTGACGATACCGCCACCTACACGTTCCTTACCTACCAATGTAACATTAGCTGCCTTTACCATTGCATCGGCTGCTTCAATTGAAGCTACTAAACCTTTTGTTTCGATCATTCCTAATGCGTCAGATTTCATTATAAATTCCTCCAAATTAAATTATTATTTTTATTATTTTTTAATCCGAATTCTACTCTTTGAATTCATTCCTAAAGCATTGGCTTCTTCAGTATCAATGTGACACTCTAAACCAGAATTATTCTTGGCTCTGATAGCGACATTGTTCAATTCACCACCACGATCACCTTCGACAACAATCGTCACGATATCGCCATCTTTAACACCAAATCTTTGTGCATCACTTGGTAACATGTGAATGTGACGTTGAGCAACGATGGCTCCTTCATTCAATTCAATTGAGCCATTTGGACCAATGACCGTAACTTTTCCAGAATTATCCAAATCTCCAGAAAGTCTCAATGGGGCTTTGATACCAAGCTTATAAGTATCGCCTCTCAAAACTTCAACTTGAGTTCTACTTCTAACTGGGCCAAGAATTCTTACCTTACTAATTGAACCCTTAGGACCACAAAGTATTACGGTTTCCTTACTTGCATATTGTCCTGGTTGAGATAGATCTTTCAAGGGATTTAATTCATATCCATGTCCAAAGAGTTTTTCCAAATCATTTTGGCACAAATGAATGTGTCGATTGGAAACTCCGACTGGAATGCTTAAATCATGATTGTCATTTTTTAACTCGGAAACACTTGTCTGATTTTCTGAAGTTAAATTAATCACTAATTTTTCTAAAAGCTTTTCATAGTCTTCCATGTAAACACCTACGCTTTCATCTCAGATAAAGTTTTTCTGACTAATTCGGTTAATAGTTCCAAATCTTTATCTGACATATTCTTTGTTGCTTTTTCAACCGTGTGATCACATTTGTGGTCGTTTAAACATTGTTTAACTTGGCTCTTTAACTCTGGATGATTGAATGATTTATCATCTTGAACCAAAGTTGTTACATCCTTCAAACCGTATGCAACTTTCTTAATATTCAACAAATGTTTTGGACTAACATTTTCAGAAACAGAGCTTCCACCAAGTGTTCCACATCCCAATGTAAATGAAATTGGCAAGCCTGTACTAATACCAGTACCACCTTGACTACCACCAGTGTTTACAAGAATTCTTGAAGCAGGTTTAGCAGCAAATTTGAGTACAATATCTTCACGGTTAGTGTGTAGATTCATCGTATGACCAATTCCGTTTTGTAATAGGTCGATACTCAATTGACAAGCTTCTTGCCAATCTTCAACTACATAAAATGCTAAGACAGATGTTAATTTTTCATATGATAATGGATTACCTTCACCAACACCTTTTTGGCGACCAATTAAAATCTTAATTGAATCGGGAACAGTAAATCCAGCTGCTTGTGAAATAACTTGTGGTGATCTACCTACGAATTTGGCATCCATAGCATGTCCACCATTTTTGAACAACAACTTGCAGACTGCTTCAGTTTCAGCTTCACTCATGAAGTATCCACCTTGTTTTTCTAATTCACTAACAACTTCGGCTTCATTACAACTCTCACAAATAATTGATTGTTCTGAAGCACAAATTGTTCCATAATCAAATGATTTACTTGCAATAATTTTTGCAACAGCATCTTTAACATCGGCACTACGTTCAATATACGATGGAGAATTACCAGCTCCAACTCCAATTGCAGGTTTCCCTGAACTGTAAGCTGCCTTTACCATTCCTGGACCACCAGTAGCAATAATCAAGCCAACTTCTTTTGAATGCATCAATTCATTTGTCGATCCCATGGTTGTTGTAGAAACACAAGTAACAACATTGTCCGGTGCACCAGCAGCTTTAGCTGCGTCATTCATAATTTCTGCGGCTCTAAAGGTACATTTGGCAGCAGCCGGATGTGGTGCAAATACAATCGCATTTCTACTCTTCAAAGCAATCATAGATTTGAAAATAACGGTTGAAGTTGGGTTGGTTGAAGGAACAATTCCCATAACTAATCCAATTGGTTGGGCAACATCCATCGTCTTTAACTCAGGATCCTTTTTAATAATTCCAACTGTTTTTTCATCTTTGATCTGTTCATACAGCAAAGTTGAAGCTGCATGATTCTTATAAGTTTTGTCGGGAACATTACCAAAACCAGTATCTTCCACTGCCAACTTGGCTAATTCGACAGCATGTTCTTCTCCAGCAACACTCATTGCTTTCAAAATTGCATCAATTTTTTCTTGGCTAAATGTGGCAAGTTCTAGTGAGGCTTGATGACCTTTCTTGGCAAGGTTTCTGGCTTCTTGAATAGATGTTAAGTCTTTATCAAAATTCTCCATTTTTGTACTCCTATACGATTACTAACCTTCCTTATCAGCGTTTAGAATTTCTGTGATAATTTGCTTTTTGCTCATCTTTTGAATGTCAGCATCGGAAATCTTGGCTGATTTATTCTTGAGCATTGTTCTCAATTCGTTAATTCGTTTTGATTCAAGCTCAGCTAATTTTGAATTTGTTTTTTCAGAATTATCAACTTGTTTATCATTAACTTCTTGTGAACTTTCTACGGAAGTGTCTGTATCTTTTTTATTTTTAACAATTTTATCGATTTCTGAATCTGGTCGTGCAATTACGTGTTTAGAAACAAGTAGATTTTCACCTAACTGATCGACTGCACTAGCTCCAGCATCCACGGCCGTCTTAACCGCTCCAACATCCCCACATACTGAGATGGTTACCAGTCCACCGCCGACGAATTCTCGGTTTATCAAACTGACTTCGGATGTTTTTAACATGACATCGCTAGATTCAATGGCAGCTATTAATCCGTTTGTTTCTATTAGGCCCAAAGCTTGCATAACTACCTCCAATTACAAATTTATTCGTTGATCGAATAAACAAATTTGACTTCTTTTAATACTTTGATCGTGACATGAACTTCTTTAGGAATAAAGATGATGTCGCCTTGTTTTGCTACACAGGAATCTTGGCCAATTGAAATATCGAAACAACCTGAAGAGATATACAAGTAAGCATTTGCTTTAGCAATATTAGTAAACTCAGTATTGGCCAACTTTACTAGACCGAATTTTGTTTGATCCCTATCACCCAAATGGAAATTGCAATACTTTCCAGTTCCGTTATTTAAACAATTGGGAATATCTTGAAATACCAGACTGTCACCGTCGATTACCTTTAAACCATTAGAATCAAGTTTCGTCAGAAAATTATCATTCAGTATTTTCTTTAAAATTGAGAGAATCAATTCTTTGGAAATACTGTTGGGATTTAAGTTTTTTGACTGTACTGGTTTGACTTCAACATTTAATTCGTATTCATCAATTAAATCCTGGGCTAAGGGGGTAATAATTGTTTCGGAATCAATTTCAATATTATTTTCGTTATTTGTGTATGCGCTTTCAATTTCGCTCGCACAAAGTACTTTTTTCATCTCTATACCCCCTAGACCGTCGTACAATTTTCATCAATAATTCCAATTACGGCTGCATCTATTGGTATATCGTTATCGCCTAGCATTCTTCTGGCTGCTGAACCGCTAGCAACAATTACTCGATCACCAATTCCGGCTCCAATCACGTCACATACAACAATTTGTTCACCGGCACGAGTGCCACCGATTACCTTAGCTAACATCAACTTTAAACCGTTGAGACTATCAGCTTTTCTAGTTGCCCAAACATTATCAATTAATTTAGCTGTTACCATTCTGGATTGTCCCACTGTTTCTTAATTTCTTCGATGGCTGAAGTAACGGATGCAGTATCACCAAAAACCGCTAGCATGATCATATTTTGTGGGCAACTACCTCTAATATCCTCAACGGTGACACCAACAGCTTTTTCAGCAATATCGGATGCGACAACCATTTCAATCAATCGACCCTGGACTAAACCAACGGCGTCAACATTTTCAATCTTATCCCTAATTCCGGAGCCTTTACGACGATTTAAAATGGCCATGGTTCCTTCGCTAGGCGATTTGATAATTCTACAATCCACATTACTCATCTCCTAAACTGTGATAATATCGGTACAACTTTTTGCGATTCCTAGAGGAGTAACAAACATCGGATTAATTGGTTTATGCGTTGTTATTCCAGTTCTCTTTTCGATTATCTTTTCAATTCCAGCTAAACATGCTGTTCCACCAACCAGATACAAATCATTCACGTCATATCCAGCAACTTGATCGGTGATGATTGTGGAAATCTTTTCGATCACCGGTTTCAGAATTGGCAATAATTCTTGATGATGGGCTTTATTTCGCTTAAACAATTCAGCTTCATCAAAAGATTTATGCATCGCTCCAGCAACAGTTAACGTTAAATGAGTTCCACCTGTGGCTTCATCAGAAACCTTGACCACTTTGCCATTATTAATGATTGAAATTCCGGTTGTTCCACCGCCAATATCGACGATGGCACCATTTTTAATCTTCAATACATTATTAGCAGCTGTCGGCTCATCAAGAATCGAAGTGATTTCAAATTCAGCACTCTGGATAACATTCTTAATTGCCCCACCGTCTAACGACTCAGTATCAGGTGGAATCGCAGAAGCTGCGTAAAGAAGTTGCGTTCCCAGCTGTTCTTCTAATTTAGCTTTCAATTTTTTAACTAAGGTAATAGCACCAAAGTAGTCAACGATCATTCCATCTTTAACGACGTCTGAATATTCATATGCCCCAGCGACTGGTTCATATTTCTCGTTCATGACTACTAAAACTACACAGGCAGTTCCTAAATCGACCCCAGTATAATAAGTTTCGTGTTCTTTGATTATTGGATTTGTGATGACGGATTCAAATTTTGCAACCAATTCATTACATGTTTGTAGATTCTGTTCCATAATCATTCCTCCATTAATTTATTAATTTGATTAACTAACTCTACTTTGACTAAATTCAATCGATCTTTTGAATCGATTTGGATTCCACACAATCTGGATAAACATTTCTTCAGTAGAATAATCACTTTATACTTAGGGTTTCTAAACATTTCTTTTGTTATAGTTTTACTAAGTACTTCTTTGGCATCGCATGAATAAATGTGTAAATTTGGTGGCATTTCTTGATCAAGTAACTCATAGGTTTCAAAAACACTGTCGCCTAATCGCAAATCAATTTCGTAGGCTTGTGCTACGGCTGACTGTAAGTCTAATCTTAAAAGTTCCAGCGTCGTTTTATCATTCGTGACACTTTGCTGGCTACTAGCAGGATTCGCTTGCTCAACTTCTACTAGTTTTATTCCCTTACCTGTTAAAAAACTTTTTGCTTCCGGAGTTAGTCGATCTCCTTTGGCAACTTTATACTCGTGAAAGGCTGCTTGGTGATAAAGTCCTTGTAATTCTCTTTCAGTAATAAACATTTCTCTAGCTTCCCTTGACTAGCTTTAGATAAATGTCTTCCAAATCCTTTTGTGTTGGTACAACTGGATTGGTCTTAGTACATCTATCCTTTAATGCTGCCTTAGCCATTTCAGGAACTGCTTTCTTATATTCTTCAACATCAACGCCTAATTCATCGATGGTCTTTGGAATCGATAACTGACTAGTTAAACGTTTGATTCCTCCAATCAACAAGTTAACTGTTGATTTGTCTGAATATGACGAAATGTTTAGCAACCTTGCAATTTGAGCATAGCGGTGTAAAGTTTCTGTTTCTTGATTTGCATCTAATTCTGAATTGTATTGAATAACATATGGCAAAAGCATTGCATTCAATCGACCGTGAGCTTTATGAAATCTACCGCCTAGCGCATGAGCTAAACTATGACAAATTCCAAGCGATGCTTCACTGAAAGCCATTCCGGCCATGCAAGATGCGTCATGTACCATCTTGCGAGCTTCCATATTGTCACCATTTTTAACGACAACTGGCAAATCTTTCCAAACGATGCGAATCGACTTCTCAGCAAACGCATCGGAAAAATTAGTATGGTCGCACGAAACATAAGCTTCCAAATCATGGGTGATTACATCCATCCCCGTATCTGCGGTAATTGCTGGTGGAACACTCTTAGTAAGATTAGGGTCCAGAATCGCTATATCAGGAATCATCTTGTCATCAACTAAGGCATATTTACCATTAACTGATGGGTCCGAGATAACTGCAAAGGAGGTAACTTCACTACCAGTACCACTAGTACTTGGAATACAAATCAACTTGGCTTGGAAATTATCAAGTAACTGTCTGATAACTTTTGCCGTATCCATGGCTGAACCGCCACCTAGAGCAATAATAGTATCCGGTTGAACCGAAATTCCTTTGATCAAACCACTTGAAACAACTTCAATACTTGGATCAGGAACAACTCCGGAAAAGATATCATAATTGACTTTTAATTCATCCAAGATATCAGTAATGTCTTTTACTTTGCCTGATTTTTCCATAAATGGATCACAGACGATCAAGGCATTTTTTATTGTCATATTTTTCAATTCACTGATTGAATTATCACCACTATAAATTTTTGTTTTAATACTGAATTTACTCATATAATTCCCTCCCTTCACTAAAATTTTTAATGTCTAATAACCTTAACTGGGAAATCGTATGCTTTAATCCATCCCTCAATGCGGTCCAAGTCTTCATTTGATAAACTAGGATCACCTTTAACTGGATAATCGATTCCTAGTTGTCCATATTTATTAACCCCTAACTTGTGATAAGGTAGTAAGTCAATTCCATGGAAATTAGGATAATCACGATATGGCATTAGAAAATCAATAATTTTTTGAATTTCTTCTTTACTATCATTAACTTCTTTAAGCATTGGCATTCTGATTTTCACTTGATATCCACGTTCGAAGAGTTCTTTCAAATTAGCTAGAATTCTTTCATTACTAATTCCGGTCAATTCATTATGTCTAACTGGATCCATGTGTTTTAGATCAAATAAGAATAAATCAATATAATCTGCCATTTCCATTAATCGATCCATTCGGCTATGGCCACAAGTCTCGATTGCAGTATTGATTCCATCTGCCTTGCATGCTTTCAATAGAGCTAAAGCAGCATCAGGTTGTGAAGTACATTCACCACCACTTAAAGTTATGCCACCACCGGATTGTTGATAAAAAGCATCATCTTCATGAATAACTTTCATTAATTCGGGGATTGTCTTGATGGCACCAGTGATATGAAGCGCATTCATAGGACATACTTCTTCACACTTGTGACAACCAATACAAGATCTATCTCTTCTAACTCGGTGATTACCATTTTCGTCAATGTAGTGAATTCCTCTTGGACAAACTTCCACGCAAGCCATACAGTCACTACATAAACTTTCCTTGAACATAACTTCAAATTTTCTATGCATACCTTCAGGATTAGCACACCATCTGCATCTTAATGGGCAACCTTTCATGAATACAATGGTTCTTATACCAGGCCCATCATACAAACTATATTTCTGAACGTTGAAGATCATTGCCTGACGTTCGATTCCATTATCAATATCTGTAGCCATCATATCCATCTCCTGATTTGTTAATTAAAAGTGAGTCAATACTGTACGACTAATGATTTCGTCTTGAACATCCTTACATAACTCAACGAAGAAGGCACTGTATCCGGCAACACGGACGATCAAATCACGATATTGTTCAGGATGCTTTTGGGCATCCAATAGAGTCTTGTTATCTAAGTAGTTGAATTGCATTTGTCCATTACCTAAAGCACAAGCTGTTCTAAGTAACATGATGAGACTTTCTTCACCTTCTTGAGTATCTAGTAAGCTAGACATAATCTTGAAGTTGTGAACCATACCAATATTCATTGAATCATTGGCCATCTTGGAGACAGATTTGATAATAGCTGTAGGTCCTTTATAATCAGCACCTTGAGTTGGACTGATACCATCTGATAATGGTGACCAAGCTTTTCTACCATTGGCTGAAGCACCTGTCATTTGTCCAAATGGAGTGTTATTTGAAATTGACAATGTACCATGGCTCAATGTTGAGTAAAGTGTCTTGTACTTTCTGTGTTCTTCTTCGGTATAAGCAATGATGTCAGCAGCAATTAAGTCAGCGTAATCATCATCGTTACCATATTTAGGAGCTGATAAGCAATCTTTACGAGCTTGATCATGGCCTTTGAAGTCATCAACAAGAATTTGATTTAATTCTTCCAAAGTATATTTCTTATCATCAAAGACTAATTTCTTAATGGCAGCCATTGAATCGGTATAAGTAGCAAGTCCTGACCAAACAACACCAGGTCCAAAGTTGTACATTGCTCCACCACTTGAAACGTCTTTACCATGTTCCATACAACCTTCGTACATGATTGACATCAATGGTTTTGGAGCTAAACTTCTGTGAACTCTTTGAGAAATAACTGTCGCAACATCAGTCCATTTTGTAATGTATTGAATTTCTCCCTTAACGGCTTTATCAAATTCTTCATAAGTCTTAAATTGTGACAAGTCACCCATATCCGGACAAACTTTCTTGCCATACCAGAGATCAACACCATGATTTAGTACTAATTCAATACAGATTGGCCATTGTGTATAAGCTGTTGAAGTCCATTGATATAGTCGACCTGATTTTTGAGGTTCAACACATCCCATCAAACAATAGTCACGAGCATCTTCAATGGAAACACCTTTAGCAAGCATCATCTTGATATGAGTATCATCAAAGTGACAAGCTGGGAATCCCATTCCGGCTCTAACAACATCAACAATCTTCTTGAGGTATTCACGTGGTGATTTACTGTGAATTCTACATGCAAGTGATGGTTGGTAAACTTTAACATGTCTAACAGCATCCATTAGTAAGTAAGTTAAGTCGTTAGTAGCATCGAGTCCCTGACGAGTAACACCACCGACACACATGTTAACGAATGGTTGGTATCCCGCGAAGAACTTAGAACCACCTTCACTAGTGATCCACATCATTTCTGACATCTTGATTAACATACAACCAGCAAGTTCAAAGGCTTGGAACTTGGAAATATTTCCTTCTTCAATATCCTTCTTGAACATTGGATACATGTATTGGTCAACACGTCCGATTGACATACCAGTTTGGTTTTCTTCGACTACTAGAAGTGATTCGATTGTCCAAACGGCTTGGATTGCTTCCCAGAATGTATCTGGTTTGTGAGCAGGAACCTTGGCATTGATTTCAGAAATCTTCAATAGTTCTGCTTTTCTCTTTGGATCACTTTCTTTATTAGCCATTTCTTTGGCATATTCAGACATTCTCTTGGCATAAATCATTACACCGTCAGTTGTATCAATAACTGATTTGTAGAAGTAAATCTTGTCGATATCATCAGGATTTTCATAATCCAATTTTTCAAGATGAGCTTTGGCCTCATTTTGAATATCGATCATACCTTTTTTCATTAAAATAACGTCATAACCAGGGTTGGAATCTCCACCACCATTTAGTTGGTGATATGAACAATCAGAAACAAATGATTCACCGGATAATTCCCAAACTCCAGCTTCACGGTATTGATCTTCACAATATTCATCAACTGACTTGCCTTTCCAGAATGGGAAAAGTTCTTCACGCATAATCTTCTTATCTTCATCAGAAATGTAGAATGGATCTTGAGCACGAGTACCGATGGTATCGATTTCGTCTTCCATCCATCTCCAAGCGATATCTGGTGAGAAAGCACCGGCTCTAGGAGCACCGTTTGGAGCACCAACGATTAATTCGTTGTCTTGAATTACTAAAGGAGCTGTTTCACAACAATACTTGAAACATTTAGCACGCAACATGATCTTTGGCATACCAGGATTTTCTTTGGCAATCTTAGTAATGGCACGTGCACGATAAGTTGTGATTGATGGAACTTGTTTTAAGTAGTTATCCTTTAATTTTCTAAGTCTTGGAGTAATGTCGTCTGGAATTTCTGTTTCAGTTTCTTCTACTAAAGTAGTTTTTGGAGCATCATCCTTAACTACATCTTTAGAAACTGAGGCGAACATTTTTACCAAAGCTTGACGTTCTTCATCACTTAGATCTTTAGTTGCTTCAGATAACTTGGCTGAAAAATCTTTAATATCCATTTCATTCCCTCACTTCTCGCGGAATTATTTTTCTAAAATTTTTGTTATTAATTTCTTTAAAACTTCTTCTTCAATGGTCTTATCTTTAGTCGAGTGATTTGAATTATCTCCGCAATAATAAATTGCTCGCTGATAAGTTAGGTCTTTGGCAACAATATTTTCTGCTGTACAACCTCGTCCGGTTGTTTGACCACCTAAAAACATTGAAAGAGGAAAATCAGAACCGATTCCCAAACTTGATAAGTAAACTGAATCGTTCACGATCATTCGACCAACTGGTTTTTGGATCGCATATTCTTTAATTACTTCATTATTATTCGAATGGATTACTAAGGTATGTCCACTACGTCTTTCTTTCAAAAGATGAATACATTTTTGACAAGCTCGTTTCCAATCAGGTTCTTGATAAAATGCCATCACTGGACATTTCAATTTCACGGTAAAAGGATTTTCTTCAAAAATATAAGGTTGTTCTGAAACCAAAACGACGGCTTTGTCTGGAATCGTGAAACCGGATCGATTAGCAATCCAGGTTGCATCTTTACCAATATATTCTTGATTAACTTCAAGTCCTCTGAATAAAGTTTTTCTTAACTTAGCTTCTTCTTCAGGTGACATGAAGTAGGCACCCTTTTGGATCAATTGTTCTTTTGCATCATTAGCAATCGAACTTTCTGCTACGACGAATTGTTCCGAGGCTGGGGTTAGTCCATTATCAAAAGCACGACTTCTGATAATTTTAGAACTAGCTTCCGCAATATTAGCTGTCTTTTCAATGAAGACTGGCGTTGAACCAGTTTCAGCATAAAGGACTGGTTTACTTGGAATTTCAATCTTGTCATAGTAATCTGGACATCCCACATTGATGACAACTGCTACATTTGAACTAGCCGTTAATTCCTTAATTCCGTTCAAAGTTACATTGTTCATGTAACTCAAGAATCCTTGGGGTAATCCAGCTTCCAAACAAATTTGTTGAATCTTAGGATAAATCTTTTCAGAAATTGCCGACATCTTTGGATCAGGTACCATAATCAAGGAATTTCCTGATTTAATTGCCATATATAACGCATAAGCACTATATAAAACGGTATTTTCAATCGGTAACAATACTGCCACCGGACCTAATGGGATTCCTATTTTTTCAATTTGTTTCTTTTCATTAAATAGTAATGGTCCAACGACTGGTTTATTATCAATATCATTTTTGTATAATTGAACAAATTTGTTATAAAGTTCAAGTTTATCTTCACAAACCCCGATTGTTTTTGTTGAATTCTCAAGTTTCAACAAATCAGGGATGATCTGACTAACTCCATCGACAACTTTTTTCAAAATACCGTCCAACTCAACTTGACCGTATCCCGTTAACAATCCAAATGAATCTCGAGCAGTTTCTGAAACAATTCTCGCTTCTTGTAACGACTTCAAATCATTGTCTATTAATTGCATAATTATTGCTCCCTTGTTATTCAGGCAATAGCTTACTCAAGGCGTATCGATCAATAATCTTACTTAGGTCGCGATGAGGACTGGGGATAACTACTGAGCTGTAAACTTCTGCTCCCATATTTTCCACAGCTTTAACTCCCGCGGCCACTGCACTTTTACAAGCTGAAACATCACCTTGAACAATTACAGAAATATATCCGGAAGCAACATTTTCATATCCGACGACATCTACATCCGCAGCTTTACACATCGCATCTGCCGCTTCTAAAACAAAAACTAATCCGAATGTTTCAATCGAACCTATTGCTTTGTAATTCTCCATTTTTGTTTACTCCTAAAATTATTGATCAACGTCATGAACCGAAACGATATCACCAACACTAGGTATTGGACGTGGCATTACATTTTGGGCGGTAAGCTTACCAATTTCTGATGCTGCTTTGGCTCCAGCTTCAACTGATGATTTAACTGCTGCAACATCGCCTTTAACAATGACAGTAACTAAAGTAGATCCAATATTCTCATATGAAATCAATTCGACTTCAGCTGCCTTTAACATTTCATCTGCAGCTTTTAATGCTGGGACTAATCCGACTGTTTCAATGAGTCCCAGAGCTTCATTGCCTCTATATCTCATAAAATTTACCTCATGCTCTAGTTCCGATATTTTTTATCGACGTATTTTTCTACTGCTTCACGGCCATCATCATTAATTCGATAATTCATGATCAAGTTTTCTTTATCATCGAGATTATAACTAGCTAACTCAACCAATCCATTTGCTTCGAGAGCCATAAAATGTTCTAAATATAGATTTTCATTAAATTGTTTCTCATTACCGTAAAAAGGTTTCAAAGCTTCCATAACGCTTTTTACATTGACTGAATCATGTTCATTCATATAATTGAGTACTGCCATTCGGCTTGGTAAAGACATTATTCCACCTCTCCTTTTCTAAAGAGATCTAAAGGATTCATTGTTACGATAATGGCTCCAAGTACGATAACGACTGAACCGATTACAATTGTTGGAGTTAATGTTTGTCCCAAGAAAAGAACACAGAACAAAACGCCCCAGAATGCATAAGTAACATTTAGTGACATACCGATTGCACAACCTACAGTAGCATTGGCTTTATACCAAGTTACGAAAGAAATCGCTGCACTAAGACCGGCAATTGCTAACCATAGTAATGGTGTTCCAGCGACGATTGTGCCACCGAGTAATTTAAGAGCTCCAACTGCAGGAACCAAAAGGATCAAAACAACTAAACCAGAAATTAATTCTCTCAAGTTAACTGCAACGTCTGTATCGATCATTGCTCCACCGAAACTTGAAAATACTCCTTCAAGTCCCCAGCAGATAGCAGCAATCAATGCACAAATAATTCCAAGAGTAAAGTTTGGTGCACCTTCAGGTTTAACAAAATTAATAATGATTGCTCCCATTACGCAAAGGACCATTCCTAAAACTACTCGCTTAGTAGGCTTTTGTTTCAAGAACATCCAAGCGAACAATGCTCCAAACAAACTACATGTTGCTGAAATTGGAATTGCATAGGCACCAGCCATTGCTAAACCAACTAAGTATGCTCCGTTAGCGATTGGGCCCCCTAGAAGGAATCCAATAACTAACATTTGACCAGGTTTAGTTTTAAGTGTTCTACCTAATTCCTTTAAACGACCTTTCTTAGCGTTGTAGAATAATAACCAAATTCCGGCGATAAAATCGTTTAAGCCTGAACAAACGAACGGTGCGGCTAAGAATCCTGCTGCACTTACCAACGGATCATATCCGCTAGCAACCATGACTAAAGTTGAATAGATACCGTAGGTCAAACCAGAAATCACACCATTGATTAAACCTGTCGTTTTGAACTTCTTCGTCAAAGCATTCTTCTTATTATCAGCTAAGGAAAGCTGTCTCTTCATAACTCCCTTTTCGATTTCCATCTTCAATTACTCCCTATTTAGTATTTGGGGTTGGCAAAATACCTTCAACCTCTGCATGTGGACGAGGAATAACGTGAACGGATAGTAGTTCACCAATTCTTTGAGCTGCAGCGGCACCGGCATCTGTAGCTGCTTTAACTGCTCCGACATCACCACGAACCATAACTGTAACTAAACCGCCACCGACAAATTCTTTACCAATCAATGAAACGTTGGCTGCCTTAACCATGGCATCGGCTGCTTCTATAGAACCTACAAGACCTTTAGTTTCGATCATTCCTAATGCATCGTATTTCATAATAATTTCCTCCTTGTAAAGCGTTTACATTTTATTGTGATTTCAGTATATTTATTGACCCTATGGTACGAGTCAACCTAGTTTGGAAAAAAAGATCAAAAAAAGCTTTCGGAATGAGCTTATTTGTTGACAGATAAGGATTTCTAATTTTTTTAGGAATTGTAAGAGTAAAATATGACTACAAATATAGACTTTATTTCATGTACATTTTTTCACAATGAATATTATCTTTGTCATTATTCCTTAATTTTTTTTATATTTATTTTTCATATGCCCGTATATCAGCACTTTCATCAATAAAATCGCCTCCTACCCTAAGGTTTACCTTATAAACCTTAGTAATAATTTTGAAATTTTATATTCCTTTAATAGATAGTAATAATTTTCTGATCAATCAAGAATAATTTTTATTTAATAGAAAAAAATGGATTTTTTAAAGAATAAAAACATTTCAATTAAGCAACGTTTACTCTTATAAACTCGGCATTTTCTAAAAAAATATCAGGGTTCATTTTTAAGTTTAGAAATGATACAAGAGAAGTCTAAAAAATTATTCATCTTTATTTTCCGAAATCTATATAGTATATTTAAGGCAGCGTTTACATTGGTTGCGTAACTTCTGATACTCAAAAGCAAAGGAGAAAAACATGAATAACTATTTAAAGAATTCACTCGTACCAAGTAAAATTGAAAAACTTCACTTATCAGAAAGATTAAATGTAATTCGTGCTGGTGTTCTAGGAGCCAACGATGGAATCATCTCTGTTGCTGGAATCGTAACCGGTGTAGCAGGTGCTCAACAGAGCCAAATGACATTATTTATCGCTGGTTTTGCCGGAATGTTAGCAGGTGCTTTGTCTATGGGTGGTGGCGAATATGTCTCTGTCAGTACTCAACGAGATACACAAAAGAACTTAGCTAAATTACAAGAACAAATGATTTCAGCTAATCCTAATCGCGAAAAAAACGAATTGATCAATTATTACGTTAGTAAAGGTTTAAGCTACGACTTATCGAGCGAGGTAGCTTCAGAACTGATGGAAACTGATTCCTTAACTTCCACTTTGAAGGCCAAATTTAATCTTGAACTTAAAAACTATTTAAGTCCTTGGCACGCCGCCTTTTCATCATTCTTTTCATTCATTCTCGGTTCACTTCTACCACTGATTGCCATTACTTTTATCCCTTATCCATATAAAGTTTCTGGAACAATGTTTTCAGTAATTATTGCTTTAACGTTCACAGGTTATGTCAGCAGTCGTTTAGGAAACTCAAATGTGATCAAAGGGATTCTTCGAAATCTTCTGGTCGGCTTGGGAACGATGGTCGTCACCTACTTTATTGGAACTTTCATGTCATAAAAAAATAGGCCCAGGTAATCATTTTGATTACCTGGGCCTATTTAACTTAATACTCGAGAGCTGAACGCCCTTGTTCCACTCTCTAACTGAAACGAGTTACACAAGAGCAACTCTCTGTTTCAATTAAAGTACTTCAACAGATGCTGTTGTAACACCGTATGAAGGGATTTGGTTATTTGGCATAGCAACGTCTAGTTGTCTAGGGTTACTGTATGCAAATGTACCTGTATCATTAACTGTTCTGATCAAGACTGTACCGTCAGAAAGTGTGATCTTAAGTGTTGTACCCTTAGGGAATACTGAAAGGTTAGCAGCAACACCGCCGTAACCCATGTTTGAACCTAGTACGGCTGGATCATAGAAAGAAATCTTGAATGAACCTTGTGATGTACCAGTTGTTGAAGTTGTTGTTTGTGCTTGGCTAGCACTTTGAGTTTGTGTTGTTTCTTGAGTTGTAGTTTCTTGTGCTGGTGCTTGGTAGCTTGTTTCTTGAACTTGTGTATCTGTTTGTGTTTGTTGTGTTGCTTGTGTATTAGTTACACCAGGGATTGTTACAACATCACCAGGGAAGATCAAGTCAAATCCACCAATTTCGCGGCCGTTTGCTTGTTCTAGTTCAGCGATTGTTACACCGTTGTTAGCAGCAATACTCTTATATGTATCTCCTGCTTCAACTTGAACATGGTTACTGTCGAGTGAGACTGCAGCTTGAGCTGTCTTTGATGTTGCTGTGATAGCTGCTAGTGCTGTAGCACTTACTAAAGCGATAGATAAAACTTTTTTCATGAATTAATTACATCCTTAATATTTTTATTTAGCCCTCATTTGCTAATGTAGCCATATTAACAGGTATTTATTACACGACAACGTCTGTCAAGTTACAAAAGTGGACTTTTATGTAATTTTAGTAATACTTCTGAAACAAATGTTCTATCTATCGTTGGTATAAGGCTATTCTAGATTTTATTAATTTGAAAATAATTAAAACTTATTCTGAAAATATGAGATTATTCTTACAAAAATCATTAAATAAAGACGCTTAAAATCATTACACAGATGATTCCAACCACGGAAATTAAGGTTTCGAGCACTGTCCAAGTCATTAATGTTTCCTTAACCGTTAAATCAAAGTACTCTTTAAACATCCAAAAGCCAGCATCATTGACGTGTGAAGCAGCTAGTGAACCTGCACCAATTGCCAAAACCATCAAAGCTGGATTTACTCCAGCAGAAGTCATCAATGGTAATACTAGACCGGCTGCTGTTAGTGAAGCTACAGTCGCTGAACCTAGAGCAACTCTTAGAACAACGGCAATTAACCAGCCTAATAATAATGGAGAAACATTGACTCCCGTGAACAGCTTCATTACGGCATCCCCTACTCCACCGTCGATTAGAACTTGTTTGAAGGCACCGCCACCACCAATTACTAATAGCAACATTGCAATTGATTTAACAGCTTCTTCAAGACTTTTCATAATTTCTGGTGTTTTAAAACGTCTAGCCCAGCCCATGGTATACATCGAAACTAACAATGAAATAGTCATTGTAATGGCAGGTGTTCCGATGAAGGCAATAATCGAATCTAGTAAAGTTGAATTTTTGGGAACTTTGCCACCATTAAAAACTAATTGATAAATTGTTGTGATGGCCATTAAGATCACTGGAAATAGTGAAGTTAAGACACTGATTCCAAATCCTGGTGTATCAGCTAACTTAAATTCTTTTTGTGGACCTAGAGCCGTTAAATTACCTTTACGATTAAAAGCTCCTGGAACTAATTTTTGTGCGATTTTAGTATAAATAGGTCCAGCTACAATTACCGCTGGAATAGCTACGATGATTCCGTATAACAAAACGTGTCCGGCATTAGCATTCAAAACTGCACTGATAGCAGTTGGCGCTGGATGGGGTGGTAAAAATCCGTGAGTAACCGACAGTGCAGCTGCCATAGGAATTCCCAAATAAAGAATTGAAACTCCTGCTTCTACGGCAATGGCAAAAACTATTGGAATCAATAAGACCATTCCGACTTCAAAGAACAAAGCAATCCCAATAATAAACGATGCTAAAACAATTGCTAGTTGTAATCTCTTTTTACCGAATTTCTCGATCAAAGTATGTGAAATTCGATAAGCACCACCAGCATCAGCAACTAACCGTCCTAACATGGCACCGAAACCAAAGACAATCGACAATTCTCCTAATTGACCCCCGATTCCGTCTTGGATACTCGTAGCAATTTTAGTCATCGGAATTCCTAAACCAATTCCTACTACTATAGAAGTGATAATTAATGAAAGAAAGGTATTTAATTTTAATTTGATAATTAGAAATAGCAATAAAGCTACTCCCAAAATTAATACTAAGAAAGCCATGGTAGTTTCCTCCTCTTTGTTACCGCTTACAAAATTCTTGATAAAGAAAGTGCGTCATTGGCGCACTCTTTTTTTATTTCATGTGTTTTTTCTGGAATTCAGCAATACTCTTATATTCTGGTTCCAAAACTTTTGATAGTCGAATCCAGATTGGTAGTAGCTCACGATAAACCTCAAAGTTTGCTTCATTAGGTTTGTGGACATCAGTTACACCGACCATTCCTTTAACTGCCGAAAGATCATCAACATATCCTAGAGCATACATTCCTAGAACTGCTGCACCTAGACATGAACTTTCAAAACTCTCAGGAATCGTCACATCTTGTTCAAAAATATCGGCTAACATTTGTCTCCAAAGTGCTGAACGGGCAAATCCTCCTGTGGCTTGGATACTCTTTGGTTTGCCGGCAACACCTTCGATCATCAACATCACAATGTACAAGTTATAGACAATTCCTTCCAGAGCAGCTCGAACCATATGAGCTCTAGTATGCTTACGAGTTAATCCGAAGAATGAACCTCTGGCATAAGCATCCCAGATAGGTGCCCGTTCTCCACCAAGATATGGATGGAAGAGCAAGCCATCAGAACCTGCCGGAATTTTTTCGGCAATTTGCGTCAAAATGTCATACGTTGAAACTTGCATTTGTTCCGCAGTGATTTTTTCAGGAGCAAATAACTGGTCTTTGACCCAACGAAAGACAATTCCACCATTGTTAACTGGTCCACCAACGACCCATTTATCTTTCGTCAAAGCATAACAAAACAGATTTCCATTCGGATCAACTACTGGTTTGTCGACAACTACTCGAACGGCTCCAGAAGTTCCAATTGTTACAGCAACCACTCCAGGATCAATCGCATCAACACCTAAATTGGAAAGAACTCCATCACTAGCTCCGAACACAAATGGAATATCTTCTGAGATTCCTAAGATTTCACCATATTTAGGATTCAAACCCGTAATGTAATCAGTTGGTTCGACTAATTCCGGCAATTGCGCTTCAGTAATGCCCAACAAATCTAAAGCTTGTTTGTCCCATTTTAATTTAAAGATATTGAACATCCCTGTTGCTGAAGCAATCGAATATTCCATCTTATAGCTGCCAAATAAACGGAAGAAAACGTAAGATTTCAAATCAATGAACTTTTTCGTTTGTTTGAACAGTTCAGGTTTTTCATTCTTGATCCAAAGAATCTTTGATAAAGGAGCCATGGGATGAATTGGCGTCCCGGTTTTGGCGTAGATTTCTGCACCGACACCATTTTCTTTTAATTCTTCACTATACTTAGCGGCACGATTGTCAGCCCAAGTGATAGCTCGAGTCAATGGTTGATCATCTTGATCCATCAAAATCAAACTGTGCATCGCGGATGAGAAGGAAACACCCTTTAACTCACCTTTTTTAACTTTACCTTTACGAATAACTTGACCTAAAACTTCAATCACTGCATCAAAAATATCATCAGGATCTTCTTCAGCCATATCTGGTACATCTTGATACAATTGATAACCGCTATTAGCGTATGCAATAACTTTACCTTTCATGTCGTACAAGACACTCTTGGTACTAGTTGTTCCAATATCAACGCCAATCATATATTCCATAATTAAACTCCTTGTAAACTTTTTCTAGACAATTAACATTATTGCATATTTTACCAAATTTTTTTAGACATCTTGATATATCGTTACTTCTTATCGACTGCGTGACCACCGAATTCGTTACGCAAAGCGGAGACTACTTTTCCTGTAAAAGTATCAGTCTCTAATGAACGATAACGCATCATCAAGGACATGCCGATTACTGGAGTTGGAACTTGCAACTTCAAGGCTTCATCAAGGGTCCACTTACCTTCACCGGATGAATGCATGACTCCTTTGATGTGTTCCAAATTCTTATCTTTTGAAAAGGCATCTTGAGCTAATTCCATCAGCCAACCGCGAATTACGGAACCATTGCTCCAAACTTTGGCAACTGCTTCATTGTCGTAATTGAATTGGCTGTGTTCCAAAACGTCGAATCCTTCCGCAATTGCTTCCATCATTCCGTATTCAATTCCGTTGTGAACCATCTTCAAGTAGTGACCGCTACCAGCTTTTCCTGTATATAGGTAACCATCTTTCATCGCAATACCTTTAAAAATTGGTTCGATATATTTGAAAGTTTCGTAGTCATCTCCACCGATCATGAAGTTGCCATCATGATTAGCACCGCTCTTGCCACCGGAAGTTCCACAGTCAAAGAACTTAATTCCTTCTCCTGTCAGGATTTGATTGTGTTTGAGTGAATCTTCATAAAATGAATTTCCACCATCGATCACAATATCATCACTATCCAAAAGTTGACTCAATTTATTAATTGTTTCATTAGTAGGTTTACCAGCAGGCAACATTACCCAAATAATCCGAGGTTTCTTTAAAGCAATCACTGCTTCTTCCAAACTGTCGACCGTCTTAGCGCCAAGTTTAGCCGCCGCTTTTTCGGCATCATCGTTCAAATCAAAAGCTACCACATGATTTTCATTTCTAAGTAAGTTCTCAACTAAATTGATACCCATTTTTCCTAAACCAATCATTGCTAGATCCATGTGTAAAATCTCCTTTTTGTAAAAGCGTTTTCATTTATCGACTACATTATATGAAAATTATTTTTAAAAATCAATATTATTTTAGAAAAATCTTTTCAGACAATTCAGATTGTGTTATTTTATTATTGTGAGGTAAAGCCTATGCAAAAGAATATTAATATGTTGATCAAGTCGTATTACGACAACTTAAATGGAACATCTAAAGATATTGCAGATTATCTTTTAAAACATCCCCAAACTAGTTCTGCCTTGACAATTACTGATTTGGCAAAGGAAACTAACTCCTCGATTTCTTCCATTTCAAGGTTCGCAAAGAAACTAGGTTTTAACAATTTCCAAGAATTAAAAATCAATTTATTAACGTCAACCAACGAAAAAAAAGAAGCTAATAATCTTTTTCAAGAAATCAATCCTTCCGATAATCTGAAGGATATGGCGAAAAAGATTTTCACTTCTAATATATCAGCTCTAAATGCAACGATAGATACAATTAGTCAAAAACAATTAGAAAATGCCCTGGAAATCATCACTCAAAAGACTTCAATTGCTTTCTTCGGCTTAGGGGCTTCAGCGATTGTGGCTTTAGATGGTTATCATAAATTCTTGCGTTCTGATAAAACACCATTGTTTGCTAACGATTATCATATGCAATTAATGATGGCAACGACTTTAAAAGCCAACAGTTGTGCGGTCATTATTTCCCATAGTGGTGAGAACAAAGATGCCTTACGAATTGCTCAAAAATTGAAAGAAAAAAACATTGCGACTATCGGTATCACTAGTTATGGTAATTCTTCACTAACAAAGATTGTTGATGTTACCCTACTTTCAATCTCAGAAGAAACTAATTATCAAGACGAAGCGCTTCATGCCATCATTGCACAAATTTCATTAATCGATACCTTATTTGTTTTAACTGCAATGACTGACGACTTGCAAACAACTGACGTCTTCCAAGAAATTCGAGCAACTATCAATGACACACGTTTAGATAAATAAAAATGGCTAAGGATTACTCCTTAACCATTTTTTTATGCTTAAAATACCACAATTAACCTAGATATAAGATTATCAAACCTCCTAGAATCAATTTGACATTGAAGTTTTTGATCATCACATTAAACGTGATCAATGCAAAATAAATCACGCCTAAGATCACCAATTCATATACGAATAATAGATTTACCTTTTTCATAAATATTTAAAACATCCTCAACACTAAAACTGAAGAATTTTTTCTTTCTGATACCAATCATGAGGAAACCCTAAAGAATCCAGGATATTGTTTATATCAATGGATTTTATCTTATTTGCTAAATGTCGGAATTTTTTTCTCAAAGTATTATTTAATATTGCAAATTCCGTTTTGCTTAAAAAACATTGCATACTAACAAATGTTGAATAAAGTTCCCTTCTCATTTCATCCTTGTGGATTCCGCTTGAACCATGTATAGCAGGGAAAAAAATCGAATCCGAACGACATCGAAAATCAAGCAAACGATTATTATGGGCACAAACATTTCTAGTTTCTCTAATATTCTTTATCAGAGAAATCATTGTTTCAGGAGTGAACTGCTTGTTAAAGTCTGGAACATTATCTTTAATAAAACTTACCAAGTCCTTAGCAATTTTATTCTGTAAACTACGCGGAACACAATTTATTAAGCTCACCAATTCGCCAAAATCTAAAAAGTCAATAATCACCCAAATAGGAACATCATTATATTTCTTTACATAATGATTAATTGCATTGTTGGGATATCTTTTATGCTTATTGATGATCATCGATAGTTTAGAAATAATGTAACCCACATCTAAAGCTTTATCAGAAGAATAGCAATTTATATCCAAATACGAATAACATTTGTTTGGATACGCCTCAGCAAATCTATACGCAAAGATTGATTTCAAATGATGTTCTACATTCAGTATGGCTCTAAATATGGTTTGTTTGATTTCATTATCAAATAAGTATAAATCACATACCTCATCGAAAGTGACATTATCTATATATATATATCATTATCATTTTTTTGAAAAAATTTACTATAACCATTAATAATGTTGTAATAATTATTCGTTAAAAGATACTGCTTACACTTTTCATAATCATTAATACGCAAACCTCTATTGCTAAGTATTGAAATTTGATCGTTTAGATTTTTAAAATCCTTTGAATTAGACAAAAAAATTCCCCCATTACACAAAATAATGAAGGAATTAATCGCAATAGTCTCCGTAGAGATACTACCGCTCATCTTTAAATTCATTATACTTTCATCCAGTTTGTTGTCAAGAAATCCACAGTGAATTCATTTTTTATTTTAACATTTCATTCAAATTTTCATAAATCATCTGCCCCACTCTTCTCTCAAAATGCCATACTGAACAGAATCATAATATTTTCCTTCATAGAATCTAACTTTTCGAATACATGCCTCTTGTTTCAAGCCTATTTTGGTTGCAAGATGCATCATTCGGGGATTTCCTGACCATGTGGTCAATCCTAAATGAGGAATATCATACGTTTTAAATAAATAGGTAATAAAAAGTTTTAGAGCTTGTCCACCAATATGTTTATCCCACATTTCTGGATCATAAATGGTAATTCCCATATCAAGCCATTTAGCCAAATCACCATCTTTAAAACCTGCTCCGACTGAACCAACAATTTTTTCATTATAAGTAATTAGCAAATGATTTTGATTATTCAACCAAACCTTATCTGCTAACTTATTCAGAAATTCTTCCTTACTTGGTAAATCATCGTGAAAATATGGTCCATTTAATTTTGTCCAAGCGGCATTGGGATCACTAAAGGCTAATTGCCAGAAATCTTCCAAATCCTCTGGTCGAGCCTGTCTTATTTTGACTTCATTCATTATTTATCTTCCTTAATTATCTTTAATAAAATTAGTATAATTCTAATTCCAAAAATTGTAAAAATATTCTATAAATTTCTCTTTATCAATAAACTATGTAAAATCTAAAAGAAGCTACCCTGATGAGAAAAATCATTAGGATAGCTTCTTTTTTAAATTAAAACCGTTTTAGTTAGCTTCTACGGGTTCTCTACTACCTAATCTAACTTTTTCTACAGCGTGACTTGCCTTTAGATCATCTTCCTTAAATCCGAAGAGATAAGTACAGATGAAGGCAACGACAATCGTTGCTACAGAAGCTATTAAGTAACCAGTAAAGCTTGAATCGATTCCTTGAGGATTGATAAATGAAGCAAAACCGATCAATGAACCGGCAAAGCCCCACATGTCAACGTGCAAGAGTCCAGTCAACAGACCACCCACTGCACTACCTATGTTGGCAGTCCAGAAAATACGACCGTATTTCAAATTGATACCGTACATTGCTGGTTCTGTGACTCCCGCAAAGGCTGAAAGTGCAGCAGCACCGGCAATTTGTTTCATTTCAATATTCTTCTTTGTCTTGAAGAAAACTGCTAAAGCAGCGGCACCCTGAGCGACCATAGTTGCGGAAACAATAGCGTTCAAAGCTGAATGTCCAGTAGTTGCAATTTGACTGGCTACGACTGGAATAACTGCCCAGTGAAGTCCAAAGATTACTAAGCATTGATACAATCCACCGATAATCAAACCAGAAATTGCCGGACTGAATTTCAATAGAGCGACAATTCCATTAGCTAAGTAAGAACTCAATAACGTAATGATTGGTCCAACTACCACAATAATAATGGCACTGACAATAAATACTTCCAATAAAGGACTGAGAATCATTCTCAATGATGTCACAATATGTTTCTTTAACCAAGGTTCAATTTTTGATGCTAGCCAAGCAGCGGCAATCATTGGAAAAATTGAATACGTGTAATTTGCAATATGAATCGGAATGCCGAAGAAATCACCGTTGATATTCATCGCAGTACTAGAAGTCTTAGTAGCAACTGAAACTAAGGTTGGATAAGCTAGTACCCCACCAATCACACCCATGATGATCTGATTAGCACCTAATCTTTTCGCAGCTGTAAAGCCGACTAAAATTGGTAAGAAATAAAAGACTGAATCACCCATCGCGTTAATAATCATGTAAGTCGAACTAGTTGTGGAAATCCATTTGGCAGAAACTATTAAAGCTAGTAAACCTTTCAAAATACCGGAAGCTGCCAACAAACCAATTACCGGCATCATGCTGGCAGTGATAACACCAATTAAAGCACTGAAATAGAATTTCGCTTTTGGCCAAAGACCTTTTGGGGCCACAGCCTTTTGAGTCTTCACTTCTGAAGAACCTCCAAAGCCTGGTCCTAAAGCCTTTACTACTGCATCATAAACATCTTCTACCGCTGGTCCAATGACAACTTGATATTGACCACCAGCTTTAGCAACATCGAGAACTCCCTGCAGATTCTTGATCACGTCATCATTAGCTTTACTTTCGTCTTTCAAATAGAAACGGACTCTAGTAATACAATGGATAACATTTTCGACGTTGCTTACGCCACCAACATTTTTAACGATAGCTTGACCGAGTTGGTTATAGTCAACTTTCTTGCTCGGTTTGGCCTCTAATTCCTCTGGTAACAATAAGCCAATCTCAGCCACGTCTTGACCGGCTTTGATGTCGCCTTTAGTTACGTTAATTTCTTTAACCATCTTATCAGTATTCGTGATGGCTACGATAACATCAGTCACCTTATTTGCTTTTTTAACAGCATCAATGTCCATCGTGGCAACTTTTTGACCAGCTTTGACATTGTCGCCTTCTTTAACAAACAATTCAAAAGGTGTGCCGTTCAGTTCAACTGTATCCACACCCATGTGTAGTAAAACTTCGAGTCCTTCTTCAGTCTTAAAGCCGATAGCATGTTTAGTTGAAGCTACCAACATGATTTTCCCAGACACTGGAGCCACTACTTCTTGATTGTTGGGAATCACACCAAAGCCTTCGCCCATTGCTTTTTCAGAAAACATTGGATCATGAACATCAGTAATTGGAATTGCTGACCCGTCGATTGGAGCCAACATCTTAACTACTTTCTTCATAAAAACGCACCTCCTTGATATTTTTGTAACCGATCGCATCTTCATTTATCACTATAATACAATACATCATGTATAAACATCAATTTTGAACATTTTTTATTATCAAATTCGCACTATTCAAGTATTAAGAGGGTGTATAATACATAACGTATGAACATGTTTAAACAAATAAATAGATGTTTAGTTTATGGAGGAATTATTTATGAAACCCTTATATCTGAAATTTACGGCAAATAAAATCGCCTATTCGACCGATGTAAATTCAATTGACGAACAAAATTATCCACTTAATTCTGAACTAGAACTGAAAGAAAATCTTCAAAATTTTGCAAAAACTATTTCTGTACCAATCGATGTCCTGGTACTTACAGACACTCACGAAAGTTTACTAAATAAAAATTTAATCGAATTTAATCGAACAGAAGTTGACTGTACCAATGATTTAGAAAATATATTCCACATCCCTGTCGTTAATCTCAAAGACGTAAAAAATTCCAACCTTCCCCTTGCTGCCAATGAAAGAACTAAATATGCTGGCTGGCACCTCGACCATCTAGGAATCGACCACCAAAAGCGCCAATATGGTCAAGAATCCATGCAGACAATTGGCAATGGCTTTTTAGGATTACGTGGCACATATTTAGAAGCCAAGTACAATCAAGATAACTATCCCGCTACTTATGTTGCCGGTGTCTTCAACCAATTATCCACCCCTATCAATGGCCGCAACGTCATCAACGAAGACTTAGTCAATCTACCTAACTCACAATACATCACCTTCAAAATTAACGATGGAGAATTCTTCCAAATCGACGAAAACTTAATTGCGGAATCAATCCGATCACTCGACATGAAACACGGTTTACTGACTATCACCATGGTTATCAAACTACCTGATGGAAAAAAATTGCGTATCATCGAAAAGAAAATTGCCGACTTAAAAAATTTCCACGATTATTACTTGCAATATTCCATCACACCACTAAACTTCTCAGGAAAAATTACTCTCCTAACTCAAACAGATGCTTCAGTTACTAACGAAAATGTCGAGAGATACCGTAATTTAGCTAAGAAGCATCTCGTAGTCGACAAGATCGAAAACAACGACAAAGCCGTACTTGTTGCAACCCATACGAATCAGTCGCAAATTCAAATCGGCATCAAAACGGACATCTCCTACCTTGACATCGACAATCCAATTTACTATGCCAAAAATAGTCAAGAAATTGCCAGTCAATACCTTGAATTTGCAGCTAAGATCAATCAGACCTATACACTGGAAAAAGCCGTAACGATCTACACTTCTTTAGAAACAAAGCAAAACGTCCTAGTAGCGGCTAAAAATCACAAATTTGTTTCCTTCGAAGTCGCTAAAGCAACTATTGCTAAAGACTGGCAACAAATTTGGCAAAATGAAAGTGTCGTCGTTTCTGGAGACATCACAGCGCAAAAATTGTTACACCTAAACAGTTACAACATGACCATCGCAGCTCAAAACAAGGCCAACCAATATCTTGACGCTTCTGTCGGTTCTCGGGGTTTAACTGGCGAAGGCTATCGTGGTCACATTTTCTGGGACGAGTTATTCGACATGGATTATTACCTACTTCACTCGCCAAAATTGGTCAAGAATCTTCTGATGTATCGTTACAACCGTTTGAATGCTGCTATGAAGTATGCCGCCGACAGTGGACACAAAGGAGCAATGTTCCCTTGGCAAAGTGGGATGTATGGCGATGAGCAATCTCAAGAAGTCCATCTCAATCCCATCACCAACACTTGGGACCCCGACAACTCTAGAAAACAACGCCACGTTTCCTTAGCCATCGCTTATAATATTTTGAATTATTATAATGCTACTAAAGACGAAGAATTCATGAGCCAATATGGCTTAGAAATGCTCTTTCGGATTGCGCAATTTTGGATCAGTATGACAACTTTGAAAAATGGTAAATACACCATTTCAAATGTAATGGGGCCAGACGAATTCCACGAAGATTATCCTAATGATAAGAAAAATCAAGGTTTAAAAAATAATGCTTATACCAATATCATGACCAGTTGGTTCTTCAAGAAATTGACTGAATTGATCAAACAAGAACCCGCTCAAGTGATTGAAGATAATTTCAAACGAACCAACTTCACCGAAACAGACGTCGCTTCACTAGACAAAATCAGACACAATCTAAAATTAGATTTTAAAGGCGATATCCTCGGTCAATTTGAAAATTACTTCGACTTAGCAGAAATTGATTTTGACAAATATCGTCAAAAATATGGCAACATTTCTAGAATGGATCGCATCCTAAAAGCTCATCATGACTCACCTGACAAGTATCAAGTCTCCAAACAAGCCGATACTTTAATGGCCTTGTTCAATTTGAGAGAAGCAACCTTCTTACAAATCATGGCTGATTTAGGTTATCCAATTGCCGATCCAAATAAGTTCATTACTGACAATATTAAATACTATCTAGCCAGAACTACCCATGGATCAACTCTTTCTAGAATCGTCTACTCAATGCTTTGTCTAAAAGTACACGACGAAAAAACTGCTTGGCAACTATTCTATGAAGCCTTAACTAGTGACTACGTCGACATCCAAGGTGGAACTACTGCTGAAGGAATTCATCTCGGCGTCATGGGTGCAACATTAAATGTAGTAACATCTTATTTTGCCGGTGTTGATTACCGTGGCGAAATGCTCGAAATCAATCCTCATATGCCAAAACAATGGGAAGAAGTAGCCTTCAAGATGAACTTCAGAAACGTCAATTACAATATCCGCGTAACCAATAACACCTTTATCGTAATGACCGACAAAGACACTGAAGTATTGTTCTTAGGCAAGAAGTTACCACTGATTGCAAACCAGGAAATTCAATTGACGTACTAAATACATTATTGATTGTAAAAAAATAAGGTCTCTTATTCAGAGGCCCTATTTTTTTGTCAAAAACGATTGCAAGATTATTTATATATAGTGTAGAATCTCAGTATAATATGACTGGTAGGATTGTAATGATTAAACAAGAGAGTAAATTCATCTTAAAATGTTTTAATGAAGATTATAGTTCTGATATTGCAATTAAATACATATACAAATTATTTGATATAGATATAGGATACCGGTTATTCTTACAAAAAGTTCAAATCATTTTATCCAACTTAGATATTAATGATAATAATGAACTAATATCTAGTAATTCTACTGGAAATATTCTTAGAGAAATAACAGAGCAATTTGAAAATCCATTAAATGGAAAATTAGTTTCTTTAACAATAATAAAGAAATTGGTAAGACACAATTCTATTTACGAGATACGACTTGACGGTGGGGATATCTATCCCAGAATTTTATTCTTTTTATTTAAAGAACAATCTATTTTGACTTTTGGCCTTACTAAACGCATAGAAACAATAGGACACGATAACATATTAGATAAATTGAATAATTTTGCGTCTGAAAGTGAATTAATAGCGAAAGGCATCTCAAGCTCAAAAAAAATAGAGAAGAATATTTAGGACAAGGAGATGATGTCATTGAAATACGATTTTAATCAAGAATTTAGGAAAAGATACCAGAACAATTCTAATTATCATCAACTCGTGAAATTTATGGAATCTGATAAAAATGAAATTGGAAATAAGTTTTTATCATTTAGAGTTTCAAATAATCTGAGTCAAAAAGACGCAGCTAAATATTTAAAAATAAAAACCCTAGACTATATTAAAATTGAAAGTGGAACCAATAATTACACAGTAAAAAATCTACAAGAATATTTAGAAAATTTAAAGAAAATAAATAATAAATTTCTTTCTTTTTCACTTTGGTTAAATGATGATAAGACATCAATGTTAAATAAAAATTTAAATTCTTCTAAAAATGGCTTTACCCCTGTTAAGCACAATAAGACAAACGCGGCAAGAAATTCAATAGAGGCTGTTTTCACAAAAAGTGAAGTAGAAAAAAATTATGCTGCTAACTATGTTTTAAAAGTATCTATGATTTAATAAATTTTAGAAAATAGGTACATTATGAAAAAGGAATATGTTAAGTTAGTAAACACTAAGCAGGAATTTCTATTTAGTGGTCCACAAAATGTAACTAAAAATATAGTAAACTCATTGAATGACCCTGTCCTTTCAGACGTAAATTTTAATGACATTGATAAACTAAATAATAATGCTCAATTTAATATCAATCTTCTAGTGAATAAAGATGGAAAACATATTTTATTTCAAATAGCTTTTGTATATGGTTATAGTCAAAAATATGATGAATCCGAAAAAGAAAATCAAGTAATTATTGGTAAATATAATTCATTGATTGAGTTATATGAACCAATGAAAGATCCAGAGATATTTAACAATTTTGTTCAAAATAATATTCTTATCTTGGCAAAACCATCAATGAATTATATCAGTAAAATAATCAGCAATATAACATCTGAAACTTTGGATTATCCTAATGTAATTGATATGTATAGTAAGTTTAAAAAGAAATTCGAAAGTAATGAATTCTCTCTTACGAAAGCTAAAACAAAAAAGACCCCCGAATAGGAGGTCTTTTTTGTTCACACTATTATTGTAACTATTTTCATTAAAATAAAATATAATTGAATATATAAAATGAACGTAAGCAGTAAATAACCGACCGTATTCTCTCGGTCCACAATAAGCGATATGATTACCTCATCAAAATAAATGGTGAGGTATTTTTAATGGACGAAAAGCCGGATATTGTAAAAGTT
>NZ_RKLY01000039.1 GCF_004745525.1 Companilactobacillus suantsaicola | reverse complement strand
TATATTTCTGCATAAAATCCCTCCATTACTGGGTTAACATTTTTATACTATTTTGAAATGTCAACCATATAAGGATTATCGCAGAACGCTGCCGGCACTATTTTGAGCTTTTGCAAAGTACGCAAAATCTCAAAACTAGGCCTTATCCTAAGCGCTAAAGCGCTAAGGATAATTTGGCGGCTGAGTTATCACAAGGCTTGTACTCCAGACTAAATAGTTAATTTTATATTTTATTCTTTTTAAACCAAAAATAATATGGTTATACTTATGCACTAATGAAATATTATCGATAAGACTTTCCTATTTTTTACCACACTATTTGAAGAACCGAAAATTCAATAAGAATCTATCAATGGGGGAAAAGATTATGACTGATAAACAAAAAGGATTCTTTTACGCCATTATGGGTCCCGTTTTATGGGGATTTTCTGGCAGTATTGCACAATATTTATTTACCGTCGAAAGTATTCCTACACAATGGATTGTCGGCATTCGACTGATCTTTGCAGGTTTAATGCTAGTGATTTGGTGCTATTTCATCGATTCTAAAGCCTTATTTGCCATCCTGAAAAAACCACGCTACGTTTTCCAACTATTAGCCTTTGGATTATTAGGAATGTTGCCAGCTCAATATACTTACTTTATGGCTATTAAATTCGGCAATGCACCGACCGCTACGGTTTTACAATTCCTAGGGCCATTATTCATTATTATTTATATCTCGCTTCGCAAATTACAAATGCCACGTCGAATTGATTTGATCTCGATTGCCCTAGCGCTTTTAGGAACTTTTTTATTAGTCACTCATGGGCATCTCGGACAATTGATGTTATCACCAGCCGCCATCTTTTGGGGTGTCTGTGCTGGTCTGAGTCAGGCTTCCTATACTTTGTTACCACGAGAATTATTGAAAAAGTTCGATGCTCGAATCGTAACTGGTTGGTCTATGTTACTCGGCGGTATCGTCTTCGCGCCGTTCGCCGATTTAGGACACGTCCCTAGTTTGAATCTTTTGGCCATCATTTCAATTATCTTTATCATTACCGGTGGGACAATGTTTTCTTACTTGTTCTACTTACAAAGCTTGAACTTCTTAACACCATCCACAACTGGTATGTTGAGTGCGTTCGAACCTTTGACGGCAACTATTTTAACAGTTGCTTTTCTAAACACCAAGATCAGTGGAGCTGAATTGATCGGTGCTTTACTTATTTTAGGAATAACCTTCTTACAGGCCTTACCACCTAATCTATTCAATTTGAAATTTCGTTATAAAGACAAGAACTAAAAAATGACTACTTAGTATTAATCAATAATTCTAAGTAGTCATTTTTTTATTTGTATCCGTTAGCTCGATTTTGATTATAGACAATTTCGTTAATTGCATCTTCATTTTGTTGAAGTGTCTTTTCGATATCGCCACCACGATAGATTTTTTCCATCGCATTTTCTTCGAGTTTACGAATGCTTTGCATCCCTTCTAGTAAAATCCCTGAATTACCAAAATTAGGAACTGTGTTCTGTAATTGTTGGCTAGGAATCTTGCCTTCTGGATGTTTTGCATAAAATTGTTGCAGAATTTTGGTATCTTTTGAATCCTTATTCAAAGCCATATATCCTGTCGACTTTTGCCATTGAGCTTGGACTTCTGGTCGAACAGTATACTTGATAAACTCATAAGCACCTTGTTGAATCTCTTTTGGTTTATCATTTGAGATCCAAAGAGCTGCTCCACCAATGGAAACTCCATTGGCTTTTTTACCATCAGCATGTGGGAAGTAAGTAACTCCCAACTTATTTTTATTCTTCTTATTCAATTGACTCATACTTGCAGATGATTGGACGTACATCCCAACTTTATTAGTCAAGAAACCAGATGTCTGGTTAGTACTTGCCATTGAACCGGCTCCGTAATCCATGAAATCACCATTCTTGATGTTTTCACGAATCCACTTGAAGAACTCAATTGCTTCCGGATTGTTAATACTTACTTTGGTAGGATTACCAGTATGTCCGTCATTTCGATTGGTAAACATTCCACCATTGTTAGCAATAGCTTCTTCTAACAACCATCCATAAATCTGAACGGTCATTCCCTTAACTTGATGATTTGACTTCTCATAGAGTTCTTTAGCAATTTTAGTGATTTCACTATAGGTCGGAGAAACTGATGGTGGTGTGATACCATATTTTTCCAATAGTGTAGCGTTGTAGTAAAGAACTGGCTGAGAGGTGTTAAAAGGCATTGCCTGTTGTTTGCCACCTTGCGCATGAAAGGCTCGGGCAACTGGTGAAATCTTACTTAGATCATAGTTGTCGGCATCGACAAACTTTTGAATCGGAGTAGTGAATCCACTGTGTAAAACTTGCGCCGTGGAAACATTAGATGATTGGAATACTGCTGGAGAAGTATTCGTCCCATGCGTTTGAAAAATCTTTTGAATCGCTGTGTCATATGACCCTTGGTATTTAGGTATCACCTGATACTTAGTCTGTGATTTGTTGAAATCATTGACTAACTTCAACAAAGTTTTCTCAGCCGGACCACCCATTTCATGCCAGAAAACCACTGGGATCCGGTTATTAGCACTAGTTTGAGCTGAAATATTATTTCCAAAAACCCCGAGAAAAATTACCCCAATGACCAAGATCAGTGAAAGAATCATTTTCTTATATTTAGTCATCTTGCCCTCTTAAATCAAATTAATGATAGCCATTAGCTCGATTAGTCGTTGTCAAATTCTCATCAATTTTCTTATCGGCATCTTTTAATGCTTTGACGATATCGCCGCCGTTATAAATACTTTCCATGGCAAATTGTTCGATTTGACGAGTCTTTTGCATACCTTCCATCAAAATACCGGAATTGAAATTGTTAGGAACGGCTTCTTGCAATTGTTGACTTGGTACTCGTGCTTCTGGATGTTTCTTGTAAAGATCTTTCAAAATTTTTGTTTGTTGAGAATCTTTGTTCAATGCCAAGTATCCTGTATCCTTTTGCCATTGAGCTTGAACTTCTGGTTTTAATGAATACTTGATGAATTCAAAGGCACCTTGTTGAACATCCTTAGGCTTGTCATTAGAGATCCAAAGTGCGGCACCACCGATAGCAACACCGTTAGCTTTTTGACCGTCTGGATGTGGGAAGTAAGTAATTCCTAACTTGTTTTTGTTCTTCTTATTAAGTTGACTCATACTTGCAGATGATTGCATGTAGATACCCAACTTACCATTTAAGAAACTAGTAGTTTGGTTAGTTCCGGCCATGGCACCTGAACCGTAACTAATAAAGTCGCCGTTCTTTTGGTTTTCACGGATCCATTCGAAGAATTCTTTTGCTGCTTTGTTGTTGATGGTTGCTTTAGTAGGAATACCAGTGTGTCCATCATTGTTGTTAGTCAAACTAACCCCAGCATTAGCCATTGCTTGTTCGAGTAACCAACCGTAAATTTGTACTGTCATACCTTTAACTTGATGGTTTGACTTTTCATAAATTTCTTTAGCTACACGAGTGATATCACTGTATGTTGGTGAAACTGGTGGTGGTGTAATGCCATACTTCTCTAACAAACTAGCGTTGTAATAAAGTACTGTTTGTGAAGTATTGAAAGGCATAGCTTGTTGCTTACCTTTATCTGAGTAAAAAGATCTAGCGACTGGTGAAATTTTACTTACATCAAAATTATCAGCATCGATAAACTTTTGTACTGGTGTAGTAAATTTACTGTGCATCATTTGGGCAGCTGAAATATCAAATGCTTGGAAAACAGCTGGTGATGTACTTGTACCGTGTGTTTGAAGAATCTTTTGAATTGCAGCATCGTATGAACCTTGATATTTTGGAACCACTCGATACTTAGTTTGTGATTTGTTAAAACCATCAACGACTTTCATCAATGATTTTTCAGCTGGTCCACCCATTTCGTGCCAGAAGACAACTTCGGTACGGTTATCTTTGGCAGCGGCTGTTTTAGTGGAAAAAGCTTTACCAGTGAAAACGACAACTAAGATTGCCAATAAAATAATGAGGGGTAAGGCAAATTTCTTATACTTTGACATTATTTAACCGCTCCTTCATTCAATCCAGACTTAAAGTAATGTTGACCGATGAATAAGACAAGAATTGTTGGAATAACAATAATCGCCGCACTGGCTTGGATCATTCCCCAGTTGTTGAATGTTTCTTCGGATTGTAATTGCTTCAAACCATTTTGAATCACACGTGATTCGTTACTGAACGTAACTAAGATTGGCCATAGATATGAGTTCCAAGCTCCTAGGAAACTGTATGCTCCCAAAGTGATCAAACTGATACGATTATAAGGTAAAATAACTTTCCAGAAAATTTGGAAATGATTCAATCCTTCAATATCAGCAGCTTCCTTTAATTCTTTTGGAGTTTGTAGGAAAGCTTGACGTAACATGAAAGTACCAAAAGCTGATGTCAAAGCTGGAACGACCATTGCTGAATAGTGATCCAACAAGCCTAATGCCTTAACGGTTTGGAAGTTAGGAATAATAGCAGCTTCCCCAGGTAGCATCATAGTGACCATAAATAGTGCAAAGAAGAATTTCTTGTATTTGAAATCTAGGAAAACAAACGCATAGGCACTCATTGAACAGAACAATAAGTGAGCCAACATGATCAAAGTAGAAACGACCACGGTATTGCCTAAGTATCTTAAAATTGGTGTCTTAGTGAAAGCATCCAGATAGTTAGTTAGAGAAATGTTAGTACTAAAGTAATTACCTTTTAAAATGTCGGCTGTAGGTAGAAAGCTTGTCCAAATCCCGATAAAGAAAGGAACTAAAATAACTACGGCTAGCACAATCAAAAGGATATAACTAAAGAGGTTCTTTAATATTTTGCGTTCATCAATATTAATCATTAGTAGTTAACCTTCTTTTCTAGGAATTTAAATTGTAAGTAAGTAAAGAAGGCAATGATAATTGTTAAAATGATTGCTTCTGCACTTGATTTAGCATAGTTTCCGCCAAAGAAAGCATCATTATAAATGCGGTAAACTAGCATGTTGGTAGCATTAGTTGGTCCACCCTTTGTAATAAGATCGATCAAACCAAAACTCTTGAACGAACCAATAATTGTAATCGTAGAAATGAAGAAAAGAGTTGGAGAAATCATTGGTAAAGTGATATGGAAGAATTGGTAGTGCTTTGAAACTCCTTCAACATCGGCTGCTTCGTAAAGTGTTGTTGGAACTGATTCGATAGCACCCAAGAAAACTAAGAAAACAAAACCTAAATGCATCCAAACTGTTGTGATGATGATAGCCCACATAGCCATAGTTGGATTTGATAACCAGTTGACTGTTGGCAAATGAAGTAATTTTGTTAATAAAGTAAAGAATCCAGCAGATGGATTGAAAATAAATAGCCAAAAAATAGCGGCAACAGAAACTGAAACACCCATGGTAACTGAGTAAAGCGTTCTAAAAATAGCGATTCCTGGTAATTTTTGACTTGCCAAGTTAGCTAGTAACAAGCCCATTGCAATGGTGAAAAAAGTTACCCCAACGACATAAACTAGTGTCACCCACATACTTGAAACAAAATCTGGCGAGGTTACCAATTTTACATAATTTTCTAAACCAACAAAAAGGGTAGTATTTCCGAATGTATTCGTTAAAAACATACTGATATAAAGAGTTCTAAACATTGGATAAAAAGTGAATAATCCTAGTAAGAACAATGATGGACCGGCAAAAATTGAAGCATAATATTTATCGTTAGCGGTTAGACGAAATTTAGTTTTGTTCTTTGCTTCAACTTTCTTTTCAGGTACAACGTTAGTTGTCGAAGTTTTAAGCATTGACTAGTCCTCCCTTATTTTCAGTGATGTTGATACCATCTTGACTGAACAATAAGACATTTCCTGTAGAAGTGATTTTAACTGTTTCAAACATATCAAACTCAGTATCACTAGGAACAATGGCAGATACCATTACACCATTGTTAAACTTGGCGTGAACGATTTTTTCATCCCCAAGGAATTCCACATTTTGTACTGTAGCATTTGATTGTAATTCTTCAGCCTTTTCAACGATCATTTCGTTAGGACGGATTCCAACTTTTAATTCATTTTCTGTGACTGCTTGATCTAAATCGAGTTGATAGTCATTGTTAACTTTGATTGAGTGAGCACCCACTTTTGAAGCGTACATAATATTGATAGGTGGAACCCCGAAGAAACTAGCCACGAATTCATTTGCTGGATTCTTGTAAATTTCAGTTGGTGTACCGATTTGTTGAACTTTTGAATCATGCAATACCATGATGTGGTCAGCCATAGTCATTGCTTCGACTTGATCATGGGTAACGTAGATCAAAGTGATACCTAATTTTCTTTGAAGAGCATAAATCTCTTGGCGCATCTTGATTCTAAGTTGAGCATCCAAGTTTGAAAGTGGCTCATCCATCAAACAAATCTTAGCGTCACTGGCAACTGCACGAGCTAAGGCCACACGTTGTCTTTGACCACCAGATAATTCACGAGGCTTTCTATCTTTTAAATCTTCCAAGTTAACCATCTTCAAAGCATTGTTAACACGTTCTGAAACTTCTGCTTGATCGTGTTTTCTAGCTTTCAAACCAAAAGCAACATTATCCCAGACACTCAAGAATGGGAAGAGAGCGTAGCTTTGGAAAACCATTGTTAAATTACGATCCTTAGGTGGCAAGTTATTAACGACTTTGCCGTCAATTGCGATTTCTCCATCAGTAATCTCTGTTAAACCAGCAATCATTCTCAAAAGTGTACTTTTACCACAACCAGATGGTCCGACGATGACAAAGAATTCACCTGTTTCGATTTCAGCAGAAACATTGCTTAAAACCGTCTTTCCTTGGTTGTTGTCATATTGCTTACAAACATTTGTTATTAATGTAGACATATTTATCCCTCCGTATAAGTCATGACTACATTATGGGAAATTGTTGTATATATATAATCTATTTAATGTAAATAATGCGTAAAAAAAAGAGACTGTTTTCAGCCTCTTTTTCAATAAAATTTACAAACTTCATCAAAAGTTTACATTTTATAATTTGTTATATTCTTCATCGGTAACCTTTTCAAGCCACTCGGAGTTTCCTTTAGTGATAGCAATATGACTAAACCAACTATCTTTAGTTGCTCCATGCCAGTGCTTTACGCCTTCTTTGATAACGACCACGTCACCTTGTTTCAACAATTGAGCTGGTTTGCCCCATTCTTGATACCAGCCTTGTCCACCAGTAACCAAAAGAATTTGGAAACCATCGTGATGAATGTGCCAATCATTACGACAACCAGGTTCAAAAGTTACATTGCTGGCACCAAAATCAATGTTATCAACAGGTTTAACCAAGCTCTCCAAGTAACTTTGTCCAATAAAATATTGGGCGTAGTCGACATTCTTATCACCGATGGGGAAAACTCCACCGTTCTTTAATTCTTCATTTTTAGCCATAATTAATCTTCCTTCCAAATTTCTTTAGCACGATTGAATGCGCTCCAAGCCTTAGGCCAACCCGCATAAAATCCTAATTGTGTAATTTCGGCCACGATTTCTTGTTTAGTAATGCCGTTTTTCTTACCAATTTTTAAGTGTGCTTCCAGTTGTTCAGTATTTCCTGCTGAAATGATACTTGCGATAGTGATCATTGAACGGTCATGAGCTGAAAGTTCATTTTCTTTACTCCAAACTTCTCCAAACAATACATCATCGTTTAAGGCCGCAAATTGGGGAGCAAATTCTCCCAAAGCTTTACGTCCAGCGGTTTGTTTCTCTGCCATAATTAACTCCTCCTCGTTTCAAGTTGATAAGTACATCAAACAACTTAAAGTTAACTTTAAGTCAAGGAAGAAATTTGTTTTTTGTGAGTTGGATGAAGTATGCCGTCCTCCATAGCAAAGCCGATTTTGGCTGGAACGTGGTGGGCGCGACTTGAAACTACCGCAAAGTTCGCGGCATTTCCAAACTCGGCCTTTCACTAAACGCTAAAGCGTTAAGTGAAATTTCACCACTGAGCCAAATCGGCTTTGCTATTCCGGACTGAATAACTGATCTATGATTTATTTGCTTTCCGTTCATTTATGAATATCATTCCTATTCATATGTAGTGCTTGATATTCTTATAGTCGAATTCTTTCCCTATTCAGAATATAAACAATACAAAAAAAGAAGACACCACTAGTTTGCTGCAATCTCCTGCATCTTTAGTAATGTCTTCTATTGTTTTTTTATAAAATTTTACTAACTAAAATTCAAATAATCATAACTTGTCTAGACCGTAAATCAGTTTAACGCTTAATCCAAATAGATATAGTATCCTATTCAGAATTCACCAAAATACTGCATAGATTTGAACTTCAGTCTGGAGCAACAACTCTGGGAAATGCTCAGCCCTGAAATTCCTCTTGGCGCTTTCAGCGCCTAGTGGAAGGCCAATCTTGAAGACAATTCCCGCTTTTGGAATTGGCTCCAAGTTGTGCCCAGAGCGTTCCAGCGTTTCCCAGATGTTGTGTAAGACGGCATCTAACCACCACCTAAACTAAAGAACGACCTCTATCTTTATTCTCTATCTATCTTCTAAATAAGCGTGATTTAAATTCTGCAAATACTCTGAAAAGCTTTCGCTGTCTTCGATGTGTCCGCCTTCTTTGCCTTTGTACCAATCTAACTTATCGTTGAGTATCGTCCACCCATCTTGCAAGCGTTGGTACTCGACTTCGAAATTGCGGCGGACTTCTTCTAGTAACTCGATTCGTTGATTAATTGTTGAATCGCCTTGGGCACGGAGACGAACGTACCGTTTCAATTGCTCAATCGACATCCCACAGCTCTTGAGGTGTAACAAAAAGTTGACCCAGCGCACATCTTGGTCAGTGTAATAACGAATCCCACTGTCGGTTCGATGTGGTTTGATCAGGCCTTCTTTTTCGTAATAGCGTAAAGTTGGGCTGTTGAGTCCGACCATTTCGGCAAAATCACTGATACGATACTTATTTTCTGCTACTTCATTTACTGGCATTATTTCACCCTCTAGTTAAAGTTGACTTCAACTATAACATCTTTTACAGATCAACTCCACCGTCGACTCTTAAAATTTGCCCAGTGATAAAGTCATTTTCCATCAAATAGATGTAAGCTGAGGCTACTTCTTCAATCGTTGCAACTCGTTTCAAAGGTACGTTTTCGGAGAACTTATTCTCTTGTTTAGTTAACTCTTTAGAATTCATATCTCGCCATAAACCAGTTGGGGTCCAGGTTGGTGAAACGGCGTTGACTCGAAAATCAGGTGCCATCTCTACTGCTAGGCCTTCTACCATCGTGTTGATAGCTTGGTTACCAATAATTGCCCCGGATGCATCGTATGAGTGACCACCAGATCCAGAAGTTAGAAGGATCGAACCATTCTTATTCAAATACTTATGAGTAACTTGGACTAGCTGCAAATTGGCGAAAAATTTAGCATCGATTGCTTCACGAATTTCTTTAACTGAACTATCCAAAAAGCCACCACTCATGGCACCACCGAGCATTGAAACTATGTGATCAAAGGATCCATACTTTTCAAAGAACCGTTTCAATTGATGAACATTTTGAGCATCTAATGAACTCCCTTGAATATTTTCTTCATAACGCAATTGATTTACTCGCTCTTGATCACGGCCGATGACGTAAACATCAGCGTCTTTGTGTTGCGCCATGATGGCAACTTCTTTTCCAAAGCCAGAAGTTCCGCCAATGACCAAGACCTTATCATTTTCTAAAGACATAGTAATACCCTCAATCATTCATTAGATTTCAACGCACCAATCATATCGATGTGCTGTAATTTCTTGTGTGTAACTAGCATAACAATTGCTGTGAAAATTATCATCAATAAAGTTGCGACCACATAACCTACCAAATGAATCGTCAGTGGGAAAATAACCTGTTCTGTCGCGGCTTGATTCAAAATATAGGCCGTCAGTAAGTTACCGATTCCATATCCAATAATAATACCAACAATCGTTAAAATTATATTTTCCCGAACCACATACATCGTGACCTCATTGTTGTAAAAACCTAAGACCTTGATCGTCGAAAGTTCTCTGATACGCTCGGAAACATTAATATTCGTTAAGTTATAGAGCACAACAAACGACAAAATTCCTGATAGTAAAATCAGAATCAAAATAATTGGCCGCAAAAGTGCCGACATCTTAGATACCGTGTTGAAGACATCGTGCGTGAAACTCGTACCCATCACTTGCTTAGAGTCAAGCAGTTTGTTGGCCAATTTCCTTCTTTGTGCAGCGGTTTGTTTGTGCAAGCCGAGTAGCAAAGTATTTGATTTGAAATCACCTATCTTGTCTCGATAAACTTGCGGACTCAGATAAAAGAAGTGCCCGATATAATTTTTCGTGATGGCACCAACAGTTAGCGTGACAGTTTTTCCCGAAGTCAAAGCCACTTTAATTTTGTCCCCTACTTGGACGTTTAAAAGTTTGGCTGTTTTAGTTGTCAAAACAACTTCTTTATCCTTTAAATTAGCGGTTAAATGCACATACTTTTTAAAGTTTTTGATTGACTCTGGTGTGTAAACATTCACGTCATTGACTTGTTTACTACCGGCTTTCAATTTAGCAGTAGCCGAATTTATCCGGGTATTATCCTTGTAAGTTTTATCAGCATTTAAAATAGTATCAACTTTTTGATAATTGGCGTCATCTTCCATTTTAACGACGGCTTGATAACTGAAAATATCTTTGTATTGGTCGTTACCACTAGCTGTGATGGAATTCTGAATCCCAAAGCCGGTCAAAATCAAGGCGGTTCCTCCGGCAATTCCGATGATGGTCATAAACATTCGTGACTTGAAGCGGAATAAGTTCCGATAACTGACTTTGCGATTGAAACTCAAATGATTCCAAAGTGGCTTGATTCTTTCTAAGAGAATCTTTTTAGCCGATTTAGGAGATTTAGGTCGCATCAAAGCAGCCGGTCCTTCGCTCAATTCCTTACGAACTACAATGACCGCAGCACCAACGGTTGCCAATAGTGAAAAGACTAAAGCAATCGCAATCGTTTGCCATCTAGAAGTGATGACCCAATCTAAGGCAATGTATTGCTTGTACATCCCTAAAACAATTCGTGGCAAAGTTTCCGTTCCGATAACCGCTCCTAAAATAACACCTAAAACTCCAGCTGAAAGTGCGTAATAGAAGTAATTTTTAGCAATTTCCCACTTCGTATAACCGAGAGCTTTGAAAGTCCCAATTTCACCACGAGCTTCTTCAACCATTCTCGTGATAGTTGTGAAGGTGATCAAAGCAGCAATCAAGAAGAAGAAAACTGGGAAGACATTAGCAATCGCAGCGATTCGATCTGAACTTTCGCCATAAGCTGAAAAGCCGGTCAAATCTTCACGGGTTTGCCAAGTGTAAGTCGTTTTAGCATTCTTTAAAATTTTCTTTTTGGAAGCATCCAATTGAGCTTGCTTTTGAGCAGCCATGGTTGGATTTACGGCTTTTAGTTGGTCGAGAGCTGTTTGTTGTTGCTTTAAAATAGCTAAGTAACTACTTGCTACCTCTTGGGTTCGTTTGCTTGCTCGACCTTTAAATTCATTTTTGAGTAATTTGACTTTTTTATCAACCGCACTCTTATAGGATTTACTGAAAGTATTTTTATCCTTTAAAGAATTGAAATGAATGTTCAACATTGAAGCCGTCGACATATTCATTTGTTTTTGCGGCACATAGGCGAATAAACTGACTTGGCCGTCAGCAATATTCGTTACCCCACGTGATTGATTGTCGATGTATTGTGGCGAATCAACAAAGCCGACAATCTTGTAACTACGACGCTTCAAATCAGCACTCTTAGCAAATTTGAAAGTGTCACCAATTTTATAGTCATAATTATTACGAGCATTTTTATCCAAAACAATTTCGTGGTCATTTTTTGGCAAGCGCCCGTTTCTAATAATCAACTGATTTTGTTTAGCAGCTTTATCGTAACCATACAAAGCGATAGCAACTTTAGATCTGCCACCCAGGACATACTTAAATTTCACCGTTTCCGCCTTTGCCCCAGCGACTTTTTGGGCTAATTTAATATCCTTATTGCTGAATCCCGTCGTCGAAACCACTTGTACATCCGAAAGATTCTTATCTGCGACCGTCTTATTCAACGAATCATTTAGACTAGGACCAGTCGCCTTGACCCCAACGAAAATCAGTACTCCGAGCATGATGATCAAAATAATAGCAATGAAGCGACCCTTAGCTTGATTGATACTACGCATCATATTTTTTGTTAATGGTTTCATTACCACTCAATATCCTTTACTGGCATTGGTGACTCGTTGTCTTCAATTGATTGAACCTTTGCATCATGAATCCGAATCACGCGGTCTGCCATCTTGGCCAAGGCCGAATTGTGGGTAATGACGATAACTGTTTTATCGTCTTTGTGACTGGCATCTTGAAGTAGGGTCAAAACTTGTTTACCAGTCTCATAATCTAGTGCTCCTGTCGGTTCGTCACACAGCAACAACTTAGGATTTTTTGCGAGCGCCCGGGCAATGGCCACCCGTTGTTGTTCACCACCAGATAATTGTGAAGGAAAGTTGTCGATTCGATTTGCCAAACCAACTGCCTTTAAGGTCTGCGTGGCGTCTTTTGCGTCCTTAACAATTGCTGAAGCCAACTCAACATTTTCTTTAGTCGTTAAATTAGGAATCAAATTGTAAAATTGAAAGATAAAACCCACGTCATTGCGGCGATAAGTCGTCAATTCCTTCTCGGAGAACGTTGAAATATTGGTGCCATCAATAATGACATCCCCTTCAGTCGGCGTGTCCATCCCACCTAAAATGTTCAAAACTGTCGATTTTCCAGCCCCACTAGGACCCAGAATAACCGTCAATTTACCTTGTTCCACATCAAAGGTCAGCTTGTCATTAGCGACGATCGTCGTTTCGCCCATTTGATATTTTTTCGATTCATTCCTCACTTCGATATATGCCATTACACTCTCACCTTTCCTAATATTTCTATTATAGTGGAAAGCGAATACATCTTGAAAGGTAAAAAAACGAAAAATATTATTTAGAATTTAATTTTTGGATACGTCTGGAAAAATGAAATTGCTTAATTTGCAATAGAGCAATCACGCTACAAATTAAGAAGAAGATGGCCGAAATAAGCAAGAATTCACCGACCCGATCTGGTGTCATAATGTTTTCAGCGGTCGCCATTCCGTGATGGAAAAAGGCCGGCAAATCATAAATTAAATGCATCAAAATAGTTAACGTTAAATTATGAGTTTTGTAATAAAGAGCCGCATACAACATACCTGAGGCTGCTACAATTATCATTTGTGCCACGGTCAACCACTTATTTGAAGCGTTGAACATGTTGGTAATGTGAATCAAACCAAAACCAACTGAACTGATCAATAAAATCAAAAATGGATTTTTGACGACTCTTTGAATTTGCGCCATCAACAAGCCACGATAAACGTATTCCTCAGCCGTTGCGACCAAAACAATCGCAATTACGGTCAGAGCCATGTTCTTAACGACTCCTAAATTAGAAAATTTATTTAACAATATCATTAGTGCCATTAAGGGAATCAAGTTGAGTAATTGCTTAAACTGATGTTTTGTACTGAACCAATCTACTTTTAACTTTAAAAATTTCTGATTAAAAATTGTTGCGAAGATAATTACCAGAGTGTCCATAATAATTTGAGCATATTTGGTATCGAATCGGACTACTTGATAGACTAAATTTTCTAGCAGAATCATCAATGGTACGATTAGAATAATTATGAAAATTGATAGAATAGCTTTTTTCTTAGACATGTTTACTTCCCCCTTTTAGGATTAGATTACGATATTTTTTGGAGTTTGGTTTTTTTCATCCTGAACGGGGGGATTTTTTGACTTTAAGCGTGAAAAAAGAAGCTGGTGTTGGTGGGCCAGCTTCTTTTTTTATGGGATTGATTTTAATATTTTTTTGATGGTTGTTTTTATATTTATATGGATTTTGGTATTTTTATGGTTTATTGTGTGTTTTCTTTTTGGAGATAACGGTTGTTCTATCTTTAATAACCATGGTTCTATGCGATATAGCTAAAACGCGTTCCAGCCAACAGGAGTCAACATATAGCTACGCTTCCCAAATCGCCCGCAAGTTCGGCGGGCAATTCGTGAAGCTAGGCTATCTGCTGACTCCTAACCGTTGGCTTCCACGCTCTCACCAGATTTCCACTCTCTTATCTTCATCCAACCACATTCCATCTCCTGGTTTAACGTCGAAGGCTTGGAAGTATTCATCTAGGTCTTGTGACATGACATTGGCTCTCAATGGTTGTGGGGCATGGACATCGGTTCTTAGTAATCTTTCATTATACTGTGGTGTGGCTTTGAATCTCCATGACTTGGCCCATGTTATGAAGTAGGCTTTGGGATCGTAATCGTCATCCATTTTGGCTGCTTCGATGGCACAACGCATTCCGCCGACGTCGGCTATATTTTCTCCAACAACTAATTTACCGTTTACTTTTCCGCCAGCAAATTCGATGCCGTTGAATTGGTCAATCATGTCTTGAGTTAATTTCTCAAATTTAGCGTAATCTTCTTTAGTCCACCAATTATTCAAATTACCGAACTCGTCGAATTTGGCACCTGAATTATCAAAGGCATGTGAGATTTCGTGGGCGATGGTTGCACCGATACCACCGAAGTTTTCACTGCTGGTTTGCTTTAAACTGTAAAATGGTGCTTGCAAGATCCCTGCTGGGAAAGTGATGTCATTTCTGGATGGGTCGTAACAGGCGTTGACCATTTCTCCAGGCATTAACCAAACGTTGCGGTCGACTGGTTTCTTGAGCTTTTCCAGTTCAAATTGTCTGACCACTCGTCTAAGTTGCGTGACATTTTCATAAAGTGATTTCGTCTCATCAATTTTCAAATGGTGGAATAGGTCTTGAACTTCATCTGGATAGCCGACTTTGATGACGATCTTGTTCAACTTGACGATGGCCTTTTCCTTAGTAGCTTGGCTCAACCAACTGTTGTCAGCTAGGCGTTGCTTGTAAATGTCGATCATGCGCACGACCATTTGGCGAACGTCTGCCTTAGCCTTCTCACCAAAATACTTTTGCCCGTAATAAATTCCGATAACTTCGTCAAAATATTTTTCGGCTAATTGATATGAGAATTTCTCTCGACTAGGCAACTCTTTAGCACCGCTGAAGGCTAAATCATAATCACCCACTGCTAAACGGAAGTCTTCGTCCAAATTGTGACTGTTAGAAACGAGATAACGAACAATCAACCAAGCTTTCATATTTTCAAAAGTTTCATCATTGACTAAGTTATCAAGACTCTTCAAAAATCTTGGTTGAACGATAATTACTTTTTCTGGAGTAGCTTCAACTTGGTCAACAACTAGGCTCTTCAAATCAACGTTCTTAGCTTTTTCAACAAATTCCGCAAAATCCATTGGATTATACATCTTTGTGTACTCAGCCCACTCTTCAGACGTCTTAACTGCTGGAACTAAGGTCTTATCAAATGCCAACGCTTGCTTAACAGTCGCTTGCGCTTTATCTTGTGAGTAGCCAACCATCTGCAAAAGTTTTTCACTAACTTGAGCATATTTTGCCAATAATTTCTTACCGGATTCATTGTCAGCATCGTAATAAGAATTGTCTGGCAAAATCAAATCGATTCCGTCGACATAAACCACATTGTGCTCGGTATCTTTCATATCAGCGTCGATCCAAACATTGATTGGCAAAGTGAAATCTTCTTTACCTAATTGTGCTAATTTAGCATTAAAATCAGCTAAATTCTGTAGATCCTCTAACTTCTTCAAATCTTTCAAAATTGGTTTTTCATGAAAAATCTTTAAGAAATCGACATTCTTAGCGAGGCGATACAATTTAACAGCTTGCAACAATTCTTGATTTGGAACTTGTTGATCATCTTCAGCTAAGGTTTGAAAATCATTCATCAGTTCTTTTTCAATTTTCAAATCCAAGTCCATTGAAGCTCCGGCACTGGATTTGTCAGCTGGAACTTCAGCTTTTTCTTGCCATTCTCCATTAACGGCTAAATATAAGTTATCTTTGTAATCAGCTGGTGCTCCAGAATCAAGATCACCAACGCCACCTCTAATTTTTTGTATAAACAATACTTTCACCCCGCAAAAATTAAGTTACTAAATACTATAGCACTAGTTTTAATAAAATTAAAATGTTTTTAATGATAATGGTGATGAGTTCTTTTTTTGTTTGGTGGTGGAATGCCGTCCTCCATAGCAAAGAAAATTTGGCTGGAACGATGTGGGCACAACTTGAAACTACCGCAAAGTACGCGGCATTTCCAAGATTGGTCTTATTCTAAGCAACAAGTTGCTAAGAATAATTTCACATCTGAGCCAATTTTCTTTGCTATTCCGGACTGAATCGCGCACTTATTATTTATTTGCTTTCCATATGTTAAAAATAGTAATTCTATTTTGAAATTGTGTTCAGCTGTTTTTCAGTTTCAAGTTTAAGCCAATTCTTCGAATTAACCAGGGTCCCTGCCTCATTTCCATTTTTGGTAAATATAACAGGCCTTCCTTGTTTTAATTCATCAAACACTTTTGTATAATTTCGTAATACTGATAGAGATTTAATTTTACTCATTATTAATACCTCTTCTGGTAAATAAGTTAAGTACATATTATTACGTTTACTTTACGGCAATTGTGATGTGTTACGATCAAAAATTGAAAAAGATTGTACTAATTAAAGGATTCCTTTATTAGCACAATCTTTTTTACTTTCTTGAATCAAACAGAACGAACATTATCTGACATACTGAACTATTTTGTTTATAACCATGGTTCTATGCGATATAGCTAAAACGCGTTCCAGCCAACAGGAGTCAACATATAGCTACGCTTCCCAAATCGCCCGCAAGTTCGGCGGGCAATTCGTGAAGCTAGGCTATCTGCTGACTCCTAACCGTTGGCTTCCACGCTCTAATCTACCAAATATTGACTCGTTTATCTTCATCCAACCACATGCCGTCTTTTTCTGTAACGCCAAAGGCATCATAGAACTCGTCCATGTTTTGGGCTTGGACATTAGCACGTAAAATATTTGGGGCGTGGACGTCTAGTGATAACAACATTTCGTCCAATTGCTTAGTTGACTTGATTCTCCAAACTCTAGCCCAGTTTAGGAAGAATTGTTTGGCGCTGAAGTCATCATCTTCTTTGGCAGCCTCTAGTGCACAACGTAAGCCTCCGACATCGGCGATATTTTCACTAACAATCAAGGTTCCGTTTACTTTTTTACCAATGTATGGGATGCCTTCGAATTCGTCGATCATCTTTTGAGTTAACTTCTTGAAGGTTGCATAGTCGGCTTTTGTCCACCAATTGTTGATGTTACCAAATTCATCAAATTGAGCACCATTATTGTCAAAGGCGTGAGAAATTTCATGGGCAATGACAGCACCGATTCCTCCGAAGTTTTGGGAATTAGTTTGATCCAAGCTGTAGAATGGTGCTTGCAAAATGGCAGCTGGGAAGGTGATGTCATTTCTCAATGGGTCGTAACAAGCATTGACCATGTTTCCAGGCATTAACCAAACTGTTCGATCTACTGGTTTAGTGATCTTTGCTAGTTCGTCAGCGTATTTGATCTTTTCAATCGCTGCTAAATTGTCATAAAGTGAGGCATTTTCATCGATCTGGAATTTCTTATAAATGTCACGAGCATTGTCAGGATAACCAATTTTTAGAACCATCTTCTTAAGTTTTACGACGGCTTTTTTCTTGGTATCTTCGCTCAACCAATCGTTGTGTGACAGACGTTCTTCATATACGAAAATCATCTTTTCGACCATTTGACGAACGTCTTTTTTGGCTTTTTCACCAAAATATTTTTGACCGTAATACAAACCAACGACTTCACTAAAGTAGCTGGAAACGGTATGATAAGCAAATTTATCACGACTCAATAATTCCTTTGTACCACGCAAAGCTAGTTGATACTCGCCGGCAGTTTGACGGAATTCTTCATCCAAGGAGTCGGCCTTAGCAAAGAGGAATCTAACCAACATCCAGTCCTTAACATTTTCAAAAGTAGCTTCGTTAACTAATTTGTCAAAGTTTTCAAGATATCTTGGTTCAGCGTTGATAACTTTTTCAGGTGTCACATTGACGGTATCAACGATAAATTTCTTCAAGTCGACTGATTGCGATTTAGTGGCAAATTCCTTAAAGTCCATTGGATTGTAAGTTTTAACATCATCAGCCCATTCTTCAGGGGTCTTGACGATTGGTACTAAAGTCTTATCGAAAGCCAAGGCGTTATTGACGATTGCTTGCGAGTCAGCCAAACTGTAACCCACCATTGCTAGTAAGTGATTGGCCACTTCCGCATACTTCTTCAATAGTGCTTTCCCAGATTCATTGCCTTCAGCATAATAAGATTGATTAGGCAAAATCAAATCGGGACCCTGCAAGTAAACTACGTTGTGCTTCGTGTCCTTCATGTCCATGTCAACGCTCAGTGGCATTGGTGTGACAAACTGATCTTTAGTCAAGTCAGCCAAGCCATCACTCAACTCTTGCAAGTTTTTAATTTGAGCTAGTTTTCTGAGATCGTTGATAATTGGTTTTTGGTGATACTTATGTAATTTTTCCGTATCATTAACCAATTCATAAAGTTTTACTGCTTGTTTCAATAAATCATTATCAATTTTACTTTCATCTTTGACGAATTCATGGAAATCGTTGATCAAAGTTTCTTCGACACCTTTATCAAGTTCCGCAAAACCACCAGTTCTAGGGCGGTCATCCGGGATTTTAGCTGTCTTTTGCCAGGCACCATTAACGGCCAAGTATAAGTTTTCTTTAACGTCTGTTTCTTCAGGAGCAAGAATATTTCCGGCTCCTCCAACGATTGTTTTGTTCAACAATTTATCCACCTCACCTAATCATTTTGGTAACCACTATACCACTAATTAGAAAACATTAAAATATTTCTAATATACAAAAAGGATGAGATATATGTGTGTAGTATGCCGTCCTCCATAGCAAAGCCGATTTTGGCTGGAACGTGGTGGGCACGACTTGAAACTACCGCAAAGTGCGCGGCATTTCCAAGCTCGGCCTTTTACGTAAGCGCTAAAGCGCTAAGTAAAAACAGACTAAGCTAAGTGAGTAAATTAATTTTTGACGAAGAATTAATTTACTCACTTTTTTTGATAAAGTGAATGTGAGATTAATGCCGTACGTGAAATTGGCAC
>NZ_RKLY01000038.1 GCF_004745525.1 Companilactobacillus suantsaicola | reverse complement strand
AGATCAGAAAAAAGAAACGGCCTCACCAACGAAGAATTTTGGGGTGAGGTCGCTTAAAAAGTTATATTATTTGAGCCAAGAAAATGTCAACTTGACAAGGACGAGTGCATTCCAGCCAAAATCGGCTTTGCTATGGAGGGCGGCATACTTCTCCCAAAAAAGTATAAAAAAAAGACCACCTGAATGTGGTCTTTAATTAACTCTGAAGAATTAGTCTTCAGCAACGAATGGTAATAGAGCCATGATTCTTGCTCTCTTGATAGCTACAGTAAGCTTACGTTGGTTCTTAGCACTTGTACCTGTAACACGTCTTGGCAAAATCTTACCACGTTCTGAGATAAATCTCTTAAGTAAGTCTGTATCTTTGTAATCGATGTATTCGATATGGTTAGCAGCGATGAAGTCAACTTTACGTCTTCTACGTCCGCCTCTTCTTTGTTGGGCCATTATAATTGCTCCCTTCTATTTAAAATGGTAAATCGTCATCAGATATGTCGATTGGCTTACTGTTGTCAGCAAACGGATCGCTCATATTATTGTTTGAATTGTTAGATTGATTATTGTTGTTACTATTACTACTGTTAGCGTTATTAGCACCGTTGTAGTTATTGTTACTGTTACTATTGTTGTTGCTATATGGAGACTGACTTGATTGATTTGAATTGTAGCTAGGAGCTTGATTTGAGTTAGAGCTTCCAGAATTTCTTCTTTCACTTTCTGAACGAGATTCAAGCAATGAGAAACTGTCTACTACGACTTCAGTTACATAAACTCTTTGACCTTGTTGGTTTTCATAGTTACGTGTTTGAAGACGTCCGTCAATTCCTACTAATGAACCTTTGTTAGTGAAGTTAGCAAAATTCTCGGCAGCTTTTCTCCAGATAACACAATTAATAAAATCGGCTTCACGTTCACCTTGTGAATTAGTAAATTGTCTGTTTACAGCAACTGTAAAACTGGCAACCGCTGCACCATTGGCAGTGTATCTTAATTCAGGGTCACGTGTCAGGCGTCCAACTAGAACTACTCGATTAATCATTTATCTGCCTCCTTAAATTGTTTCACGTGAAACAAAACTAGTCTTCACGTCTAACGATCATGTGACGAAGAATGTTATCGTCGATCTTTGAAAGACGGTCGAATTCGTTAATTGCTTCATCATTTTCAGCATCTACATTGATAATGTGATAGATACCTTCTTTGTAGTTAGCAATTTCATATGCTAAACGTTTCTTTTCCCAGTCTTTTGAGTCGATTACTTTGGCGCCGTTGTCAGCAATAATCTTATCGTAACGATCGATTAATGTTTTCTTTGCGTCTTCTTCCATATCAGGTTTAATGATATATGTGATTTCGTAATGTGCTTCAGCCATGGACTGTACACCTCCTTATGGTCTAATGGTTCTAATTAAAGAACAAGGAGCATAAATTAACTGCAATTTTATACTCACAAGTTATGAGTTTATCATAAATCCCTAGTAATTACTAGAAAAAATTCTAATAAAAAATCGTTTCTGCCTGACACGTACCTTGATTGAGGTACATATCTAAATTACGCAGAAACGATTATTTTTTAATTATTATCTTCAGAATTTTCTGGAGAATCGGTTGAGTTTGAATCAGATTCATCGGTTGACTCTTCTTCTTCATCTTCAGCAGCGACCTTAGTCATTGTTGAAACGACGGAATCATTATCAACTTTGATCAATCTAACTCCCAGTGTAGCGCGACCGGTCTGTGAAACGCTTTGGACTTCAAAACGAATCATAACTCCCTTGTTAGTGATCAACATGATGTCTTCATCACCGTCAACGACAGTAAGACCAGCAATCGGACCATTCTTCTCAGTAACGTTAGCAGTCTTAATACCTTTACCACCACGTCCTTTAACAGGATACTCGCTGACAGAAGTTCTCTTACCATAACCCTTTTCAGAGATGGTTAAGATTTCTTGACCCTCTTTGGCAATTGAAGAACCGACAACGAAGTCTTCTTCACGTAACTTGATACCACGAACTCCGGCAGCAGTTCTTCCCATTGGACGAACATCACTTTCTTTAAAGGTTACGGCATAACCTTTATGAGTTCCGATTACGATAACTTGATTACCGTCAGTCAAGAAGACATTAGTTACTTCATCTTCATCCTTCAAAGTAATTGCCCGAAGTCCTGAGTGTCTGATATTAGCAAAATCAGTCACTGGGGTACGTTTAACCGTTCCAAACTTAGTTACAAAGAATAAGTAGGAATTATCGACATCGACATCCCGATCAACATTGATAACAGTTTGAATCTTCTCACCTTTTTCAATGTTCAATAAGTTGATAACCGGAATCCCCTTGGCTGTTCGACCGTATTCAGGAACTTCATAACCTTTGATTCGATAAACTTTACCAGCATTAGTAAAGAATAGTAAACGGTCATGAGTTGATGTATAGATCATTTGTTCAATGAAGTCATCATCATGGATACCCATTCCTTGAACACCACGACCACCACGATTTTGCACGCGGAATTCATCAGCTGATAGACGCTTGATGTAGCCATTGTGAGTTAGGACAACCAAGATGTTTTCTTCTTCGATCAAATCTTCATCTTCGATGTTAGCAACTTCACTAGCACGAATTTCAGTTCTTCTTGCATCACCGAATTTCTCTTGAATTTCAAGCAATTCGTCATAGATGATCTTATCAACACGTTCAGGTTTAGCCAAAATATCTTTGTAATCAGCAATCTTAACTAACAACTCTTGATATTCTGATTCAACTTTGTCACGTTCCAAACCAGTCAAACGAACCAAACGCATATCAAGGATAGCTTGTGATTGTTTGTCAGAAAGTTTATAACGATCCATCAAAGTTTGTTTAGCTACGGCAGAAGTTTGTGAACCACGAATAATTTTGATGATTTCATCAATGTGATCCAAGGCAATTCTCAATCCTTCAAGGATGTGAGCTCGAGCTTGGGCACGTCTTAATTCGTATTCAGTTCTTCTTCTAATAACTTCCTCTTGGTGTTTCAAGTAGTAGACCAAGACTTGTTTAAGCGACAAAACTTTTGGTGTCTTATCAACGATAGCAACCATGTTGATACCGTATGAGATTTGTAATTGTGTCAACTTGTAAAGATTATTCAAGACAACTGAAGCACTCATATCACGACGAAGGTCGATCACGATTCGCATACCTTCACGGTCAGATTCATCGTTTAAGTCAGTGATACCTTCAAGCTTCTTTTCACGTGCTAATTCAGCAATTCTTTCAACTAACTTAGCTTTGTTGACCATGTATGGAAGTTCAGTGACGATAATTTGTTCGGCACCATTCTTCTTAGTTACAACGTCAACTTTAGCTCGTAAGATAATCGTTCCTTTACCAGTTTCATAAGCACGACGAATTCCTGAACGACCCATGATAATACCACCAGTTGGAAAATCAGGACCAGGAACAACCTTCATCAAATCAGCAATCGTTGCATCCTTATTCTTCATCAAAATATGTAAGGCATCGATAACTTCTTTCAAGTTGTGTGATGGGATATTAGTTGTCATACCAACGGCGATACCAGTTGCCCCATTAACTAAGAGGTTAGGGAATCTGGCTGGTAAAACCATTGGTTCTTTTTCTTCACCATCGTAGTTAGGTACTAGATCGACAGTATCTTTGTTGATATCACGCAACATTTCAACTGCCATCTTGCTCATTCTAGCTTCGGTATAACGCATCGCAGCAGGTGGATCACCATCGATTGATCCAAAGTTTCCGTGTCCATCGACTAATGGATAACGATAACTGAAGTCTTGCGCCATTCTAACCATTGATTCATAAATAGCTGAATCCCCGTGGGGGTGATATTTACCCATGATATCACCAACGAAACGAGCACTCTTCTTGTATGGTTTGTCAGGTGTAACCCCCAACTCATTCATACCATAAAGAATACGGCGGTGAACTGGTTTAAGGCCATCACGAACGTCAGGTAGCGCACGTGACACGATAACACTGGCAGCGTAGTCAACGAAGGATTTCTTCATGACTTCTGTCAAGTTAACATTTTCTATTCTATGATCTGCCATTAAATTGCCATCCTCTCTAGTAGTCTACTTCTGCGTAACGAGCGTTTTCTTCAATGAAGTCTCTTCTAGGTTCAACTTTATCCCCCATTAACATTGAGAAAATCTTGTTAGCTTCAATTGCGTCATCTAGGTTCACGCGATCCAATCTTCTCTTTTCAGGATCCATAGTAGTATCCCAAAGTTGATCGGCATCCATTTCACCAAGACCCTTGTAACGTTGAATCTTTGGTTCTGGCTTTGGTGGCAATTGTTCAACAAAGTCATCTTTTTCTTTATCAGTATCAAAGTATCTCATTAATTTACCTTGACGAACTTGGTACAGAGGTGGTTTAGCGATGTAGACGTATCCTGCATCAACAACCGGTCTCATGTATCTATAGAGCAGCGTCAACAACAATGTTCGAATGTGAGCACCATCGACATCGGCATCGGTCATGATAATAATCTTGTGATATCTAGCTTTAGAAATATCAAAATCTTCACCAAATCCAGTACCCATGGCTGTAAACAATGTTCTAATTTCATCATTAGCGAGAATTTTGTCCATTGAAGCTTTTTCAACGTTCAAAATCTTACCTCTAATTGGCAAAATTGCTTGTGTCAAACGGGAACGACCAGTCTTAGCGGAACCACCGGCTGAATCACCCTCGACGATAAATAATTCAGAAATTTCAGGATCTTTACTGGAGTTGTCAGCCAACTTACCAGGTAAATTACTGATTTCCAAACCATTTTGTTTTCTAGTTACTTCCCGAGCACGCTTAGCAGCTAAACGGGCTTTCGTAGCGAGTGAACCTTTTTCAACGATCTTCTTAGCGACGTCAGGATTTTCCATCAAGAACTTCAAGAAATGTTCACTGAATAAACGATCAGTAATCGTTCTGGCATCACTGTTACCAAGTTTTGTCTTAGTTTGACCTTCAAATTGTGGATCTGGATGCTTAATTGAGACAACGGCAGTCATCCCTTCACGAACATCTTCACCAGATAATTTTTCAGTATCTTTTAATAATTTATTTTTGTGAGCGTAATCGTTAATTACTCGAGTCAAAGCAGTCTTGAAACCAACTTCGTGAGTTCCACCTTCATATGTGTGGATGTTATTAGCGAACGTCATCAAGTTAGTGTGATATTCATCAGTATATTGAAGTGCAACTTCAACGGTAATTCCGTCTTGAACCCCTTCAACATAAATTGGCTCTGGGAATAAGACTTCCTTATCCTTATCCATGAATTCAACGTAACTCTTGATTCCACCTTCATAGTGGAAGACTAATTTTTCAGCTGTCTCAGCACGTTTATCAGTGAAAGTTAATTTCAAGCCTTTATTTAAGAAAGCCAGTTCTCTAATTCTAGTCGTCAAAACTTTGTCATCGTAAACCGTTGTTTCCGTAAAAATATCAGGATCCGGCACGAAATGAACTCGAGTTCCGTGAGCAAATTCACCAGCATCGCCTAAAATGTGCATTGCATGATTAACTTTGCCACGTTTGAAGTCGATTCCGTAACGTTTACCACCACGGACAACTTCAACATCTAGTTCACTACTCAAAGCATTAACAACCGAAGCACCAACACCGTGGAGACCACCGGAAACTTTATATCCGCCACCGCCGAATTTACCACCGGCATGCAAAATTGTATAAACCGTTTCAAGTGCAGGTTTTCCGGTCTTCTTTTGAATATCGACTGGAATACCACGACCATCATCGGTAACAGTTATGGAGTTATCAGGTTCAACAGTAACTTCGATTTTTGTTGCGAAACCAGCTAAAGCTTCATCAATACCGTTATCAATAATTTCCCAAACAAGGTGGTGTAATCCTTGTTTACTAGTAGAACCAATGTACATACCGGGACGTTTACGAACAGCCTCTAGTCCTTCAAGAACTTGAATTTGACTCGCATCATATTCTTCGACTTGTTCTTCTCTTTTTTCTAGCTCAGCTTTTCTGTCTTCAGCCATTAAATCTCTCCTCCTGTTGAACTTTGCCATTATTTATATTTAAGATATTCGGATTCTTTACCAAATTAGGATCTACATCATCGATTGAAGTGGTGGTAATAAACGTTTGAATGCCATGTTTGATTGAAGATAACAAATGAGTCTGTCTTTTGTGATCAAGTTCTGATAAGACATCATCCAATAACAGAATCGGATAGTCCCCAACCTGATCTTTCATCAACTCAACTTCAGCCAGTTTCAAACTCAAGGCAACTGAACGCTGCTGACCTTGTGAACCAAAATCTTGAGCATTTTTTCCATTTACCAAAAATTTAATATCATCACGGTGGGGCCCAATAAGTGTCACGCCACGCTGAATTTCCTTTTGATAATTTTTCTTGAAATTGTCTTTGAAAATTTCATAGATGTTTTCAAGAGTTTTTCCTTCAGTATTGAAAAAGGTACTGTAAGTGATTTTTAATTCTTCATGATCTTCAGTTATGTTTGCATGAATTTTTTCAATATATGTTTGCAACTTTTTCAAAAATTGTAAACGCGAAAAAATTACTTCAGCACAGTAAGCCGAAAATTGATCAGATAAAACATCCAAGTAAATCAAATCTTTTGCTTGATGATGCTGAAGTTTTTTCAAATATGCATTTCGCTGTTTTAAAACCGATTTGAATTGGCTCATCGTCTTTAAATATTGCGGCGACATTTGACCAAATTCCATATCAATGAATTTGCGACGAATTCCTGGATTGCCTTTCACAATTGAAAGGTCCTCAGGCGAAAAAAGGACCACGTTTAAATTACCGATATAAGTTGATAATTTACGTTGTTCCAAATTGTTCAATTTAGCTTTTTTACCTGATTTGCTAATGACCAAATCCAGTTTCAAACGACTGGAATTGTCTTTGATAACCGTTCCCGAAATTCGAGCAAAATCACTGCCCCACTTAATTAAATCCTTGTCATTTGATGTTCGATGGCTTCTTGTTAAAGCTAAAAAATACATAGCCTCTAATAAATTGGTCTTGCCTTGGGCATTCTCACCTAAAAAAACATTGATATTAGGTGAAAATTCGACCTGCAAGGATTCGTAGTTGCGATAATTTTGAAGTCTTAGTTCTTTGACAAACATCTATTCAATTTCAAATGTTTGATCTCCAACAACGACCACGTCACCAGAACGCAACTTCTTACCGCGACGATCCTCAGGACTGCCATTAAGTAAGACTGAATTCTCTTTTAAGAACCACTTAGCTTGGCCACCAGTTGAAATGACACCAGCATCTTTTAGTAATTGACCTAAGGTAATAAATTCAGTTTCAAGCTTAATTTTTTCAGACATAATAACACCCTATTTATTAGATTTATCCATTTAATGACATATTGATATTATAGTTGTTTTCACAATAAAAAACAACTTAGAACCAAATATCAGGCGATTTAAGCAATTTTTACGTTTATGAGTATCCACCCACTAAAATCGCTGAAAAAAAGTTCTTAGCCAAATTTATGGCGTTTACCTATAACAATGCCAAAAAAATAGGCCGAACCGAAAGGTTCAGCCTAAGTAGACTATTTCACATTAAAATGTTCGAACTGGTGTGATCAATTGTACGAAATTATCACGATCTTCAACCGGTCTTAAAGTAAATGGATGAAGTGGTGATGTGAAACTCATTTCAATTGTTGTGTTGCCACCAAAGGATCTCAAAGCATCTTTTAGGTAATCAGGGTTGAAGGAAATTTCCAAATCGTCCCCTTCTAGATTGTCGAAATCAAGTACTTCTTCTACAGTACCAACTTCAGGAGAATTTCCATAAAGAGTGGCTTTTTTATCCACAGCCTTGATTTCCAATTTAATAACGTTGTTACGACTTTCGTGTGAAAGAAGTGAAGCACGTTCGACTGAAGCAAGTAGTTTTGAAGAATCAAAAGTCAAACGAGTACTTGATTCTTCAGGAATTAGGCGATCAGTTTCTGGGTAGCGACCATCAAGCAAGCGTGAATAGAACATAATATTGTCAAAACTGAATAACACTTGGTTTTCAGAGATTGACATTGAAATTTCTTTAACACTGTCGCTGATAGTTCTAACTAATTCTGTCAAACTCTTACCAGGAATAATCAAGTTGTAGTCTTCATCACTTGTGATATTGATCTTTCTTTGTGAAAGACGATGACTATCAGTTGCAACAGCTGTCAATCCTTCTGAACTGATCAAGAAGTTGACACCAGTTAAAACGGGACGACTCTCTTGAGTTGAAACGGCGATAACGGTTTGATTGACGACTTCTTTGAAGACATCAGTTGGTAAAACTAGTTGATTGTCAGTTTCGACTTCTGGCAAATGAGGATAATTGACTGCATCTAAACCGTTGATGGTAAATTCTGATACACCAGATTTGATTAAAGTCTGATTATTTTCAAGAACTTCTAATTCAAAATTGTCACCAGGAAGTTTTTTAATGATTTCGTTAAAGAATCTGGCTGGTAAAACAATTGAACCAGTGTTTTCAATTTTCAAGTCGTTTTCAGAATCATTTTTGTCGATGAAAGCTGTGATTGAAATATCAGAGTTACTTCCAGTGATAGTTAAACCACTTTCGGACAAGTCTAATTTCATACCTGTCAAAATTGGTATAGTTGTTTTGGTTGAAATTGCTCGTTGAACGTTACTAGTTTGATTGATGAATTTTGTTCGATCGATAGAAAATTTCATAGGTAACTCCCTTTTTTAATTAATTAATATATAAATAGAAGTAGTAGTAGGTACTGTTGAAACTGTGGAAAACTTATTTGAGACTAGAAATAAAAAGAAATTCACATGTTATTAACAGTTGTGGATAACTTTGGGAAAACTCCGAAGTTATAAACATGTTAATTTCTGAGGTCATCTTTAAGTTCATTGATGGAGCGTTTCAAATCATCATCTTTTAGTGCTAAAGCAGATATTTTATCACAAGAATGCATGACAGTGGTATGGTCTTTGCCTCCAAATTCCATTCCGATTTGTGGCAATGACTTGTCTGTCAGTTCGCGTGATAGGTACATCGCAATTTGACGTGGGACAACGATTGTTTTGACACGTTTCTTTCCTTTTAAATCTTGAACGGAAACGTGATAGTACTTGGCTACTTTAGTTTGGATCTTGGAAATAGAAATTCCATTTTTATCATTAGATAGTTTGAATGCTTTCAAAGCATCAGCGGCGACGGACTTGGTAATGTCAGTATTAATAGTAGTTGAATAAGCTTGGACGCGAATCAAAGCTCCTTCAAGTTCACGGACATTCGTGTCGATCTGGGCTGCGATGTAAGACAATGTGTCGTTTGGAATTTCCAAATGTTCTGCCTTAGCTTTGTTTCTTAGAATTGCAATTCTAGTTTCGAGATCAGGTGCAGTGATGTCGGCTGACAAACCACTGGTAAATCTTGAGACTAATCTGGCCTGTAATTTAGGGATTTCGTTAGGTAAGCGATCGGAAGTCATTACGATTTGCTTGCCATTCTCATAAAGTTCGTTAAAAGTATGGAAAAATTCTTCTTGAGTTCCCTCTTTTTCTGCGAAGAATTGAATATCATCTATTAATAGTAGATCGACGTTTCGATACTCTTGGCGAAAATCATCTTGTGTGCGCATTTGAATCGAGTTGATAAAGTCATTAGCAAAGGTTTCACTTGTAACATATTTGACTTTAGCATTTGGATCAAGTTTGATCATCTGATGTCCAATTGCTTGCATCAAATGAGTTTTTCCTAAGCCAACTCCTCCATAAATAAAGAGCGGATTGTAGACACCACCGGGATCTTCGGCTGCTGCTAGAGCTGCGGCATGGGCCATTTGGTTGCCACTTCCGACAATAAATGAAGAAAAAGTATATTTAGGATTCAAATGCGAGTTATGAAAAATATGTTTTTGGGTTGGTTCTGGTTGAGGAGTTTCTTCTTTTATAGGAGGCTCCTCTTTTTTTGTGACTTCATCGTCATTTTCTATGATTGGGTTGAGTTCAATTCCGTTTAATTCATATGAATAGATAGCAATTTTTTCGGTATAATTTCGTTCCCAATAATCCTTGTGAAGTTTAGTAGGTACGGAAATATAAATATTGTTTCCATCAATATATAAGGGATTTGCACTTTCAACCCAAGTCGAATAACTAACAGAAGTTAATTGGGATTTGAGTTTATTAGTAAAATAATCCCAAAATTCTGTTAGTTTTGGATCAGTTGAATTATTTATATTTTGCAATTATTTCCCCCCAATCTGTAGTTGTGGATAATTTTTTCCCTAAAATGACATCCTATAGTTTATCATTCTATTAAATAGTTTTCCACAGAACACTTGTTTAAATTTAGAACAAATAACAACAGGTATTTTCTTAATCCACAATCTTGTGCAAAAAAAGAAAGGGTGACAGTTATTAACACAGTTATCCACAATTAAACCCTTTACAAAAGCCTACATTCTTGGTGTTACGTCCAAAAAACAAGATTTTCACCAATCCTGTGGAAAACTATAACACAGCAAAATCATACAGGGTAAAACTCTGTTAAAAGTGCTGTGGATAAATTTGGTTATCAAATTAGTGTAAAATTTATCCACAGTCGAAAATGCGAAAAACTTCCTTTAAAAGAATTCCATTTATAGGAAATTAGCTGTTTAAATTCATGACAAATCATGATATTATAGTTAAGCAATTGTCTGAAGAAGCGTTATTTAAAAAATAATTTTATAAAAAGAGTCAGGAGGTTTACTGATGACTACAAAGAGAACATTTCAACCAAAGAAGCGTCACCGTGAACGCGTCCATGGTTTCATGAAAAGAATGAGTACAAGTAATGGTCGCAAAGTTTTAGCAAGACGCCGTAAAAAGGGTCGTAAAGTATTATCAGCTTAGTTTTGAAGGATCACTAAAATTTTGGTGGTCTTTTTTTATTACAAAACGAGAGTAGTCTGGTGACATATGAGAAAAAGCTATCGAATAAAAAAAGAAAATGAATTTCAATATGTTTATTCAAATGGATATTCAGTCGCTAATAAGAATTTTGTCTTGTACAAAATTGCTAAAAAGGACCAAAAACATTTCCGAGTTGGAATTTCAGTTGGTAAGAAGGTTTCCCATACAGCGGTTGGCCGTAATCGAATTAAGAGATATATTCGCCAATCACTTTTGGAACTCAAACCAGAAATTCCTGCCGAATTGGATTTTTTGATCATCGCAAGAAAACCATCATTTGATTTGGACATGTTCGAAACAAAAAAGAATATTGTGCATTTATTGAAATTGGGTAAAATATTACAATAGGGTAAGTATTTTAATAAATAAAAAATAATGGGTGTAAAAGTGAATAAAAAAAGCTTAAAGAAGTACATAGGTATTGCGCTATTACTTAGTGTTGTATTAGTTTTAGCTGGTTGTTCTAACTTGAACGAACCAATCACAAGCCACAGTACTGGATTTTGGGATCATTATATTTTGTATAACTTTTCCAGATTCATTCTTTGGTTAGCTTCAATTGTTGGCAATAGTTATGGCTGGGCAATCGTACTTTTCACAATTATCGTGCGTGTTGTCTTGTTGCCACTTAACTGGTTCCAAATCAAGAGTATGAATAAGCAAATGAAGATCCAACCTCAGATGAAGGCTCTTCAAGAGAAATATTCAGCTAAAGATATGGATACTCAACAAAAATTGAGGGAAGAAACACAAAAACTTTATAGTGAAGCTGGAGTCAATCCAGTGGCCGGTTGTTTGCCATTGTTGATCCAAATGCCAGTTATGTTCGCCTTGTATCAAGCAATTTACAAGACAACACAATTGCGTGATGGGACATTCTTATGGATGCAACTAGGAAAGGCTGATCCATACTACATTATGGCTATTTTAGCCGGTGTATTTACTTTCTTGAGTACTTACATTTCCAGTCTTTCACAACCACAACAAAACTCCACAACGAAGATTATGACTTACGTCATGCCATTCTTCATTTTCATACCAGCATTGACATTCCCATCAGCTATTACAATTTATTGGGTTGTAACTAATGCGTTCCAAGTTCTTCAGACATTGGCTTTCCAAAATCCGTTCAAGTATCGTCGTGAGCAAAAAGAGGCTGAAGAAGCTGAAAAAGAGAAACAACGTAAGATTAGAAAAGCTAAGAAGCGTATTTACAAGAATCGTAAGTAAATAATTGACAATTTCAAGAAAACTGTTTAAGATGTTCTAGAAATTGTACATAACATATATAGAAAAGTAGTCAAGGTGCTTTTCCGTCAAACGGGCGGATTATGCACTTTTTTTATGCTCAAAAATAGAGAAGGGAGCTATTTTATGCCAAGTGCAGTAACGGAATACGATACAATTGCTGCGATTTCGACTCCTCCTGGGGAAGGTGCCATTTCAATCGTGCGTCTTTCAGGGGATCAAGCAGTTGAAATTGCCGAAAAAGTCTTCAAAGGAAAAGACTTACGAAAAGTAGCTAGTCATACGATCAATTACGGACACATTATCGACCCAAGTACCAAGTCATTAGTTGATGAAGTTATGGTCTCAGTTATGCGAGCTCCAAAGACTTTTACCAGAGAAGATGTCGTTGAAATAAATACCCACGGGGGTATAGTTGCGACAAATAAAGTCTTACAATTATTGATTGGTTCAGGGGCTAGAATGGCCGAACCTGGTGAATTTACTAAACGAGCTTTCTTAAATGGCCGCATTGATTTGACGCAAGCTGAATCAGTTATGGATTTGATCCGTGCTAAAACCGATAAAGCTATGCAAGTGGCTGTTAACCAATTGGATGGAAACTTGCATCATTTGATCGCTAATTTAAGACAAGAAATTCTCGACTCACTAGCTCAAGTGGAAGTAAATATTGATTATCCAGAATATGATACTGACCAGATGACTACGAAGATATTGTTGGAAAAAGCTCATACGGTAAGTAAAAGTATCGATGAGCTCTTGAAAACAGCTGACAGCGGTGAAATTTTGCAACATGGACTCGCTACGGCAATTGTCGGAAAACCTAATGTTGGAAAATCTAGTCTGTTGAATCGTCTTTTGGATGAAGATAAGGCAATCGTAACTGATGTTGCTGGAACTACTCGAGACGTGGTTGAACAATATGTCAACATCGATGGAGTGCCATTGAAATTGATCGATACTGCCGGCATTCGTGACACTGAAGATAAGGTTGAAAAAATTGGGGTTGAACGTTCAAAAGCTGCTTTGAAACAAGCTGATCTAGTTATCCTAGTTTTGGATTCCAGCCGTGACTTAGAAGAAGACGATTTGGAATTACTCGCTGCTACGAGTGATAAACGTCGAATCGTTATTTTTAATAAGAATGATTTGATGCCCGTTATAACGCCTAACTCAGTCGTTCAATTGAAAGCTGATGACATTATTTTGCAAACTTCAGCGATTAAAAACGATGGGATTGAAATGATCAAACAAACAATCAGTAAGATTTTCAATTCTGGAATTGAAGATAACAGTAGTAACGTGATTATTACTAGTGCTCGTCAAGCTGGTTTGTTGCGTAAAGCCAAAAATAGCCTTGAGAGCGTTATTTCTGGAATTGAAGCAGGAATGCCTATCGACTTAGTTCAAATCGATATGACGGACTGCTGGAACACTCTCGGGGAAATTACTGGAGAAAGTTATCCTGATGAGTTGATTACACAATTATTCTCACAATTTTGTTTAGGAAAATAGTAAAGGTGAACAGATAGATGGAAGTAAAAGAATTTGATTCAGAAACTTATGACGTCATCGTCGTAGGTGCTGGCCACGCTGGTTCAGAGGCTGCTTTAGCTTCTGCTAGAATGGGTCAAAAGACACTCTTAATTACAATTAACTTGGATATGGTGGCTTTCATGCCATGTAATCCTTCAGTTGGTGGACCCGCTAAGGGAATCGTCGTTCGAGAAATCGATGCGCTTGGTGGTCAAATGGGTAAGAATATCGATAAAACTTACATTCAAATGAGAATGCTTAATACCGGTAAAGGCCCAGCTGTTCGTGCTTTACGTGCTCAAGCTGATAAGAATATGTACCACCGTGTGATGAAAGATACTTTGGAAAAGGAACCTAATTTGACTCTTCGTCAAGGTATTGCCGAAAAATTGATCGTTGAAGATGGCGTCTGCAAAGGAATCGTCACGGCAACTGGGGCTAGATATCACGCTAAATCAGTTGTCTTAACTGCTGGTACGTCTTCACGAGGCAAGATCATTATTGGTGAATTGATGTATTCATCAGGTCCTAACAACAGTATTCCTTCAATCAAGTTGTCAGAAGACCTTGAAAAACATGGCTTCAAGTTGACTCGTTTTAAGACTGGTACACCGCCACGTGTTAACAAAGATACGATCGACTTTGACCAAACGATTGAACAACCTGGTGACAAAGAACCAAACCACTTCTCATTTGAGACACCGGATTCAAATTACTTACAACATCAAATTTCTTGTTGGATGACTTATACGAATGCTGATACTCACAAGATCATTCGCGATAATCTTGATCGAGCACCGATGTTTTCTGGTGTTATCAAGGGTGTTGGTCCTAGATACTGTCCTTCAATTGAAGACAAGATCGTTCGATTCGCAGATAAGCCAAGACATCAAATCTTCTTGGAGCCAGAAGGTAAAGATACCCAAGAATATTATGTGGGTGATTTCTCAACTTCAATGCCCGAAGAAATTCAATTGAAAATGTTGCATTCAGTTGCCGGGTTACAAAACGCTAAGTTGATGCGTCCTGGTTATGCGATTGAATATGATGTGATCGAGCCCTGGCAATTGAAGTTGAATCTTGAAACTAAAGTTGTGAAGAATCTCTTCACTGCCGGCCAAATGAATGGAACTTCTGGTTATGAAGAAGCTGCTGGACAAGGTATCATGGCTGGTATTAATGCGGCACTTCGTGCTCAAGGAAAAGATCCATTTATCTTGCATCGTAACGAAGCTTATATCGGTGTTTTGATCGATGACTTGGTAACTAAGGGAACTAACGAGCCTTATCGTCTATTGACAAGTCGTGCTGAATATCGTTTGATTTTGCGTCATGACAACGCTGACCTTCGTTTAACTGACAAAGGGTACGAACTTGGTTTAATCAGTGATGATCGTTATAACGCCTTTAAAGAAAAGCGTCAAACTATCAATATGGAATTAGACCGTTTATCTCGTAAGATGATTACACCAAAGATGGCTTTACCATTCTTGAAAGCTCATGACTTGAAGCCACTAAAAGATGGAATCTTAGCTGATCACTTCTTGAGAAGACCAGAAGTTCACTATCAAGATATTATTGATATGGTCGGTCAAGCTGATTATCCAGTTGACAATCGAGTAGCTGAACAAGTTGAAATTGCTACTAAGTATGCTGGTTACATCAAGAAAGAAGAGTTCCAAATCGAACGCTTGAAACGTATGGAATCAAAGAAGATTCCTGCTAGAATCGACTACACTAAGATTGACAGTTTAGCTACTGAAGCAGTTCAAAAATTGAGTAAGATCAATCCAGAAACAATTGCTCAAGCTAGTCGTATCAGTGGAGTTAATCCAGCTGATATTAGTATTTTGAGCGTTTATATTGAACAAGGTAAGATCGCTAAGTTACCTGAAGCAAAAATTACAAAATTACCAGAAATAAAGTAATCGTTATAACGTTACGGTGAAAACTAATAATGAATAAAAACGTGAAAGAGACGTGTCGCAAGCGACACGTCTCTTTTTTTCAAAAAGAAAACAAGAAGAAAATTCCGCCGCGATTTATCATTTGATAAATAAATGATTTTGAAAAGTGAATGGCGTTATGTTTGAGAATGAGTTTGCATTCTAATTTAGTTATAAAGGAATATAGAGATATTCTACTAGCGATATTTGTATTAATACAATTTTACTCTTTTGAATTAAACAGAATAAAAAATAGAATTAGGATCTAGTCCGGAGCACAAGCCCTGTGATGACTCAGCTGCCAAATTCTTGTTAGTGCTTTAGCACTTACAAGAAGACCTAGTTTTGAGATTTTGCGTACTTTGCAAAAGCTCAAAATAGCGTCGGCCGCATTCCAGCTCATCACAGGGCTTGTGCGGAGGACGGCATCTAACACTAACTAAAGAAAAGAACCTAGGGATGATTTACTGAAGGTGGTAGAATTATAGACAGACGATTCGAAAACGATTACAAAAATAATGATAATGGAGTGATAGTATGGAAAAAATTGGTGTGATTGGACTTGGAAATATTGCCCAAAAAGCTTATTTACCCGTCATGGCAACTTTACAAGATAAATTTGAATGGCATTTGACGACTCGTAATGAACAAAAGGGTGAAATGCTGGAACATAAATATGGCTTCAAGCACTTTCACCAAACGTTGTCGGAATTGATTGCGGAAAAACCACTAGCGGTCTTTGTTCATACCCCAACGCAGACTCATTTTGAAATCATCAAACAACTATTAGAAGCGGGCATCAATGTTTACGTCGATAAACCAGTTTCGGAGAATTTAGCTGAGGTTGAACAACTTTACAAATTGGCAGCGGATAAGAATTTACTGTTAACTTGTGGTTTCAATCGCCGTTTTGCTCCGTTTAATCAAGAGCTCAAGAAAGTGGCCGATAAGAGAACTATTGTCTCAGAAAAGATTCGTGAGAATGCACCACAACCGACTGCTTTTGCCATCTTTGATTTAATGATTCATTCTGTCGATACGGCAGTTTATTTGATGGATGAAAAAATCAACGATGTTAAAAATTTTCTTGTGACTAATGATGGTAATTTGGAGCAAGGTTACATTACCCTTTATGGTCAAAAGTCACAGGTTCAAATTATTACCAATATGGTTGGTGGCAGTAACTTAGAACAAACGACTGTCCAAGGTAGTAAAACTCGCCAGATCGTAACTGATTTAAACAAATTGCAAACTTATCAAACGGGAGCAGTTTTACAACAAGCTCGTCCCGATTGGGAAAATACTTTGGTAACGCGTGGCTTTGATCCAATTATTCACGCTTTCTTGACAGCAGTAAGTAACGGATCTAGTAATCCCGTTAGTCCTGAATCAGCGATTCTAAGTCATAAATTGTGTGCTGATTTAGTAAAAACTATCTAAATACTATATCTTGTGACGAACACTTGTTTAGATACCAGATGTTCCATGTGAAACAATGTGCCAAAAGGCTTGATAATTCAAGATTTCTCGGGCCTTTTAATTGTAAACGGATTCCATTTTTACTTTAAAAAAATAAAAATTGACCAAACACTTTTTCCGTGCGATACTACATCTGGTGCCAAACCGAGGTAAGGGAACGTGGTTGGCGCGTCAGCGTTTGGAAAATCATCGCACCTTACCACCTAGGCTCTGCATTTTTGCAGGGTCTTTTTTTTATCTAAAATGATATAATCAGCAGTATTTAGAGAGTGGGTGATGGTAATTAAAAAGATTGCTTTTGTTAGTTACGGACTATTTTTGAGTGCGGTGATTGGATTGATTGCGGCTGTCTTTTTAGTCCTAGAGAATTTCATCACGGAAATTGTTTGGCACGGACAAAATCATTTTGTCCAAACTTTCGTTGTTTTGGTCGGAAGTGTCATTTTATATTTCCTCTTAAAGAAGTGGCCGAACCTTCCGAAAACGACGCATGATTCAATTAAGGAATTGAAAGAAAATCAGACGATTGATTATCAAGATGTCTTTTTGAATCTATTGGTGACTATCGTTATTTTGGGTTTTGGAGCAGGTGTCGGTCCAGAAGCAGCGTTGTTGAGTGCGATTATTTCGTTATCGATTTGGCAAGCTGATAATTTACGTTATTTTTATTTCAATTATGAAGAATTGTTGCAACTACCTTTGAAACAAGTTTTTAAACGTCTGTTTGATCCGTTTAACTACCGTCAAAAATACAATGCTCAAAAGGCGATCAAAAATCCAAAATTAATTAAATGGAAGAAGACTTTGTATTTTGTTTTCACGGTCAATGGTGTTTTGGCATTTGGGCTCTTGATCAAGCAAACTGATCAACCTTCATTTATTACCAAACTTGGTCAAACTCATTGGACTTGGCAACAATTGTGGGTAATTCCGGTTTTATTAGTTATTGGAATAATTGTTGGTAAAATTTTAAAGTTAGCTAGTCAGTTATTTGAAAAGATGCTTGACCGACTTAATTTATCACTCGCCATTAAGGTTTTATTAGGTGCTTTAGGCATCATCGTAGTAGCCTTCTTTGCTCCTGATTTGTTGTTCTCGGGTCAACATAGTCTACATTTGTTAGTGACGACTTGGAGTCAAAAACCGGCTTTAGAGTTGTTTGTTTTAGCTTTATTGAAATTGATTTTTTTAGTCTGGTGTTTAAATTTACATTGGCGAGGAGGAGATATTTTTCCAATCACCTTTGCTGCTTTAACGGCCGGATTTGCGATGGCCCAGTTGTTAAATGTCGATGTCTTATTGGTAGTGGCAGTCTTTGCGACTGTTTTGATGAGTGAATTGTTGTCGCCAATTGTCGCAGGAATCTTTTTGATACTATTTTTCCCGATTCAATTATCAGCAATCATCGTTTTGGTAGCGGCGATTATGTGGTTGAAGAATAAATATTTAGGGGGATTCTATGATTAAACCGCAAGCTTTACAAAAGGGTGACCACGTTGCTATTGTCAGTTTGTCGTCAGGCGTTTTAGGTGAGGAATCGGTTGCTCATGAACTAACAGCTGGAAAAAATAGGATGAAGGAATTAGGTTTAGTACCGGTCTTCATGGAAAATAGTTTGAAAGGCTTAGATTATTTAAAAAATCATCCTGAAGCTCGAGCTCAAGATTTAAAACAAGCTTTTAGTGACCCAGAAATCAAAGGAATTTTTTGTGCAATTGGTGGCGATGATACTTATCGCTTAGCACCTTATCTACTAAATGACGAGAAATTCATTAAAAATGTTCAAGAACATCCCAAGTTGTTTACTGGTTTTTCTGATACAACAGTCGACCATTTGATGCTCTATCAATTGGGATTGACGACTTATTATGGACCTAGTTTTATTAATGATCTGGCGGAGTTAGGGCCAGATTTATTGCCATATACGAAAAAAACTTTGGAGCATTTCTTTGAAAATCCCCAGACAACAGAAATTTCCAGTAGTCCAGTTTGGTATGAAGAACGAACCGATTTTTCCAGTCAAGCAGTCGGAACTCCTAGAATTAGCCATCCTGAAAAAAGAGGCTATCAAGTTTTACGTGGATCGGGCAAAGTCACTGGAAAATTACTTGGGGGATGTTTGGACAGTATAAACAGTCTGATAGTCGACCGTTATTATGCAGATGAACCAAGTGTCAGTCAAAACAGACTAAGCTAAGTGAGTAAATTAATTTTTGACGAAGAATTAATTTACTCACTTTTTTTGATAAAGTGAATGTGAGATTAATGCCGTACGTGAAATTGGCACTTGATGCCGTA
>NZ_RKLY01000037.1 GCF_004745525.1 Companilactobacillus suantsaicola | reverse complement strand
TTACTGGGTTAACATTTTTATACTATTTTGAAATGTCAACCATATAAGGATTATCGCAGAACGCGGCCGGCACAACTTTGAGCTTTTTCAAGTTCGGAAAAATCTCAAAGATTGGCCTTTTTGTAGGTGCTAAAGCACCAACAAAAATTTGGCGGCTGAGCCAAATTGGCTTTGCTATTTCGGGCTGAATAACGGATCTATGTTTTATGTATTTTCCGTTCCTTTAAGAATACTAATTCTATTCTGATTTGGAGTTGGTATTTTGATCAGTTATTTGTTTTCCTAATTCAGAATAGAAGAATAAATTTTAACATAAAGAGGATCTTACTAGATTGCAACAATTTGCTGTTTTAGTAATATCCTCTATTATTTTTGAGTGAAATTAGAAGAACTGAGAAATGAACGCTTATAACGGATCCAGACCATTAATCATTTTTAATCTCACCCTGAATAGAATTTATATCCCACTCAGAATCCAGTGAAGTAACAGCATAGATCTGAAATCTAGTCTGGAGTAACAACTCTGGGAAATTCAGCTGCGAAATTTCTCTTAACGCTTTAGCGTTTAGTGAAAGACCAATCTTGGAGACAATTTTCGGGCTTAAAAATTGGCTTCAAGTTGCGTGCACATTCTCCAGCGTTTCCCAGAGTTGTTACGGAAGACGGTATCCAACCACCACCCTCCAAAAAGAAGATAACGTTTACATCTTAAAATGTCATATATATTTGACAACCAAATAAACATACCATATACTAAAGGTGTCAAATATATATGACTATCAGGAAAAGGTGGATTATGAATCGAGTTCGTGAATATCGACAGGCGAAAAAATTATCGCAGATGGCTTTGGCCAATAAAATTGGCGTTGCTCGACAGACAATTAATCTAATTGAGAATGATAAGTATAACCCGTCTCTAGATTTGTGTTTGAAATTAGCGTGGGTGTTAGGAACTGATTTAGATACATTGTTTTGGAAAGACGAAGAAGATAAAGCTTAATTAATTTTTGAGATGATAAAGTTTGCTTAATAAAATTCAAAAGTTAAAGTATACCTAAATTGGAGAGGAATCTTATGAAGAAAATCGACCGGAAACTAGTTAAATGGTTTATGGGATCAAATGTGCTAATTGATGAGCGGATTCAAAAAGAAGTCGGAGTTTTGGCAACGCGAACTGTTTTTGGATTGTTTGTCTTTGAATTGGTTTTAGGATTGGGAATGAGTGTTTACGCCAATAATTATCATGTCAGCGATTTTGAAACCTTATTTTATTTGACGATGTTTATTCAAATCATTGGCACGATGTTGCTGGTTTACGGTTTGATGCTCATCCCTATGGCCAAAAAAAGATTGCTGATCAAAGAAGTCACTCCTGAAGATAAAAAAGAAGTTATTAGGGGGATTCAGCACAGTTGGATCAAACTAGCACCGATAGAATTTGTGATTTACTGGGTTTTGAGCAGCTTAGTGGATGCTAATAGTAACTTTCTAGCAACTTTGTTCAGTTTCAGAGAAATTACTTCGGCACTAGGTTTTACAATCTTTTTCAGTTTTTTCATGTATCTTTACGAAAGAAAACATATCAAAGTTGTTAATGACAATAAATAATTTCTAGCATCAATATTCCTAAAATGTCTGGGAGTATTGGTGTTTTTGTTTTCATTGATTTTCAGTTTTTGGGGAAGATTTTTGGTGTGATATATATGAAGAAAGTATCCGGGTGCTGTGATAAAATTAAGAAGTATATCTAAGAGGGGACAAACATGAAAAAGATAAAATCTAATCTGAAATTCTTCCTTTCGCGAGTTGATCATTCGACTCAACTTACAGCGGTCTCTTTGATTGTGATGCTAGTATCGATTTTAATAGTTGGATTATTCCATGGCTCTATCAGTGGCTACATCCAAGCTATTTTGGTCGTTATCGCTTTAGTTTTGTTTATTTATCTATTCCTATTATTAGGGGAAAAAGCAGGTAAGTATACGAATAATTTGCAATATCGCATCGATCGCGGAACGGACAACAGTTTTGTCGAATATCCTTTAGGGATACTTTTGTACGATACTGATAAACAGATTCAATGGGTAAATCCTTATTTTGTAGAAACAACGGGATTTAATCCGTCCAATAGTATGAGTGTCAAAGATATTTCGTCGGAGTTGTCTAATTTGATCGACCAAAAAGATCAGCCAGATAGTACGACGATTCAAATTGATGACAAGTACTTTCTCGTTCAAGTCCAAACGGAATTGAAAGTAATTTATTTGTTTGAAATCACTCATTACTCAAAGATTGAAAAACGTTATGAAGATAATCGTTCTGTCATTGGCCAAGTCTATTTGGATAATTATGCCGAAATCACCCAATCAATGAGTGACCGTGATGTTTCAAATTTGGACAACTATATCACTAATGAGTTAGCTAACTGGGCTTCTAAGGAACAGATGTTTTTGAAGCGAATTGACGATGACCACTTCTTCATCATGGCTTACACTGGCCGTATTTTTAACATGGAGAAAAATGGTTTCAAAATTCTTGATGTCATTCGTGAATTCACATCGCAGCAAAACGTGCCATTAACTTTGAGCATGGGCTTCTCTTATGGGGTCGATGATTTACATAAGTTAAATGACGAAGCACAAAAGAATTTGAATCTGGCGCTAGGTCGTGGTGGTGACCAAGTTGTTGTTAAAGAGATCGGTGAAAAAGCTCGTTTCTATGGTGGCAACACTGACCCAATGGAGAAGAGAACTCGAGTTCGGGCTAGAATGATCAGTGAAGCTCTTCAAGAACTTCTCAAAGACAGTGATCAAGTCATTGTTATGGGACATTCGCATCCCGATATGGATGTTTTAGGATCTTCATTAGGTATCAGACGAATCTCAATCATGAACAATACGCCATGTAAAGTCGTTATCAATCCGAATACTTTGCATTCAGATGTTAGCCGACTTTTGGGCATCATTGATAAAGATCCAGAGATCAAAAAAGATATTATTACCCCAGATGAATCGATCAATATCAGAACTAAGAAGACTTTGATCGTTATGGTTGATCACTCGAAGCAAAGTATTTCAATTAATCCCGAGTTGTTTAATGCGGAAAATGAAAAAATCGTTGTTATCGATCATCACCGAAGAAGTGAGGAATTCCCTGAGAATCCAATGTTGACATACATTGAACCATACGCTTCTTCAACCAGTGAATTGATTACCGAAATGTTGGAATATCAGCCTAAGAACAAAAAAGCAATCGAAAAAGTTGAAGCAACTGCACTCTTGGCCGGTATTACTGTTGATACGAAGTCATTTTCACTGCGGACAGGTACGAGAACCTTTGATGCGGCCAGTTATTTACGTTCAGTTGGGGCTGATGAAACTGTCATTCAAAATGTTTTGAAAGAGAATATTGATTCCTTCATTCAAAGAAATCACTTAATCGAGACGATTACGATGGTTAATGGTAATATGGCAGTTTGCTTTGGAGAAGAAGACAAATCGTATGATCCAGTTATTGTTGCCCAAGCAGCGGATACATTGTTATCATTAGATAATGTTGAGGCTTCGTTTGTTATCAGCAAACGTCCAGATTCACGAGTGGGAATTTCAGCTCGAAGTCTTGGTAATGTTAATGTTCAAGTAATTATGGAAAAACTTGGTGGTGGAGGACACTTGTCTGATGCTGCCACGCAGATTGCCGATACAACAGTTGAGGATGCTAAAAAGCAGTTGATCGATGTACTGACGGAATCTGCTCAGAAATAAAGGAGGAGTATTATGAAGGTTATTTTCCTAACAGATGTTAGAGGTAAAGGTAAAAAGGGCGAAGTTAAAAATGTCGCTACAGGATATGCACAAAATTTCTTATTGAAGAATAAGCAAGCAATCGAAGCTACTAGAGCTAATATTGCTAAACTAAATGCCGAACAAAAACGTGAAGAAAAAGACTATGAAGCTCAAAAAGCTGAAGCTAAAGTCTTGAAACAAAAGATTGAAGACGACAAGACAGTCGTTGAAGTTTTAGCTAAGTCTGGTGCCGATGGTCGACTATTTGGTTCAGTAACTACTAAAAAGATTGCTGACGAGATGGATAAGCAATACAAAATTAAAGTTGATAAGCATAAAATGGAGCTCTCTGATGGTATCAAGTCTCTTGGATACATAAACGTACCAGTTAAGTTGTTTGAGGGTGTAGAGGCCGTCATAAGAGTTCACGTTGCTGAAAAGAAGTAGGATATAAATGAATAACGATATAACTTCAAGAATACCGCCCAATGATAAGGATGCTGAGCAAGCCGTATTAGGAGCGGTTTTTCTAAGTCAAGATGCTTTGGTTGAAGCGATGGAATACGTTGAAGCGGATGATTTTTATCAACACGCTAATCAATTAGTTTTCCAAGCGATGATGAATTTAAACGATGAAGAGCAACCAGTTGACGTCGTGACGGTTCAAAATGAACTCGATCGGCAAAATCAGATTGAAGATATTGGTGGAGTTAGTTACTTAGCTGAATTAGCTAACTCTGTTCCAACTGCCGCCAATACGGTTTATTACGCTAAAATCGTCAAGAATAAATCAGTTTTACGGCGTTTGATCAATGCGGCAACCAAAATCGTTACGAGAAGTTTCGATGAAGATGATGACGTTGATAGTATCATTGACCAATCGGAAAAAGATATTATGGATGTATCTGAAAATAGAAATCACAAAGGTTTTCGGAGAATCTCTGATGTTGTTAAGTCTTCCTTTGAAGAAATTGATAAGCTTTATGACCAGGATAGTGAAGTTACTGGTTTATCAACTGGTTATAAAGACCTCGATGCGATGACGACTGGGCTGCATAAAGATGAATTGATTATTTTGGCGGCCCGTCCGGGTGTCGGTAAAACTGCTTTTGCTTTGAACCTGGCTCAAAATGCGGCCACTAAATCCAATGCTACCGTAGCCATATTTTCCCTAGAAATGGGTGCTGAACAATTAGTTAACCGGATGCTTTGTTCAGAAGGTAGTATCGATGCTAATTCTTTGCGAACTGGTAAGTTGGACGAAAATCAATGGAACAGTTTAGTCGTTGCCATGGGTAGTTTGTCACGGACGAATGTTTATATTGACGATACCCCAGGTGTGAAGATGGCTGAAATCAGATCCAAGTGCCGTAGACTTTTGAAAGAAAGTGGTCGTTTAGATTTAGTCATTGTCGATTATTTGCAATTGATCGAAGGAACTGGCCAAGAAAACCGTCAACAAGAAGTCTCAGTTATTTCTCGTGGGATGAAAAAATTAGCAAAAGAATTACATGTACCAATAATTGCGCTATCACAGCTTTCCCGTGGTGTTGAAGCGCGTCAGGATAAAAGACCAATGTTGTCAGATATCCGTGAATCTGGTTCAATTGAACAGGATGCGGATATCGTTGCCTTTCTTTATCGTGATGACTATTATCGTGATGAAGATGGGGATGACAACGATAATCAAGAGGAACCAGAGGACCAAGATGTTGGTGAAGTTGAAGTAATTATCAGTAAAAACCGTTCAGGTCCTCGTGGAACTGCTAAACTATTGTTTGTGAAGTCTTATAATAAGTTTTCATCAATAGCGAATATTCCAGAAAATTAAATAGTGTAGGTGTAGAAGATATGACGACAGTTGTTGTAGTAGGTACCCAATGGGGCGACGAAGGTAAAGGTAAGATTACCGATTATTTCAGTGGTGAAGCTAACATTATTGCCCGTTATCAAGGTGGAGATAATGCAGGACACACTTTGAATATCGATAATCACGTTTACAAGTTAAGATCAGTCCCATCAGGAATTTTGTATCCAGATAAGACTAGTGTTATTGGAAATGGTGTTGTTTTAAATCTTGAATCACTAAAAGAAGAATTAGGACGTCTACACGAACAAGGTGTCGATACAACTAATTTGAAAATTTCTAACCGTGCTCAATTGATCTTACCTTATCACATTGAGTTAGATAAGTGCCAAGAAAAAGCTAAGGGAGATTCTAAAGTTGGTACAACTAACCGCGGAATTGGACCTGCTTATACTGATAAAGCATCACGTGTTGGTATTAGAATGGCTGATATTTTGGACAAAGATCTGTTCAAAGAACTTTTGACACAAAATCTAAAACAAAAGAATGAACTATTTACTAAGATCTACGGTGTTGAGCCAATGAAATTTGATGATATTTTTGAAAAGTATTATCAAATTGGTCAAGACTTAAAAGACCGTGTAATCGACACATCTGCCTATTTAAATCGTGAATTAAAGAATGGACAAAACGTTTTATTTGAAGGTGCACAAGGAATCATGCTCGATATTGACCATGGTACTTACCCATATGTAACTTCATCTAATCCAGCTGGTGGTGTCACAACCGGTGCCGGAATCGGTGCTCCATTGATCGATAAAGTTATCGGAGTAGTCAAAGCCTACACATCAAGAGTTGGTGCTGGCCCATTCCCAACTGAACAAATCAATGAAACAGGTGACTTTTTAAGAGAAGCCGGTCACGAATACGGAACCGTAACACATCGTCCCCGTCGTGTTGGTTGGATCGACTTAGTAGTTTTGAAGCACTCATGTAATGTTTCAGGAGTAACTCACCTATCACTTAACTGTTTAGACGTCCTAACAGGTCTAAAAGAAATCAAAGTCTGCACCGGCTATGACCTAAACGGCAAGATCATCGACGAATATCCAGCTAACTTGAACGTCTTGGCAAAGTGTAAACCAGTTTACAAGACCTTCCCAGGCTGGACAGAAGACATGACAAAAGCCAAATCATTGAAAGACTTGCCACAAGCAGCAATTGATTATTTAGACTTTATCAAAGACCAATTGGGAGTAGAGTACGCCACAGTTTCAGTTGGACCAGATAGAGAACAGACAATTGAAGTTAATGACGTCTGGAGATAGAGCGTGTAGCAGGGGCGGTCAGCTCCCGGAGGATAACGTAATTTCACGAATTGCCTGCGTACTTTGCAGGTGATTTGGGAAATTTTGTTATCTCGGAGGGAGTTGCCCCTGCGGAGCGCGTTTTTGATAGAGCGTGTAGCAGGCCCGCTTAGGACTTGGCAGATAGCCTAGCTTCACGAATTGCCCGCGCACTTTGCGGGCGATTTGGGAAGCGTAGCTATATGTCCAAGTCCTGGCCTGCGGAACGCGTTTTAGCTATATCGCATAGAACTATGGTTAACACAAAAAGAACCAAAAAGTAAAAAAACAAAAGCATCAAGAGCCCAAAAACTCTTAGATGCTTTTTTAATACCTCCAAAAACCAAAACCCTTGCATCAATCCAAAAAGGTGTTATTATATAAACAACAAGTTAATAAAAAAGTAACAACCATACAACGAAAAAGGCAAGGTAACAATATGACAACATACGCAGTAACAGGATCAACTGGACATTTCGGACAAGAAGCCATCAAACAACTACTAAAACTAGTTCCTAACGATCAAATAATCGCTCTAGCTCGCAATACTAAAAAAGCCCAAGACTTACTACCAAAAGAAGTAAAAATCCTTCCTGGCGACTATACTAATCAAAAACAACTAGAAGAATCTCTGACAGGAGTCGACAAGTTGCTATTCATCTCATCCCAACCAGGAGGTCCAGTAACACGTCAAGTTCAACATCAAAATGTTGTGACTGCAGCTAAAAATGCTGGTGTAAAGTACATCGCCTACACTAGTTTTTATCATGCCGACCAAGCCACAGCACCACTGGCAGATGATCACAAGGCTACAGAAAAGATGATCAAAGACAGTAACCTCAAATATTCATTCTTAAGAAATAACTGGTATTTAGAAAATGACGCCGACAAAATTGAAGCCGCTGTTAATCACCAAGACTTCGTTTATGCTGCCGGAAATGGTCGCGCCGGTTGGGCCTTAGAAAGTGAATACTCAGAAGCTGCTGCCAAAGTGTTAGTTACAGAAAATCCCCAAGCAATCTATGAATTTGCTGGAAAGACACGTACTTATCAAGAACTAGCTGAAAGTATCGATGCTCAGTTTAAAGTAGTTTCATTAAGTATTGAAGATTTTCGTCACGCTTTAAAGGCTAGCGGAATGGATGAAGCAGTAGTAGAAATCCTTACATCATTCCAAGAACTTATCCGTGATGGCAATCTTGCAGGGGATAGTGATGACTTACCAAACGTTCTAGGACGTCCATTAACTGCTTTGCCAAAAGCAATTAAATCAATAATTAGTGAGAAATAATTGTTATCGACCGGTAAAATGTCATATGATATTAGTTAGTAATTACTGGGAGGAGAGCAAATGAAATATTCAAGCAAATTAAGTGATGGTGTTCATATCTTGGCTTACGTTGATATTTGTCAGGATGGAGATTTATCCAGCAATGCGATTGCCAGTAGTATTGAATCGAATCCTAGTTTAGTTAGACGAATGATGGCGCGGTTAAAAAAGTCAGGCTTGTTAGAGAGTCAACCTGGAAAAATCGCCCCTAAGCTTAGTCGAAGTGCTAGTGAAATTACGTTATTAGACGTTTACCGATCGATTGAAGACAATCACAATTTACTGCACGTTGATGAAAAGACTAATCCTAAGTGTATCGTCGGCGGCAATATTCAAAATACGTTGAGGAGAGCTTATGATAAAGTTCAAACCGATGCAGAGAACAGTATGGCGCAGATTTCATTACAGAACATTATCGATGATATTTTAAGCAGTAACGAAAAAAAACAAGCAGCTAAATAAGTTGCTTGTTTTTTATTTTCATGAAAATTACTTATTTTGTTCGTCAGTTGAAATGAGGCCTTTCTGAAAATTGATGAAACGACTACTATTACGGCTGTAAGTTAAAGTGTAGTAGTAAGATTTGTCTTTGCTCAATTGTTTCAAGTAAAATCTCGAATACCTTGGCACGTCAGAAATTTGATAACCGATGACACTGAAATTACTGACACGCGAATTAGAATTTTTAGCTAGCTGATATAATCCAGTGTTACTTTTATCAGGGTCTAAGCCCAGGTTAATGGAAATTTGATTGAAGTTACCAGGGTCAACAGCACTAGTGGCCGTTAAATTGGAATTGATAATGGCCGTTTTAAGTCGTTGTAAAAAGTTCTGCGCCGAATCAACACCGGCTTTTCCCAAAGTGACATTATCTAAAACGTATTGTGGTGGATACTGGTTGTTCTTTTGATTGAGATACTTGGCAGAAGTAACACTGTCGTTTTTGTAATATAAACGATAACGATAACTGACAATATTCTTGGTGTCGTCATAACGGTTGCAACTGACGGTAATGTATTTACCATGAGTATCGCGGCCGAAATTCAACAAGGTTAAATTAGTAATGTAACGGTGTGGCTTTTGGTGAACCTTTTTTAGTAAAGCTTTTTCTTGATCATTAGATAAAAAACTTAACTCGTCTGTATTATGATAGTCATCATTGAGTTTGCTGACGAGATTTATTGCTTGCTGTTTCTTTTGACTCATGTCACCATCATTTAAAGAGATACCTTTAGGGGCAATATCTTCGTCAATATTTTTAGGATTGACGATCAATGAAAATGGAATTGTGATCTGGGCTAAAGCGTCGACAGTTTTATCCTTAATTTTGCCAAGGTTAAGGGCATAACTCAGAATGATCATTATGAGAAGTAGAAGAATGACGAGCCATTTAATATATTTTTTGTTTAATTTTTTCAAAATATACACCCTTTATTTGCACGTTAATTTAATATAATAATAACAAGATGAACTAAGTATTTGGAGAAAATAATGAAAGATAAGAAAGTTTTAAAAAGTAAAGAACACTACTTATTGTTAAGTGCTGGTATTATTGGTGCCATCACAGCTATCATCTTCTTCATTATGCTCTCAAGAGGAGTCGTCAATGCAGTCGTAACTTCTAAAATTTCTAATCAGTATCAGGATAAAGAGTTAGAAGTTCTCAAAACTAAGATAGATTATCCAACTTTGAACTTCATTGGTAAAGTAATTAAAGCCAGTGATGGACACGATGTGATTACGACAGAAAATATTGATCGATTTGAACAACTTAAAAAGAATCTCCAAGCTCGAAAAGATCGTCAAAAAGATGTCGACGATTTATATGATGGTAAGAGTAATTACCGTGACGGCGTTACGAGTTCGGAAATTAATAGTTTAGATAAAACTTTATTAAAAGAGAAAAATCAAGACATTTATCAAAAATTACGTAATCGACTGGATACGATTCAAATTTGGTTTGAACAGACTGAAGATGCCGATAAGTATTTGAATAAGACGTGGCAAAATTTTAATAACGACAACGACAGCCTCGATTTTAAAAAGGTTTCAATGATCAATACTTATTATAAGTTGATCAAGAATAAAACAGTTAAGAATCGCTGGTCTGAGGCAACCCAGAAGATGGATCAGTATTTCTCTAGTCATCAGAGTGAAAGTAGTCGTGTAGCGGCTGTAAAACAGGAATTAGAAGCTTTGCGGGATGCTCCTTTAACACAGAAGTATACGCCAGCTCAGGTTGACATCGTTTCGAGTTTACAATTTTCAAGTTCAGCCGCCGATGATTTGACCCAGGCAGGTGTCACTGGCAAATACGTGCTTTATTACAACACTAGTTCTAATAAACTGGCTTTGATGACTAAAGTTAATGGCAAGTACGTGGCCGAAGATGGTTACTTGAGTGTCACAGCATCACAAGTAAGCTCTGGAAAATATACAATCAAGAAATTAGTCAATAATGGAACAAACGATGCCGTTATAACGGATACAAATAACAGTGATTTTGGACAGTATCTGACAAATGCTGACGATGATGATTTAGAAAAACTCGGTGTGGTTGATCCTGACAATACAACTGTTGATTATAATTCAGCAACGCCAGTCTTTTGGCTAAAGAATAATCCCGATTTGAATAAGTCAATTTACTTCACAAATAATTCCAGTTTAGGATTCATTTACAGTAGTAGTGGAGCTAATTATGATCAAGGATTACAAATTAGTAGTAGTGACTTATCAAGTTTGATGAATAAACTTTCAACGGGAATAACATTTTATGTTAATTAGAGGTTATTATGCGTAAAAAAATAGGGTTACATCAAAAAGTAACTAAGAAAAGACGAAAATGGCCATGGATTCTCTTAACATTAGTAATACTAATTGTTATTGGCGTTTTGAGTTTCTGGTTGAAGTACGGTTACGATATAAAAAATACGATTGCGGATGGATATTCATACAGTCAAGGGTTAAAGGCATCTGACTTTCATCCCAAAAACGCCACCGTTATATACGACCGTAACGGTAAAGAACTGAAAAAATTATCACAATCGAGCTCTAATTATACACCGATAAACGAGATTAATCCGCGAATCAAAAAGGGCTTAGTTGAAGTAGAGGATCAACGTTTCTACATTCATCATGGAGTAGATATGTATGCGATTCTTCGATCTACCGTTTCGACACTATTGCATCGTCGAACTGAGGGTGGATCAACTCTGACTCAACAATTAGTTAAGAACGTTATTTTACAAGATCAGTCACAAAATTTAACACGAAAATTAAAAGAAATGGTGATTGCCCAACAACTGGAAAAGAAATTTACCAAACAACAAATCTTGGAATTCTATATTAACAATGTCTATATGGGACACAGTTCATACGGATTCAGTGCAGCAGCAGACTATTATTTTTCTCAAAATCAAAATGATTTATCAATCGATAAAGTGGCCGTTTTAGTAGGTATTCCCAATAATCCAGTCTATTATGATCCAGTCAGTGCTCCTGATCGAACTGTCAAACGTCGGAATATGATCCTTTATATCTTTTATCAACGAGGGCTTATTTCCAAAAAAACTTACCAAACAGCTCGTCAAAGACCATTGGGACTAAAAATTAATCAAAAGAAGTATGACAATGATGTTTCTAATAACTATGCTTTAAATTATGCTGTCTTCAATGCGACGGAAGAATTAATGAAGTCATCTGGTTTCACGATGCAATATGCTTTTAAAAACGAAGCTGCTAGAAAGAAGTATGATGCTAGTTATACTCAGGAGGCTGCTCGAGCTCGTGGTCAACTGATGGAAGGTGGCTACACGATTCGCACAACAATCGATATGAATGTTCAAAATCAGATTGAAAGTATCGTTAACAAGACCTATCAAGCCTATACTGGCCGTGATGCCCACGGAAAACTAGCTCCGCAGGTTTCAAGCACCGTTATAGATAATAAAACGGGAGACGTTATAGCGATAGTTGGTGGTCGAACTACTAGTGGTGATCAAGTTAATCGTGCGATAAGTGGTTACCGGCAACCTGGTTCGACCGCTAAGCCATTAGTAGCGTATGCACCAGCTTTTGAAAGAGGTTATTTACCACAGAGTACTGTCGTCGATTCAGCAGTTGGTAATGTTCACAACTGGTACAGTGGTTATACTGGTAAGACGACCGTTCGACATGCTTTGGAAAACTCTATTAATACGGTGGCTTATAAATTAGCGCTACAAGATACGAATTATAGTTTTTATGACGATCTAGCTAAGATGGAATTTGCTAATTTACGTCCGGTTGAAGATAAGAATGCCATTGCCGCTTTGGGAACTTTTGGTACGACAACGACGGAAATGGCTTCGGCCTACAGTTCATTTTCTCGTGACGGGCAATTTATTCATCCTAGCAACTTGAGCAGTATTTATGATAATGACAATAATCGTTATATTTATCAAAATACTCATATGAAGAAATCAGTCTACACGAAGAACGCCAGTTATATGATGATCAATACGATGCAGTCAGTTATTAGTGATGGTCTGGGGAAAGCCGCAGCTTTAGATAATTACAAGTATACGGCCGGAAAGACTGGTACTAGTGATGATACAAAAGATTCTTATTTCGTCGGAATGACACCAGATTTCACGATTGCTAACTGGACTGGTAACGATATTCCTTCTTCCTTGACGGGAACAGAACAAGGTTTGTCAATGAAGACCTTTAAAGCTGAAGGAGAATATTTGGTAGATCAATTGAAACAAAAGGATGTCAACTTTAAAAAGCCAGATACGATCGACGTTGATGGCAATAAATTGACGGTTGATAATAAAAATGAGCATCCAAGTATCCAGGACGTTATCGACACTTACTTTGCTAAATATACCAAGAATCAAACTGACAAGAATGCCAATCGATTGTACAACCTCGATTACCGAATCATCTACCACCTAACAAAGAAAGAGGAGTACAAGCGTGAAGATAAGGTGCAAGCAGCAATCGATAAGTATAGCGATACACCAATCACCAAGGAAGCACAGTATAATAAGAAATTAAGTGAATTACAGAAGATTCGTTATTTGAACGCGAATGTTAAGCGCCAGTCTGCTAAAAATGACTTTAATCAACAAATTCTGCAACTGCAAAAGGAATTGAATTTGAGTCAGGCGATGTTTGCGACGGCAAAAGATAATAAGAAGATTGCTAAATATGAGGAAGAAAAAGAGGCCATTGAAACGCAGCGTGAACAAAAACGTCAAGCGATGGTCGATAAGTTAATGCCGCAATACAATGCGCAGTTACAAAAAGTTAAAGAGGCCTATAAGAATAATGATTCTGACAAGGCTGATCAAAAACAAAAATTAATTGATATTATGAATGAAATCAGAAGCTATGGTGGCAAGGTTGATGACGTAAAAATCAACGTTGAAACTTCAAGTGACAACTCAGACTAAGATATTTATTATATAGTTGAGTAATATACTTGAATTAAAATTTCAATCAGTGTACTATTGCTACTAACGTTTCAATTCAGTTTTTGTTTCATCGGAGGGCCTATTTGGCTAGACAAGATGCTAGTAGTTAACGCTACTAATGTCTTGTCTTTTTTTAACTGAATAGAGAATGAGGGAGGGATACTATGAAGGTTTTAATGCCATATATTAAGCGCTATCGAAAAGATGTTTATATTGCGCTAATATCAGTTATTGCTTTAGTCTTTGCGACGCTTTGGCAGCCGCGTTTGCTACAAGTAATAATGAACGCCATTTTAAAAGGAGATCAAGCGACAATAATCAAAGAAGGAATCATTTTGATTATTTTAGCGATTGTCGGAATAATCTCCGGAGTAATTAATACGATTTATTCTGCTCATGTTGCTTTAGGCGTCGCAACCGATTTGCGAGCAGATCTTTATAAGCAAGTTCAAAAGTTTGCTTATGCGGATGTTGAAAAATTTTCCGCTTCAAATTTAGTTGTCAGAATGACTAACGATATTAATCAAGTTCAACAAATCGTTATGGCGGCGTTTCAACAAGTTAGTCGAATCCCGTTACTGTTCATCGGAGCCTTTGCTTTAGCTATGATCACGATGCCACAACAATGGTGGGTTTTAATTGGAATGATGATTATCGTTTTAGGCGTCAGTTGGTATTCATATAAGAAGATGAGTGATTACTTTGCTCAAACCCAAGAGGATATTGAAGACGTCAATACCGTTGCCCGAGAAAATTTAATGGGAATTCGAGTAGTTAAGTCATTCGTTCAAGAACCTCAAGAAATTGCTAAGTTTTCGAAAGCATCTGATCGTTTAACTGACGTTACAGCCAAGATTGGTTATAACTTTGCCATTTTGATGCCAGCTTTCTTCTTAACTGCAAATATTGCAGTCGTTATAGCGGTCTATATTGTTGGTCAAAACATCACGGTTCATCCAACTTATTTAGCAGCTATCACTAGTTTTATTTCTTATTTAATGCAGATTTTATTCGCCGTAATCAACGGTGGGTTCTTGATGATTGCCGCTTCTAGAGCAAATATTTCTCTAGGAAGAATTGGCGAAGTACTAGAAACAAAGCCAAGTATGGTTTATGTCGAAGGTAGTAAAGATCCAGTCGAAGGTGAGATTGAATTTGACCATGTCACATTCACTTATCCAGGGGATGATGCACCAACATTAAAGGACATTAGTTTTAAAGTTAATGTCGGTGAAATGATTGGTATCGTTGGTGCTACGGGTTCAGGAAAGACCACGTTGGCCCAACTGATTGCTCGACTTTATGACCCTGATTCAGGTGTGATCAAAGTTGGCGGAAAAGATGTTAAGCAGCTCTCAGAGAGTACTTTGCGTCATACCATCGCCTATGTGTTGCAACGGTCAACCTTGTTCTCAGGAACAATTTCTAATAACTTGCAACAAGTTAAACCTGATGCCACGTTACCGCAAATGCAGTGGGCTGCTAATATTGCTCAGGCGGCGGAATTTATTGAACGCTTGCCACAAACATATGATGCACCAGTTGAAGAACGTTCTTCAAACTTCTCTGGTGGTCAAAAGCAACGTCTTTCAATTACCCGAGGAATTATTGCTCAACCGAAGATTTTGATCTTGGATGATGCAACTTCAGCACTAGATGCTGAATCAGAAAAATTAGTTCAAGAAGCTTTAGATCGTGATTTGAAGAAAACTACAACGGTTGTCATTGCTGAAAAGATTTCTTCAATTTTACGAGCAGATCGAATTTTGGTAATGGATAATGGTCGAATTGTTGGTAATGGTAATCACAAGCAACTTGTCGCAAGTAATCCAGTTTATCAAAAGATTTACACGACCCAAAAAGCTAGAGAGGGGGCAATGTAATGAGTGACTTGAAAAACGCCAGTAAATACTATTGGCATTATTTAAAGAAATACTGGTTTGGATTTTTAATGACGTCAATTCTAATCGGTATTTCAACTGCCTGTATCGTAATCGCTCCAACGTATTTAGGACGAGCAGTCTCAGAATTAACGACCTATTTACAACAGTGGGGTGACACAGCAACACGTTCTCAAGCTAGTTTAGGAAGCTTTCACAAGACGTTATTGATCTATTTAGGACTTTACTTAGGTGATGCTTCAACTTTGTTAATTTCCAGTTGGATCTTAGCTAGAATAACAGCTTACTCTACCGGAACTATGCGTGTCGGTTTATTTAGAAAAATGCAACGAATGAAAGTTCAATATTTTGATCAACACAGTGATGGAGATATTTTAGCTAGATATACTTCTGATTTGGATAATATTTTTAACGCTTTGAACCAAGCGTTGATTGAAATATTCTTAGCGGTTGCCCAGTTTATCGGCTTGTTGATCGTAATGTTCAATCAAAATACGACGATGGCTTGGGTTACAATGGCTTCAACACCAGTTGCCTTGATTATTGCAGGTTTTGTAATGAAAAAAGCCGGTGTTGCCGTTAATAACCAACAAGATGATATCGGAACTTTAAATGGTTATATCAATGAGCAAGTTACTGCTCAAAAAGTTATTATCACCAATGGTTTACAGAAGGACTCTATTAAAGGTTTCAAGAAGCATAACGAAAAGGTTAGAAAATCAGCTATGTCTGGTCAAATCTGGTCAGGTGTTTTGAATCCTTTGATGCAGGGGATGTCTCTCTTGAATACAGCTATTGTTATCTTCTTTGGTTCTTGGTTCGCCTTAAATGGTACTTTATCAACTGGAGCTGCTTTAGCTTTAGTCGTCGTATTCGTCAATTATGCGCAACAATACTATCAACCGATCATGTCGTTGACTAGTTTGTACGGAATGATCCAATTAGCTATCACTGGGGCTCGTCGAGTTGATGAAGTTAGAAGACAACCGGATGAAGTTACACCAGCTAATGGCAAAGACTTACCAGGAATTAAGCAAGAATTACAAATTTCTGACGTCCACTTCAGCTATTTACCAGGCAAAGAGATTTTGCATGGCGTCTCGATTTCGGTTCACAAGGGCGAAATGGTTGCTTTAGTCGGACCAACTGGTTCAGGAAAGACGACCGTTATGAACTTGTTGAATCGTTTCTATGACGTTGATAGTGGTTCCATCACAATTGATGGCGTAGATATTCGTGACTTCTCACTGAAAGATTTACGTAAGAACGTCGGAATCGTTTTACAAGACCCTCAATTATTCTCTGGGACAATTGCTGATAACATCCGCTTCGGTGATCCTGATGCGAATATGGATCAAGTAGTCGATGCCGCTAAACAAGCCAATATTCACGAATTCATCGCCAGTTTGCCAGATGGTTATCAGACAAAAGTTTCCGATGAACAGAGTATTTTCTCAGCGGGACAGAAGCAATTGATGTCAATTGCCAGAACCATTTTGACTAATCCGCAATTATTGATATTGGATGAAGCAACATCAAATGTTGATACTGTAACAGAAGCCAATATTCAAGCGGCGATGGATCGAGTAATTCAAGGACGTACAAGTTTTGTTATCGCACACCGTCTCAAGACAATCCTAAACGCTGATAAGATTGTTGTTCTAAAGAGCGGCCAAATTATTGAACAAGGTAATCACGAAGCTCTATTGAAAGAAAATGGCTTCTATGCTGGATTGTATCGTGATCAGATGGTTACTGAATAGAGGTTTTTCTTTAGTTTGGTTGGGTGGTTAGATGCCGTCCTCCGCAACGGATCTGGGAAACGCTGGAACGCTCTGGGCACAACTTGAAGCCAATTTCAAAATCGGAAATTGTCTTCAAGATTGGCCTTCTTGTAAATGCTAAAGCATTAACAAGAATTTCAGGGCTGAGCATTTCCCAGAGCTGTTACTCCAGACTAGATTTCACGTTTTTGCAGTTGGTTATGTGAATTCTGAAGTGGATACAATTCTATTCAGGATAAGCATAAATTGATTTAAGGGTCTGGATACGTTATAACCTTTTGAATTTTAATCAGTAAATTTTATAAAAAATAATAGAAGACATTATTAGAGATGCAGGAGATTGCAGCAAACTAGTGATGTCTTCTTTTTTATACTGTTTGTATTCTAAATTGTGAAAGCAATTCAACTATAAAAATCTTAAGCACTATATATGAATAGAATTAGCATTCCTAAATGAATGGAAAGCAAATAAATCATAGATCCGTTATTCAGTCCGGAATAGCAAAGCCGATTTGGCTCAGCCGCCAAATTTTTGTTGGTGCTTTAGCACCTACAAAAAGGCCAATCTTTGAGATTTTTCCGAACTTGAAAAAGCTCAAAGTTGTGCCGCCATTCTCCAGCCAAAATCGGCTTTGCTATGGAGGACGGCATACTTAAACAAACAAAAAAACTAAAAAACTTTTTCAGCTTTTTAGTTTCTTTTAAGGTTTCTTATTTAAAATCTTCCACGGGATTAGTTCTTTTAGCGATAGCTGGAAGAATCAATCCTAGAGCAATCAAGGCAAGTGGTGTAATGATGTTTAGAGCTAATTGGAACCACCATGATGATGGGTCTTTAGCCATATCCATCTTAGGAACCATACCCATGATACATGCAAAGGCTGTTAAGAAGAATGTCCAAAGGCCTAAACCAAAGCCAATGGCCTTGTTCTTAACAAACATATAATCTGATTGATATTTGTCCATTTGTTTGGATAGCATCATGAAGGCAAAGAATACCCAAAGATAACGCATAGGCATAACGATTGAGTTAAGATTTAACAACCAGTTATATAAATCGTTCATACCATTGATACCTAATGCAGGCACAATGATAAGAATAGAAACTAATACGGCTGTCATCTTGTAACCATTGATAGCAATACCATGTTCGTTTTTCTTAGAAAGAGCCTTAGGGATGAATTTAGAATCAGCATCGCCTAAAAGCATACGAAGTGGAGCGTCAATTGAAATAGCTAGAGCAGCAGCACTAGTTAAGGTATTTGTAATGGCAAAAGCCCAAACGAATAAGTTACCAACGTGGAAACTTTGTCCCAAGAATTGGAAAGCTTGGTAAGCCCCGTTGGCCATCAGGTCAGCAGGAATGTGATTTGAGTTGACGATCATACCAATTGCAAATGAACCTAAAACAGCTGAAACAGCAACCATAACGGCTAGAATAATCATTCCGAGTGGGAATTCTTTTGAAGCGTTCTTAGTCTTATTAACGTATGGTGAAATTTTTTCACATCCACCAACAGCGAAGACTAACATTGAAATGGTCGTAAAGTATTGGAAATCGAATTTCGGTATGTATGTGTGAATATCAGTCATGTTTGGTGTTGCGATTTGGACATGAGTGATAAATGGAGCACTAACTCCTAAAATAATGAACAACATTGACATAGTAAACATAGCAATCCCGGCGATACTACCTATATTATTCAATGTTGCGACACCTTTACTTGCCACCCAAACGAAGGCAAGAAAGATGATCAAACTTAACCCTTGAACAAAAAATGGTGATGCTTGATTAACAAAAGAGCCATTACCCTTGAATAACCAACTTAAACTAACCATAATGATTTGCGGCTTTTGAGCAAGGTAAGGTACGTGAACTACCCAATAAGTCCAAGCTGCAAAATAAGCTAGTTTATTATTTGAAAGAGCTCTGACCCAAGAACTGACACCGCCACTTTCTTCTTGGAAAGCTGATCCTAATTGTCCCACCATTAGAGTGTATGGAACGAAGTAAAGAACCATAATTAAGATCCAAGATGTTACAACAGCTAAGCCTTGATTGGCAAAGTTATTGATAACGTTGTTTAATCCCCAAACGGTAGTGAAGCCCACTAGGGCAATATTCCACCATCTGAAGGTCTTTGCATTTTTTCCATCTGACATAATCAAATCCTCCTACAAATTTGATTATACAGGAAAGATATGAGGTATAGCACAGTAATAATGAGATATTTTTCACAAAATATCCTAGAGTTATTTTTTAATAAAAAAATTTTTGTGAAATTGACAGATAAAATCAAAAAATTATAATTTAGAAATACGGTTGAAGAATAAATTCATTTTACAGATTGAATTTTCGCTGTATAATTGTGGACTATCTATATATAATGATAATGATTAGATAGTAATTAATGGAGTTAACTATGAATAACAATAATATGCGAGGTCGGCGTAAAAAAACACGTAATAGTGCATTAGCGTCGAATAATAGTAGTAGAAAGATCAAGCATCCGCTTTTGAAGATTCTAGGAATGATCGTTCTATTGGCAGCTTTTGTCATTGGAGCGTACGGATTTCGAATCTATTCACAGACTCAAAATTCTTTAGGTCAGACATATAAAGCAATCGATGGCAAAGTTTCTACGAAGATTAAGGATAAAAAACCAGTTTCGATTTTACTATTAGGTGTTGATACGACTGATAATGGAGTCAGAGATAATGTAAGTAACTATCGTGGTAATTCTGATACGATGATCGTTGTGACTGTCAATCCCAAGACTGAAAAGACGACGATGACTTCAATACCTCGTGATACGATGGCTCAAATTTGGAAGAGTTCAACCAATAATACGAATAAAATTCAAAAAATAAATTCAGCTTATAATATTGGTAACGAAGAGAGTGCCTTAGCTACGACAGAAAAGCTTTTGAACATCTCATTGGATTACTACATCAAAGTCGATTTCAACTCATTGAAGAAAATTGTTAATGCAGTTGGAGGCGTGGATGTTGACGTACCGTTTAGTTTCTCGTATGGTGATACAGGTGAAAAGGAATCTCATTTCAAAAAAGGTAAGATGCATTTAAACGGTAAACAAGCTCTAGATTATTCTAGAATGCGTTATGACGATCCAGAAGGTGATTACGGTCGTCAAAAACGTCAACGTCAAGTTATCAAGGCAATTATTAAGAGTGCAGCAAGTGCAAACACCTTTACCCACTACCAAAAGGTCTTGAATAGTATTTCAACTTCAATGACGACTAATCTAAGTTTTAACGATATGCAATCGTTATTCTTGAATTATCGTGGTGCAGCGGGCAGTATTGGTTCTGATCACTTACAAGGATATGGCTCAATGATCAATGGATCATCTTATGAAATTGCTTCAACTAAAGAGTTGCGTCGTGTATCTAATAAGATAAGAAAAGAATTAGGCCTATCAGAAGAACAATTAAATAATAGAGAAACTAAATTAAACGCGTATAATGAAAAACTAGGTTTCTCGTTTAACTACACAGGTAATCAAACGCAAAACTACTCTACTTCGATTAGATCGACTAACGCTAATACCGGTTATGGTAATAGTGGCGGTTCAAGTTATGGAAGTGGATCTAGTTCCAGTTCTTATGGATATGGTAGTTCTAATTCTGGGTCCTACGGATCTAATTCAGGATCGTCTAACGGCGGTTATGGTGGCTATTAAGATATCTAAATAATGGGAAAATCCCAATTTTAAAGGCTGAGACAGATAGTTTCAGTCTTTTGTTTGTTTTTAAGGAGAAAAATATGAGTGTTTTAGAAGTACACGGATTGACACAACAGTTCTTGGATAAACGGTTGTACGATTCGGCAGATTTACAAGTGAATAAAGAAGACCATTTGGGGATCATTGGTCAAAATGGGGTCGGTAAGAGTACCTTCATTAAGATTTTGACTGGTCAGATCGAACCAGATGAAGGAAAAATAACCTGGAAGAAACATTTGACGATTGGTTATTTGGATCAACAAGCCAAACTTGCTGCGGGGATGACTATTTTTGAGTATCTTCAAACAGCATTTTCAAAGTTATATGAAACTAGTGAACAACTAAACCAGATTTACATGAATAATCCAGACGATGAAGATTTGCAAAAGGCTGGAAAACTCCAAGAAATCTTAGATGCCAACGATTTCTATGAAATTGACACCAAGATTGAACAAGTTGCTACTGGTTTGGGACTAGATGCGATTGGATATGATCATGATGTTTCCAAATTAAGTGGTGGACAACGTTCAAAGATTATCTTGGCAAAGATCCTTTTGGAAAAACCAGATATGATTTTGCTTGATGAGCCTACTAACTACTTGGATACTAATCATATCGACTGGTTAGCAGACTATTTGAATGATTTTGCGGGTTCTTTTATCGTTATTTCCCACGATTATAACTTCTTAGACCGAATTATTAATTGTGTGGCTGATTTTGAGTTCGGCAAGATCACAAAGTATACAGGTTCTTTGAAGCAGGCTCTGAAGCAAAAAGCTGCTAATAAGGAAACATATATGAAGGCTTACGTTAAGCAACAAGAGAAGATTGCTAAGACTAAGGCTTATATTAGAAAGTTTAAAGCTGGTACTAGATCAAAGAGTGCTAAGAGTAGAGAGAAACAATTAGCCCACATGGATGTTTTAACCCCACCATCTAATAAGACTGCTTCAAGCTTTGGCTTCCCATATATTGAAGTTCCAAGTTCACGGATGATGCTAGAAGTAAATGACTTAAAAGTTGGTTATGATGGCAAACCGTTATTTGATAAGGCTTTGAATTTCTCAATCGTTAGTGGAGAAAAGATGGTCATTAAAGGGTTTAATGGTATCGGAAAATCTACCTTGATCAAGACGCTTTTGGGAATCTTACAACCAATCGAGGGGAATTTTGATTTCTCAGAAGTGACAAAGATTGGTTATTTCAAGCAAGATCTAGTTTGGGAAAACAACTTAGAGAGTCCCTTCAAGTTTGTTAGTGATAGGCATCCAGACCAAGGTGGCAAAGATGTTAGACGTGTTTTAGCCAGAACTGGGCTCACTAATCAGCAGATCATGTCACCACTACGTTCATTATCTGGTGGGGAGCAGACTAAGGTTAAATTGGGTGATTTGATGTTTGATACATCGAATTTCCTATTTATGGATGAGCCTACAAACCATTTGGATGATGAGAGTAAAGCTGCTCTACGTAAAGGCTTGAAGAACTATGATGGTTCATTGATTTTAGTTACCCACGAAGAGGACTTCTATAGTAGTGACTGGATCGATAAAGTCTTAGATATTGAAAAAATCAAAGAAAATTGATCTTTTTCAAAAAAATATGAAAAAAGTACTTGCATTGGTTTACCATAAACGGTAAGATATTACCTGTTGTCGCGATAGAGCCGACGTATCAATGGTTTGGATGAATTTTCATCAAATTGTTGAAATAATAATTTTAAAAAGTTCTTGACATTATGTTTTGAACTTGTTATGATTATTAAGTTGACTCGTTGAGAGCAACGAGCTAAGAATTTGATGATTATTTTCATTAAATTCTTAGAAAAATTATTTTAAAAAGTTCTTGACAAGTTATTGTCAGCTTGATAAAATAATTAAGTCGCTGATGAGCGTAAGCGCTTAATCAGCTGGTAGACCTTTGAAAACTGAACAAAGTT
>NZ_RKLY01000036.1 GCF_004745525.1 Companilactobacillus suantsaicola | reverse complement strand
TACGGCATCAAGTGCCAATTTCACGTACGGCATTAATCTCACATTCACTTTATCAAAAAAAGTGAGTAAATTAATTCTTCGTCAAAAATTAATTTACTCACTTAGCTTAGTCTGTTTTGTCTTGGCGCTTTAGCGCCTAGTCAAAGGGTGAGCTTGAAGACAATTTTCGGGCTTGAAATTGACTCCAAGTCGCCCCACAGCGTTCCAGCGTTTCCCCGAGCTGTTGCGGAAGACGGCAATCAACCACTAACCAAATCATTTAACCCGGAAAAACTGCACCAAACCATACAAACCATAACCCCCAGCAGCAGCCTGCAAAAGAGTCATCATCCAACCAACCTTCTTAATATCAATATTAGAATCAAAATGCAACTCGTATTGAACAAACAAAATAATTGCCACCGAAAAAATTATTATCAATAAGAATTTCAGACGCTTTTTCAAATAGTCCATAAAAACTCACTTTCGTAGTCTAATTAGTAATCTAGTTCTATCTTATTGTATAATACTAACTAGTTGTATACTTGTAAATATATGTACGCTTGAGAGGTCTATTAAATGAAAATCTTAGTGGTCGATGATGATAAAGAGATTGTAGAACTACTTAGTATTTATATTAAGAATGAGGGTTATGAACCGGTTACAGCTAATTCCGGCCAAGAAGCTTTGGACCAATTGGCTGCCTACAGCGATATTGCCTTGATGGTTTTGGACATTATGATGCCTGGAATCGACGGGATCGAAGTGGTCAAACGAGTTCGTAAGAATTCCCAAATTCCGATAATTATTGTGTCTGCCAAGACGACTGATATGGATAAGATTCAGGGACTAATTACCGGAGCGGATGATTACGTAACTAAACCATTCAATCCATTGGAAATTATGGCTCGAATTCGTTCACTATTGCGCCGTAGTACTCAACAAACGGCCAAAAATGTGCCTGACAAGTTGGAAGTTGGACCAATTACTATCTATAAAGATTCGCACGAAGTTGTGACTGAATCCGGACAAAAAGTGCAGTTGACGGCACTTGAATTTGGAGTGCTTTACTTACTAGCCAGTCACCCTAATCGAGTATTTTCAGCCGATGAAATCTTTGAACGCGTTTGGAAACAAGAGAGCGTCGTGTCGGCAAAAACAGTTATGGTCCACGTCAGCCATCTGCGTGACAAATTAGAAGAAGCTACAAACGGAGAAAAAGTTATCGAGACCGTTTGGGGCGTCGGTTATAAAGTGGAGGTTTGATTTTTGGATAAGAGAATCAAACTGAATGCAAAGAAAAGAGGTGTCCTCCTTTTTGAAGGAATAGGCACCTTTCTTTTATTTCAGATTATCAATATATTTTTAATAGGATTCATCGGCAAAAGCAATTTCACGGCAAACTTGCAGACCAACTATCAACTTTTATTAGCTAGTCCTGAGAAATTGATCGTGGTCATCGTATTTGAACTCATCTTGACCGGATTGTTTGTGATGACTTTGTATCATCGACTCGAATTACGGCAAATCAAAGAAATTCTTCAAAAAAGCGCCAATGCTAATTTGGTCAAGCCAGTAGATTTAAAAGTTAATCCTAATTTACAAGGAATTATTGAAAGCTTTAATTTACTAATTGCCAATATGAATCGACGTGCCAAAGAACAGGAACAATCAGAGAAGAGTAAAGACGAGCTGATCAGTAATGTCAGCCATGATCTTAGAACCCCACTGACTTCGGTGATTGGTTATTTAGGATTGATCGAGAGTAAAAGCTACAGTGATTTGAATCAAATTCTTAAGTACACTGATATTGCTTATAAAAAGTCGTTGGAAATGCAAGATTTAGTCAATTCACTCTTTGAGTTCGCTAACGTGCAACACGCTACTAGTCGGATGAACATGACGAAGTTTGATATGGCTCAGATGCTTGACCAACTGTCGGCTGATTTTGAGTTGGAAGCTAACAAGCGAGGGATGGAAATTATTGTTAACTCTCAACCGGACAAGATCATGATGGAAGGCGACACTGAAAAACTGGGTCGGGTTTTCAACAATTTGATCATGAATGCTTTGAAGTACGGTAAAGGTGCGACCCATATTTGGTTGACGGCTGAGCAAAAGGATAAAGAAGTCGTCGTAACAGTGGCCAACAATGGCGCACCAATTCCTGAGGATTCACTCAAACACGTCTTTGACCGCTTTTATCGAGTTGAAGATTCACGTTCTAAACAGACTGGTGGAACAGGTTTAGGACTCGCCATTGCGCAAAGTATGGTGAAATTACACGGTGGTACGATTGCCGTTACTTCGGATAAGGATAAGACGTCATTTGTTAGTCATTTTCCTATCCTTAACCAAGAATGATTTGTGAGGTTTTAAAATGAGAGATTTCTGCAAGAAAATAATGTTGGTATTGTCAGTGGTGATTTTGACGTTACCGATATTTTCGACCACAGTCCAAGCTGAAACAACGCCGACCGTCGATATCCAAGCCAAGGCCGGTTTAGCTTTTGATGAGAAAACGGGACAAGTATTATACTCCCAAAACGCTGACCAAAAAATGGCTATCGGTTCGATCACAAAGATTGTCACGCTTTATTTGGTCACGAAAGCTTTGAAAGAGAATCGTTTTACTGACCAAGATACGATTGTCCCAACTAAAGAGCAGGCCGATATGACTAAAGATTTAGGACTTTCAAACGTTGAATTAAGCGTGGATCAAGCTTACAGCGTTAAAGATTTGTATAACGCTGCTTGGATCGTGTCGTCTAATTCGGCGGCCATGATGTTGGCGGATAAAGTCTCCGGTAGTCAAAAAGCCTTTATCAAATTGATGCGCAAGACTTTAAAAGAATGGGGTATCAAAGATGCAGAAATTTATAATGTTTCTGGATTGAACAATTCTGATTTAAAAGACGATTCGTATTTAGGCAATAGTGACAGTGAAAATAAATTGTCACCGAATGATATTGGGATAATTGTGAAGCATGTTTTAGATAAATATCCAGAAATTTTACAGACGACTTCACAGTCTAAACTTAGTTTTCCCGTCAATGGTGAAGTGAAGACTTATGATTCCGTTAATCTGATGTTAAAAGGAGCTCGAGATTATCAAGAAGGTTTCGAATTTGATGGTCTAAAGACTGGTACGACAAAGCAAGCGGGGGAATCTTTTGTTGGAACACTCCCACTTGAAAATACGCGGATCGTCACGATCGTTATGAACGCGCAAGGTGAGAAGAGTGATGTGGATAAGCGATTCCGCAGTACGCAAAAATTGATTCATTACGTGAAGGATAATTTCGAACACAAGGAAGTTTTACAAAAGGACCAAAAGGTAACTGTTAATAAAAAAGAATATAAAGTTAATCAATCTGTTTATCTTTGGGTGCCTAAAAATTTTAATGTTGAAAATTTAAGTTATAATGAAAGTAGTAACGACTTAGGTTTTACTGCGACCCACAAAAAGCAAACGGTAAAATTAATTGCTGCTAATACTGCTAGTGGTTATCTTCCGTTCAAAAAGGCAGATGTTAAAAAAGTAATACACAAGAAGACTAGCCAGAAGTCTTGGTGGGATTCAATCGTTGAATTTTTTAACAATCTATTCAATCGTCTATTTTAGGAGCAGGTGAAAAAATGAGTTTGAAAATAAGTAAAGCTATTGAGATTTTGAAAAAAGACGACTTATTAGTGAGTGAATCAGTCTCTGATGAAAATCTCGAAGTCACAAACATTAGTTATAACTCAAAAGAAGACCAATCCAATGGAATCTTCTTCTGCAAGGGAAACCAATTTAAAGCAGAATATTTGGATCAAGCTATTAAAAATGGTGCCAAGATTTATGTTTCTGAAAAAGAATATAGTCAAGACATCGACCGTTTGATCGTTAAGGATGCTTCCAAAGCTTTGTCACTATTGAGTGCTGAGTTCTTTGGTAATCCTCAAAAAGATTTGTTTATCGTGGCCTTTACTGGAACTAAAGGTAAAACAACCACATCTTATTTCACATATGATATTTTAAACAGTGCTTATCCAGGTAAGGTGGCACTATTCTCAACTGTTGATCGGATCGTTGGACCAAAGCCAGAAGACAAGTTCAAGTCTGATTTGACGACTCCAGAATCGTTGGAATTGTTCCGTGATATGAGAAGAGCTGTCGACAATGGAATGAAGTACTTAGTCATGGAAGTTTCTTCGCAAGCTTACAAGAAGAATCGGGTTTACGGTTTGAAGTTTGATATTGGTGGATTCTTGAATATCACTCCAGATCACATCGGACCAAATGAACATCCAACTTATGCCGATTACTTGAATTGCAAGAAGCAATTGATGATCAACTCTAAAGTCAACATCATCAATCGTCAAACAAACGACTACGATACAGTTTATGCTGCTGCCAAACAAACTAGTCCTGACAAAGACATCTATCGCTTTGCCAAGAACGAAGTTGGTGACACCGACTTCAGTATCCGTAACAAGGAATCAAACTTAAATGATTCTGTCTTCACTTACACTGCTGAAAGTGATAAGGCTGAAGACTTACAAGATCACGGCGAATATACTTATGAATTGAGTTTAGTCGGTGATTTTAATGAATTAAATGCCGGTGCTGCCATTACTGCCGCCAAAATTATGAAAATCGATAACTCGGTGATTGCTGATAGCCTAAAAAAAGCATTCGTCCCGGGGAGAATGGAGCACGTTAACACCAAGAACCACGGGACAATCTTTGTAGATTACGCCCACAACTACGCCAGTATGAACGCCTTGTTGAGCTTCTTGAAACGCGAATATCCAAATTCTAAGATTAAGGTAGTCGTTGGAAGCCCAGGAGATAAAGGTGTCGACCGCCGCGAAGGGTTTGCCAAAGTTTTAACAGAGTTAGCCGATTCGGCTATTTTAACAACTGATGATCCAGGATTTGAGGATCCGGCCAAAATTTGTCAACAGATCGATGAAGGTATCGATCACACAAAGGTTAATGTCAAAACGATTTTGGATCGTCAAGAAGCAATCAAAGAAATGATTTCTTCCAGCAACAATGATGATATCATCGTCCTAGCTGCCAAAGGCAACGACCCTTATCAAAAGACTAAGGGCGTCGATGTACCATATCCTAGTGACCCGGTAGTCGCTAAGAAAATTTTGAAGGATATTGAAGGTTAGAAGTATGAGGAAATTCTTTACAGTAATTGGTGGTATGGGAAGTTTAGCCACAGAAAGCTACGTGCACTTGTTAAACGAACGAACACCAACTAAAAATGACCAAGACTATTTAGACTACATCTTAGTCAATCATTCCAGTGTTCCCGATCGGACAGCGCATATTTTGGATCATAGCAAGCCTAGTTTTTTACCCCCACTGACAGAGGATATCAAACAACAGAGCGCACTTAATCCAGAGTTTATGGTAATTATTTGCAATACCGCACATTATTACTATAAAGAACTACAGGCCGCAACTGATATTCCAATCATCCACATGCCACACATGGCAATCAGCGTGATGAAAAAGCAATATCCAAATGCCAAACGAATTGGTTTGATTGCTACAAAAGGAACCATTGCCGATCATATTTATGAAGACGAAATTAAAAATGCCGGTTTCGAATTGAGTTTAGGTAATCAAGAAATCCAAGATGAAGTCGAAAGTTTGATTTACGATGACATCAAAATCAAAGGTCAAGTCGATGCCAAGAAGTATCACAAAATTTTGCAAACGATGCATGACAAGTTTGACTGTGATGTGATTGTTTTGGGATGTACAGAGTTGTCACTAGCTCAAGAAAAAGCCCCTGATCATCCATTCAAAACTATCGATGGTCAAAGCATTATCGTCGATAAATCAATCGAATTAGGCGAAAAGATTCGTAACGGTGAAACGATTGATTACAATAAAATATATGGTTAATTGAATAAATAGTATCTATTATTTTGATAGATGCTATTTTTTTGTACTTGTGGTAATTTGTATACTTTTTATTCTTTTGTTTGGGTGGTGGTTGGATGCCGTCTTCCGCAACAGCTCTGGGAAACGCTGGAACGCTGTCGGCACGACTTGAAGCCTTTTTCAAGAGCGGAAAAAGTCTCCAAGCTCGGCCTTCTAGTAAGCGATAAATCGCTAACTAGAATTTGACGGCTGAGCATTTCCCAGAGCTGTTGCTCCAGACTAGAATGCGGATCTATGCGTTATTTCAATGGATTCTGAATGGGAATAAATTCTATTCGGGATGAGTGGAGAACTGTTTTATAGTCTGGATATGTTACGATTTTCCTTAATTGACTTAATTTGAAAGAAAATAAAAGAGGGTCTTACTAGAATTGTAGTGAGGTGCAATCTAGTAGGGCTCTCCGATTAGTCTTCAATTTTGAATGTGGAAAACTAGATAATGGGCTTCTTTAATTGGATTGAAAAGACTTTGCCTGTAAATTGTACAAATCTGCATAGTATTTATTTTTTTTGATCAATTCGCAATGTGGAGCAAATCCATTTATCTTTCCGCCTTTTAAAACTAGTACTTTATCGGCTAGTTTAACTGCTGATAAGCGATGGGTTATAAAGAAAACAGTTTTATTTTTTGTTAATTTTATAAAGCTTTGGTAAATTTCGAATTCACTTCTAGGATCTAATGACGCAGTTGGTTCATCTAAAATTAAAATTTGAGAATTGGCCATAAATGATTTTGAAATAGCGACCTTTTGCCATTGACCTCCAGAAAGATCAATCCCGCCATTGAATTGTTTTCCTAAAATAGTATTTAAATTTAACCCTTTTTCAATGAAGGATTCGAAAAAACCACCATCTTTCATAGCATTAATAATTTTTTCTTTGTTACTCATCAATTCAGGATTACCTAAGCCAATTGATTCTCTTAATGGTAAATAGAATTTTGAATAATCCTGAAAAACAGCGCCAAATTTTTTCCGATATTGTTGAATGTTGAATTTGGTAATTGAAGTTCTGTTCAATTCTATTGTTCCTTGTTGAGGAGCATAGAATCGCATTAGTAGTTTAACCAATGTAGACTTGCCAGAGCCATTTTCGCCAACAATTGCAATTCGTTCACCGCTAGTGATGGTAAAAGAAATATTTGTTAGGGCATTATTTTTTTGACCGGGGTATTTGAATGATACCTTATCAAAGGAAATATTTTTAACATTTGAAGGGAAGCTTAATTCACCAGAATAAGTATTCGTTTCTTTTACATTCATAAAATCAAAATATTTTTGCATGTATAGTAGTGTATCGTATAAAAGGCTTGAATTTTCAATAGATGAATATACTCCGTCCGTTGTGGCAGTTAGAGTTGAAACAAAAACTAAAAATCCACCAGTTGAAGCTTTCCCTTGCTCAATAACTATAATCATCCAAACTAGACTAGCAATACTCAATGAAACACTAATACCTAGGAAAACAAGTGATATCCACATTTGTTTTAAGCGTACCTTTTTCATTTTAAAATGCATACCTTTATATACCTTGATGTATTCTTTGATAAAAAAATCGAACATTCCAAATAATCGAACTTCTTTGGCATCCTTTGCTGTTAACAAAGCTTGACTATAATATTGAATTTTTCTGGCGTCAGGACTTCTAGTGACCATTGTCTCAAATGAATCCTGCTGAATATGGTAACTTACTAAGCTCTGAGGAATGATTGACAAAATCAAGATTATTGCTATCCAAGGATTATATCTACCTAATAAAAAAAGCATAGAGATGATAGTAATTAGTTCCCTAATCATGCTAATACCAAAGACAATTAGATTTACTGGTCGCCAAGAAGCTTCCGAACTAACTAATTGTAAATTGTCATAAAAGCTTGGATTTTCAAATAAAGTTAATCCGTTAATTGATTTTGATTTTTTCATCAGTTCAATATTAACGAAAGCTATTAATTTATCGGTTAAGATTCCTTGTAGTGAGGTATTAATTGGAATAGCTGCGGAGGATATGAAAAAAATTATTCCCCAGTAGGCTAGGAGACTATTTGGAACATTCCCATGTAAAAGGTTATCTAACATTATTTGGGCTATTTTGATTAAAGCAGCTGGAGCTAGGGCTTGTATTGGGATTAAGAAAAGTAGAATAGTACTACTACCCCTTGAGGCTTTCCAGAATAATGAAAAACTGTGGATATATAAGAAAATATAGTTTTTTACATTCTTGATGATTTTCAAAAAATCACCTGCGATTTATTGGTGTTAAGTTCGAAAAAATCATCTTAATTACTACGTATTTTAATGTTTACGCGGCTAAATACAATTCTTTTATGAACATTTAAGAAGACAAAGTGCATGTTTAATCCTCCAAAAAAGTTAAACTATTCTTTCGTTTTGTTAGTAAATCTATTAAAGTTTACTGAATTTCGATATAATGTTCTGGTACAAGGAGGAAATGTACTATGTTTAAGAGATTATCGCTTTACACGATGCTTTTAATGGGGATCCTTTTGGCTGGATGTAGCAGTCAATCGGCAAGCACAGATTCAAGTACTAATACTAGAACTGAATCAAAAACTAGCGCAGACAAAAAAGAAACTCCCAAAAAATCTGATACTGAAGAATCAGATACAACTGATAAATCAGATGCTTCTACAGATGAAGATACTGATGCAGACAAGTCACAAACAGATGATTCAAAGAATTCTGATACAGATACAAATTCAGATTCACAACAATCAGATAATACAAATCAAGCAACACAAGATAATCAATCAACTACTTCAAATAGTAGTGATGACAGTCAAACACAAACAACCAACATTACTACAAGTGACCAAGCCGTTTCATTCTTAGCCGAAAAATTGAGCACTACTTATGACAAGACCCAGACTCAATATGTAGCTAATGGAAAAGTAACTTGGAACAATGTTAATGGTTATCAAATTAATGTTTATAGTAAAGACTCTACTTCACCAGTCGGCAGTTATTTAGTACCAGCAAATGGTCAATATTTCCAAATTTGGTAATAGTTGATAACTTGCCTTTAGTATAAGAATTAGTTATATTCTTAGAGGGTGTTTACTAGATAATTAATAACAGCATCTATTCAAAGGAGGGAAGACACTTATTTGTGTAATATCTTCTGAGGGATGCTGTTATTTTTGTGGACGCAAGTTGGTTTTGAGCCGAACCTGATTATAAAAGATACAAAGAGATTTTGTTAATGGTATTTTCATTAGTATAGTTTCAGTATTCTTGAGTTAAATGAGATAAAGAATAGAACAGGAATCTAGTCTGGAGTAACAGCTCGGGGAAATGCTCAGCCGTGAAATTCTACTTAGCGCTTCAGCGCTTACGTAGAAGGCCGAGCTTGGAAATACCGCGTACTTTGCGGTAGTTTCAAGTCGTGCCCACCGCGTTCCAGCGTTTCCCCGAGCTGTTGCGGAAGACGGCATCCTACACACATAAGTTATCTTTAAGAAAAATAAATTAAAATGAGATGTTTAATTCAACGAAAATGGGCGATTAGTGTGATAATTATTAAAGTTGGATTTAGAAATTGAAGGGAAAGTGAAAAAGTGATTCAAGCAAAAAATTTAGCGAAGCGCTTTGGGAATCAATTGGTCTTTCAAAATGTGAATTTCACTATCAATGATGGGGATTTTCTAAGTTTGATTGGTCCAAATGGTTCTGGTAAAACGACGCTTGTCAAAATTATTATGGGTTTGGAGAAAAAATCCGGTGGTGAATTACTCGTCGATTACAAGCAAGTGATTGGTTACGTCCCACAATTTAGAAATATTGATATCGATTATCCTTTGAATATCGAACAATTTGTCCGCTTGAATTTGAAATTCACACTTAGTCGAAAGAAACGTCGCCAAGATAATGAATTGATCAAAACAATTTTAGAAAAAACTGGTTTATCAAAATTAAAGGACCGCCCCCTTGGGTTAGCTTCTGGTGGTGAAAAGCAAAAAGCTTATTTGGCTCAAGCTTTGTTGAATGAACCGAAAGTTTTGATTTTGGATGAATCGACTGCCAGTCTTGATGTGGAAGTGAAGATGCAGCTGATGGATCTAGTCAAAGAATTGAATGAAAAAGAGAATTTGACGGTCATCTTCATCACACACGATTATGATTTAACTAAGAAATACACTCATCGAGCACTCTTCTTTAAGGACCAAACGCTCAAGGAAGTTGATGTGTCTGATGTCTCTGAAGATATGTTTGATATGGGAGGATAAAAATGTTTGCATATGAATTTATGAGAGAGGCTTTTATTGCTAGTACTTTTATTGCGATAACGGCTGGATTAGTAGGCGTTTTTGTCGTTTCCAGGAATATGTCTTTTCTATCTCATACGTTATCGGAAATTGGCTTCGCCGGCGCTTCATTTGGCATCTTAATCGGGATTTCGCCTTTGGCCGGAATGATTTTATTCACTTTGATCAGTTCGATTGCGGTCGGCAGCCTCAGTACGGAGTCGTCCAGAAGAGAGGCGTCGATCAGTGCAATTTCATCGCTGTTCATTGGTTTGGGAATTCTCTTTTTGTCGTTGTCGTCTGAATCGAGTAGTTATGCGACAAATATCCTTTTCGGTAGTATCGTCGGGATCAGTTCTAAAGAAGTTAATCAATTGATGATTTTGGCGCTGTTTGTAATTTTTGTCTTCATTATTTTTTACAAGCCACTGTCATTTGACTCATTTGACCACATTGGCGCCCGTGCAGCCGGTTTGAAGACGCGATTACTATCGATTGCCTTTTTAGTAACTTTGGCACTCAGCGTCAGTATCGGTGCACAAATTGTTGGTTCATTGCTAGTTTTTGTTTTACTGACTTTACCGGGAGCAACAGCCAAGTATTTGGTTCATTCGGTGCCAAAATTGATCATGGTCTCAGTCGGATTGTCGCTTGCCGGAGTTTGGTTAGGGTTATATCTAGCGTTTGTCACAAACTGGCCAGTTACTTTCTTTATTTCAGCCTTTGAAGTAATTGCTTATTTTCTTGGATTAAGCTATAAAAATTGGAAATTAAACCATTAAGGACGTTAATATGATAAAAGAATTGTGGAGCAAGTATAAAGATGCGATTCCGTATTTATTTTTCGGAGTCTTAACAACAGTGGTAAATTACGTTGGATTCGCAGTTTTGTGGCGAGTGTTAGGGATGAATTCCCAAATTGCCAATGCGATTGCTTATTTAATTTCGGTCTTATTCGCATATGTAACCAATAAATTGTGGGTCTTCAATTCCCACACCAAAACCTGGAAAGCCTTTTTCCAAGAAATGGGATCATTCTTCTTATTTAGAGGAGGATCATGGATATTTGACCAAGGAACAATGTTTATTGGGATGGAACTGATGCATGGCAATGGCTTTGTCGTTAAGCTGATAGCTAATGTCGTGGTAGTCGTTTTGAATTACGTGTTTAGTAAGTTTATTATATTTAGAAAAAGATAGAGCGTGGAACAGGGGCGGTCAGCTCCCGGAGGATAACGTAATTTCACGAATTGCCCGTTGAACTTTACGGGCGATTTGGGAAATTTTGTTATCTCGGAGGGAGTTGCCCCTGTGGAACGCGTTTTAGCTATATCGCCAAGAACCATGGTTATCAAAATAAGAAAAAAACGCCCTTCAACCATAAAATCTGGTCGAAGGGCATTTTTTTTAGCAATTAATTAGTAATTAAGATGTTTATCTTGATCTAAAGCACCAATAGCTTTAATTTCATCATCGGTTAAATTGAAATCAAAAATATCGAAGTTTTCTTTCACACGACTAACTTTAGATGACTTAGGAAAAATAACAAAGCCGGTGTCGATGTGCCAACGTAGAACAACTTGAGCAGCGGTCTTGTTATGCTTTTTAGCAATTTCATTGATAGTCTTGTCTTGAAGAATCAAATGACCATGTCCAATTGGTGAGTAACCTTCGTTGACGATGTCGTTATCTGTATCGAATTTTGCCAATTCCACTTGAGTCTTGTATGGGTGGCGCTCGATTTGATTGACCATCGGTCTAACTTTTGCCATGTCAAAGACTTCTTGAAGTTGTTTTTCTGAAAAGTTAGAAACACCGATTGCTTTAACTTTGCCTTGATCATAAAGTGTTTCCAAAGCTTTCCAAGTGTCCAGTGTCAATTGGAAGTTTTCTTCGTTTGGCCAGTGGATCAAATAAAGGTCCAGGTAGTCCATTTGTAAATCGCTCAATGTTTGGTCGAAAGCCTTGAGAGTTGAGTCGTAACCTTGATCAGCGTTCCAAACTTTGGAAGTGATGAAAAGATCTTCACGTTTAATGCCAGAATCTTTGAAAGCTTTTCCGATTGCTTTTTCATTGCCATAAATGTGGGCACAGTCGAAGTGACGGTAACCAGCATCGATGGCACCTTGAATTGCGGCAGGGACATCGGCGTTATCAATTTGATAAGTTCCAAATCCTAACATTGGGATTTCTACACCATTACTTAATTTTTTGAATTCCATTATTTACCTCCATATTGAGAATCATAATATTATTATATCAATTTATTAGTGATGACGATGTTTATTTGCTTTTGGAAGTGGTTGTTAAGTATGTCGTCCTCCACAACAGCTCTGAGAAATGCTGGAACGCTCTGGGCACGACTTGAAGCTTACGCAAAGTGCGCGTAATCTCCAAGCTCGGCCTTCTTGTAAATGCTAAAGCATTAACAAGAATTTCAGGGCTGAGCATTTCCCAGAGCTGTTGCTTCGGACTGAATAACGGTTCTATTTTTTATTTGTGTTCCATTCTTTTGAAAATAGTAGCTCTATTCTGATGTGGAATTTGGAAAATTAATTCGTTGTTGTGCTTTTTCTATTCAAATTATAGAAGTAATAATGGAGAAAAGAAGAAAATTTCCAATTGTTTTTTGTTGAAAGAACATGTCAAATTGTAGAATCTATCCAGACTTTAAAGCGGTTAAGCATTTAATATGAATAGGACACTATACCATAACTAGAGATTACAGAAATACTGCAAAGAATAGGATCTAGTCTGGAGTACAAGCCCTGTGATGGCTCAGCCGCCAAATTATTCTTAGCAATTTATTGCTTAGAATAAGGCCAATCTTTGAGATTTTTCCGGGCTTGAAAAAGCTCAAAGTTGTGCCGGCAGCGTTCCAGTCCATCACAGGGCTTGTGCGGAAGACGGCAAGGTTAAAAAAGCATCGCATTCTCACATAATATGAGAACGCGATGCTGATTTTTTTATTTTTGTAATTCACGAATTGCCAAGGCAAAGTCACCTAAAGTAGCTGAGCCGTTGTTCTTGATGGTTGGCATTGTGATGTATTTTTCTAGATCTGGAACTTCAACGTAGTCATTCAATAGTTCTTTGAATTGAGCACGAACCTTAACTAAGAAGGCTTCACTGACAACACCGCCACCGAAGACGATCTTGTCTGGTCTTAGAATAAGTGTTGATTGTAAAGCTGCTTGAGCAACATAGTAAGCCATGATGTCCCAAACGTGATTTGTCAAAGGAACATCTTGTCCTTTGATACCTAGACGTGCTTCAAAAGTTGGCCCAGCAACTAATCCTTCAAGACAGTCGCCGTGGAATGGACAAACACCTTTGAAATCAAGGTCGTCAGGATGACGTTTAACAAAAGTGTGACCCATTTCTGGATGACCCATACCGCCGACAAAAGTACCTTTATCAATGGCACCAGCACCGACACCAGTACCAACAGTGTAGTAAACTAGTGAGTCGATTTTTTCATTGGATAGAGTTGACATAACATATTCACCATAAGCTGAACCGTTAACGTCAGTTGTCCAGAACATTGGGATGTCAAAAGCTTCTTTCATCTTACCAACGAAGTCTGTATCTCTCCAACCTGGCTTAGGAGTTGATGTAATGTAGCCATATTTTGGTGAGTTAACACGTTGTTCGATAGGACCAAATGATGCAATCCCTAGAGCTTCAATGTCGAATTTCTTAAAATAATCAATAGCCTTTTGTAATGTTTCTTCCGGTGTAGTTGTTGGGAAATGGACACTGTCCTTAATACGATAATCCTCATCACCTACAGCACAAACAAATTTAGTTCCGCCTGCTTCAATACTTCCTACTAGCAAAGTTATCTCTCCTCATTTTCAGTAATCGTTTTCAATAGTATTAAGATACTATTATTTGTTTTCAACGTCAAATTGGAATTATGAAAATGTGAAAAATAAATTTTGCTTATTAACTTAAAAATCTAAATAATCGATATTATTTTTTTTAAGAAAAGCCAATGCTTTTTTTTCTACAAGGTGATTTTCCATGAATTTAGTAAATGAATACGCCTGTATCATATATTGAATAGCTTCAGAATGTCGATTCTGCTGTTCTGCCACTTCGGAGAGAAGATAGTAGAAAGATCCAACAAAATATACACTGCCGTTTTTTTTAGCTAAATTCAAACCAGTTGTAGTAGAAGATATGCATTGTTCAAATTTATCATTGTTGGCGTAATACATGCCTAAGTTATCGTATATTAGAAGAGACCAGAATAAATCATTGTCAGTGTTAAAGTCTTTAAATAGTGAAGCAGTTTGTTCGAAATAAAAGTTAGCTTTTCCAATATCGTTCTTCTGACTGTAAGCAACTCCTAATTCACAAGTCGCTAAAATAGTGAATATATCTGGGAGTCCTTCATGAAGTAGCAATAATTGATTGAAACCAAATATGGCGTCATCAAAATTATTTGTAATCCACATTTCAGCATCGACTTTTAAAAATTGATAATGTGCTTGTTGATCTTTATCATCAGTGTTTTGAAATTTTTTTAATGCTTTTATGACATCCTTATATTTGTAACTCATACTAAAATGATCTGCTTCTGTTAAAACAAGATCATTTTCGGTCTCGAGATCATTGATAACGACGTCGTTCAATTTTAGATCTAATCTATTAAGTATTTTTACTAAGATGTCACTACCTGGAGAAGTAGAATTTCTTTCTAAAGAGCTAATGGTACCTTGAGTGGTAATATCTCTAGCTAAATCCACTTGTGATAGCCCTTTTTGTTTTCGGACATTTTTTATTTTTATTCCATCTATCATTAGAATACCTCTGGAAAATATTAGTTTTTAATTTTTTATAAAGTTGATTAAATTATATTTGATAAATCAATTATAACCTATTCCTTAGTGCTTACTAAATAGTAATAGCGGGTTTATTTATCGAAAATATTGAAATAGAATTATTAAAATATTAGAATATAATTGAAAATATATTTTTTTAGAGTTATAACTGATGATAACAAATCTGTATCAATGGGGTGGATATATGGAAACAGTCGAGACCGATACTACAAAACAATTGATTAAGGCAGGAGCTACTACGGTCATTAACGATTTAGGTGCGTCGATATTTAATTATGCATTGTCATTAAAATTGTTGCAGGTTACGGGTTCAGCTATGGGTTATGGAACAAGTTTAATTATTGGACCATTAGTGGGTGTACTTGTTGCCCCTTGGGTAGGAAATACCGTTGATAGATATCAAAGAAAGAATATTGCTTTAATAGCGGAAGGTACATTAATTCTTACACTTATTGTTTATTTCTTGTTTTTTGAAATGTTCCATACTAATATATTAATTTCGGCTATTATAGTGGTCTGTCTGAATAATATAACAGCTCGATTTTTTACTATTTCATATTTATCATCAACTCCACAAATTGTAAGTGGTAAACATATTCAGAAATTGAATTCAATTGAATCCACTGCTGCTACGGTATCGAGTATTTTGGCTCCGGCAATAGCTGGATTTCTATTTGGAATTATAGATTTTAAATGGATGATTATTCTACAAATTATTACAGAAGGCATTACGCTAATTTTAACGATAGTGACACATTTTGAAGATAATCCAATTGCTAAATCTAAGAATAAAATTGATAGGTTAAATATTTTTAAATCTTTAAATAAGTATCCCACGGTACTTTTCTTTTTAATCGTTACTATGTGTCTTAATATTACTAGCACTGCGCTTGTAATAGGAATGCCATACGTTGTGATACATACATTAAAATATTCAACAACTATTAGTGGAAATATCGAGGGCATTTATTCAGTTGGGGCTCTCATTGGTGGAATTATTATTACGATTATTAATTTAAAAAACATTTTTGGATTTATAAGAAATATGTATTGGGCATCTAGCATACAACTATTTATCTTGGGATTAATGCTTTTCTTCATGCCACATTACGTACTATTTATTTTTCTATTCTTCGAATTTGTTATTGGGGTCATAGATTCTGTTTCCCAACCGCCGATGTTTACATATATACAAAAAGTGGTTCCAGAAGAAGATCTAGGTAAGGTTAATACATCAATATATACAGCTGCACAAATTTTAACGCCAATTGCTGTATTTATATTTAGTATTGTATTCGCTAAAGTAAATTATCGAATAGTTTTCTTAGCCAATGGTGTAGTTAGTTTGTTTCTAACGTTCTTTTTATTGGAAATAGTGGGCAAAAAAGTAATAAAAAAATAAAAGAATAATAGAATTATTGTATCGAAAAAAACTATCAACTCGTTAGTTTCTAAACGAATTGATAGTTTTTTTAATAAATAGTATGTGAAGAATCGTTCTTAAAGTCATCAAACGCTTTGATAGTCATATCGCGGTCATGTTGTTCTAAGTCGAGAACTTCTTTATCTTTTAAACCATCATTTAAAAATTTATAAATGAAATCATCTCTGAAACCAATGTCTTTTGCATCGGTAGCGGTGTTGCCGTAGTAACAAGTCTTGATATTAGACCAGATGATTGCTCCCAAACACATTGGACAAGGATAAGCGTTGGTGTAAAGTTCACAACCAGATAAATCGTGGGTGCCTAATTTCTGGCAAGCCTTACGAATGGTAGTAATTTCGCCATGTGCTGAAGGGTCACGATTAATTAAAACATGGTTACGTCCCTTAGCGATAATTTGACCATCCTTAACGATGACCGTTCCAAAAGGGCCACCGACTTGTGTACCTACATTTTTTTCTGCTTCTTTTGCAGCTAGTTCCATAAATTTTTTTTCGTATGCCATAAAATTTCAGTCCTAACAAATTTGAATATAGTTTCAGTATAATTCAATTTTTCTGTTAATAAAAATTATGGAATACTTCTATACAAGACTATTTGTATCAAAAAAGGAAAGCCGCAGCTTTCCTTAGATAACATTAATAAATTTTAGTATCACGAATCTCTTTCATAATCTTCAAAGAACCGTCTTTGTAACTGAGAATTCCGTAAACGAGTATGCCGAGGATTCCGCAGATGATAATGACGATAATTGCACCGACTTTAGTAGCGTCAGAAATTACTTTGACGACTAAGAAATTGGCAACTCCAACGACTACCAACATGATGATTCCATCGATTAAGATGCGAATCAGTTTCTTAGCCAGAACTTGGTCAACGATTTGGAACTGTTTGTTAATCAATCTAAAGGCAAAGTAACTCATGATAGTGAAGGAAATTCCAGTTGCAGTAACGGGTCCGTAAACACCCAAAGCAAGCGTCAATGGCAGTTGAAGAACAATCTTTAGTAAGTAAGCAATTGCTAAGTAAACCATCGACTTTTTCATGTGACGCGTAACTTGCAAAATGTTTTCTAGAATCATGAAGGTACAATAGAAGAACGCTTCGAAACAAGAAACTATCAGCACTTTTGAACCGAGAATACTTTGGTCATAAAAGACAAACGCAGTCCAGAGTTGACGACTAATAGCAATCACACCGAAAGTGGCTGGCACAATGATGAAGAAAGTAAATTGGACGATCTTACGCATGAAGTTTTGGACTTCTTCATTGGAAGCTTTTTTGCTGACCATTGCTGAAAGAGCTGGAATAACTGAAGCTGATACGGAAATGGCGAGCGATACCAAGACCATGATGATCTTATTAGCCTGGAAGCCAAACATAGCGTACAAGTTGTCGATCGTTTTTTCACTAGCGTGAAGAATTAATTGATAAATCCAAGTGAAAGTTGTTTGGTCAAACAATTGTAAAACAGTCATGATCGTGTCGACTAACAAAAACGGAATGGCCGAGCGCAACATTGAACTAAAGTTAATATCGAGTGTTGTCTCGGTTGGTTCAGGACTCGTCTTGATATCTTCGATTGTAGTCGATTTTCTAACTCTAACTCTGATCCAAAGTAAAAATACGTAAGCTAAAGTAGCTCCAATAAATGAAGCTAGGGTTGACTGGTTAACGGCTGAAACATAATTACCTTTTTGCAAAACCATGATGGTGTAAGTGGCATAGAGCATGTAAGCGACACGGGCAATTTGTTCGATAACTTGTGAAAAGGCTGAGTAGGAAATGAAAGCATATCCTTGAATGTAACCTCTTAAAATACCAAGAGCCGGGATGATCAACATAGCGACACTAAGATATTTAATTGGCGTTACAACTCGCATATCGCCGGCAGCCAAAACAATTGCAACGTATTTTGCCCCGAAGAACATCACGGCAGCACAGACGATACCGACTAAAGTCATATAGATACTGTATTTTTTGAAGAGCTTTTCACTTTGATCATAACGACCTAAAGCATTGTGAGCAGCAACTTCTTTAGAAATTGCGGACGGAATCCCAGCGGTTGCGATAATCAAGAAAAGATTGTAGATGTTATAAACTTTTCCATACATCGCATTGGCCGCATTAACTGCTAGAGGACCGATCCAAATATTCCAAGGAATAATGTAGACGACTGCTAAAACTCGGGAAATGATTCCACTGATCGAGATCCAGAGTGAACTTTTGAGTAATGAATCTTTTTTCATTTTTTTATCCATTCTTTATAAAATTACTTATATTATAGAAGACTTTGATTAACGGTAAAAGAAGAGTACTAAAATCAAAGCAACTAAAGCAGGCAATCCTTGGAGAAAAATAATTTTTTTGCTAGCCGTTATAGCGCCGTAAACAGCGACGATTATTACGTAAAGCATCAACATGATCAAAATTATTTTAAGCGTTGTACCTGTGAAAAAGAGAATCATCATTAAAATTAAAATTCCTAAAAGACCATTGTAAATACCTTGGTTAGCTAGAGCTACCTTGGCATGTGGATCTTTGACAAAATCAAGTGGCATATCAAAGGCATTAGCCTGTTGTTCAGGTTTGGCAAACATTTCCAAACCAGCGATTCCGATATGTTCTAAAGCTACTAATGCGACGACAAACAAAGTTAAGATTTGCATTATAATCTTCTTTCTATTTTTATGTGGTGTTAGTATGCCGTCCTCCGCAACAAACTCGATTTTGGCTGGAACGTGGTGGGCACGACTTGAAGCCTTTTTCAAAACCGGAAAAAGTCTTCAAGCTCGGCCTTATTCTAAGCAATAAATTGCTAAGAATAATTTCACCACTGAGCCAAATCGAGTTTGTTGCTCCGGACTAAATAACGTTTCTATCTTTTATTTTCTTTCCATTCTTTTAGAAATAATCATTTCTATTTAAAGTAGTGCCGTAATAGTATATATGTTTATTTGAATAGAAAGTACTATCTTCATCTCTGAGTTAAGTGAAATAACCTATAAAAGATGTTATCTAGCCAGGAGCACAAGTCCTGTGATGACTCAGCCGCCAAATTATTCTTAGCGCTTTAGCGCTTAGAATAAGGCCTAGTTTTGAGATTTTGCGTACTTTGCAAAAGCTCAAAGTTGTGCCGGCAGTATTCCACATCACAGGGCCTGTGCGGAGGGCGGCAATTAAAAATCACCTTAATAAAAAAGCCTCCGTTTAGGATTCTTCTTTGGTATTTATCATAACAAATTTTTCGGCAAATTTACCCTTTTGATTGATTTTAGCTTGGCGTAAACTGTCCATTTCTTCGTATGTAATTGAAGCGTCATCTAAAATTGCACGGATAACTTCTTCTAAATCGCCTAATTCTTCGACTAGACCTGCCCGAGTGTCAGCCGCTTTGACTTCTTGTGCTTCTTCAACAATCTTTTCACGTAAAAAGCGTCGATAGTCTTCATTTGAAAGAATTTCAAACTTAAAATCACCGTGAATGATGTCGGGTATTTTGTCCCTAACCAATTTTTTCATATATATTTCCCCCTAAAATGAGTTCTTGTCATAGCATGATTGTAAAAAAGATGGCTTCATTGTTTTTGAACTAAGTGAGATAAATAAAAAACTATCTATCTAGTCTGGAGTACAAGTTCTGTGATGGCTCAGCCGCCAAATTCTTGTTAGTGCTTTAGCACTTACAAGAAGGCCAAGCTTTGAGATTTTTCCGAACTTGAAAAAGCTCAAAGTTGTGCCGGCAGCGTTCCAGTCCATCACAGAACTTGTGCGGAAGACGGCATTTTACAACAACTAATAAATAATAAGAACCCTAAAACGTCTGTAGAAAGATATTACCACATAAAAAGTTGTAAGCGCAGTATTTGATAATGATAATATCATCATGATAGTATTTAATTAAAATAAATATAAAAGTGTTGAGTGTTATGAACGTTTCTAGTGTAGAACTTACAGAAATATACGGCGGTTTACTATTGTTGGTTATGATTGTAATAATTATATTATTAGTCATACATGATTTAATTCGTAAAAGAATGGAATTTGCTTGTAAAACGACGTTACAAAATAAAGCTGAACTAGTTAGGACAGCGGTTGATAGTAAAACGGCTGCGTATTTGAACCGCAATTGTGATCACGAATTACATCGGATCGAAGGGTACGTTGTGAAGAATAATAAAACCATTTTGTACAAACTGTATTTAAAGAAACGACGCTTTGATTTTTATTTAGAAAAACAAAATTTATGGAACTATAAAGTAATTGCAATAAAAATGTATGAATAGGGTAACCGTTATAACGATTACCCTATTTTCTTTTCGTCAACTTTCATTGACTATCTAGAAAAAATTAGATAACATGTGTATAAATTTTACCCTAATAGGGGTGAACAAAAAATCTAGGAGGAATATCATGTCGGCATGGGATACAAAATTTGATAAAAAAGGATTCACGTTTGATGATGTTTTATTAGTACCAGCGGAGAGTCATGTTTTACCAAATGAGGTAGATTTATCAGTTCAATTAGCTAAGAATATCAAGCTTAATACACCAATTTTGAGTGCAAGTATGGATACAGTTACAGAAGCTCCAATGGCAATCGCTATGGCACGTCAAGGTGGATTAGGTGTCATTCACAAGAATATGAGTGTTGAACAACAAGCTGATGAGGTTTCAAAAGTAAAACGTTCTGAAAACGGCGTTATCATTGATCCAATTTATTTAACAGCTGATGACCAAGTGAGTGAAGCAGAAAAATTGATGAGTACCTATCGTATTAGTGGTGTTCCCATCGTAAATAATACTAAGGATTTAAAATTAGTCGGTATTATTACTAACAGAGACTTACGTTTCATTGCTGACTATTCAGTAAAAATTGGTACTGTGATGACTAGTGAGGAATTAATCACTGCACCAGTTGGCACAAGCCTAAAAGAAGCTGAACAAATCTTACAAGAACACAAGATTGAAAAGTTGCCATTGATTGACAAAGATGGTCGTCTTGGCGGTCTTGTAACGATTAAAGATATTGAAAAAGTAAAAGAGTTCCCTAATGCTGCCAAAGATAAATATGGACGTTTGTTGGTCGCTGCAGCTGTTGGTGTCACAAGCGATACCTTCGAACGTGCTGAAGCTTTGTTGAAAGCTGGTGCTGATGCAATTATCATCGATACAGCCCATGGACATTCTGCCGGAGTTTTGAGAAAGATTTCTGAAATCAGAGCTAAATTCCCAGAAGCAACCTTGATTGCCGGAAACGTCGCAACTGCTGAAGGTACCAGAGCACTATATGATGCTGGTGTTGATGTCGTTAAAGTAGGTATCGGACCTGGTTCAATTTGTACAACTAGAATCGTTGCCGGTGTCGGAGTTCCTCAATTAACAGCCGTTTATGATGCCGCTAGCGTTGCTCACGAATACGGTAAGACAATCATTGCCGATGGTGGTATCAAGTATTCAGGTGATATCGTTAAAGCCTTAGCAGGTGGTGGTAACGCCGTTATGCTCGGTTCAATGTTAGCCGGAACAGACGAAGCCCCTGGTGAATTTGAAATTTATCAAGGCAGAAGATTTAAGACATATCGTGGAATGGGAAGTTTAGCAGCCATGTCCCACGGTTCATCAGATCGTTACTTCCAAAGTGGCGTTAACGAAGCTAACAAGTTAGTACCAGAAGGAATCGAAGGCCGCGTAGCCGCAAAAGGTGCCGTTGGCGATGTAATTTATCAATTGTTAGGTGGATTACGTTCCGGAATGGGCTATGTTGGAGCACATAATTTGAAAGAATTACAAGACGCCCAATTCGTACAAATTTCAAACGCCGGATTAAGAGAATCACATCCACATGATGTTACTATTACTAAAGAAGCACCTAATTATTCAGTGAAGTAGAGCAGAGCAGAGCGTGGAACAGGCCCGCTTAGGACTTGGCATATAGCCTAGCTTCACGAATTGCCCGCCGCACTTGCGGGCGATTTGGGAAGCGTAGCTATATGTCCAAGTCCTGGCCTGTGGAACGCGTTTTAGCTATATTGCCAGAAACCATGGTTATTAAAAATAGAACTATGGTTATTAAAAAATAGAAAACACCACCAAAAAAAGACCCAGAACGCAAAAGTTCCAGGTCTTTTTCTATACTCTAAAATCTCATTTCTCCCGACTATGCCAAATTCCATAACCGAAATAAATAACCAATCCCAAAGCCGTCCAAATAATGTACATCTTCCAAGTGAAACTCTGCAACTGTGTCATCAAGTAAACACAAGCAACGAATGAAATCAGTGGGAAAACCGGATAAAACGGAACTCGAAAGGCCGGTTTGAGATCTTTAGTATTTTTACTGTGACGTAAGAAAATAACTCCAATCGAAGTCACCGCAAAAGCCAGCAACGTACCAATATTGACCAATTCAGTAATCTTCTCAATTGGAACCACGGCCGCAACTGTAGCAGCAACTAAACCAACTAAAAAGGTACTACCAATTGGCACTCCTTGGTGACTGAGGTTTTTGAATCTTTTAGGAAGTAAACCATCACGGCTCAAAGAAAAAATCAATCTGGTGCCACCATAGATTACGACCAGTAAAACTGTTGTCATACCCATGATAGCTCCAAGAGAGACGATCCCTGACACCCAATTCAAGTTTAGGAGATTTAACGCGTGTGACACAGGATCAGCCACATTCAGTTGTTTATAGTTGACCGCACCGACGAGCACTAGCGAAACCAAACTGTAAAGAATGGCGACAATCAAAAGTGAAGCAATAATTCCAATCGGCATGTTGCGTTTAGGATTTTTAACTTCTTCACTGGCTGAGGAGACCACGTCAAAACCTAGGAAAGCGTAAAAGGCAACGGCTGCACCACGACCGATTCCACCGACACCAAAGGGCAAGAATGGATCATAATTTTTCGGTTTCACGTAAAAAACTGTTACCAAAACGAATAGCAGAATCACGAAAATTTTCACATAAACCATGATCGTGTTGACTTTCATCGACTCGGTCAGACCTTGCAAAAGTAAAACAGTCGCAACTAAGACGATGATAAAGGCCACTAAGTCAAAACGTCCTTGAGTATTACCAGCTGTTCCATGGGCTGACTGAAGGGCTTTGGGCAATTCGATTCCGAAACCGGCCAAGAGATTTCGGAAATAAGCCGACCAACTGACTGCAGTTGAAGAAGCCGCAAATAAATATTCAGAAACTAACGACCAACCAACAATCCAGGCAACGATTTCGCCATAAACTGAATATGAGTAAGTATAAGCACTACCGGCAAGAGGGATTGTCGAAGAGAACTCCGAGTAACAAAAAGCCGCTCCGATACAAACTAGCGCTGCCAACAAGTATGTCAAAATAACTCCAGGGCCAGCGTAATTAGCGGCAATGATTCCGGGAGTAATGAAGATACCAGAACCGACGATGACACCAACACCCATGATGATCAAGTCTTTGGCAGTCAAGGTCCGATTCAAATTAGCATCATCTTCAGATAAGTCTTTAACAATATCTTTCTTTCTAAACAGTTTTGGCATAAAAACCCTCCATTAATTGTTATTATTATGCCATTAAGAAAATTAAAATACCATTAATAAAGTTAAGTTTGCAGTAATGAGTTAGTTCTTTTTGATTGTTGGTGGTAGTATGCCGTCCTCCGCAACAGCTCTGGGAAACGCTGGAATGCACTCGTCCTTGTCAAGTTGACATTTTCTTGGCTCAAATAATATAACTTTTTA
>NZ_RKLY01000035.1 GCF_004745525.1 Companilactobacillus suantsaicola | reverse complement strand
AGCCACAGGAGGCATTCTCCTTGGCTTGCGGCTACTAATAATCTGGCACTCCAATCCTGATAGATCTTAAGTTTTTTTTATTTTTTCGGAGTGGCTAACTTGTTCTTGCAATTTGCGACCTTTTAAATCTTCAAAGGAAACGGCTTTTTTATTAGCTAGTAAAGTGAATTGATTGAGATTAACAGAGAGTCTTTCAGTACCGATAAAAAATGATTCGACTTTATCAGTCATGATTTCCTGATTGATTAGAATGAAGGAATAATTATGATCCAAAAGATTGTTAGATACGTGATGGGAATCTAATAAGTTATCGTCTATATCAATTTTTTCATCAACAGCATTAAGCTTTATTAAATGATGCAACAAAATCAAAGGCCCTGGAGCGACTGCCCCGACGCGGATATTCTTGTGATTATAGTCATATTTTTGAATGGTTTCTACGAAATTTGAATTTGTTGCGATGACTTCTTGAGCTTTTTTAGCGGCTAATTCGCCAGTTTTAGTCAAAGTGATGCGATTAGGTTGGCGGTCAAAAATTTGGACACCTAACTCGTCCTCTAATTTCTGCATCCCGCGAGTAACGGTTGGTTGAGTTACTAATAAGTGTTGGGCCGTGGCAGCTAGCGTCCCGTATTTTTTGAATGCGACTAATTCTTCCAATAAGTAATTATCTATCATCTTTTCACCTCAAAGTATACGTTGAACGTATGGTAGCATATCAAACAAGTAATTTTCAAATAATAGCGATGATTATAAAATGTAGTCATCAGTTAAAGAAGAGGTAATAAAATGCAAAACGTTAAACTAAATAATGGAATGGAAATGCCCCAATTAGGATTCGGCGTGTTCCAAATTACTGACTTGGAGCAGTGTAAACAAGCAGTTTTGACGGCTATCAACAACGGATACCGCTTGATCGACACAGCAGCCGCTTATCAAAACGAAACAGCTGTCGGCGAAGCTATCAAGGAAAGTGGTGTCGACCGCAAAGACTTGTTCATCACCTCAAAATTGTGGGTCTCAGACTTCACTTACGACCGTGCCAAAAAAGGAATCGAAACTTCTTTGAAAAATTTAGGCTTAGATTATCTTGATTTATACCTATTACACCAACCTTATGGCGATACGATTGGAGCTTGGAGAGCCTTGGAAGAAGCTCAAAAAGAAGGAAAGATTCGTGCCATCGGGGTTTCAAACTTTTACGCCGACCAACTAAAGAACTTGGAGTTAACAACCAACATTAAACCAGTTGTTAACCAAATCGAGGTCAATCCTTGGTATCAACAACCTTCAGAAGTAGATTTTGCCAACCGAGAAGACGTTCGTGTCGAAGCATGGGCTCCATTTGCCGAAGGAAAGCACGATATTTTCACCAATGAAACGATTGCCAAAATTGCTCAAAAATACGGCAAGTCTAATGGACAAGTGATTTTGAGATGGTTGTTGCAACGCGGCATCGTAGTAATTCCTAAGTCAGTTCACGAAAATCGAATTAAGGAAAATATTGATGTCTTTGACTTCGAATTAAGCGCTGACGATATGAAGGTAATGTCTAGCTTGGATAAAAATGAAAGTCAATTCTTTGATCACCGTGACCCCGTGACAATCGAGCAGATTTTTGGTTCAAGTTTGGCTAAATTAAAATAATCTAAAATGATTAAAAATGAAAAGTGAGTAAACCAATTAGGATGATTGGCTTACTCCTTTTTTTATGCTTGAAATGACAAAAACACTGTTGGTATGCGTAATTTTAATAATGACGAAATCACAATAGTAGTTTATTAAAAAATTTCGTGATAAAATAAATTTACCTCATAGGTAAATAATTGAGGGCGATATGAAAGTTACGTTTAAAAATAAAAGAATGGAACGCATATGTACGCAAAATGAAATTGCTATTCGAAAATTTGGATTAAATATGTCGGAAAAGATTGAGCAGCGAATATCAGAATTAATTGCATTCGAAACGGTTGATCAATTGATTTTATATTCATTAGGACATTGTCACCAATTAAAAGGTAACAGAAAAGGACAATATGCTATAGATTTGGTACAACCATACCGACTTATTTTTATGAAAGAAGATTCGAAAATAGAAATTATTCAAATTATTGAAATAGTTGATTATCATTAAATTAAGGGAGGACAATCATGTATCCACATAGTAAAAAGACAATTGCTGTCCCACCAGGGGCAACTATCAAAGAACAATTGCAAGATCGCCACATGTCGCAAAAGGAATTTGCTATTAGAATGGATATGAGCGAAAAACACATAAGTCATTTGATTAATGGAAAAGTTGAATTAACTAACGATGTGGCTCAAAGATTAGAATCTGTTTTAGGCGTTCCAGCACCTGTTTGGAATAATTTAGAATCCCGCTACCGGGAGAGATTGGCAAAAGTTAGTAGTGAATTGACGGATGAGAGGGAAATGAATTTAGTAAAAAGATTTCCTTATCAAAAAATGTCAGTTGAAGGATGGGTATCGAAAACTGATGATTATAACGAACAAGTGAGAAATTTACGGCGATTTTTTGAAGTAGCTAATCTAAAAGTACTCTACACTTTAGGAATACTTGATGATTGTGAAGAGAATGAGGATTTCTTTTTGGCAGCAAAAAAACAAGCAAACGAATTGAAGAATGAAAAATAATCGATATTTTTAATGTCAAAAGCGGCTATTCGATGTCATTGTCTATTAAATGACATCGAATAGCTGCTTTTTTGGGGGGTAGGGAAAATTATTATTGAATTTTATGATGCTAAAAAGTTTTAATGAATTCTTGAAATGATTGCGTCATGATGTGATCTTTTCGATAAATAAAGGAAACTGGTAAGGTCGAAAAATTTTCTGGTAACGGAATTTCTTTAATAGTTCCTTGAGCTAAATAAGTTTGAACTACTTTTTTTGGTAGTAAGCTGATACCTAATCCTGCACTGACACTGGCAACAATAGCGTTGAGATAATTAAACTCGATTGGATGATGAATCATAATTTGCTTGGGGTCGAGATAACTCTCCAAAGTTTTACGCTAGGCACAACCAACAGGAAATACTAGTAAAGGTGCATTATCGATCTCAATGTCAGTATTTGGAGCGACTAAAGCTAATTGTTCATTCATTAAGGGAATAGTAGTGAGGTCATTTTCGCTGACATGACCACCGATGATAGCACCGTCTAATTCATAGTTGAGGACTCTTTTGGCGCTTAACAGTGTTGTTCCTGTAGCAATCGACAGTTCAACTTGCGGATTTTGTTGGTGAAATTTGGAAAGTATTTCTGGTAGAAAAGTTGAAGCGGCAGTTTGAAGGGTGCCAATTTTGAGAGTTCCCTGAATGTTTTCGGGATGTTTTAATTGATCGATAGCATCGTTAGTCAAACTGATGATCTTGATAGCTCGAGTGTAAAATTCTTTGCCAGCATCAGTTAAGGTGATACCGCGATTGGTTCGATAAAATAATTGTGTGTTTAGATCCGCTTCTAATTGGCGTAGTTTAGTTGAAATATTGGATTGAGCATAGCCTAATTTTTCAGCAGCACCAGAGATACTGCCAGTTTGGGCAATTGTAATGAACATTTCTAAAGTATTAGTATTCATAATTTACTCCTGGTATCTGTTTTTGATATATCAAAGTTCTCATTATCGTAGTTTATCATATATCCAAATGACTATATACTGAACTTGTAAGTTAATTAAGACAAACGAGGTCAGTAAATATGAAATTTTCAACAGTTGAAGTAAATGGATTGAACGTCTTTTATCGTGAAAGTGGCGACAGCAATAAACCAACTTTTCTACTATTACATGGTTTTCCTACAGCTAGTCATTTGTTTAGAAATTTAATGCCGTTGTTGGAAAAAGATTTCCACGTTATCGCACCAGATTTCATCGGTTTTGGTCAATCGGACGCACCAGTCCATACAGAATTCGACTATACATTTGCTAATTTGACGAATTATGTTGATGGATTCTTAGATGCTATGAAAATCGATAAATTCTATATGTACGTTTTCGATTATGGAGCACCAATTGGTTTTAATTTGGCGGTAAAATATCCCGAAAGAATTCTTGGTATCGTCAGTCAAAATGGTAATATTTATCAGGAAGGCCTCGGCTCCAAGTGGGAGGGTCGAAAAGCTTATTGGAATAATCCGACGGAAAAATTGCGTGATAGCTATAAATCTGCTTTTAAACCTGAAACAATCATTGGTCAATACACTGGCGGAGAAAAAGTTGGTAGTGTTTCACCAGATGGCTATACGTTGGACATCCACTACACTGAGTCGCCTGATTATGGGGAAAGACAGTCAGACTTAATCTTTGATTATCAAAATAACGTAGCTAATTATCCTAAGTATCAGCAATACGTTCAAGATTACCAACCGGAAATTATCGCCGCTTGGGGTAAAAATGATCCTAGTTTTGTCTATCAAGGTGCTCAAGCCTTCGCCAAGGATGATAAGAATGCCGAAGTTCATTTGTTAGATGGCGGACACTTCGTTTTGGAAACACATTATCAAGAGATTGCACAATTAATTTTGAATAAATGGGCCTAATTCGTGAGCAAATTTGGTGTGGTGAGACCGGGAAAAATGGGATAATGAGATGAAGACAAAAGGAAAGTGAGGTTGTAGATGTGCCAGAAAAGCAAATGACATTAGATGAATTGAAGAAATTTGATGGAAAGGACGGTCGACCTGCCTATGTTGCAATTGATGGGATTATCTATGATGTTACTGATGTTGATCCTTGGCAAGGTGGCAAGCACCACGGTAATGTTGCCGGTCAGGATCTCTCGGAAGTAATTAATCACGCACCACATAAACACTCAGTTTTAGCAAAGTTAAATGAAGTTGGAAAATTAAAATAAGAGAGTGGAACAAGCCGGTTAGACTCAGACAAATAGCCTAATTTCACGAATTGCACGCCGGTCTTGCGTGTGATTTGGGAAATGTAGCTATATGGCTGAGTCTGGCTTGTGCAACTCGTTTCAGTAAACAAAAAATCATGTTAATAAAGTTATTAGCATGATTTTTTCGTCGTGGAGGATTTGTAAAATGAGAAAAATTTCGGTTCCCAAAAGCATAAAAGCTGAAGATTTAGAATACGATGTTTTCCAAGGGCGGTTTGGGGAATTGGTTTATTTAAAGAAAATTGCTAATCCTTTTGAAGATGAAGAATTCCTTCGAACCCATGATCTTATTCAAGAAGAAACATTCAGTGGTCCATTAATGGGGAAAGAAATTTTTGATTAAATTCGTTTTTAAAGGGTCATAATCAAAAATTTTTAACATCAACACTGCTATTCGACATCATTTGGACTTAAATGATGCAGAATAGCTATCGATGATGTCGAAAAAATCAATATTGTGCAATTATCCGTTTCAATTCATCTAAATAAGCATTTTTGAGTTCCTGTGGGTAGTTGATTTTGACGTTGTTTCCAAGAGTAATTAAGTACTGGACCATGTAATCAAATTCCTCTTGATTGTAGCCACCATATAAATAGTAGGTTTTGTTCACTTTTTTGAGATGCATGTTGGGATAATTGTTCTTGTAAAACAGTTCCACCCCAAGTTTGGTCAGAGTGCATTCGAATTTTATATCGTGGTAGTTTGCTTCATAATCGTTTTGAATTTTTTGCATTTGGTCGTGAGTCAAGGTTTCCTGAGTAGAATTGAATCGGCAGTGGGTGATGTTATCGCAACGATAAGTCGCCCATTTTTTATTGCTGAAATTGTAAATATTGCAGAACCAAATTCCGCGTCGGTACAGTAAATCAAAGACTTGAATCGTTTGTTTTTGCGCTTGATAGGTGACATCTAGTGCGGATTCTTCCAAAATCGAATTGAGGAGTGCATCCAAAAATTGTGGTGTCGAAATCGACGGTGTTTTGTAGTAGTGAACCGACTCCTGAAGCTTGGTGACGGCTTGTTGTTGGTATTTAGGCAGAGTCGCCATTAATTTGTCATAAATATGTTTGTAAGATTTCACAAATGGGGTAACGGAAAGAGAAGTCAGCGCATTTAAGGCAAAGAAAATAGCGTTGATCTCTTCTAGGTTGAAGGTGATAGGGATGAGTAATTCCTTACTAACTAAGTGGTAACCCCCATAACGACCATTTTCGGTATAAAAACTTAATCCCATTTGCTCGAGGTCATTGATGTCACGCAAGGCAGTTCGCTTAGAAATTTTGAATTCGTTAGTGAGATCGGTGATATGAAAGATATTTTTCGTGCTTAAAAAGATTAATTCCTGATTGAGTCGATTTGCTTTATCCATCTTTTTCTCCAATGGTGCCATGCTTTGTCATAATTGAATTGTAGTCTTAACTTATCAATTAAGACAAGGGTGAATTTAAAGATGAAAACATTAATTATTAACGCACAACCAGATTTTAGAAATGAGAGTCACTATTCGATTAAGTTACAAAATTTATTTTTGAAGAGATTTCACGAAAATTTTCCGAATGAATCAGTTGATTTACTTAATTTATATGAAGAAAAGATTCCACAATTAACGACGGATGAATTGTTAGGAATTTGGGAAAAACAAGCTAAGCGCATCAATTTGACGCCAGAACAAGACCGGATTTTCCAAATTAATCAAAACTTAATTGCTCAATTTAAAGAACACCATCGAATCGTTATCGTGTCGCCATTACATAATTTCAATGTTACTTCAAAGATGAAAGATTATATCGACAATATTTTGGTAGCTCACGAAACTTTCAAATATACGCCTGAAGGTTCGGTTGGCTTGATGACTGACGATTATAAAGTAATGTTGTTGCAAGCTAGTGGTTCAATTTATACAAACGACGACCGTTACACACCACTAGAATTTTCGCGGATGTATTTGGACGGAATTTTTCGGGAATTGATGGGTTTTGATGATTTTTCAATCGTTAGAGTTCAAGGCTTGCAGACAAATGGCGTCAATGTAGACGAGGCAATGGCGAAGGCTGTGAGTGATTTGGATGATAAGTTTACTAATTTTTACAAATAAATTAGATGAGTGCGTTTTCATTTAAAAATGCAAGCGATTTTTTGAATTTGTAATCAAATTGTAACTTATGAAGAAATTTTTAACGTGGTATATTTATATTCGCTGATAAAAAATAGGAGTGTGGGAATATATATGCCACGTAATTTAAAAGAAGAAGTTGTATTCACAGCCATTATGGCCGGATTGATGGTTTTAGTAATGACAGGTTACAACGTAGCCATGGCTCAAGGTTTGAGTAGTGGTCTAGTTATGGAAATTTTGAAGGGTTATCCACTAGGATTGATCGTCGCAATTATCTTGGATTTGTTGATTGTGGGACCAATTGCCAAAGGATTGGCTTTCAAATACATTATCAATGATTATATGAAGAAAAATACCGTTTTAATCGGTATCACAATTTCAGTTATGATGGTTCTTGGAATGGTTACATTCATGTCATTCTTCGGAATCGCTGTTGAAGGAAAATTAGCTCAAGGACATATCTTAGCTACTTACGGTCATACTTGGATTTTTAACTTGATCGTCGCTTTACCATTACAATTGATCATCGTTGGACCTATTGCTCGTGGAGTTTTGGGTAAGATGCAAAGTGCTGCTGCTAAGAAAGCTGAAGCCGAAGAAATCGTTGAAGAAGAAGTTTAATTTAAAATTAGGACGCTGAATAAGCGTTCTTTTTTTATACATTTTTTCATAAGTAAAACTTATCAATCGCTTTTGATTTTGAAATTGGTTTAATCGAGACTTATTTGTAAGATAATCAGTAAAGAAAATTTATGTGTAAATTGATTGAAAAGGAGAAATTATCATGAAGGCAGCAACATTTATTAAACCAGGAAAAATAGTAGTAAAAGAATATGCCAAACCAGAAATTCAAAAACCAACTGATGCAATTATTAAAATTGTTCGAGCTTGTGTTTGTGGATCTGATCTTTGGTGGTACCGTGGTATTTCAAAACGTGAATCAGGTTCAACAGTTGGACATGAAGCTATTGGTATCATTGAATCCGTTGGTTCAGAAGTTAAAAATGTTAAAGTGGGCGATTTCGTTATCGCTCCATTCACACACGGATGCGGCCACTGTGCTGCTTGTTTAGCTGGTTTTGATGGCGATTGCTTAAATAAAGAACCTGGTGGCAATGGTGGTTATCAAGGTGAATATTTGAGATTTACTAACGCTAACTGGGCTTTGATTAAGATTCCTGGTCAACCAGAAGATTATTCCGATGATATGCTTAATAATTTTTTGGCTTTAGCTGATGTCATGGCAACGGGTTTCCATGCTGCAACTAGCGCTGAAGTAAAAAAAGGTGATACTGTGGTTGTTATGGGTGATGGTGCTGTTGGACTTAGTGGTGTTCTTTCAGCTCGTTTGTTAGGCGCAAAACGTATCATTGCTATGAGTCGTCATGAGGACAGACAAAAGTTAGCTAAAGAGTTTGGTGCCACTGATATTATCCCTGAACGTGGTGATGAAGCAGTTAAAAAAGTTATGGAATTAACTGGTACAGGTGCTGACGCGGTCCTTGAATGTGTCGGTACAGAACAATCTGTTGATACAGCCGTTAAAGTCGGACGTCCCGGTGCGATTGTCGGTCGTGTTGGTGTACCCCAAAAAGCTGAAATGAATACTAACAACTTATTCTGGAAAAATATCGGTTTACGTGGAGGAATTGCTTCAGTAACAACCGATGATAAGAAAATTTTATTGGATGCAGTTTTGAAAGGTGAAATCAATCCTGGAAAAGTCTTTACTAAGAGATTTGATTTAGATCACATTCAAGATGCTTATGAAGCTATGGACAAGCGTACTGCTATTAAATCATTGTTAATTATTGATAAGTAGAACTATATTAGATAGGACGTTAAAAAGGCAACCTCAAATTTGAGGTTGCCTTTTTTGTGTAAAAGTAATGTATTATAAATGGTAATGCAAAAGAGACTGGGGTGAGAATGTGTTTAAGCAAATGCAGTATTTTATAGCGGTTGTTAAAAATCATAGCTTTACCAAGGCAGCTTTTGAATGTAATATCTCCCAATCTGCTATATCTCAGCAAGTAAAGGAATTGGAAAATAGTCTTGGTGTGAAGCTATTGAATCGCAAGGGTCGTAGTTTTGAAGTTACTGAGGCAGGCCGCTTTTTTTATACTCACAGTCAGGATGTTTTACAAGAAGTCGATCAGCTTATTAAAGATACGGTTAAAATTATCAAGGATGATGAATTAGAATTGCGTGTCGGTTATTTGCGAAGCTTCGGTACTAAAGAGTTTCTAAAGGCGGTTTCTGAATTTGCGGTTGAATATCCACAAGTAAAAATTAAAATTAATAGCGGTACACATGAGGAATTGTATAAATTATTGCGTGAAGGAACGATTGATTTGAACTTTTCAGATCAAAGGCGTGCGTTATCTGACGTTTATCATAATGAACTTTTAACTTCGAGTGAATTTATAGTTGCGGTTAATCGTTCTTTGCCAGTAGATGCGGAAAAAATCGATATCAATGATTTGGCTGACATTCCCTGTATCTTGATTGTCGATGGGGATGATAAAGAATCTGAAGAATCATATTATCGGGAAATTTTAGGAGTGAAAAGTGCATTTGTTTTAGCTAAAAATTACGATGAGGCCCAAATGTTAATTGCCTCTAACCAAGGTTATCTAATTATTAACCGACGTATGCAAAGTCAATTAGATCAAAATATTGTTAAAATAATTCCTCTGGTAAAAGGCATTAATAGATTAACTCAAAATTATTACGCGTATTGGTTGAATGATAATTCAGGCTTCTATATAGAAAGCTTTGCGGAATTATTAAAGAAAAATTTTGTGTAAGTATATTTTATTGCGTTTTTTTACGATGAATCAAATGGAAGAAAATGTAGTTAAAAGCGGTAACGAGTAAAGTGCTGACTAAAAGATAACCAAAAGAGTCTTGATGGATGGAAATACTCAAATTAAAGTTATTGGGACTGTGTTCGATCGACGTATTTTTAATTATGAATGCAACAATCAACGCCAGGCCCCATTAAAATACTAATTTCATCGATCAAACCAGCATCCAAGAAGCCACCGTCGATTTTTCCACCACCAACGATAGCTAATCTTTCGACGTTGAATTCAGTAGCTAAGATTTCAACAGCACGTTTTAAATCAATATGTTCCTCACCAGTAGAAATCCAAGAAATATTTTTAGAATCAAGATATTCTAAGTAATCGTTTGTAACTTTCTCACTCGTAATAATGAGATGAGGACGACTGTATTGTGAATCGTCTTCCCAAAGCAAAGTTCCTTTAGTATCCATAACAATATTGAAATCATCGGCAGTCACTTTTTTAGAAAAAGATTCTTTATCTAAAGTTTCATTATCTTTAGGTTCGAATTTGCCAGCTTGAGCTAATTCTAATTCAGCCGTCACGCGACCGCTGATAGTAGTTGGGGCTTTAGTAGCTTTTAAAGTATCATAATATTCATTTTGACCTTGTAAGTGTTCAGTCATATTGCAATCGATACGTCCGTCAACTGAAGTCATCATGTGACAAATAATGTATGGTTTCTTCATAATTTTCCTCACTTTTGTTTCTTAATGATTCCAGCTTAATACTTGAAGTTGACTTTAGGTCAAGCGTTTTTCTCGATTACTTTTAGTAATGGATAATCATCCAATATAACTATTTTACGTAACTAACGAAAGATATTATATTTGATATTAGGAGAGGTGAGAAAAATGGCAAAAATATTTATCACTGGTTCAACTGATGGATTGGGCTTCTTAGCTGCTAAAAGATTGTTGGCAGACGAAAATGAGATAGTTCTACATGCCAGAAATGAACAACGAGCTACAGATGTTCGTCAAAAATTAAACGTTAAAGATATCGTCATTGGTGATTTAGGCAAGCAATCAGAAGTTGAGAGCATTGCTAAACAAGTTAATGCGTTAGGACAATTTGATACGATTATTTACAATGCGGGAATTTATACGTCTAATCGCGAATTGACCTTTAAGGTAAATGATGTGGCACCGTACTTACTGACAGCTTTGATCAATAAACCTAAACGTAGTATTTATGTTTCTTCAGGAATGCACATTAATGCAAAATTAGATATTAATAATTTAGCTAAAACGACAGATTACTCATCATCTAAGTTACAAATCGTGTTGTTAGTAAAAGCTTTAGCTAAACGTTATCCAAAAATGATTTCGACAGCTGTTGATCCCGGTTGGGTTCCAACTAAAATGGGCGGTCAAATGGCAACCGATGACTTAACAGCAGGATATATGACTCAAGTAAAACTCGCTACTTCCGATGATAAAAGTTTGAGTGGTGGCTATTTCCATCATCAAAAACCAAGTTGCTATGATAAACGAGCTGATGATGAAGAACTACAAGATGATTATTTGGAACAATTGGCAAAAATTACGGGAATAACAATTTAAAAAAAGAATCAATAACTCGATTTTCAAGTTATTGATTCTTTTTGTTAGTAGCACTCGATGTGAACACTAATTTTAAATGCCATTTTCTATTTGGTTGTGATTCGATCGGAATTCTTGGGAGTAAAGATGATCCAAACTAGAATATCGACAGCTAAAACTACGAAACTAGCATAGGGGATGAAGTAAATTAGAATTAGACCGATGACGAATGAGGATATTTCAAAGATGTTTTTTCCTCGAGAGCGCATTAATTTTAAACGTGATGCTTGTGTCGGATTATCTTTAATTAAGGTTGACAATAGTATTTCAAAAGCTAGTCCCCAAAGTGTGTAGAGAATGAAATATAGATACGCAGCCGATAATGAGCGTGGAAATTTAGAAATCCAGGCGGTACTAACAGGTGTCAGAGACATCAAGAAGAGCCAAACACAGTTAGCCCAGAAAGCACGTTTGGATATCCAGTTAGAATTAGTAAACAGATAATGATGGTTGTACCAAGTCGTAGCAATAAGGAAGAAACTTATTAAATAAGCAATGAAATAAGTTTTTTCATTTAAGAAACTTTGGAAAGTACTGCCTTCTGGTGTTTTCAACTCTAAGACCATGATTGTCATAATGATAGCGACAATTGCATCGGTAAAAGCTTCGACCCGACTTTTATTCATAATTTAATCCATCCTTTTTAGATTAGAAATTAATTTTTTCAATCCATTTGTCGATATTTTGATTTAATAATTTGCCATTATCCATCAATGACATACTCAAAGCTAGTCCATTTTGAGGGTCAAAAGTAGGTATCTCACGATGCAGGGCACTAGTGTATTTTTCATCATGGTCATAGTAAGTCCAAAAAGCAGCAATGTTGTTGTTTGAGAAATCGTTTTGTCTGACGTATGACAAGATAGGGTTAGATGGATTGAATCCCCAAACGGGACCACCAATAATTACATTGTCATATTTAGAAAGGTTCGGTAATTTTCCAGATAGTTCTGGCATTTTATTGTCTGCAATTTCAACTTGTGCTTGATCCCATGCATCATACATTCCATCTGCATATTTACGAACAGTTTGAATCCTATATAAATCAACGTTGTTCAATTTTTTGGCAATAAGTTGGGCCATTTTATCAACGACACCTGTTTTTGAGTAATAGACTAGTAGAGTTTTCATATTTTTTCCTTCTTAATTATAGAGTTTGTCTAGTTGGACGAACGATTACTTCACTGACTGACATGTTATCTTTTGTGCCAATAGCAAATTCAACAGCTGAAGCAATTTGGCCTGGTTGTAACCCATTGACGTTTTCAAAGAAATCTTTAGCAAATTTCTTTTGATCAGAATCGTTGATTGAGTTAAATAGTTCTGTGCCAGTACTACCGGGTGAAATAATAGTTGTTTTAATGTTGTTCTCAGCTTGTTCTTGTCTAAGACCGTCCATGATTGCACGAACGGCAAATTTTGTACCACTATATACAGCTGAATCAGGTCCAACGACGTGTCCAGCAACTGAATCAGTTGTAATGATGTGACCACTCTTAACTTTAGCCATGTAAGGTAAAGCAGCGGCAATACCGTTTAAAACACCCATAATGTTGATCTGAAGCATATTTTGCCATTCATCACGACGTCCTTCGATTAAAGGAGCAGTTGGCATGATACCGGCATTATTATAAAGAACATCAATACGACCATATTTTTCAACTGTTTTATCGATAACGTTTTTAACATCTTCGAATTTCGTGACATCAGCCTTATAAGCATCAATCTTGCCTGGAAAATCCTTTTGAATTTCTTCTAGACGATTTAAACGACGAGCAGCGATAACTAATTTAGCATTGTCCTTGGCTAATAATCTACTTGTGGCAGCTCCGATACCTGATGAAGCACCCATAATTACGACAACTTTATTTGATAGATCCATATTTTAAATTCCTCCTGTGTGAATCAATTTATGTATATAATATAATTGCTAGATACCTATATGTAAAACAGTTATATTGCAACGGTAATCATGACTAAAAAGGATGGGTAAGATGGAACTACGAGTATTAAGATATTTTATCGAAATAGTTAATGACAAAAGTATCACTTCAGCGGCGGAAAAATTGCACATTTCGCAGTCAACTCTGTCAAGACAAATTAAAGATTTAGAAATAGAACTAGGAACAATCCTTTTTGAAAGAGGACCCCGAGAAATTTCTTTGACGGATGATGGTTATTTCTTATTGGAACGTGCTAAAGAAATTAATAGTTTGGTTGAATCAACTACTTCTGCTATTTTGAATAAAAAAGTCTTGTCTGGGGACTTGTATGTTGCAGCTGGTGAAGGTAAAGCTAATGCGATGTTGACGGAGACTTTTAATAAGCTGATTAAAAAGGGTGAAAATATCAGTATCAACTTTGAAACTCAGGATGCGGATCAAATTTTTAAAAATCTCGATGCAGGAATTTTGGACTTCGGAGTTGTTTATACGAATGATTCGCTTGATCGTTACAATAAATTATCATTACCGATCGACAATCAAACAGGAATCGTCTTGCCTAGAAAAGATGATAACTTTGGCAAGGATAATTTGGTTGCGACAGATCTAAAGGGAATGAACTTGCTGATTCCACGACAAATAGATGTCCATTCACAATTAATTTCATATTTGGATGAATATGTGCGTGATTATGATATAACAGGTACTTACGATATGAATTACAACATGCGCGCAATGGTTCTGTCAGGAATGGGATATGCGATTACTTTTAACAAGCCGGAATATCAAAGTGGCGATTTAGTTTTTAAGAGTTTGAACTATTTAGATTCAATTAAAACGGTGTTGATTTGGAAAAAATCACGGACCCTATCACGTTTGGCAGAGGAATTTTTAAAAGAAATGAAGCATGAAAAAAGTGAGTAGACTGATTATTAATCTACTCACTTTTTCTATTTAACGATATTAGTTTTGATTCGATCCATCGGTATTTCACGTGGAACAAATTTTTCAGCAGTTTGTCCAATAGTCAAAGCAAAGACAGCTTTGAAACCGTCAGGTACGACACCACTAGGAATTGAACCAACACTTGCCATGTTGTAGTTAGCACCTAATCCTTGGTCTTCGGCGGCAAGTTCCATGTTGTGAACGATAGCTCCAGCAGAAACGTCTTCCATAGCACCAGGATTTTTAGCAGAAAGAACGATCACAGTTGGTGCATCGTAAATCCCATTCATTTGTTTGAGAATGTCAGATTTTTGAATAACAGTCAAACGATAATTATCATATTCACCCATACCAACCGGGCCAGCGTTACCAGCTAGTAAAATCTTGTGAAGCTGCTCATCAGTAATTTGACCAGTATATTGACGAACCGCCTTACGAGAACTAATCATTTTTTCAGTTTCCATAACAACAACACTCCCTTTTAGACTCTACGATTATGATAGTATAAATCGACTTAAACGATAAGACGTTTTTGATTTTAGTCAGACTTCTAATTTATATAGGATACGTAATTTATAAATGACGTATGTCTAAAAATTTCGTTAGGAGGAAAACTATAATTAAAAAAGGAAAATCAACAGATGCATTAATGCGTCATATTAGATCTCAGCACCAAGTTGTTATTGGCGGAAGTAAAGAGAAAAGGGAACTTTTGGAAATGGGATATTATCATGGATATAAAACATATAGATTTTTAAGAAATGTTAATGATCCATTTGAGAATGAATCATTATTCAGTATCTATTTAAATAGATATAAGGAATTTAAACTGGGCTCATCTAAGTATAAAAATGAAATGAAGCAAAAATTGTTATTAAAACAAAAATTTGATTCCATTATAGCTAATAATTACCAGTCAAAGACGTTAATACAGCATTATATACATAATGGTGAACCAATCCCTCTATGGGCAATTTTTGAATTATTAACTTTGGGTGATTATGGTTGGTTCATCTTGTGTTTAAATACAAATACTAGGTTGAGATTGGAAAAAGAGATTGGTATTGTTGATAAGGTAAATGATACAGATGGATCAATGCTGCCAAAACACATTTTTATTATTAAAGAATTGAGAAACTCAATCGCTCATAATAGTGTTATCTTTGATTGTAGATTTAAAAGCATGAAAATACGTAATACCGTTTTACGACAGTTAACCGATAAAACTGGGATCGATAATATTACCTTTGATAGTATTGTTGATTATCTAATATTGATAATTTACTATCAAAAAAATTTAGGTAAAAACAATAATGAGATGTATATGTTGATAAAAAATGTTAAAAAAGTTATTTTAAAATTTAAAAACAGTGTTAGTAATAGTGTATGCAACAAAGTATTAGGCAGTGATTTTATGAAGAAAATTGGTCGACTGAATGAATTTGTTTAATGATTGGCACTTTTCTATTTACAAAAAATGTACTGATTGATAATATATAGTTACTAATTGTGGTGTTACTTTTCGGAGTGCACTTGGAAACGACTGATTGCATATTTTTGCTTTCGGTCGTTTTTTTTTCAGAAATTTGAGTATAATAGTTCCATTTTTATTAAAAGTCGTATAAAGTTAAAACTATAATATATTAGAAAGAAATTAAAATTAAATTAGAGGGGTACTCATGACTGAAATTAAACATTTTTATGAAACATTTCATCCAGAACACTATGATGTCTACATTGATATCAATCGTGGAACAAAAACATTTTCTGGTACAACTAAGATCAACGGGGATGCCGTTGAAAAAACTGTTTTAATTAACCAAAAGTATTTGAACATTAAATCAGTTGAAGCTGACGGAGAAACAGTTCCTTTTAAAGTCGATGACGAAAACGAAGGTATTCAAATCGAACTTGAAAAGACTGGCGATACAACTCTAACAATCACATATGATGCTAAGTTGACTGATACTATGATGGGAATTTACCCTTCATATTACGAAGTAAATGGCGAAAAGAAGCAACTTATTGGTACACAATTTGAAACAACTTTTGCCCGCCAAGCTTTCCCATGTGTCGACGAACCAGAAGCTAAGGCTAAATTTGACTTAGCATTGAAATTCGACGAACAACCTGGCGAAACGGTTTTAGCTAACATGCCTGAAATCCGTAACGAAGATGGTGTTCACTACTTCGATACAACTGTTCGTATGTCAACTTATCTAATTGCCTTTGCCTTTGGTGACATGCAATATAAGAAGACTAAGACTAAGAGTGGTGTTGAAGTTGGAGTATTCGCTACTAAGGCTCACAAAGCTAAGGAATTAGACTTCACACTTGATATTGCTAAACGTGCAATTGAATTTTATGAAGACTTCTACCAAACACCTTATCCACTACCACATTCATGGCAATTAGCACTACCTGACTTCTCAGCTGGTGCTATGGAAAACTGGGGACTAGTAACTTATCGTGAAGCTTACTTGTTAGTTGATCCTGACAATACTTCAATTGATACTAAGATGTTAGTCGCAACTGTTGTTACTCATGAACTTGCTCACCAATGGTTCGGTGACCTTGTAACTATGAAGTGGTGGGACGATCTATGGTTGAACGAAAGTTTTGCCAACATGATGGAATACGTTGCTGTTGACGCATTGGAGCCAAATTGGCACGTTTGGGAAATGTTCCAAACATCCGATGTTCCTGCAGCTTTGCAACGTGATGCTACTGACGGTGTTCAATCAGTTCACGTTGAAGTTCAAGATCCCGCTGAAATTGACTCAATCTTTGACTCAGCCATCGTTTACGCTAAAGGTGCCAGAATGTTAGTTATGGTTCGTGCCTTGCTCGGTGATGACAACTTACGTAAAGGTTTGAAATTGTACTTTGAAGCTCATAAATATGGCAATGCTAAGGGTAGTGACCTTTGGGATGCTCTAGGTGAAGCTTCAGGTATGGATGTCGGCAAGATCATGAACTCATGGCTTGAACAACCAGGTTATCCAGTCGTTTCAGCTAGTGTCGTTGATGGTAAATTGACCTTGTCACAACAACAATTCTTCGTAGGTCAAGGTAAAGAAATTGGTCGTCAATGGCAAATTCCTTTGAACAGCAATTACGACGCTGCCCCAACAATCATGGCCGACAAGACTATCGAATTAGGCGATTATGAGAAATTACGTCAAGAAAATGGCAAACCATTCCGTCTAAATGTTGGAAACAATTCGCACTTTATCGTTAAATATGATGAAACACTTCAAAAGGATATCTTCGACAATATCGATACAGTTGACACAATTTCTCAACTCGGCCTCTTGCAGAATCTACGTTTGTTGGCAGACGCCCGTGAAATTTCCTATGCCGACGTTGTCCCAATGTTGAAAGGATTCTCAGAAAGTACTTCATCAACTGTCACATCTGCAATGTACAGCATCGCTAATAATTTGAAGAAATTCGTTAAACCAAATTCAGACGAAGAAAAAGCTTTGCAAGCCTTCTTTAACAAATTAAGCGAAAAACAAGTTGCTCGTCTAGGCTGGGAACCAAAGGCCAATGAATCAATCGATGACCAATTGACAAGACCTTACGTCTTAAATGCAGCCTTGTATGCTAAAAATGCTGATGCTATCGAACAAGCACATAAATTGTTTGAAGCCAACAAGTCTGATTTAGCAAGCTTACCAGCTGACATTCGTTTACTAGTAGTTAGAAATGAAGTTAAGAATTACGGTAGTGAAGAACTAGTTAATAACTTGTTCAAAGACTACAAAGAAACTTCAGATCCAAGTTACAAAGCTGACCTATCAGTTGCTATTCCAAGTACACCAGATGCAAAATTGATCCAAGAAATCGTTGATAAGTATGAAGACGCCGACGTCATCAAACCACAAGATTTGCGTGCTTGGTATCGTGGAATCTTAAACAACGACAACGGACAACAAGTTGCCTGGGATTGGCTAAGAAATGACTGGTCATGGCTAGAAGATACAGTCGGTGGAGACATGGAATTCGCAACCTTCATCACTGTGACATCATATGCCTTCCATACACCAGAACGCTTAGCAGAATTCAAAGCCTTCTTCGAACCAAAGATCAACACACCAGGATTAACACGTGAGATTACAATGGATATGAGTGTAATCGAAACAAAAGTTAGCCTAGTTGAAGATGAAAAAGATGCTGTTAATGCTGCTGTTAAGGCAGAAGCTTAATAGAGTGGTTCTGTTGGTTGGGTAGTGTTTAACTGCCGTCTTCCGCAACAACTCTGGGAAATTGCTCCAGACTAAATTTCAGCTTTTTGCAGTTATTTCTGTAAATTCTGAATGGGATAGAATATCTATTCAGAATAATTGATGAGCTGATTTATAGTTTGAACGTTATAGAACTAGAATATTTTAATTTATAAAAGCAATAGAGGATGTTACTAGAATTAATCTGGTGACATCCTCTTTTTTGTTGCCATTATTTCTATTTTGAATGGTGAAACTTAATGATTCATCAAAATATCTGTAGTTATTCAGAATAGAATTACTATTTTTAAAGGAATGGAAAGCAAATAAACCATAGAACTGAAATTCAGTTCGGAATAGCAAAGCCGATTTGGCTCAGATGTGAAATTCTACTTAGCGCTTTAGCGCTTACGTAGAAGGCCAAGCTTTGAGATTTTGCGTACTTTGCAAAAGCTCAAAGTTGTGCCCACATCGTTCCAGCCAAAATCGGCTTTGCTATGGAGGACGGCATATTACTCCCCCCTCAAAGAAATCCACAATTATATTTATTTAAATTTATTAAAACTAATTCTCAAGTTAATCAAGCCTAATAAAAATATTGTACCAGCATTAACCACATGTTATGATATAGATAAGGCGGACTACGCCAAAGAAATGGGGGCTCTTAATGCTAACTGTAAAGAACCTCACTGTCGCTTATGATGACACACCAGTGTTTTCTGATGTTGCCGTTAACTTCAACGCAGGAAAAATTACTGGAATCATCGGACCCAACGGTGCAGGTAAATCGACTTTGATTAAGGCAATGCTGAATTTAATCAAAGCTAAACAAGGCCAGGTACAATACAATGGGAAATCAATGAGATCAGTACAAAAAAGTATTGCTTACGTTGAACAGAGAAAAGACCTGGATCTAACTTTTCCCATTGATGTCTTCGATGTTGTTCTAACAGGAACTTATGGAAAGTTAGGACTATTTAAAAATCCAGGAAAAAATGAGAAATTAGCCAGTAAAAAAGCTTTAGAACAAGTTTCACTGACTGAATTTTCGAAACGCCAGATTGGTAATCTTTCCGGAGGCCAACTGCAACGAGTGTTCGTGGCTCGAGCAATTGTTCAAGAAGCGGAGATTATTATTTTGGATGAGCCATTTGTGGGAATTGATTTGCAAAGTGAAACAGCAATCATGCAAATTTTGAAACAGTGGCGTGATGATGGCAAAACGATAATTGTTATTCATCATGATTTGAATAAAGTTACTAAATATTTTGACGATTTAGTTATTTTGAACCATGGAATTGTCGATTATGGACCAGCTCGAGAAGTTTATAATCCGAAAAATATCGAACGAGCTTTTAGTGCAGATCTTTCTTCAGTGCTTTTTGCGGGAAAGGCAGGTGTGCAGTGATGGCATCATTGATAGATTTCTTCCAAGCTTTGGGGAAATATGATTTCTTACAAAGTGCCTTATTGACCGCAATTATGGTCGGAATTATGTCTGGAATTATCGGCAGTTTCATTATTTTACGCGGAATGTCACTGATTGGGGATGCAATTTCTCATTCAGTCTTACCCGGAGTGGCAGTCGCTTATATGTTAGGTATTAATATTTTAATAGGTGCTTCGATTTTTGGAGTTTTAGCGGCTTTATTAATAGGTTTCGTCGCTTCAAAAAGTAAGATTAAGACTGATACCTCAATCGGGGTCGTCTTCAGTGCCTTTTACGCTTTAGGATTTATTTTGATCTCGATGGCCGAAAGCTCAACCAATTTGCATCATATTCTGTTTGGAAATATATTGGCCGTCAGTGATTCCGATATTATGACGACCGCCGTGGTGTTGGGAATCGTTATCTTGTTCGTCGTGATCTTCTATAAAGAGTTACTGGTGACTTCTTTTGACGCCACTTATGCTCAAACTTATGGCTTGAACGTCCAACTGATTCACTATTCACTCATGCTGATTTTGACGTTAGTAACAGTATCCGCTCTACAGACGGTCGGAATCATTTTAGTGGTAGCGATGTTGATTACACCTGCTGCGACAGCATTCTTGTGGACCGATAAATTAGGAGTCATGCTGGTTTTATCCGCAATTATCGGGGTAGTTTCTTCAATCAGTGGACTGTACTTTAGTTACAGCTTGAATTGGGCCTCTGGTCCAGCAATCGTTATCATGGCAGCTTTGATGTTTGCAATATCCTTTGTTGTTTCACCAAAACAAAACTTCTTTAAATTAAGGAGTGTGGCTAAATGAAACGAATAATTCCGACGATTTTGGCTGTTTTTGCTATGATTTCTGGCGTGTATTTTTTCTTGAATACCCGTCAAAATACGACGAATGTAGAAGCAGAGAATAATAAGTTACACATCGTGACAACTAATTCGATTTTGGAAGACATGGTTAAAAATGTTGGAAAAGACAAGATTGAATTGTACAGTATCGTCAAACGAGGGACCGATCCGCATGAATACGAACCACAGCCGAGTGATGTCTCTGCTGCAAGTGACGCAGATTTAATTTTTCACAATGGTTTGAACCTGGAAACTGGTGGTAGTGGTTGGTTCAACAAATTGGTCGAGACTTCGCATAAAAAATTTGGTCGGGAAGTTTTCTCGGCGAGTGAAAATGTGGATGCAGAACATCTGACGACCAACAAAAATGAAGAGGACCCACATGCCTGGCTAGATTTAAACAACGGAATCAAATATGTCGAGTTGATCACCAAGGTTATGAAGCAAAAGGACCCGCAAAACGCCGGATTCTACCAGGATAACGCCGACAAATACATCGCTAAACTGCAACGATTGCACAAGACGGCTCAATCCAAATTCCTCGACATTCCAAAAAGCCAGCGTCTGCTCGTCACTTCAGAAGGGGCCTTCAAGTACTTCGGCAAGGCTTATCACGTGACGCCGACCTACATTTGGGAAATCAACACCGAATCACAAGGAACTCCCGAACAGATGAAAGCAGTTTTGAGCAAGATCAATCAATCTGAAGTAAAAAGTTTGTTCGTCGAATCATCCGTATCACCCAAATCAATGGAGAAAGTTTCCAAAGAAACGGGCTTAAAAATCCATTCCCAATTGTTCACTGACTCCTTAGCCAAAAAAGGCAGTCAAGGTGATACGTATTACACCATGATGAAGTGGAATATTGATAAAATTTATCAAGGATTAAAATAAAAAAACTCGAAAACATTAGCTTATGAGGGCTAGCAGTTTTCGAGTTTTTCTTTGAACAGATGATACTACTACCAAATTTTGCTCAATGCAAGAATTTTGTACGTATCGTCTTTTTAATTATTATCACCAAAAATTTGGATGATACTTAAGAACAAGTTGATGAAGTCCATTACTAAGTTAACGGAAGCTAACAAGGCGATGGCACCTAAACTTTCTGATCCGGCATTGCTTTGATAAATACGTTTGATATTTTGTGAATCAAAGGCAATGTAGAACAAGAATAAAATAACGATAGCGGCGCTAACTAACATCATCATGGCTGTACTCTTGAAGATGAAGATATTGATAGCTTCAATTACGATGACGGAAAGTAAACCAATCATCAGAGTGCGACTCCATTTTGTTAAATCTTTCTTAGTCATGAAACCGACAAAAGCTGAAACAACGAAGACAGCTGATGTGATTGTTAAAGTTTGAATGATACTCTTAGCGGAATAGAGGTAGAAGATCGGTACTCCCATGAATGATAGTGCGAACAAGAAACCTAGGTAACTGACGAAAGTTAAAAAGTAAGATCTTGTAGCAAAACGAGCACATAAACTGATGAATCCGATTGGAACAGCGATCATTAAGATCATTGAAATTATTCTGTGATTTGCCATACCTTGGAATAACATGGCTGACATCGCTTGATTATTAGCGATAGCTTGCGCACAAATCATCCAAAAGGCAATTCCTAAGCCAGTATATAAATAGACTAAGGAAGTGAAACGAGCTAAACCAGTAGCTTTAACTTTATCTATACTTTGCAAATTATTTCCTCCTCATTTATTACTAATATAATTGTACAATAGAATAACATTTCTTAGTCAAATTAGAAACTACATAATGTTAGAATTAACCCATAATACTGATACGAAGAGGGTTAATAGATGACGATTTTAGTGGACAAAGAAAAGCAGCTTTTTACCTTACAGACTAAGAACACGACTTACCAGATGAAAGTCGACCGTTTCAATTATTTGTATCACCTTTATTATGGAAAGAAAATTGATCAGCCGGATTTGTCATATTTACTCTATGACGGACCATCGCATTATGCACCGTATCCGCATGAATCGACTGACAAAGTTGGTTCGTTGACGTTGATGTCACAAGAGTATCCTAGTGCCGGAACTGGTGATTTAGGGACGTTGGCGTTAGATCTGCAAAATAGTGACGGGACACACGTTGCTGATTTGAAATACAAGAACTATCAAGTTTTGGACGGGAAGTATTCACTCGAACAGATGCCTAGTTTTTATGCGCATAATGATCAAGCCCAGACTTTAAAAATCACCCTCGTTGACGATTTGTCAGGGATTGAAGTTGAGCTGTTCTACGGCGTTTTTGCGGACTTAGACATCATCACCCGTGCTACTAGAATAAGTAATCTAGGTAAGCAAGCAGTTAAACTGCAGAAAGCTCAATCCCTATCACTCGACCTATTGTCCGGTGACTTTGACTTGGTTCATTTCCACGGTCGTTGGGGTAGTGAGCGTAATTTGGAAAAGTTACCAATCACTCATACAACGACGACATTAGGTTCAAATTACGGAGTTTCAAGTGCCAAAGAAAATCCTGGCTTTTTAGTTACTGCTAAAGATGTCACTGAAATGTCAGGCGACTGTTACGGTTTTAACTTGGTTTATAGTGGTAATTTCAACGCAACTGCTGAAAAAGGCACCCTAAATCAGAGTCGAATCACATTAGGCCTAGGCGATTCGCAATTTGCTTGGCAATTAGAACCGGGAGCGATGTTTGAAAGTCCTGAAGCAGTAATGAGCTTCTCTAGTTGTGGTTTGACGAAGTTATCGCACAATTTTCACGATGCTATTCGAAACAATCTTTGTCGCAGTAAATATGAAAAAGTTCGTCGACCAGTTTTAATCAACAATTGGGAAGCTACTTATTTTGATTTCACGGGCAAAAAATTAGTAGAAATTGCCAAAGCCGCCAAGAAATTCGATGCTGATTTGTTCGTTTTAGATGATGGTTGGTTTGGCAATCGTTATGACGAAAACCGAGCTTTGGGTGACTGGTTCGTCAATGAAAAGAAACTTGGCTGCAGTTTGCATGATTTAGTAGAAAAAATCAATCGATTGGGCTTAGACTTTGGTTTGTGGTTTGAACCCGAAATGGTCAGTGAAGACAGTGAACTTTATCGTCATCATCCCGATTGGGCTTTGAATCTGCCTGACCGAAAAGCTCTTTTAGGTCGGAATCAATTAGTTTTGGATTTATCGAAAGAAGCAGTTCGTGAGTACTTGTTTGAACGAATCAGTGATATTTTGGATAGTGCCAACATCAGTTACATCAAATGGGACATGAATCGTCCAATAACTGATTGGTATTCAAAATCCTTAACTGACCAAGGTGAGTTACAGCACCGCTACGTCCTAGGACTATATGATTTACTGGGAAGATTAACTCGCAAATATCCAGATGTCTTGTTTGAAGGTTGTGCTTCAGGGGGTGCGAGATTTGATTTAGGGATGCTGGCGTACGAACCACAAATTTGGACCTCCGACAATACCGACCCGATCAATCGCTTGAAAATTCAATACGGGACAAGTTTCTTCTACCCAATTTCAGCAATGGGCGCTCACGTTTCTGTCAGTCCCAACCACCAAAACGGCCGCATTACACCATTTGCAACCAGAGCCGCAGTCGCCATGGCAGGAACCTTCGGTTACGAATTGGATGCCACGAAGATGAGTCCAGAAGACCAAAAACAAGCCTTGGCCGCTACAAAACTGTACAAAAAAGTCCAAGCTATGACCTTCAATGGAGATTCTTATCGCTTATTGAGTCCGTTTGATCAAGGAAATTTGGTAGCTTGGCAAGTAGTTTCAAAAGACCAAGCGCAAAGTTTATTAACAGTAGTAATGACCGATGTAGTAACCAATCCAGCCTTTGTTTATCTAAAATTACGTGGATTAGATGAAAATGCTAACTACAAAGTTGCTGACAAAATCTATTCCGGACAAGCATTAATGAACGCCGGTTTGAAGTTAGATCCACTAAAAGGCAGTTACAACTCCAGACAAATATTAATAGAAAAAATCAGCTAAATAGTTTGAATATGAATTGGGATTCTTTCTGGAGGTTGGATGGTGGGTAGATGCCGTCTTCCGCAACAGCTCTGGGAAACGCTGGAACGCTGTGGGCACGACTTGAAACTACCGCAAAGTGCGCGGTATTTCCAAGCTCGGCCTTCTACGTAAGCGCTGAAGCGCTAAGTAGAATTTCACGGCTGAGCATTTCCCAGAGCTGTCACTCCAGACTAGATTTCAGATTTTTGCAGTATTCCGGTAAATTCTGGAATTGGATAGATTTCTATTCAAGTTAAGTACTTAACTGTTTTATAGTCTGGATACGTTATAGTGTTTAATATTTTGATTGATCTAATTTGATGTAAAAATAGAAGATCCTACTAGAGTCGCAGGAAAATGCTGCAATCTAGTAGGATCTTTTTCTGTTATTACTTCTATTCTTGAATAGAAAGGAAGCACAATAACTCATCAAAATACCAAATTCCAAATCGGAATAGAAGTAGTACTCCTAAATAAGTGGAAAGTAAATAAAAAAATAGATCCGTTATTCAGTCTGGAGCACAAAACCTGTGATGGCTCAGTCGTGCCGGCAGCGTTCCAGTCCATCACAGGTTTTGTGCGGAAGACGGCATACTTCCCCAAACAACCACTTAACGAGTTATTTTGACCGCTCAAGCAAACTCACTATACACGCATGATTAAAAGTGGTGTAATACTTTTAACGAAAGGGTTGTTGGATGTGAAAATAAAATTAGACATTTCGCCACAATATCAAGACAAAGAAATCGTAATCCGTGCTAACCAAAAAGACGAAGAAGTAGCCGAGATTTTACACAGTCTACAAGAAATTGAGACTAAATTACACAGTATCAACGGTTATTTGGATGATACCGTCTATTCTTTGCCGATATCTGAAATCTTATTCTTTGAGACAAACGACCGAAATGTCTATGCTCACACCAAAGACAACGCCTTTTTGATTCATTCTCGATTGTACGAATTGGAGGAGAATTTGCCGGATAACTTTTTACGAATCTCTAAATCAGCTATTTTAAACGTTGATGAAATTAAGTCCCTGACCCAATCGGTGATGGGAAATCTAATTCAGTTTCGTGATAGCTATAAGCAAATTTACGTCTCCCGTCGCTTTCTAAAAAATCTGAAGATGAAATTGAATCAAAGGAAGGGTTAATTATGAGAAATAGAAACGGAATCTTTTGGGGCATATTCCTGCTGCTGAGCGCGGCCTTGTTGATTGTCAGCCAGTTGCACCTGATCACCTACACGTTCAACTTCTGGACGATTATCGCCACTTTATTTTTAGTATTCTTTTTGGTCAAAAGCTTGGTCTACTTTTCCATTTCAGGGACAGTCTTCACGTTAGCTTTTTTGGCAATTTTATACGCTAAACCATTGGGAATTGCGGCACTTTCGGCCTGGACAATTTTGGGTGCGGCCTTGTTGATCACCATCGGCTTATCACTGATTTTGAACCCTTTTTTAGCTAAACATCGCCCCTGGATGCGCATTAAAAGTAAAATGAAGTGGAGTAGACGTCCATTTATCAGTTATTACGAAGACGATGACGACGACACAAAAACCGTTGATAGTTCTGACGTTGATGTCTTTGTAAAAATGGGCAATGGTGTCAGATATGTCAGATCCGATGACTTTCAAACGGCCAATATCCAAGCTAATCTTGGTGAAGCGAAAGTTTATTTCGACCACGTAACAGTCAGAGATACAGCAACTATCAAAGTAAATGTCTCATTAGGCAATGTCGAGTTGTTCGTTCCGCGTAATTGGAATGTTATCAAAGGAGTCAACAACAGCATGGGCAACATCTCTGAAGCTGGTACGCAGAAATTGACAGCCGATAGTCCTAACGTCACGATAACCGGATTAGTTTCAATGGGAAATCTAAAAATTCAATATATTTAAAAATAGAGCTGCTAATTGGTAGCTCTATTTTTGTAAAACGGCAAAATATTGAAATAGAGTGAGTAAAAGTAATTTCTATTTGTCCAAAACGGCAAAATATTGAAATAGAATGGATAAAAGTAGCTCCTATTTGCCCAAAACAGCAAAATATTAAAATAGGATGGATAAAAGCAGCTTCTATTTGCC
>NZ_RKLY01000034.1 GCF_004745525.1 Companilactobacillus suantsaicola | reverse complement strand
TATATTTCTGCATAAAATCCCTCCATTACTGGGTTAACATTTTTATACTATTTTGAAATGTCAACCATATAAGGATTATCGCAGAACGCTGCCGGCACTATTTTGAGCTTTTGCAAAGTGCGCAAAAGCTCAAAACTAGGCCTTATTCTAAGCAATAAATTGCTAAGAATAATTTGGCGGCTGAGTCATCACAGGGATTGTGTTCCAGACTAGATAAATAATTTTAATATTTATTCCATTTAACTCAAAAATGGTGAAGCTGTATTGATGAGAATATTATTAGTAAAGTTGTTCTATAACTTTACTAACGAACAGGATAAGAATCGATTTTAAAAAAATAGCCAAAACAAAAACACCCTTGCGGGTGTTTTCATAGGGGATTGTTGTTATAGGGGGGGATGAGAAAAGAGTTTTGTCTCTAATCTAAAGTTTATTTTGATAGGCTTATCAGTTTTTAAAATAGTAAATTGTAATTTGGATAGCCCAGTTATTGATAAGTCTGATTTTTAATTATAAATTCTTAGTCCTTTTGTGACTTAAAGTCACATCCCATGCGAGTAGACTTATTCCACTCTGCACACTATAGTATATCCTATTTTCCGGTCAACTACTACCGACTAGGACTTAAAAGACAATAAAAAAGTACCTCGGGGAAAGGTACTTTTTCTTAGGGGATTAAATATATATATGTTATAGGGGGGTGAGAAAAGGGATTATCTGTATCTCTCATCTACAAGATATATAATACTTAATCTTTATGAATTAAATATTTGTAAATTGTGAAGATTATGTGAATTTGTAGAAAATTTGCTGGAATTGCCGTCCTCCGCACAATCCCTGTGATGGACTGGAACGCGGCCGGCACAACTTTGAGCTTTTTCAAGTTCGGAAAAATCTCAAAGATTGGCCTTTTTGTAGGTGCTAAAGCACCAACAAAAATTTGGCGGCTGAGCCATCACAGGGATTGTGCTCCGGACTAGATAGTGGTTTCTATCTTGTGTTTTGTTTACTTCGAATGAGCAGGGGATGTCGTACTATTCAATTAAGAAGAAACTTTCATCTATGAAGAATTTCAAGACAAAGCAAAATCAAATTGATTATCCTTGATTAAATGCAACAAAAAAAGAAGTTGTATTTACTACAGCTTCTTTTTTAGGTTCTTCATGGCCAAATTTAGGTCAATTAAAGAATAGATATTCACAACGTATCCAGCCATAAATCAGTTAAGCGTTCAATCCGAATGGAAATACATTCACTTTGGAATTTACTACTTAACTGCAAATAACTGAAATCTAGTCTGGAGTAACAGCTCTGGGAAATGCTCAGCCGTGAAATTTTTGTTAATGCTTTAGCATTTACAAAAAGGCCAATCTTGGAGATTACGCGTACTTTGCGTAAGCTTCAAGTTGTGCCCACAGCGTTCCAGCGTTTCCCAGAGCTGTTACGGAAGACGGCATCTACCCACTAACCAAATTATTAGTTAATCTCAATATGATGGCCAGTTTCAGTTTCTTTTGCCAATTTTGGTAATGTTACTTGCAAAACACCGTTGTCGTAAGTTGCTGTGATATTGTTAGAATCAACTGCTGGTAAACGATATTGTCTCATGAAGCGGCCACTTTGGCGTTCAGACATAATCATGTCGCCATCTTTGTCATTGTGATCATTGAAACTGTCACGACGTCCGCTGACTGTCAAAACATTATCTTGATAATTAATGTCGATATTCTTCTTCTCAAAGTCAGGCATGTCGACGTGAACTTCGTATTGATGATCATTTTCTTTAATGTCGGTCTTCAAAGCTGAATCAGTCATAAAATTGTCTTCAAAAAGTGATGGAAAGTTCATCCAGTTATCATTGTTGAAAAAGTTTCTCATTAAATCATTTCTGTTCATAACTTCGTTTGTCATAAATAATTACTTCCTTATTATAAAAATCTCTCTTTTAGCACTTGTCTAGTTAGAGTGCTAATGAATCTCCAAAAAAATAGGCTTGAAACATTATTCGATATCAATGTGGTGTCCAGATACTTCTTTGGTTTGTTTAGGAAGAGTAACTTTTAGAACACCGTTGTCGTAACTTGCTTGGATATTCTCGGCGTCGACTTGTGGTAAATTGTATTGTCTCATGAAACGACCACTTTGACGTTCAGACATAATCATATCGCCATCTTTATCATTGTGATCATTAAAACTGTCACGGTGACCACTGATAGTTAATGTGTTATTGTCATAAGTGATATCAAGATTTTTCTTGTCAACTGCGGGAATGTCGACACTGACTTGATAATCTTTGTCAGTTTCCTTAATATCAGTCTTTAAATTTGAAACTTCAAAGGAATTGTTGTCAAATAATGATGGAAAGTTATTCATCCATGTATCATTGTTAAACCAATTTCTTAGTAAGTTGTTACGATCCATAATTTCATTTGCCATACTTCGTTACTTCCTTTCCCTTCATTACAAATACAGTATAAAACCAGAAAAAAGTAAGTTCAAGAATTTAGCACTCAAACTTTGAGAGTGCTAAAAATTGCAATAATTAATTAATTTATAACTGTAATAGATATGATACAATTAAATTGGTTAAAAAGAGGATGTTAAAATGACTAAACTTATTTTGAAACGAATCTACGATAAAGAATTGCCAGAAGGCTATCGTATTTTAGTAGACCGGCTTTGGCCACGTGGAATGTCCAAGGTTAGGGCAAATTTAGATTTGTGGGCGAAAGAAATTGCCCCATCACCCGAATTACGAAAGTGGTTCGGACATGATCCAGAAAAATTTTCAGAGTTTCAAACTAAATATTTGGATGAAATTAATAATAATCCATATACAAAAGAATTTTTGAAGAGTATCAGAGAAGCTCTTCAAACACAAGATGTACTAATCTTGTTCAGTGCGAAGGATACTGAACATAATGATGCTGTAGTTCTAATGGACTATCTAAATTCAAACATTTAAGTGTTAAAAAATTGTAGAATGGTTGGCTAAAATCATGGAGGAATTTGATTTACAATCTTTGTTATCAAGTAATGATAAATTGCTTATCCATCTGCTGCAATCGTATGCTCAAACTAATGAAATAGCGGTCTTTGTTTTAAATAACGACGATAATCTGCAGGCAGGTATCTTTGGAGAATTAAGGAAAAGCAGTGCCTTAGCACAAGTAAACCAGGTAAGGGATTTATCTGAATTGAGCGTTAATAAATATAAATACGGCATCGAATATGCCGATGCACCTTTACGCATTACCGCACTTAATCAAAGGGTCGGTAAAATTTGTGTTGCTCAAGACGTTGCTAAAAGAGATACCAATAGGTTGACTATCATGCAGAAATTACAACAACATGCCGAATTTTTGCGTCGTATGTTAGAAAGCGTTTCCAATCTAATTATCAAGAATCGTGGGATCGATGATTTTATCATTAAATATTCCCTGGATGTCGATGAAGCAATTGATGATCTCGACAAAAATGAGAGTGGTGCTTTAAAACGCATTAAACACCTGTCGACTTCCAATGCTTCAATCATTTCCGCGATTGAGTTCATTGATAATAATTTGGATAAACGCCTGACACTCGATCAAGTTTCAGGCAAGGTCTATCTATCGGATTATTATTTCAGTAAGTTATTCAAACGTGAGACTGGCTTGAGCTTTTCAGTTTACTTGAATGCCAGAAAGATTCAAAAGGCCATGATTTTATTGAAAGAATCGGACAAAAGTATTAATGAGATATCTGACGAATTAGGGTTCACGCGACTGAGCTATTTTAGTCAGACTTTTAAGAAATATACCGGCTATGCGCCAACTAAGTTTCGTGTTGAGGGTAAAGATTAATAGTAAATAATGAATATTGAGGGCAATCTTCTATGATGAAGATTGTCTTTTTTTATAAAAAAAGTTGTAGTAAAATTTAGACTTAATGTTGTTTTGTGTAAACACAGGGAGAATTTTCATGAAAAATATCTTTAAAAAAGAATCAGTCGCAAACTATATTAAAGCTGATTCGAGATTAACCAAGAGTTTAGGGGCAAGAGATCTCTTGTCGCTAGGAATTGGAGCGGTTATTGGTACTGGTATTTTCATTTTACCAGGACATGAAGCAGCCCTACATGCCGGGCCAGCGGTGGCGGTCGCGTTTTTGATCGCGGCATTAGTCTCTGGTCTAGTAGGGATGGCCTATGCGGAATTTTCTTCAGCGATGCCGGTTGCTGGATCAGCCTATTCGTTTGGTGCGGTAATCTATGGTGAAATTGTCGGCTGGATTCTCGGTTGGGCTTTGATTTTGGAATATTTCTTAACTGTTTCTGCAGAAGCAGTCGGTTTTGCATCATATTTTAACAACAATATTTTAGGAGCAATTGGTCTACATTTGCCAAAAGCCTTGTTAGCTGGACCATTGGAAGGTGGCGTGGTTAACATTTCTGCTACCTTGATCGTGTTAGTGATAGCTCTTATCATCTCACATGGAGCCAGTCTTTCTAAAAAAGTTGAAAATGTGGCCGTTATTATCAAAGTGGCCATCATCGTGTTGTTCGTCGTGGTCGGATTCTTCTATATTAAGTCGAGCAACTACGTGCCATTTTATCCTAAGGAATTTCACACGGAACCATTCGGCTTGGGCGGAATCTCAACAGCCTGTGCCACGGTTTTCTTCGCCTTCGTCGGTTTCGATGCTTTGGCGGCCAATTCGGCAGAGACTATCAATCCCAAAAAGGACATGGTCAAAGGAATCCTGGGAACAGTTATCGTGGCGGTGATTTTGTACGTCTCGTTCTCACTAGTTTTGACCGGAATCGTTAACTATAAAGAACTAAACGTTGACGATCCAGCCGCCTATGCGTTGAAAGCAATTCACCTGGATACTTGGAATAAACTAATCACGCTTGGAGCATTGGTGGGTATTTTCACATCGTTGTTGACAATGTTCTTTGGTGGCTCACGTTTGGTTTACGCCTTAGGACGTGATGGACTGTTGCCTAAGAAAATGGGCCAAGTCGATTTCAAATATTCGGTACCGAAAAATGCTATCTTGGTAGCGACGGTCGTCCAAGCTTTCTTTGCTGGATTAGTTCCGTTAACCGAGTTAACTTCTTTGATCAATGCTGGAACTTTGTTAGCTTTCATCTTCATTTCATTTGGAATCATTCCTTTACGAAAACGCAAGGATATTAAAAATGATGGTTTCAAGATGCCTTGGTATCCAGTGTTACCAATTTTTGGTGGCGTAGCGAGTTTGTATTTCTTGTTGATGTTGCCAACTATTTCTAAGATCAGCGTGGGACTCTGGATTACGATTGGTGTTGTGGTTTACTTTACTTATGGATTGAAGCATTCTAAACTGCAAAATAAAAAATAGCGTTTGTTGCTCCGGACTAGATAACGATTCATAATGAGAAAGTGTATCTATTCTGAATATGGTTTGAATCTTATTAGATAAAAATATAGGTCACTACCTGAAGTATGGCTATAGCTGAACTGCAAGTAGTGACCTTATTTAGTCTTCTAGTATAAAATGACATCATCCATTGAGTATTTCATGACTTCCGACGTCTACTAATATGAACAGAAATTCATCATTTTTGTATTTATAAATGACAATCCAATTATCAAACGCCTTTCCATAATTGCCATATCTGGAAGGGTGAAATTCTCTATAACCTTGCCATTTTCCCTTGAGGGAATGATCTTTTATTTTTGTAAGGACTTTCTCATCGTTCTCCAATATTGCGATTACGCAGCCCTTAATAAGCTCTATAGGAAAATGCTTTTTTTTTAGTCTTTTTAAATTTCTGATAAAAGATGGTGTTTGTTTAATCGTCGTCATTAATACTATTCCACCATTCATCTACAGAATTGAAACTTTGCATATTTCCAGATTCAGCTTCCTTTTTTGCCTGTAGAGCTTCAGGTGAATCTAAAAAGTTTACTAACTTTACTTCGTTATTAGCAGCCTTAATTAAAGATAGACGAATATATTCAGAAACGGTAAGTCCTTGTTTAGCCAGATTCTTTTTTGCTTTTTCACTAATATCACTTGCGACCCTGGTAGAAACGGTTTTATCTTTTAAAGGAATCAATGACATAATGGCACCTCCTTGTTTACAAACGTATTACGTTATTATTATATTGTGTTTTAGAAATTTATTCAAATTGGATGATTAAAAAAGAATCCCTTGAACGAAATATGATTCTTTCATCATTTGTATCATGGCGAATTGAATTAAAAAGGCTGTACCAATAGAAAATATATTAGTACAACCTTTTTGATTTCTAAATTAATTGAAAAAGGATGGTGTAGAAGATGGCAATTAAAAAGATTATTTATTTTTAGGTGCTTTGTTGTTGTTAATCATATGAATGATTAGCGTTAATATGATTGCACCTACTAAGACGCCAACGAAGACTAGGTTGGGAATTTCGATGTCAATTGCGGGGATGGATAGGAACAACTTGATGGAAATGAAGAGGATCAAGAAGTAGGCCATTCCGTTTAGTTCTGGAATCTTGCTCATCAAGCCCATGATTAATTCGGCGATTCCTCTCATGGCTAAGATACCGATCATACCACCGATCAAGACGATAACTGGGTTGCTGGAAACGGCTAGGGATGCTAAAACCGAATCGATTGAAAAGACAATATCCATCAATTCAATTGAAATAACCACTTGCCAAAATCTTGAGATGTGTAAATGTTTTTCCAACTTGTTTTCTTTTTGCGGTCCTTTGGGAACGTCGACACTTTTGTTGCGGTCGAAGAAGAAATGTTTTAAGAAAAGATAGAATAAATATCCGGCACCAAAGACTTTGATCCACCAGAAGTTGATCAAATAGACGCCGACCCCGATAACTAGGAATCTAAAAATATATGCCCCGAAAAGTCCGTAGAACAAGGATTTTTCCTGTTCCACTTTGTCTGGTAGTGATTGAGTTTGGGCCGCTAAAACGACCGCATTGTCGACTGACAACATACACTCCATAACTACCAAAGATAAAATAACTAACCAATCTTCGCCGGATTCAATAACGGTGGCCCAGTTATTGAGGTCGAAGAAAGGCCCATACATATTAACTAATGCATTCAATCCCGATTCCTTACTTTCTATTTGTTTTGTTGGGTAAATCATACCAGATAATTCCCTGTATTTACAATTAGTGATTATTTTATATTTGGAAATGGAAGTATAGTTCCAAATTTTGGGAAATCTTGTAAAAATGGAAGTATACTTCCATTTTTTTAAAATATATTAAAAAAGTTCACCTCATTATGAAGTGAACTTTTTGTTTTATGCGGTTGGTACAAATGTTGTGTAGATCAACCAAATATTTAAAATTGTTAGAATTACCGCAACTAAGTAACCGGTATATTCAATCACTTTGTTGTTGGCAAATTCACCCATTAGTTCTTTATTACTTGTAAATTTGATCAATGGGAAAATCGAGAATGGTAGTGCGACACTCAAGAATACTTGTGAGAATGTCAAGAGTGATTCGATTTTAGCTTCGTTACCATGATAAATGATTGCGAAGGTGATAACTGGGATGATGGACATTAGACGAGTAATAACACGTCTTGCCCAAAGTTTCATCTTCATGTGGATGAAACCTTCCATAACAATTTGACCTGACAAAGTACCAGTAATAGTTGAGTTTTGACCTGATGCCAACAAGGCAACAGCGAACAATATACTCAAGACAGGACTGGCAACTGCACCGGCCACTTTTGGATCTTGAAGGGCGTTGAACAAGTCGACGAAACGTCCTAAGTCACTATTAGTACCATAGAAAAGTGCGGCACCAAGTAGTAACAAGAGTGTGTTAACAACAAAGGCTAGTGTTAACTGAATGTTTGAATCCCAAGTTGAGAATCTAACGGCTTGATGAACACTCTTAGGATCATCACGGTCGTATTTTCTAGCTTGTGAAATCGAGGAGTGCAAGTACAAATTATGTGGCATAACTGTTGCACCAACGATACCAAGAGATAAGTAAAGCATACTTTGATTTTGTAAAATCTTTGGTTCAGGAACGAAGCCGACAATCATTTGTCCCATATCTGGTTTGGCTAAAATAACTTCGTATAAGAAAACGAATAAGATAACCATAATCAAGGCAGCAACGATGGCTTCAATTTTTCTGAAACCTAATTTCATCAAGACTAAGAGTAGTAAAACGTCAAAGGCAGTGATGATGACACCCCAGAGGACTGGGATGTTAAATAGTAGTTTTAAGGCAATCGCGGAACCAATGATTTCCGCAATATCAGTCGCCATGATGGCTAACTCAGTAATTATCCAAAGGATAAAGCCACCAACGCGGCTAGTTCTATCTCTGGTCAATTGGGCCAAATCTCTTCCGGTCACGATACCTAGTTTAGCTGACATGTATTGTAAAAGCATCGCAATTAAACTAGAAATCAAGATAACGGATAGCAATTTGTATTTGAATTGGGCACCACCGGCGATGGATGTAACCCAATTACCAGGATCCATATAACCTACGGCAACTAAAGCACCGGGTCCACTATAAGCTAACAGAGTTTTGAAGAAACCTGCATCAGTAGGTACATCAACAGTATCATTAATTTCTTCCAAAGAAGGGCCATTAGCGTAGTGGATTAAGCTTTCGTGTTTTTTGTTTTTTGAGCTCAATGTTCTTCCCCCTATTTCTTCTCAACATATAATATCATGTTAGACGGCGTAATTAAAGCTGGTAAACTTAATAATTAGGACAACTTAACAAAAGAATGCCAAAAGTTCTCTTTTCTGTGTCGGATGGGGCTTAGAGCCATCTTTTTTATGTGCCAAAATGGTACTTTTTAACAAATATTTATATGTAAATGCTTTAATTTTGAAAACAAAGAGTTCATCTTCATGTATTCGTCACATAGATACGATACAATATAGGTGTAATGGAAAATGAAATAGTTACTGAATCAAAATTTTTTAGAAAAGGGATAAAGTCAAAATGAATGTACTTTTAATAATAGTTGATATCATCTTTTTCCTTGGTGCAGCCTTTAATGTTTATTGGCAGTCCCAAATTGAAATCAAGTCGATCTACAAAGTCTCATCATTGATTTTTGCGGCTTTTATTGGGGCATGGTTACTATTTTCACCAACTAATCAATTATCATACATCATCATGGTTGCTTTATTCATGTTACTTAATATTATGAATGGTGTTGGAGGCATTGGTACTAAGAAAATTGTCCTAAACGGATTCTACTCAGGAGTACTGGACTACTCTCAAGTTAGCCATGTAACCTTGATTCCAATTGAGTTGCAAGGCCAAAAACCAAAGGTGGCAGTAATTTTTAATACGAAGAGACCACAACAAGTAGAAATGAATTTCAATGTTTCATATAAAGAGATGCAAAAATTTTTAGATAAAAAATTGTCGAATGAAGTATCAGTTGAAGTTGGACAAATATAGAGAGTGGAACAAGCCCGCTTAGGCTATCTGTCTGAGTCTGGCTTGTGTAACTCGTTTTAATCAGAGAGTGAAACAAGAGCGGTTATCTCGGAGGGAGTTGCTCTTGTGTAACTCGTTTCAACTAAAGAGCAAAATAAAAGTGGTCAACTCTCGAACATAAAGATAAATAGGCTAGGGTAACTTCGATTACCCTGGCCTATTTGTTTTCTACGTCCCAAAAAATTAGTTAATAGAGATATTACCACGCCGCCCATATCCCAAATATAATCTAGATAATTCAGTAAAGAGGGGTACAACGGTTGCGGATAATGAGCCTTTGATAGATAAAAATGATAAGCGTGACTTCAATTGAGCAGCGACTTTTTCATCATCCACATTATTGTTTAATTGGGTTTTGGCATCAGAAAGTATTTTCTTTTCTTCCGCTGATAGTTCTTCGGATTTAATTAATTCGTCCATTTGGGACCAGAGTGATGCTCTTTTGTTCATTTTAGATACCTCCATAAAAATTAGTTACTCATCAATTAAGATATCAAATTATATCATTCAGGATGTTCTTTCCAAAACTAAAGCAATAGTTGATAAAATAAGCTTATAAGTGTAATGAAGAAGGGATATCTATATTTCTAAAATAATTACGGACTGAATGGAGATGCGACTATGATTGATAAGATTAAACAAATTAATATACCAATGAAAGACTGGATTTCAATTAACATCGTGATTTTGGTTGAATTAGTTGCTGAGATGCTCTTCAACTTAATTGACGGTCTACCTATCTTTAATTTAGATTACGTACAATTATTTAAAGTTACCTATGCATGTTTACTAATTGCCCCACTATTACAAGGATTTAGAAAGCGTGTATACCCTAAAGTCAGAAAAATAAAGGATTTATAAAAAGCCATCCAACATTAACGGATGGTTTTTTTACAAGAAAACCATAATCGTGGACATGATATTGAGCAGTTGATGTGAAAGAATGTTGCTATATATATTTTTAGTTTTAACAAAAATGATTGTCAAAATGATGCTTGTGATGAAATAACTAATCGACAGGATAATCCCTTGGCCATGTAAAAAGGAAAAGATGAGGGATGATAAAATAGCGCCGACGTATTGAGAATGGAAAATCTTGCTAGAATACTGAAAAATAATGCCACGGGTAGTCAACTCTTCCAGTATTGGGCCGGTAATATTGATCGTCAACATGGCAACAATCAGAATCCAAGTAGATTTGCTAGTTAGACGAGATATTATCATCGATGAATCTGAAGAACTACTACTTGTCGATTGAGCTAGATAATCAAATAGAATTGAAATAGCTTCACAAATAATAGTTAGTGTGACAGTAAATAAGATAGCTTTTCCATCAAATTTTTTTTGGATCAGCGGTAAATTATGCTTTTTGATTATTCGGAGTAAGGCATACAAAAGTGCGGAAAAGATAATTATCGCCAGAATTAGATTGTTAGGTTTGTAAATCATTGGAAGTGCATTTACTTGAATCAATATTAGTAATGGTAAAAAGATTATTAGTTGCAGTATTTTTTTAATCATTGAATCCCCCCAGTAGTTTCATATTCAGATATAACATATTTAAGAAGTTAAGTATTGGAAATATCCTCAATGCCGCATTTTGGATTCATAAATGAAAGACAATCTCTTCAAGAAAAGTATGACTAGAATTCGAGATATTTTTTATCAGATGTAAACTAAATTCAATTATAGTGAAATTGTAGTAGAAGATACGTAGATATACAATAAAGGGGATATCAATTAAATTTAAGAGCATAGCTATAAAAATATTTGGGGAGTTGTTACATGCTAGACATAGAGAAAACGAAGAAAGTTATTCACGAATTGTATAATTCTTTACATCAACATCCGGATCAATCATCTTATTTACTGAATATAACGGATGTATTAAGTCAGGTTTATTTAAAATTAGATACGGTTAAAAATCCTGAAGCTTGGTTGAGCAGGTTGGTTAATTATATTTACATGGAAGCTTTTAGTAGAGTTCATTTTTCTAGAAAAGAAGATGATCTTTTGATTGAATTGGGAGATCTTTCGAAGAAATCCGGACTCAATGGTAGAAATCGGGCTAGTTTTGACGATAAATCGCAATTTTATGGTTTGTTTGAAAAGATGCCACGTCGTTAATATGTTAGTGAGCGGGACATAACTTGGGTAGTTTTCAGGTATTAAAGTGAATAGATCAAGGTGATTTGAACGATTACCCTGGTCTATTTATTTTATTAATAAATTAAAGCCGTTTTAATAATATGTCTTGAAATCTAATTTTTGGGGGGTAAAATATTTATTAAATCAAACGTATATTTATGCATTGGTATTTGTGTGGGGTATTGATTATTAAATGTTTTTAATGTTTGGTTGCCAATCAAACAAAATATCAGTGTTCGTGATATTTGGAAAAGGGGAATTATGGCAAATATATCTTTACGTTACACCTCCAAGATTAAAGTGATTTTGTATTTTCTACTTTCTATCGTGTACGCTTTAGGAAATGTTGTAATAGCTTATGTCACCAAAATAATGTTGAATATGGCACAATTTCGTCAAGGAAGCATTAATAAACTGATTGTGGTCGGTCTTGTTGGTATGTTGGCAATTGCAGTAATTATGTTAGCAAATTTTATTTATCGATATTTGAAATGCGATATTATCAAGGATATCAACGTTCATATTAAGGCGAAGACGATGGCTTACTTGATTGAGAAACAAGACGATTCTCAAAAAGATGGATTGAGTTTGATGACTAATGACGTCAAGCAAATCGAGACTTTGAAAATCACTAATGAATTGATGATCATCACGGAAGCTATCTCGTTTGTCGTCGCAATTGTGGTCGGGTTGCTTAATTCTTGGTTGTTGACCTTGCTGTTTATTGTAACCACGATTGTACCTGGAATTGTTCAGAAATTCTTCACGAAAAAAATCCAAACTAAGTCGGCAATTTGGGAAAAAGCGAATGCTAATTACACTCAAAAAGTCAGTGATGGCTTGGATGGAGCTGCTACGGCAGATTTGTACGATGTACAAGTTCCTATCGTTGGTCGAGTTATTGTTGGGGCTAAGCGAATGGAAGACGCTCTGAAAAGTTTGAATTTCACGCAAGCAGTTGCCGGCGAAATTATTTTGGCAGTAGCGGAAATTTTTAGTTTCATCCTCCCATTTTTTGTGGGAGCGATTCTTATGTATCAAGGCCAGATTGGAGCTGGTACCTTAGTCATGATCGTGCAATTATCGAATGATTTCGTTAATCCAATTATCAATATTTTCCAACAGGTCAATGCTATTCAGTCGACCAAACCAATGTGGGATAAAGTTGATCAAGCTTTGAAATTTAGTGAAGTGCAACCTAAGGCCGCTACCAGCAGTGATTTTTCGGGGTTAAATGTAGATGATCTAACTTATCAGGTGAAAGATAAGACGTTGTTTTCTGATTTGGATTTTTCACTGAAACCTAATGAAAAAGTCTTGTTGATGGCACCTAGTGGTTGGGGAAAGACGACTTTATTGAAGTTGTTTTTAGGAAAGTTACAACCGAATAATGGTCAAATTTACATTAATCAAAATAGCGTGACAGGTGATTGGCAAGCAGCTCATGATAACTTTAGCTATGTGAACCAAAAGCCCTTCATTTTTGATGATACTTTGAAGTTTAATATCACTTTAGGTAGAAAAGCTGATGTTGCTACGTTAGACGAATTGGCTCAAAAGGCTGGTTTATCTGAATTGGTAGAAGAAAAAGGCTGGGACTATCAAGTTGGTGAAAAGGGCGCCAACCTTTCTGGTGGTCAGATTCAAAGGGTTGAAATTGCTCGGGCACTGTTATCCAAACGACCAATTTTGTTGGCTGATGAAGCGACGAGTGCTTTGGATTCTAAATTGTCATTAGAGATTCACAATACAATTTTGAAGAATCCACAAATTGCGGTCGTCGAAGTAGCGCATAAGATTTCTGATCAAGAAAAAGCTTTGTTTGATCGAATCGTTGAATTGGATGCGGTTAGTGATTGATGTTGTTTTCTATGCAAAAAAGAGGTTGTACTAGTGATACTTTCATTAGTACAGCCTCTTTTTGTCATTTGATCAGTTTTTGGATGGCAGCAACTTCATCAGCGCTGAAGTCGAGATTATCTAGGGCTTTGAGGTTATCCTCTAGGTGATCAACGTTAGTAGTTCCGATGATGACGCTGGCGACAACGGGATCTCTTAGTAACCAAGCTAGTGCCAATTGACTGAGGGTTTGGTTACGGTTTTTAGCGATTTCGTTGAGGTCATTTAATTTCTTGACTAAAGCATCTTTGCCGTCAGCGAATAGGTCTTCGTTAGTTGGATGGATTTTGAAACTTTCAGGGATGCCGTTGAGATAGCGGTCGGATAATAAACCTTCGGCTAATGGACCATAAGCGATAGCTCCAGCACCACCGTCTTTTAAGACGTCGAGTAGTCCACTATCTTCAACGTGATCGTTTAATAGGTTCATGCTCATTTGATCCAAGACAAATGGGGTACCTAATTGTTTAAATAATTTGATAGCTTGTTTCATTTGCGTGATTTCAAAATTTGAAACACCAACGTATAAAGCTTTCCCAGATTTAACGATGTCGTCTAAGGCGCGAACGGTTTCTTCAATTGGAGTTTTATCGTCATAACGGTGAGCGTAGAAAATATCAACGTAATCCAGTTGCAACCGCTTGAGTGAAGAGTCGATGTCTTGCAACAAGGACTTTCTGGATGTACCGATACCGTAAGGACCATCGTGGATTTCATAACCAGCTTTGGTTGAAATAACTAATTCGTCACGATATGGTTTCAAGTCAGTGCTCAAAATTTGTCCTAGCAAAGTTTCGGAGCTGCCTAAGCCATCTTTGGTGCCATCTCCATAGTGATTGGCAACATCGAAGTGGAAAACACCTTTGTCAAAGGCATGTAAAATGACTTGCTTTCTTTCGCTCAATGGATCGGCACAACTGAAATGATGCCAGAGTCCAAGTGAGATTGGTGGCAACATTAACCCTGTTTGCCCCGCGTGACGTACGTTTCCTTGGTAACGATTATCTGAAGCTTTATACATAAAATCATCCTTTCGAAAAAACTTGTTAGCTCAATCATATGTCACTGCAAACGTTTACGCAAACTTTGGGTTATATGGGAAGCGAATATCTATTTGAATTAATTAATGAAAATTTTGTTTATCGGAAATTATCATTGAAATCTAAAAAATCTTAAGCATAATTTGTAAAATCGAAAATTATACTTAATCGATAATAAAATTAAGTATAATTTCGACATCTTGGATATTGTACTTAAAAAATTGTTAATTGATTACCAAGTCACGTCGACGATAACCGACATAACCAATTACAATTAAGATCAATGCTAGGGCTAGTTGGAACCAGAAGGTTGTTGGATTAAAATCTTTCACGGGAACTTTGGCAAGATAGCCGAAGGGGGTTAATTTCTCAGTCCAGTCGGGTAGTTTTAACAGCTTACCGAAGTATTGAATGAAGAAACTGATGATCAAGTAACCGAAATTCAGACTGATCAATTTTGGTAGCCAGCCGACTAAGCAGGCAGAGATGCCCAGAAAAATCATGGTGGCGGGCCAGTATCCTAATAGATTGCGTTGGAAAATTTCTAGGGGTAGATTTTGTTTCATAACGGCGTTACCACCGAGATACAGTCCGAGGTTTCCAGCAAAAAGGATGATTGTTACCGTTATAACGGATATAAAAATCATTGAACCGTATAGTTTCAAACGACTAGTTGGGGTAGCGTGAATGATTTCTAGGTATCCTTTGTCTTCTCCTTTTTTCAAATAATTGATTAGAGATATTCCTGGTATCAAAGCTAAAACCGCAAAGACAATCATTAACATGCCGATAAATTGTTTTACTATCAAGAGGTTGGCGTTATCGATGGCGCTTGTGCTGAGTAATTGCTTGAACATTGGATTGGTTTTGACGATGTCACCAATTGTGTTAAAAATTGAACCGTAAGTCATCCCTAAAATTAAAATTCCGAAGAACCAGACTAGGATGCTGACACGATTGAGACGCCAAAAAAGAGTCAACGGATCGTGTAACAAAGGACTGGCAGAAGCTCTACCCGGTTTGGTAGCAATCAGACCGGAGCCAAGATCACGATGCGAGTTTAAGTAAAAAGCTATTAGAACTAGGATTACTGATAATATCAACATTAAGATGACTGGTAGCCAGTTATTTTGTTGATAAGTTGAAAGCTTTTCTACCCAACCTAGAGGGACAAACCAAGTGTAGTGGGAATCGGTGACGTCGGTGATCATTCGAGCAATGTACATGATTCCAAATACCAAATAAGCTAAAGTTGTGGCACTGCGCGTGTTATCACTGAGTTGCGATACTACAGCCGCAATGCTGGCAAACATGAAGCCACAACTAGCCAAACCAAATCCAAGTAAGAAATTGCCGTTGAGATCTGTACCTGAAAGATTGGCAAATTGTAAACCAAGGGCATAGATCAAGCCGATCCCAAAATTTAAGATGAAACTTTCAATGATAGTTGCGCTCAGATTGGCTAAACGTCCAACAGAATGGGCTTGAATCATTTCTAAAATGCCAGATTCTTCTTCGCCACGAGTATTACGGATCACGAAATAGTAATTCATGATACAGGAGATGATAGCCATAAAGACTGTCATTTCAGCCGCAAAGACGTCAGCACTAGTAAAAACATCTTTAGGCATCTTCCCAAAGAGTGACACCATTGCTGGAGTTTTGAGTGTCTTAATTATTTCATCGATAGCTTGTTGATTGCCGTATAGACTCGTGAATTTGCTAGCAACACCGACGAAAAGTGAGATTAAAACTACCGCCCAGACTAATAGTTTGAGGCGGTCTTTTTTTAGAGTAAACCGAGTCAAAAAGCCGGTCATTTGAAATTGGTTATTGTTCATTCGTCTGTACCTCAGAATCGTAATAGCGTAGGAATAAGTCCTCCAAAGTTGGTGGAGTGGCCTGCAGAGAAAGAATCTGTTTCTTAGACAAGTATTCCATCAGACTGTCGAGATGTTCAGAATCAACCGCTAAAGTCATTGAGCCATTTTGATTGACTTCGACATTGTGAACACCGACTAAGGCTGCTATTTCAGGCGTTGGCTCCACCGTTTGGACTTTGACGACCGTTCTAGTTAGGTGACGCATCTCTTGCAAAGTGCCAGTTTCAACAATTTTTCCTTGGCGGATGATACCGATCCGGTCACACATTTTTTCAACCTCTGACAAAATATGACTGGAGAGCAAAACTGCCTTGCCAGCGGCTTTTAACTTGAGAACTTCTTGTTGGAAAATTTCCTCGTTCAATGGATCAAGCCCACTAGTCGGTTCGTCGAAAATGTAAAAGTCAGCTTCGGTAGAAAATGCCGCAATCAAAGCTACTTTTTGACGATTTCCTTTTGAATAAGTCCGGGCTTTTTTGGTTGGGTCGAGTTGAAAAGCTTTGATCAATTGGTCAGTTTTTTCAGTGTGCTTGTTGTGAGCTAATTTTAAAAAGAGGTCGATGATTTCGCCACCACTGAGATTGGGCCACAGATAGACGTCGCCAGGTACGTAAGCTAGTCGTGAATGAATCGCCACCGCATCTTTAAAAACGTCTTTGCCAAAAATTGTTGCTTGACCACCACTGGCCTTTAAGATGCCTAATAAAGTTCGAATCGTAGTCGATTTACCAGCTCCATTAGGTCCGATGAAACCGAAGACTTCGCCGGGATAAATATCAAAAGTGATATCTTTTAAAGCTTGAAACTTACCAAAATTCTTTTGAAGATGATTGATGTGTAATGTAGGTGTTGTCATAAAAATGCCCCCTAAACTGAAATATTTATCTTGAATAGTTCATTATTTACCGAGTATATTAGAGCTAGGAATTGGTCTTGTCAATCAAAGGAAAACTGCGAAATGAACTATTCCCAAGGGCTTTTTAGCAGTTGTTGAAAGAGTGGGCAAAAAACTGAAATATTTATAAAAAATATTTTTGGAGGATTTTATGATAAACAATCTACAACGTAAAAAAGCTAAGCAAAAAACGATTCTAAACGCCGCTACGAAGTTATTTTTTGTGAATGGATACAAAAAAACTTCCATTGCACAAATTGCAAAGGAAGCGAACAGTTCACAAGTTACCTTGTATAAATACTATGCCAGTAAAGTTGAATTGGCCCGAGCGGTAGTCGTGAAATTGATTGTTGAAGGGTATGGCCAGTACGATAAATTGCTGGATGACCCTGATAAAACTTTCGTCGAAAAAATGCAGGCGATGATGCAAACTGGCAGTTCCGAAGCATCGCAGATCAGTGACAATTTCGTCAGTTTCATGTTGAAAGAATTCCGTGGAGCTAATGGTTCAAGAACTGTTTTGAAAGTCTATAACGACTATAAAATTAATTTTTGGAATAAGTTATTTGACCAAGGCCGCCAAGAGGGCAAAGTGAATCCACAAATTTCTAATGAAGCAGCGCTAATTTTCTTAGACATGTACGTCAGTTATGCCCTAAATCCTAATTATGACGCTGTCGAATTCAATCACCACGCAGATGAATTGATCCACTTATTTTACTATGGCATCATGGGACGCTAGAAAAGGTAGGTGTAATTGGTATTCTGCCAAGTAATCACGCTTATTTTTTCCCAATTGGTCGATCAACGCGTGCAACTCCTCAGCTTGTTTAGAAGTGAAGTCAAAATCCACTTCGACAGCTTTTTTGAGCTGCATATAAGTTGGTCTCTTAGTGAAAGTGTCTAGATTTTGAAACATTCTCATGGCATAGTTATCGGCGACAAAAGTGGCCCGGTGAAAGTAGTACAACAACAATACGTCGGCAGTTTCGTTACCAACACCTTTGAGACTCAAGAGTTTCTTACGTAATTTGGTCGTGGAAAGTGTTTCCCAAGTTGGGAATTGGTCACGATAGGCAGTCAAAAGCGACTGCAAAAAGAGTGCCTTATTATGGAAGAAACCGCTAGGCTGAATCAATTTTTGAAGTTGCTCGGTTGAAATCTTCAGCATTTTATTAACCTCAAAATTAGTTGCTTCTTTGAGATTGGCAAGTGACTTATCGACATTTTTCCAGTTAGTATTTTGGATCAAGATCATCCCCGTCAACATTTCCTCAGTATTTTCAGCCGGCCACCAATTTTGTTCACCGAGTTTGTGATGTAAGATTTCGTACAAATCATAGATAGTAATTTCTTTAGTCAAAGTGTTTTCCCCCTAAAGCTAATTATCCAATACATTGCCGGAAATGTCTGGTCGGACCGTCTGGATACGTTTTCAAGGACAAAATGATTATTTCAGAAAATTAATTATGTTATTATAATTATCGCTGAATTAATTATGGGGGTGTAATTATGTTAGGGGTATTTTTTGTAATTGGTTCAATTGCCTCCTTGATTCTTGAGAAATATGTTTTAGCAAACAATTCGCATGCATGGCTAGGGGCCATCATTCCGATCGGTTCAATCGTGTTTATAATCGGTCTGATGATGAGAAATTCGATGCCATTTAATGCAGTAAATATTTTACTAGCGGTCATCTACGTATCGCTGAGTTTCATTTTCTGGGGACAAGGAAACGATTTGTATCATCAAAGAGTCGTTAAAAGTGTTTATGAATCGGATAACGGTGTCTAAGTATGCCGTCTTCCGCAACAACTCGGGGAAATGCTGGAACGCTCTGGGCACAACTTGGAGCCAATTCCAAAAGCGGGAATTGTCTTCAAGATTGGCCTTATTCTAAGCAATAAATTGCTAAGAATAATTTCAGGGCTGAGCATTTCCCCGAGCTGTTGCTCCAGACTGAATAGTGCTTCTTTGATTTAGTATTTTCTAATGCTTTTTGAGATAGTAGTTCTATTCAATATGGATTTATGATGATATAAAATAGAAGAATAGTATCTTTGCAAAGATTGTATTAGTTGGAATTTCATTCTGATAATACAATTTTTTGTTGTTATGAGTTTTCTATTTCTTGGTTATAAAGGAAATGAAAGATCCAGAATTTGCTAGAGGTTATCCAGAAGAGTATGCAAAGCTCACATGTGAATTGACAAAATATAAAGCGAACGAACAACACAAATAATTTAAGATTTATAAACAAAAAATACAGCACCTATTCTGAAAGTAAAACTTGAGAATAGAAGCTGTATTTTTGTTTTTTAATTATTAAAGGAAAATCCGAATAGAATCAATATTCCTAAATCATTAGAAAGTAATAAACCATAGAAAAGTTATTCAGTCTGGAGCACAATCCCTGTGATGGCTCAGCCGCCAAATTCTTGTTAGTGCTTTAGCACTTACAAGAAGGCCAAGCTTTGAGATTTTGCGCATTTTGCAAAAGCTCAAAGTTGTGCCGGCCGCGTTCCAGTCCATCACAGGGATTGTGCGGAGGACGGCATACTTAATGCAAACTGCCACCGACTACTTCGATGTCGCCTTTGCCGTCACGTTCGACAATTGCTTCGATTGCAGCAGTGATTCCTTTGACGTCGTCATCAAGAGAAAGGCTTGGTGTGTCAGGACGGTCTACCACTTGGTTAGGTAAGAATGGAATGTGCATGAAGCCAGCTTTTAAATCATGGAATTCTTTGTCGATCATGTATTGAACTTGGTACATGATGTGGTTGCAGACATAAGTTCCGGCTGTTGTTGAAACTGAACTTGGAAGGCCGGCTGCAATGATAGCTGAAGCCATAGCTTTGACTGGTAATTGTGTGAAGTAGGCGTTTTGACCGTCTTCATGGATTGGTTGGTTTCTTGGTTGGTAACCAGCGTTATCCTTGATTCTTCCATCGTCAAAGTTGATAGCAACACGTTCTGGGGTTAAAGCAAAACGTCCGCCGGCTTGACCGATGTCTAAAACATAATCGGGTTTGTTGTCTAAGATAGCTTGATGAACTACTTCAGCACATTTATTGAAGATAGTGGGAATCTCTACTTTAATAATTTCAGCACCAGCGATGTTTTCGGGTAATTTCTTAACTGCCTCGATGGCTGGATTAATTTTGTCAGTCCCAAAGGGATCAAAACCTGTTACAAGAATTTTCATAAAAATATTTCCTCCTTAAAATGCTAAAAAGTACATTAATGCAATTTGAATCACGAGTAATACTAAAGCGACTGGATATTGTTGCTTGATAACACCTAGGTTGTCTTTCATTTCGAGCAGCGCTACGGGTAGGGAGTTGAAATTGGCGGCCATTGGTGTCATCAAAGTTCCACAATATCCAGCAGTCATTCCGATTGCAGCAACGACAGCTGGATTAGCCCCTTGAGCTACGACGAAGGGAATTCCGATTCCGGCTGTGATAACTGCAAAGGCGGCAAAGGCATTTCCCATGATCATTGTGAAGATTGCCATGGCTACACAATATAAAACGACTCCGAGTAAGTGGTCACCAGCTGGGAAAATTCCGGAGATGGCTTTTGAAGTGACATCCCCAACACCGGAAGCCGTAAAGATAACACCTAATGTGGCTAGAAGTTGTGGCAAAATACCAGCAGTTCCGACTGAACGAACCATTCTTTCACTATCGTGGTAAGTTGTTTTACCATCGGCTTTAGAAAGAACCATGGCGGTAATCAAAGCAATTACTGAGGCAATTCCGATTCCGACTTGACCGCCGAGTTTGGTGAATTGACTGATCAGAATTGACAGAATAGCTAATACAATCGAAGGAAAGAAGAGCCAAGCTCCTAAACGTTTAGCAGATTTTTCGGCTAATTCCTTATTAACTTCTTTGATTTTGCCAACTTTAATTTGTTTGAGTAACGACAGAATACCTACTAAAACTAAAAGGATTCCGATAACAAAGTTTGGTAAGTACTTACCAATAGCGAAGATAACACCCATGATGAGCCAGAAAAGACCGGTTCCGATGCGGGCTGAATTTTCTTTATCGCGAAAAGATTCGATGCTGGCAAAAAACATGATCAAACCGATTAAAACGTAAAAAATTTCTAGAATATTGTTTACACTCATATTTTTACCTCATCTTATTCGTTGAATTGTTTATCAAAACGTCTGTTGTAAATAGCGGTTATGACAAACGTTATTACTGCCATAGGAATTGAATAAAGAACAATGTTACCAGGTGTAGCCGAGTAACCAAGCGACTTCATGGTACTAGACATCAACAAGACACCACTAGAAGCGATGAACAAGTTTTGCGAGAAGAAGTTACCGAAGTTATCAGTTGCGGCAGCGCGTCCTTTGATCAAATCAACTTGTTTAGCGGTCAAAGGCTTTTTGATACTAGCAGCAGCTTGAGCCCATAGGATTAATTAGTGGTCGGATAAATTGAACTTGACCTTGCAAAGCAATCCCTAGAGCATCAGTAATTTCTCGAATGGCCAGATACATGTTAAATATTTTTCCGGCCGACAAGTTTTTGATCTTACTAATACCATTGACAGCGGCTTGTTTTAAACCGTGACTTTCAACGACACCAATCATTGGTAAGGTTAAAAAGAATAGGGAGACCATACGGTTGTCCATGAATCCTTTACCTAAAAGCGTCAAAACATGCGTCAAAGACATACCAGAAACTAGACCAGTTGCCAAAGCAGCGGCGATTACGACTGCAATAGTATCTAATTTGAAGGCAAATCCGAGAATAATTATAACAATTCCAATTAATTTCAAATATTCCATTATTAATCCCCCAATTATTAAATTTATTCATCATTGTAACATTGTTTTCTAATGAAAATAGTCTACAAATGAAAATTATTAAAGTAAATTTAATTTGAAATCAGGATGACAAGGTTTTCAAAATAGCATATAATTTCTATATAGTAAACCTAAGTTCCATTTTGAAAGGGGTAGCAACATGGCTGAGAAAAAAGCGTACGGAACAGTCTTGATCAAGGCTAAAGCCATCTTGGATTATATGATGTCCCAAGATACCGGCTTAACACTCAAAGAAATTAGTGAAGGCATTCAAGCACCAAAATCGACAACACTGAAGATTTTAACTACTATGGGTGAGCAAAATATCATCTGGAGAAATGATGACACTAAGCAGTACTTCTTTGGTACCGAACTGATCGGATATGGACAACGGGCACTGGCCGACTTTGATATCAGTCGAATCGCCTTACCATTCTTGAAGAAGTTGCGTGATAAGACCGAAGAAACTGTCCATTTAGGAATTGAACAGAATAATAAAGTCGTTTATTTGCAAAAATTAGAGAGTCCACAAAGTATTAATTTGAAATCACGCATTGGAGGTAAACTGAACCTTTATAGTTCCGCCATGGGTAAGGCAATTTTAGCTTCGAAAACTCCTGAAGAGTTAGATGAATATTTCTCTAAGGAAACCTTAAAACCAGTGACAGATTATACGATCATTAGTATTTCTGAATTGAACAAGCAGATTGCGGCCGTAAAAGAAAATGGCTATTCAATCGATGATAAGGAAAATCAACCAGAAGTCGTCTGTGTTGGAGCAGTCTTGCAAAAGAATGGTCAAGTTTATGGAGCCTTCAGTGTCAGTACACCAGATTATCGTCTCGGAGACCACCGTCGTGATCAAATTATTCAATATGTTTTAGAGACGAAAAAGGAAATTGAACAGGCACTATAAACTATTTGATAAAACGTTTTCAAAGGATTATATTATAAGTATAATTTCTAATAAATAAAAAGTGTTTCTTAATAAGAAAAAAGAAAAAATTCTGAGTAAGAATTTTTTCTTTTGGTTTATTTTTTATATAAACTTAGTTTCTTATTGGGAAATTTAATCATGGAGGTAATTATAATGAAAGTTCTAACCTTTGGAGAAATGATGTTACGTTTAAAGCCAAGTGAAAGCAAACGTATTTTACAATCAGATTCCTTTGAAGCAAATTATGGTGGCTCAGAAGCTAACGTGGCAGTTTCTTTAGCCTTACAAGGAGACGATGCAAGTTATGTCAGCAAGTTGCCAGCTAATCTACTCGGTGATGCGGCCTTAGGAACTTTGAACCGTTACGGTGTAAATACAGGCAAGATTTTACGTGGTGGACCAAGACTAGGCATTTATTTCTTTGAAAAAGGTGCTAGCATTCGCGGAACAAATGTCGTTTATGATCGAGCTGGTAGTTCATTTGCGGAAGCTAAGAGTGATGAATTTAACTGGTCAGAGCTTTTAAAAGATGTTGATTATTTCCACTTCTCTGGAATCACGGCCGCTTTGTCAAAAGAAATGCAAGAAACACTCTTGTCAGCTGTGAAGTATTGCCAAGAAAATAACATTACAGTTGTTTTTGACACAAACTATCGAGGTAAGATGTGGACTCCAGAAGAAGCTCAAGCATTCTCGAAAAAAGTTATGCCATACGTCAATGTCGTTTTAGCTAATGATGAAGATTTTGAAGCTAGTTTGAACATCAAAGCCTTTGATGGCGATATGAAACACGGAATTGACCAAGTTGAGAGCTTCAAAGCTGGGATGAGAGAAGTTACGAAGCAATATCCTAACTGCCACACCGTAGCCAGCATTTTGCGCAATATCCAATCAGTCGAGGATTCACAATGGACGGCGTTGGTTTTGCGTGATGGGATATTTGCCCAGAGCCCAGTTTACAAGATGCACGTCTATGAAGGTGTCGCAAGTGGGGATGCCTTTGGTGCCGGCTTGATTCATGGTTTCTTACACGATTACGACCTTCAAACACAAGTTAACTATGCCATGGCAGCCAGCGTTTTGAAGTTGACGATTGCCGGTGACTTGAACCTTGTTAACGAAAGCGAGATCAAGAGTGTGATGCAAGGTGCCGATGCGATGAGTCGCTAGTTCTTCAGTAACAAAATTAATCCGAAAATGATTAGAATAGCAAACACGTATTTTGTAAAGTGCTGACTGTCGATTTTGGAGCTGATCCAATTGCCGAAGGGAACGACGATGAACAATAGAGGAATGATGATGGCCAGTAGTTTGACCACTTCTAAACTCCACATGCCGGACCCCAACTGGCTCAAGACGACTAAGCTACCAACGACGACGAAATGTCCTTGCAAGATACCGAGTAATTTATCAGGATCCCATTTTTTAGCCGTTCCATAAATAACGATGGGAACACCGTGACTGTTAAAAGATGCGCCTAAGATTCCAGAGACAATTCCGGCTAGATAATCGTATTTGTCACTGATTTTTAAACTAGTTTTACGGGGATGTTTCAAGGCATAGAGGTTGTAAGAGCCGTAAACGATGATGAAAAGTCCTAAAACTTTCATAATGATAATTGGTGAACCTAATTTGATAATCAAAATGCCAACTGGAATCCCCAAAATTGAACCGATGATCAGTCGTTTAAGCGTCGACCAATCGATGTGTTGATGGTATTTGATAGCAACTGGAATGGCGACTAACAAACCTAAAGCTCCGATTAAAGCAGTCGAAGTTTGGAGGTTAAAAGAAATTAAAGCTAACAGTGGCATGGTAACTAGTGCTTCCCCAAAACCAAAAACTGTTCGCATTAAAGCACCAAATAAAGCGATTAAAACTACTAATATATATGTCATTTGATATGTACACTCCAATAAAAGAGGGCCAAGTATTGATTTACTTGGTCCTCTTTAATATTTTTTCTATTAAAGTATGGGTGATAGTAAACGTGAGAAACGTTGCTTGAAGTGAAGCCACATACCTTGTTCTTTGATGATTTCTGGTGTTAGAAGCAGTGAATCTTTCATATCCGCTTCAAACGAACGGGCAATTTGGTGGGAAACCTTTGCGTCGTAAATAAAGGCGTTAGCTTCAAAATTTAATGAATAACTTCGGAAGTCGTGATTCATTGAACCGACTGAACAAATTTTGCCATCAAAGACCGAAGTCTTAGCGTGCAAAAATCCTTTTTGATAACTGTAAATCTTGATGCCATAAGTCGTCAAAAGGTTGGCATAGTATTGAGTTGCTCGGTAAATGAAGGGATGATCAGGCATACAAGGAATCATGATCCTGACATTGACCCCAGAACGAGCAGCAATCGTTAAAGCCGTGAACATCGCATCATCAGGTACGAGGTAAGGTGATTGGATCCAGACACTCTTTTTGGCACTGACGATCATATCAATGAAGCCATCCTTGAGAATTTCGTCTCGTGAATCGGGACCGTCAGAAATGATTTGAATCGGCAGATTGGCATCGGTATTGAATTTGTCAGATGGGAAGTATTTTTCCAAGAATGCCAAAGGTTCAGCTTTGTTATCTAGTGAAGCATTCCAGTCACGGAAAAATCTTTCTTGTAAAAGTAAAACAGCCGCGCCGAAAATTCGTGAATGGGTGTCACGCCAGTAGCCAAACTTTTCAGTTGTATTAACGTATTGGTCGCCGACATTGAAACCACCGATCCAACCAGTAGTACCATCAACGACAACGATTTTTCGATGCAAGTGATAGTTCAAACGAGTTTTGGCAATCACATTTTTGGAAGTGATAAAAGGCAAGACTTCACCACCAGCAGCCTGGAAGGTTTTAAAGTATTTTGGCGTTGTACCACCAGAACCCCATGGGTCATAAAGGATTCTGACTTCTAAGCCTTCCTTAGCTTTTTGCGTTAAAAGTTCCAAGAATTGGTCACCAATCTTACTTTTAATGAAAGCATAATATTCAACGTGAACTGTTTCTTTAGCTTGTCTAATGTCTTCAAACATGTCTTTGAATTTCTCTTGTCCATCAAAGTACAGTTTGATCTCGTTATGGCGCGTTAAAGGAGCTTCCTCAGTTTCGTTGAAGAATCTAATAATATGGTCCGCATAACGGGTCTCATCGTAACGTGAGGCGTTTTGCGGGCGCTTTTGAGCAGCTATGGCCATTCTTTTCAGTTGGCTCAAACTATAATGCTCTTGTTTGTTGATATTGAAAATTTTCTCTTGAGCAATTCCACGTCCCAAGAATGCGTAAATCAGGAAACCTATAATTGGTAGTAGAACGAGGACTAAAATCCATGCCCAGGTAGTAACAATATTACGAGGTCTGTGGAAAACAGTGATAAGAGCCGAAATAGTATTGACGGTTAAGATTATGAGAATTAGCCAGATGATCCAAGTATCAATCATAAAATAAATTCCCCTCTATTATTCATATGTAAAAGTGTACTTCAAAATACTGATAAAATCTAATTTTTAGATGGAATATTTTGGTGGAATATTTTGATAGAAATGGTTGTTTTTTGGTGTTAGTGGGGGATGCCGCTCCTCCGCAACAAAGCTGATTGGGCTGGAACGATGTGGGCCGACTTTGAACTACCGCAAAGTTCGCGGCATTTCAAAGCTCGACCTTATTCTAAGCAATGAATTGCTAAGAATAATTTCACATCTGAGCCCATCAGCTTTGTTGCTCCGGTGCTAGTTAACGGATCTATGGTTTGGACGTGTTCTGTTCTTTTAGGAATAGTTATTCTATTGGAATTAACCTATGTTCTAATTTTTATGGAAATATATTTGTGATTTGGTGTCACTCCACTGGGGATAACAATTCTGAAGAATAGGATTTTAAAAAATTGAATTATAATCTAGTTCTATATATATTAAAGATACAAAGGACTGGGGAGATGGACATGAAAATTAATGAAGTAAAGGTTAGAAGAATTGGTAATTCTAAAGTGTTTACTATTCCAAAGTCAATTCATATAACAACTGATGATTATGTTGTATTTCAAGGTAGGCATGGTGATATAGTTTACGCTCCTAAGCGTAAGAATGTGTTTGATGATGAGGGATTTATAAAGGCTCATGATTGGAGTCAAAGGGAAGAATTTTCGGATACTCTTAAGGGATTAGAAGGGCGAATTTTATAATCAAGTTAGCCACCTTAAGAAAAACTAAATAAAAAAACACCAAGACGTAAAAATCAGTTATCATTGGAGTTCCGACACTAACAATGAAAGAGGTTTTTCGTCTTG
>NZ_RKLY01000033.1 GCF_004745525.1 Companilactobacillus suantsaicola | reverse complement strand
AGTTGGCAAGATTATTATCATATCCAACTGAATACCAAAAAAACACGATAGGAATTCCATATTTTATGGAAATTTCTATCGTGTTTTTTTAGAATCGGGAGTTATGTCCCGAACTCTTATTATTTTAAACTTGACTGTCTTATTATAAGTAATTAGGGTAAATTAAAAAGGAGATAAAAATATCTCCTTTTTAATTTGTTATATGTGTGTTTATTAACCTTGGTGAGCTTGTAGGCTCTTACGGTTAGCGCGTTTGCGGTTTTCTTCGACACGTTCATTTTCTGCATTTTCGGGTTCAATGACCTTTTTCTTGAATGTATGCAATGCACCATATACTGCAGTAGCTGTTGTTAATGAACCAACAAGGAAGCCTTTAACAAAACGTAAATGTTTTTGATTTTTTGCCATAATAATTTTCCTCCTGTCTTTAGTTCTCATTATGGCTTATTTCCTTTAAAATATCTATAAAAGACTAATATTAAGTGGGGTAATTTTTTGAAAAAAGTAATTGCAATCGTTGGACCGACTGCTGTGGGTAAAAGCGCTTTAGGTTTGAAATTGGCCAAAAAATATCAAAGTGAAATAATTTCTGGAGATTCAATGCAAATTTATCGTAATTTAGATATTGGAACCGCAAAAGATTCTCCTCAAGAATTACGAGAAGTTAAGCATCATTTGGTTGATATTTGTGATCCCGATACTCGCTACACCGTGAAAAATTTTCAAGAACGAGCTAAAAAAATTATTATTGATTTAAATGAAATTGGGAAAGTTCCATTCGTGGTTGGTGGAACCGGCTTTTATTTGAGTTCATTGATCAATAATTTGAATTTAGGTGGCAAATCTGACAGCGATGTTAAACTTCGTCAACAATTACAAGACTTGGCTGACAATGATGAAATCTCAGTTTTACAAACTAGACTTAAAAATGAAGATCCACTAGCTTTTGAAAAAATTGACATTGATAATCCCAGACGCTTGATTCGTGCGATTGAGGTTTTTGAAACGACTGGACAATCGATTGCTAAGCAAAATAATGGTGATCAGTGGGCCAAATTTTATTTGATTGGTTTAACAGATGATCGACCTAAGTTGTATGAAAGAATTAATCAGCGAGTCGATAAGATGGTTGAAATGGGTTTACTTGATGAGGCTAAATACGTTTTTGACCATCGAGAAAGTTTTGTCCAAGCCAAAAATGCTATCGGCTATAAAGAACTATTTCCTTATTTTGAAGGTAAAGATTCGCTTGAAAATTGTCTAGTTGAGATTAAAAAGAATTCACGACACTTTGCCAAACGTCAATTTACATATTTTCGTAATCAAATGGATGTTGATTGGTATAATATTAGTGATGATAAAAATTATCAAAAAAAGATTGAGAATAATATTGAAAAATTTTTAGGAGGGCACAATGGCTAAATGGAACGCAACTTTTCCAGATAAATTAAAAGAGGTAATTAAAGAGACTGATCAAATGATTGCTCCCAAACTAGCAGAGATCGACGAACAAGTTTTGGATAATCAAGAAAAAGTTCTCTCAGCTTTTAGAAAAGAAAGTATCGACGAAAGTAGTCTACTAGGTACGACCGGTTATGGGGATGACGACCGTGGCCGTGATCAACTTGAGGCAGTTTACTGTGACGTCTTTAAAACAGAAGCAGCATTAGTTCGTCCACAATTCGTTTCTGGTACACACACATTGGCAACAGCACTCTTTGGAATGTTAAGACCAGGAGATAACCTTTTATACGTTACTGGTGAACCTTACGATACGATGCAAGAAGTGATCGGAACTGCTGGTAACAAACGTGGCAGCTTGATCGATTACCAAATTGGTTTTGACTATGTAGAAATGGACGGCGATAAAGTCGATTTCGACTTGATGAAAAAGAAAATCAAGGAACAAAATCCTAAAGTTATCGGCATCCAAAGATCACGTGGTTATTCAACTAGAAAGAGTTTGACTGTTAGTGAAATTGCAGAAATCATCAAGCAAGTTAAAACAGTTTCTGATGCAATTATTTTTGTTGACAACTGCTACGGAGAATTCTCTGAAACAATTGAACCAACTGAAGTCGGTGTGGACATTATGGCCGGATCTTTGATCAAAAATGCTGGTGGTGGATTAGCTAAAGTCGGTGGATACATCGTCGGCAAGAAGGATCTCGTTGAATTAGCAAGTTATCGTTTGACTGCCCCTGGTATCGGTGATTCAGAAGGTCCAACAATTGGACGTTTAGCCGAAATGTTCCAAGGATTTTTCTTAGCTCCAAGAGTAACTGGTAATGCTATCAAAGGTGCGATTTTTGAAGCTGGCATTTTTGAGAAATTAGGTTTGAACGTATCACCTAAATGGGACGCTGACCGGACAGATTTGATTCAAACAATTGAATTTAACGACCCGGATAAGATGGTTAAATTTGCTGAAATGGTTCAAAAATTCTCACCAATCGATTCCAATGTTTTGCCAGTTCCTAGTGAAATGTCAGGTTATGAAGATAAAGTTGTTATGGCTGCCGGAACCTTTGTTTCAGGTGCAAGTATCGAATTTTCTTGTGATGGACCAATGCGTGCGCCTTACATTATTTACATTCAAGGTGGCCTAACCTATGAACATGTTAAGATTGCTATTTCTAATGCATGTAAGGAATTATTCTTCAATTAATAAGAATAATTATATTTTTTGAGCTGATTCTATTGTATTTTCTGCATCAGGGTGTATAATGATGTCTTAAATCATTTGGAGGTAAACAATATGAGATATAAAGTAACTTTAGATACAAAGCGTCAATTGTTTACCGTATTCGATAAGAAAAACACTCGGGTTTCTGCATGCGGTAAGTCAATTGAAGAAGCTATGAATAAATTATTAAAGTTGAGCGCTTAGAATTTATTTTCTATTAATCATCTTTAACAAATTTTATTTTAGAATAACAATTCAATTACAAATTGTTTAAAAAACGAAATTTTTAGTTGATAGATGATATATTAAATGAGCAACGAAAGTTGCAATTCTATCCTCAACGATAAATAGGAAAAGACCTCTTTCAATTTGAAAGAGGTCTTTTTTGGTGTTTTTTACTAAAAGAAGTAAGCTTAGTTTAAAAGAGGTAAGTTTTATGCAAGAGAAGCAAAGACACCTTCAAGAAGAAGAAAAAGAATGGCATAAACTACAAAATCAAGAGTTGCAAAAACTGCACAGTGTCCAACATCATTTATGGTTCAACGTTGGTGCTTACTTATTAATTTCTGTCGTTGAATTTTATTTGGCTATTATTGGTCATTCACAAACCTTGCGGGCAGATGCTTTGAATAATTTGGCTGGAATCATTTCAGCTGTTTTATTGTTGATTGGAATTTTTATTGCTCGTGACATTGATGACGATGATTTGATGGGAGAAGCTTTACCAGAAGATCCATTAAAAAGTGGTAAGAGGTTGCAATTAACTAGATTTCACTATGAAACCGTCTTTACTTTGATCACAGGTATCATTATGATTGCCATTGCCTTAGATGTTATGTTTAAAGGTATCAGCAGTTTACTGAATCAATCAAGTCAAGAAGTTCCACAACCAATAACATTAGTAGGAGCAACGATTGCCATGATCATCATGTTAGTCGTCTGGTGGTTCAATAAAACTGGTGGTCGTAAGCTGCAAAATGCCGCTTTAACAGCCGCTGCTAAAGATAGTTTGAGTGACGCCTTGACGAGTTTTGGAACGATGGTGGCAATTGGTGGTGCTTTACTATTTAAGCTTGCTTGGTTAGATGGTGCTGCCAGTATCATCGTTGGTATCTTTATTTTGGCATCAGGAATCAATATTTTTCGTGAAAGTAGTTTGAATTTAGCAGATTACTTTGATCCAAAAGTCGAAAATCAATTTAAAAAAGCAATTGAAAAATGGCCAGAAGTACTGTCGGTTGAAGATATCAATGCTCAGTATAACGGTAATATGGTTACTTTGGATGTTGTGATCGGGGTTGATCCACATATGGAAGTTAAGGATAGTTATCGCTTAGGCGAGAGAATTGAAGAGCAAATGAGGCATCAGTTTGGCATCGTTGATACAGATGTGATGGCTGTTCCAGCAGTGAACAAATAAAAAAGGACTCATAAAAGTTGATTTAACAACAATTATGAATCCTTTTTCAGTTATTATGTCACAGGTGAGATTCGAACTCACGACCTACGGTTTAGAAGACCGTTGCTCTATCCAACTGAGCCACTGTGACATCACTCGTACTATTATAGAGAAAATGAGTACGAGTTGCAACGCTTTATTTAAAATATTTTTGTTAAATATCAAAATCGCTTTAAAATATTGTGTAGTTAATCACGAGAGGGTAAACTGAGATTAGGCAAATCATCTGCTAATAAAAAAGAATCCACAAAAGTTGATTTAACAACAATTATGGATCCTTTTTCAGTTATTATGTCACAGGTGAGATTCGAACTCACGACCTACGGTTTAGAAGACCGTTGCTCTATCCAACTGAGCCACTGTGACATCACTCGTATTATTATAGTTAAAGGCCATATTCGATGTCAATGTAAATTTGAAAAAAAGCCTAAAAAAAAGGTCCACTTTATAAAAAGTGAACCATCCCTAATAATAATTTACTGAATAACATTATTTCCCAAACAAGAAGGGTTTGTTCTCAGCCTCTAATTCGCAAAGAACTTCTCTATCTTGAATGGTTGTAGTTTTTTCGGCTTTTAATAATGATTTGATCCAATTTGTCAATTTCATAATTTTCATCTCCGAAATAATAGCAGCTTTTAATGTCATCAGCATCTGGACAAAAGCTTGCAGACAAGGCTTCCTTTAACCTTATCTACAGCTGAATTATATCAGAAAAAATAAAATTAACATAAATATATGTCTTATTTTCAAAAAAAAATTCATTTTTTCAAATGTAAAGGCATACATCTTTTAAAATTGATTATTGAGGGATTGGGCAAGTTCCTTTCGGCGTCCTTCAATGATTTCTTGTAATTCCTCAAGATCATCTAATGTGGACTTTTTGCGGATGAAGCTTCTTGCTGAAGAGCGCATGGCAATATAGTTAGCGCGCTCGCGATGATTCTTATGCCATTTTTCATTGGCACGTTTTTGTGCATCTGTTAATACCATAAATTCCTCTCCCTTAAAGACATATCCTTGAAATTATATACAAGCTTAATTAACTTAACAAGGTAAACTATGAATAAATTTATATAACTTTCTTGTAAAAATGGTTTCATGAAATTCTTGTACATTGTCATTTTTAGTTTAGAATATTAAATAAATCAAAATTTTGTTTGGGGGTTTATTTTGATGGAGAATATTATAAAAACTACTACTGGAACTTATCAAGGAATTGCAGATCACAATCATACGGACTTTTTAGGCATTCCTTTCGGATATGGTAGGAGATTTCAGCGGGCTGAAGAGTTTTCAATGGCTAAGTTTGGTCAAAATGAAATCAACAAATTACAGTATGCGGTTCATAATGGGGTTCAACCCATGCAAGATGAAGCCCTGGAACAAAAAGACGATAAAGTCCATTTTGGTGAAAATTGCCTGAATCTGGATATTTGTACGCCGGACGTCGATGGTAAATTTCCAATCGTGATCGAATTTTTCGGTGGCGGTTTTACCAAAGGTGGTAATTTTGAAAAACAAATGTCTTGGCTTGACCATCAAAATGTCGTTCACGTTACACCAAATTACCGGTTAGGCCTGTTCGGTTGGGGTGTTGTTGAAGATGGTGAGACTAATGTTGGCCTCTCTGACCAAATAATGGCCGTTCAATGGGTTTTCGATAATGCTGCCAGTATCGGTGGTGATGTCGACAATGTGACCTTAGTCGGCTTGTCAGCAGGTGCTAAATCAGTTTCAGCTTTGATGGCTTCTAACGCTGATATTTTGGATCGCGTGAAAAAAGTCATTCTATTTTCTGGTGGAGTACAGACAATTCGCGATATGACAACTGCCAAAGCGGTGGTTGAACGAATCTGTCAAACTAATCACATTAAAACAAGTAAAGATTTATTCAATTTAACCGATGATGGCTTGCAGTTAGCTCAAGAAACAGCTTTGAAGGGGCACTTTGCTACTAATTGGTTTGGACCAGTTATAGATGAAGATTTAATTTCAGCAAATTGGCGGGATAAACTTTTACAAAGAGTTAAGAAATCTAACGTAAAAGCCATTATTTCTGCTGGTAGTAACGAATTAAAATTCTTTGAAGATATGAGTGTTGAAAAAATTAAAGCAGAAGTTTTGCCTGATTTGTTTGGGAAAAACGTCGATGCATTTTGCCAAGCCTTTTTGAATGAGGACTATACTAAAGCCGAATTGATCAAGATGTTAGGGACAGCCATGTATTCATTTCCAGCTCGACGTTTAGCAGAATTTCTGACTCAAAATAGTGATGCTGAGATTTTTTGTAATTACGCTCGAGTTGATCAAGGTCGTCACGGAGGAATCGTTAAATATTTGAATTTGCCACTTGATGATTTGAAGATCGATTATCGTAAGAACCGTGTCTTTATGACTCAGTTGCTTTCAGAATTTATTTCCACCGGCAAACCATACAATGAAACAATCAAATATGAATGGCCACTCTATGATGATGATCGTTTAGTCTTGGAATTGGATCCAGATGACATAAAAAGTGTATCAGTGATAAATCGCCGTTACCCAAAGGATTTGCCATGGCAATCATATAAATTATAAAAAAATACGTTGCAATTTATAAAAGTGGCGCTTAGACTAAAGATGTTGTGCTTAAGTTTAAGCACCTTTTTTGGTGCTTAGGATTTTAGAGGTGGGCGATTTGAAAAGAAAGTTTTCATTTATTATTACTATTGCTTTCATTTTGATAGATGTCATTGTTGCTTTTTTGACACAGCAAGCGATTATTAGTAATTTAATGGGGATTTTAATTGGTATTGGGTTAATTATTGCTTTGATACTAATAACTAGCGTAATTAGAAGATTAAAAATCAGTGGTGGTAAATTGGTTATCGCTGCGTTGTTTTTCTTTTTGGTCATCGGCCATGTGCTTGTGACAACATTACCAGTTCAATAAATGTAGAATATTTGTAAAAGGATTGTGTTGAGTTAAGTCTTCACAGTCCTTTTTTAGTATAATTATTTGTGAAAATGTTTTAAGAAGGGTTATTCATATGTCCAATCACGCACAGAAAAAAGTTGTTCTTGGAATAATTTTTTTACTACTAAGTCTTTTTTATACCGCACTTTTCATTAATTTTGCCGCACCTAAAAATTTAACCTTCAATATCGCACACATTCTGAGTTTAAAAAATATTTTTAGTTCGCCAATAAATTTTGACTATTGGAATCATTCCGGTAGCTTGATCAATTTGTATAGCCCTTGGTTAACTGTCAGTACCGGAAATTTATTTTTGCATGGCAATCTGGTCATTGGTTTTTTCGTTTTCTTCGGTGTCATTACATATTTGACCATTTGGAGTGCCTTTCACTATATGCAAAAGTTTTCTCAAGATACATTTGAAGCCTTACTATTTGCAATTTTTTACACATTTTCAATGAATCGACTATTGTTGGTTTTTCAAGAACAACGCGTTGAAAATTATTTAGTAATGATCTTTTTGCCGATGGTCTATTATGGGACTTTTCAAATCTTTAGTGGTAAATCTAAAAATTGGCTGAATTTCACTTTTGGTTTAGCAATGATTCTTTGGACGAGCCCATATGTAGCTATTGCGGTCGTTTTAACAGTGATACCAGTAATTTTGCTAGTTTTGTTTAATAAGATTTCACATCATTGGCAATACTGGGGTCAATTGAGTCTGATGTTATTAAAAAGTTTATTGTTATTTATTTTTTTAACAATTGGCTTTATCGGACCGTTGATTGAAAATCAGCTAACCAAAAAGATTGTTCAAGCTCACTATCAAAATTTGAATTATGTGACTTGGTTTCAAAATTTGAATCTCTCACAGACTAATCAATACTTAATTTTGTTTACAGCTGGATTGGTTATTTTATTATTAGGAGTAATTTATTTAAAGAGTTCCTTTAGCTACAAAGTCATCCTGCTAGAACTAATTCCTCTAATTTATCTTTCAATCGTGAAATTTGATTTGCCTTACGATGTCAGTCGTTTGATTTTTGCTTTTCGAACGATCATTGATTTCTTTTTGATTCTGATTCTAGTCAGAATGATTATGCTGTTATTCCAAGAAAGTCCGGCTGTTATCAGATTGTTGATTTTATTAGTTGCGGCAATAACTTTAGGATCAGGCAATTACTTTTTTGCTCAAAGTCAGCAGACAACTCCTATAAACATCAATCAAAAAGTTAATTATCACAAAGTAGTTACAAATTACCACGACCAAGCAGCCACAGCTGATGATCAGTATTTGGTCAATGGCGATACTCAAAAAGTTCAGTATTTTACCAAAGGTGGAAATTACTGGATTCAGTATTATAATTCGCAAGTAGTGACGATGGATATACCAATTCAAATGTATCCAGGTAACCAGATCAGTGTCAACAATGAAAAAACTAAGATTAGACGAACGAAATTTAATACAGTCCAATTACGTACCGATCCAAATAAAAATATAATTGAAGTACATTCCCATCACACACTGGTTGCATTCATCTGCTTGCTATTAAACGGGATTGGCTTTATTGGTTTGCTGTATCTTTTTATTCGCCAAAAGCAATTAGAAAATAAAAAAATTGATTAGAGAGTTGAAAAAGTATGTGAAATTTGCTATATTTTATTAGTTGCAATCGCTATTGCATCTACAACCGCTCAAAACTAGGTTTAAGCTTAGTGCACCTAGTTGGCGAGTCTTAGAAGGGAGTGTACGCTTATGTACGCAATTATTAAAACTGGTGGTAAGCAATATAAAGTTGAAGAAAACTCTTCAATCTATGTTGAAAAGCTTGATGTCAAAGAAGGAGACGCTGTTACATTTGACGATGTAATCTTAGTTTCTGATGGCAAGTCTGTTAAAGTTGGTAGCCCTGTAGTTGAAGGCGCTAGTGTTTCTGGTAAGGTTGAAAAACAAGGTAAGGAAAAGAAAGTTGTTACTTACAAGTACAAACCTAAGAAGCATTCACATACAAAGACAGGTCACCGTCAACCATATACAAAGGTACTTATCGATAGTATCAAGGCTTAATCATGATAAGAGCTAGTTTTCATCACGATTCCAACGACAAGATCGATTCATTCCTAATCAAAGGACATGCTGATTCGGGCCCCTACGGTCAAGATTTAGTCTGTGCCGCTGTTTCGGCAGTGACTATTGGAACGATTAACAATATGGAAAAGTTGACTGAGGCTAAACCTCAAGTTGTTATTGATGAAGTCAACGGTGGCCATCTTGGTTGCCAGTTTGGTAAAGCTGTATCGCACGATACAGAATTACTTTTGGAAAACTTATTTTGGACATTGAAAGATGTCGAAGGTAGTTATCCTAAAAACATTGAAGTTCAAGTACAAAAAAATAAGATAGATTTTGATTAGGAGGTAAATTTCATGCTTAAGATGAATTTACAATTTTTCTCTCACCATAAGGGTGGTGGATCAACTTCCAACGGCCGTAACTCAGCTGGTCGTAGACTAGGTGCAAAGCGTGCTGATGGACAAGCTATCACTGCTGGTGCAATTATTTACAGACAACGTGGTACAAAGATTCACCCTGGTACAAACGTTGGTCGCGGTGGCGACGACACATTGTTCGCCCTTACAGACGGTGTTGTTAAGTTCGAAAGACTTGGCAAGAACAAGAAGAAAGTTTCAGTATATTAATATATTGAGAAAAAAAGAGGACAATGTTCCTCTTTTTTTTATATAATAAGTGTGAGATATTGCCATTAACACCGAAATATTGGTAAGATATTGTATAGTGTTTTATGGGATGAATTTAATTAACCAAGGAGAATAGTATGTCAATTTCAGTAAATGATTTTAAAAATGGTTTAACAATCGAAGTAAAAGATGGTATCTGGCGTGTTGTAGAATTTCAGCATGTTAAGCCTGGTAAAGGTAGTGCCTTCGTTCGTTCAAAGTTAAAGAACCTTAGAACTGGTGCCGTTCAAGAAATGACATTTAGATCAACTGCCAAAGTTGAAAAAGCAAATATCGAAAACAAGAAGATGCAATATCTTTACGCTGACGGTGACAACTACGTTTTCATGGATACATCTACTTATGAACAACTTTCATTACCTGGTGATGAAATCAGAGATGAGTTGAAATATTTGAAAGAAAACATGGAAGTTAGTGTCATCATGTACAATGGTGAAACACTTGGTGTTGATTTACCAAATACAGTTGACCTCAAGGTTGTTGAAACAGAAGCCTCAATTAAAGGTGACACACAATCGGGTGGTTCAAAACCAGCTACAATGGAAACAGGTGTAGTTGTTCAAGTACCATTCTTCGTTAACGAAGGTGATATGTTAACTATTAACACACAAGATGGTACATACATTTCACGTGCTTAATTAATAATTGATTATGGAGATAAGTTTATGGCTGAACAAAAATATGTTTCTCTACAACAAGATAGTGGAAAAATAAACGGTAATGTTGAAATATCACATCAAGTTATTGAAATCTTACTTGGAATCGCCACAAATCAAGTTGATGGTGTCTATGAGATGAGAGGTACGATTTCTAATCGAATCGATTCACTTTTTGGCATAATCAACCATGGTAAGGGTGTCGATGTGTCATTTAATGATGACCAAATATCTGCTGATGTATACGTATATTTGGACTATGGTGTTTCGATCCCTAAAGTTTCATTGGAGATCCAAAAATCAGCCATTGAACAACTTGAATTCATGACCGATTTAGATTTGAGTGAAATCAACGTACATGTCGTAGGATTGATCGCTAAAAGAGATACTGGCGAAATCGAACGTGTAACAACAGATAAAAAGGACTAAAACTAGTGATAAATAGACATAAAATCAGAGAACTCGCAGTTCAATCACTATTTTCTATTGAAACAACTAAGGATGCGCCCCAAGATGCTATTTCTTCTACCATGCAATTATGCGATTTAGCTACGGAGCCAGTACCAGATTATTTAACGTTCTTAGTTTCTGGTGTCGTTGAACACCAAGATGACCTTGATAAAGAAATTGCCGCTCATTTGAAAAACAAATGGACCGTATCACGTTTGTCAAGAATTGACCGTTCAATTTTGCGTGTCGGGTTATTTGAAATGGAAAACAGTTTAGAAGTACCAAAGAAAGTAGCTATTGATGAAGCAATTCAAATAGCTGGTGACTTTGGCGATAAGGACTCTAAGTCCTTCATAAATGGAATATTATCTAATTTTGTAGAAGGGTAAGGCTGGTGAATTATTTACCAGCCTTTTTATGGTGATTAGTGTGAAATTATTAGAGGGAAAAAAAGTAGCAGCTGCATTAGATGAAACAATGACTAAACGAGTACAACTTCTCAAACAAAAGGGAGTTACTCCAGGACTTGCCGTAATTTTAGTTGGTGACAACAGTGCAAGTGCCGTTTATGTTAGAAATAAGAAACGTCGTGCTGAAAAATTAGGAATTGACTTTCAATTGATTCACTTCGATGCCACCGTAAGTGAAAAAGAATTGTTAGCCAAAATCGATGAATTAAACCACGATCAAGCAATTGATGGATTTATCGTCCAATTACCTGTTCCAGACCATATTGATGAAGATAAAGTGATTGAAGCCATCAGTCCTAAAAAGGATGTTGATGGTTTTACACCAATCAGTGTAGGAAATCTTTGGATTGGTACACCATTAACTAAACCAGCTACGGCGTCAGGAATTTTGATGATGTTAGATTATTACAACGTTGACCTTGATGGCAAAAATGTTGTTATCGTCGGACGTAGTAACATTGTTGGAAAACCTACTGCTGCTTTGATGCTTGACCGTAATGCCACTGTTACGATTACGCATTCTCACACAAAACACCTCAAAGAAATAACTAAAAAGGCTGATGTGCTAGTAGTTGCCATTGGACAAACAAAGTTCATTACTAAAGATTACGTTAAAGACCGAGCCATCGTCGTTGATGTTGGTATGGATCGTGATGAAAATGGAAAACTTTGTGGCGACGTAGATTTTGATGACGTTAAAGATAAAGTTTCGATGATCACACCTGTTCCTGGTGGTGTAGGTCCAATGACGATTACTGCCTTAGTAGATCAAGTGATCGAATTAGCCGAAGGCAGGGCAAATGGATAATGAACAATATTTAACCGTTACAGCTTTAACACAATATTTGAAGAGAAAATTTGACGTTGATCCGTATCTAGGGCACGTTTATTTGATGGGAGAAATTTCGAATTTTCGAATGCGACCAAATGCCCATCAGTATTTCTCGTTAAAAGATGATAAAGCTAAAATCTCAGCTATCATGTTCAAGTCAAACTTTAGTAAAGTGAAGTTTCGTCCTGAAGAAGGAATGAAAGTTCTTGTCAAAGGAAGAATCTCGCTCTATGAACCAAGTGGTTCATATCAGATCTACGTTGAATCGATGGAACCCGATGGTTTAGGAGCATTGTACTTAGCTTTTGAACAGTTGAAGAAGAAATTAGCGGCTGAAGGTGTATTTGATTTGCCTAAGAAACCAATTCCGCAGTTTCCCAAAAAGATTGCCGTAGTGACTAGTCAATCTGGTGCGGTCATTCATGATATTATGACGACCGTTCAAAGACGTTTCCCAATTGTTCAATTGGTGCTTTATCCAGCTCAAGTCCAAGGACAAGAGGCAGCACCAACTATTGTTAGACAACTAAAGCGAATCAATGAAGACGGTGGTTACGATACGATCATTATCGGTCGTGGTGGAGGTTCGATCGAAGACCTTTGGCCTTTCAATGAAGAAACCGTTGCTCAAGCTATCGTTCAGAGTCAAATTCCTGTGATCAGTTCAGTTGGACATGAAACTGATACAACAATTGCTGATTTGGTAGCTGATCTTCGGGCAGCAACACCGACAGCAGCAGCAGAATTGGCTACACCAGTTTTACGAGATGTTTTGGTTCATCTACAAGACTTGAATACAAGGCTTTACAACGCTCAACTTCAAATCATTGCTAATTACCAGGACAGGGTTAAAAACTTATCTCAGAACGTATTTTTGCAACAACCAGAGCGAATCTATTCAGTCTATTCTGAAAAAGTCGATCGTTTAAAGAATACTTTGGAACAAGACATCAACAATCAACTGTATCATTCAAAGAGTGAGCTGATCAGCTATGCCAATCGTTTGGTACAAGCTTCACCACGCGACCAAATCTACAGTAACGCCAATCAAGTTAATCGCCTCTATCAAATTTTAATCAATAACATCAATAAAATTATCAACAAAGACCGTAATATATTTAATAGTAGGGTCGCTAGTTTGGATTCATTGAGTCCGTTGAAGACTTTGAGTCGTGGCTTTGCTATTCCAACTGATAAGTCTGGGAAAGTTTTAAAGGATGTTTCTGATTATCAAAAAGATCAAGTAGTTAACTTGCGTGTGAAAAAGGGTAACGTTAAATTAATAACCACAGAAGTAAGTGAGGATAAAAATGACTGAAAAGAAAAAGACTTTTGAAGAGAACCTTGCTGATTTAGAAGAAATCGTCACAAATCTTGAATCGGGTAATGTACCACTAGAAGAAGCCATGGAAAAGTTTAAGAAAGGTGTTACTCTTAGTAAAGAATTAGAGAAAACTTTGAGTGATGCTGAAGAAACTGTTACTAAAGTAATGACTAAAGATGGCGAAGAAATCAATATTAAACAAGATCAAAATAAGGATCAAGATTAATTATGGAAATAAAGAATTTTTCTGATTTTTGTACAAAAGTGTTACCCGATTTCAATCAATTTCTAGATCAGAAGTTACAAACAGAAATCAAACAAACAACTTTAAGAGATGCCATGCTCTATTCACTAGATGCTGGTGGAAAAAGGGTTCGACCAATGTTGTTTTTAGCAGTTGCTTATTCCAGTGGGGTCAAATTTGACGATTTAAGTAAATACTATGATATTGCTGGAGCAATTGAGTTAGTCCACACTTACTCTTTGATTCACGATGATTTACCAGAAATGGATGATAGTGATTATCGACGTGGTAAATTGGCTAATCATAAAAAATTTGGTGTTGGGCCGGCAGTTTTAGCTGGGGATGGTTTGTTAACACAAGCTTTTTATTGGATTGCTAAATCTTCATTGAGTACTGACAAACGAATGGCAGCTGTTAGAATTTTGTCACATAATGCTGGACCAATGGGAATGGTTGCCGGTCAAATGACTGACATTACGATGGAAGACAAAATACTTAGTGAAGCTGAATTGACGACTTTACATAAGGAGAAGACAGCTGATTTAATCACTGCTGCTATTACGATTGGGGCCTTTAGTGCTGGACATGAATTGTCCACTCACTTGGTTCAATACGCTAATGATATTGGCTTAGCCTTTCAGTTAAAAGACGATTTGAATGACGCTGATGACGGCGAAGATGATAATAAAAATACTTTTCCGAACTTGATTGGTAAGGAAAAAACGGAAGAAAAATTAGCTGCACTCATTAAGGATGCTTTGAATGCAGTTTTGAAGGAAAATGAATTCGATAAAAACTTATTGGTTAGTTTTCTAGATTATTTCAAAGAATAGGTGACACATATTGGCAAAAAAAAGAATTGATGTTTTATTAGTAGAGCAAAATTTATTTGAATCACGCGAACAAGCTAAGCGTTCAATCATGGCTGGTGAAGTGTATAACCAAGATAATCTGCGATTTGATAAGCCAGGTGAAAAGGTTGATCCTGAGACAGTTTTTCACTTAGCTAAAAATGCGCACAGTAAATACGTTAGCCGAGGTGGCTATAAGCTGGAAAAGGCTTTGAAGTCATTTAATATTGATTTGAATGACCGTATTTGTCTTGATATTGGTTCATCAACTGGTGGTTTCACCGATGTAGCTTTACAAAATGGCGCTACTAAAGTTTACGCGCTCGATGTTGGTTACAATCAACTAGCTTGGAAATTGAGAAAAGATGAACGTGTAGTCGTTATGGAACGAGTAAACTTTCGTTACAGCAAGCCAGAAGACTTTAAAGAAGGTTTGCCACAATTTGCGATGACTGACGTATCTTTTATCTCATTAGAATTGATTTTGCCACCAATGTTTAACATCATTTTGCCAGGATCAGATGCCGTCTGTTTGATCAAACCTCAATTCGAAGCCGGTCCCGAAAATGTTGGTAAACACGGAATCGTTCGTGATAAAAAAGTTCATCAAATGGTCTTAGAAAAGATCACTAACTTTGCTAAAGAAGCGGGATTCATCGTTTCTGGATTAGATTATTCACCAATTAAGGGTGGCGAAGGAAATATTGAATTCTTGATGCATATTCAAAAGCCCGCTCAAAAACAAGATGGTGAAATTCTTGACAATGTCTCAATTGAAAAGACTATGGCAGCAGCTTATGCAAATCTTAATAAATAGGTGAGAGAATGCTCAAAAAACTAATTATCAATAACTTTGCAATTATCAATAAGTTACAAATTGATTTTAAAAGTGGAATGACCGCTCTAACCGGTGAGACTGGTGCAGGTAAGTCAATTATTATTGACGCATTAGGCTTGTTAGTTGGAAGTAGATCATCGATTGATTTTATTAGAACTGGACAAGAACAATTGAATGTGCAAGGACTATTTGAAGTAAAATCAAGTAGTCCTATTTTTGCTATTTTGACAGAGTATGGAATTAACTGTGATGACAATCAAATCATTATTAAGCGAGAGATCAATCGTAAAGGCCGCAACGTTTGTCGAATCAACAATGAATTAGTTAAGACCAATGTCTTGCGTCAAGTTGGTAAGTTTTTGGTCGAGATCCACGGTCAAAATCAGCAACAGGAATTACTTGATGAAGATAATCACATCAATATTTTGGATCGTTTTGCGGATGATAAATTCCAAAATGATTTATTAACTTATTCAAAATTGTTTACGGCTTATCAAGAAAAGAAGAGTCGTTTGCGTACGATTCAAAAGAATTCTCAAAATTTGGTTCAGCGAATCGACATGCTGAAATTTCAAATCGAAGATATCGATAGTGCTAAGATTACCGCTGGTGAAGATGATCAATTAGAAGATGAAAAGAATCAACTATCTAATTTTGAAAAAATCAGTTCGGCTCTCCAAGAAAGTTATCAAGGACTATCTGAGAATAACGTTGGAGTGGTTGACGCATTGGGAAATGTGCGCGATCAATTGGAAGAGATCATGGATTTTGATAAGTCTTATCAAGAGTTGTATGACTCAGTCAATGGTGCCTACTATCAATTACAAGATAATGCGGCAACGATTGCTGATGCAATTGAGAATTTGGATTTTGATGAGAATCGCCTCGACAACATTCAAAAACGTCTGATCACTTTGGATAATCTAAAGAAAAAGTATGGTCCAACCTTGGATGAAGTAATTGAGTTTGGCCAAAATGCTCATGATGAATTGTCGAAAATTGATATTGATGATGATACTGAGCAAAAACTTGAAACAGAAATTGCGGCTCAACAAAAAGAATTACTCAACTTGGGTAAGGAATTATCGAAAGCTCGTCATCAAACGGCTACTAATTTGGAGAAGTCGATCAATCATCAATTAAAAGATCTTTACATGCCCAATGCTCGTTTTAGTGTTGCTTTTAAATCACTTGATGAGGATTTGTCGAGTAAAGGAATTGATCAAATTCAATTCAATTTAAAGACAAATGTTGGCGAAGATTATAAACCGTTAGTCAAAGTTGCTTCAGGTGGTGAATTATCACGTGTTATTTTAGCCTTTGAAGCAATTATTGCTGAGAAAATGAATGTTGAAACGATTGTCTTTGATGAAATAGATACTGGTGTCAGTGGTCGAGTAGCTCAAGCTATTGGCGATAAGATTTATAAAGTCTCACAATTCTTGCAAGTTCTCTGTATTACTCATTTACCACAAGTAGCTGCGATGAGTGATATTCAATTTGAAATCAAAAAAGAGACCGTTAAGGACAAAACTGAAACAAAAGTTTCGTTGCTTAACGATCTCCAAAGAATTGAAGCAATATCATTGATGTTGGCTGGTACAAAAGTAACTGATTTAACGAGAGAGCATGCTCAAGAGTTACTTGAACTAGCTGAAGGTGAACAAAAGCGATTAGACTAAGTTAATTGATTTAAGCTGGTCTAAAGTTACAATTTTGAAAAAGGCTGAACTGACCTTGAAAACGAATTTATTTCTATTAACTTGTGAAATAAATTTGCCATGGAACTGTTCATCGTTTAACATTGTAATAACGACAGAAAAATGTTTTTGATAACTTTGTTCTGTAAAAAGTTCTAATTGCATTAATGGCATTTGTTTTAGTTGTTTATTTTGGTTACTTTCAATATTGAAATCGAAATTATTATTAATAAAGTTAGCGGTGTTGTTGATTAGATTTGTAGTGAAACGATTGTAAGATTGTCTTGCTTGCATTTTTAAACCCCCGAACGTTTGTTTGTGTCTTCATTATACGAACCTTTGTTCGAAAGAGCAACTCTATTTTTCTATTTCTTTAAAAATTTTTATATTGACAAGTGGGAAAACCTTGAAAAACAAGTGATTTTATTGCATGATAGATACCATATTAAATAGATAGTAGGGATAATTTAATTATGTCAACAAGGGGAATGTTAATCGTTTTATCAGGTCCATCTGGAGTAGGTAAAGGTACTGTTAGAAAAGCTATGCTGAAAAATTCATCAATCAAGTTTGATTACTCAGTCTCGATGACTACTCGTCAAATGCGTCCTGGAGAAGTCGATGGAGTCGATTACTATTTCCGAACAAATGAGGAATTTGAAGAAGAAATAAAAAATGGTGGTATGTTAGAATACGCTAAATACGTTGACCATTATTATGGAACACCATTAAAGTATGTTAATCAAAAACTTGACGCTGGAATTGACGTCTTATTGGAAATTGAAGTCAATGGAGCTATGCAAGTTCGTGAAAAGATGCCAGATGGAGTGTTTATTTTCTTAACACCTCCTGATTTGACTAGTTTAAGAGATCGAATCACAAATCGTGGAACAGATGATGAAAAGACGATCGATAAACGAATGGTTCAAGCAAAAAAGGAAATTGAAATGATGACAAGCTATGACTATGCCGTCGTTAATGATAAAATACCTAATGCAGTTGAAAAAATTGAAGGTATAATTAGAAGCGAACACTTGAGAGTGCCTCGTGTGATTGACCAATACAAAAAAATAATAGGAGATTGATAATATGATTATTTATCCATCAATTGATAAACTTTTAGATCGAGTTGACTCTCGTTACTCATTGGCAGTTTTGGCAGCCAAACGTGCACACGAATTGGAAAATGGTGATATTGAACTATTAAATAAATATGAATCACCAAGAACAGTTGGTCGTGCCTTTGAAGAAATCGCTGACGACAAAATTGAAATCGATCCTGATTCAATCCTTCTTGAAAAAGAAGCTGAAAAAGTTGAAGAAGAGAAAAAAGAAGAAAACTAATTAAAACGATCCCACTAATTCGTAATTTGAATTAGTGGGTTTCTCTTTTTGTAGACAAATGTTATATAATTTTTTTATGAAATTTTTTGATAGGTGGTTTATATGGCTGTAGCGGAAATAATTGTTGATGTACCTACGATGCAAACAAATCGTCCATTTGAATATTCAATTCCAGAAACATTAACCGATGTTGTTGTACCTGGGATGCGAGTTGAAGTGCCATTTGGCCGCGGTAAGCGCCAGATACAAGGCTTTGTGATGGCAGTAAAAGAAGAGAGCAATTTTAAAGGTAAGTTGAAGCCGATAACTCGAGTGATTGATCTGCGTCCAGTGTTATCAAAGGAGATGCTAGATTTATCTTATTGGTTGGCTGACCAAACTTATTCTTTTCAAATATCTTGCTTGCAAACGATGCTGCCTAGTGTCATGCGAGCCAAGTATCAGCAATTTGTGATTCCTAAAGCCGACACCCCCGAAGTGAAAAAACTTTTGCGAGGTCAAACACAATTAGAAATCACCAATCAATTGAGTGACGAAGAAATTCGTTTGATCAACAAATTAAGAAAGAATCAGCAAGTGGATATTTCTTATGTCGTTAAAAATAAAGCTCAACAAGTTAAACGCCAAGCTGTGACAACCGATTTGAATCAAATCCAATTGTTAGAGGCTAAGAATGCCTTGCGTAGTAATGCTAAAGCGCAAATTAAATTATTAGATTTTTTAGCAAATCATTTAAATGATTTACCAATTGAAATGAATGTTTTAGAAAAAGATTACGAAATTGGCCGTTCAGCGATTAAGACGGCCGAAAAAAATCAGTTGTTAAAGATTATTGAAGTCACCAAATTACGCAAGCCAGTGGGTATCGATGCTAAAAAGACCACTAAATTGCAATTGACCGCAGAACAAAAAGTTGCAGTGGATCAAATTTCAACAGCCATCACGCAACAGCATCCAGAAACTTTCTTAATTGAAGGGGTAACTGGTAGTGGCAAGACAGAAGTCTATTTGCAAACGATCGAAAAAGCTTTGCAAGTTGGAAAAAATGCCTTGATGCTCGTACCAGAAATTTCCTTAACTCCACAGATGGTCAATCGGGTGGTCGGACGTTTTGGTGATCAAGTAGCAGTTTTGCATAGTGGTTTATCAAGCGGAGAACGTTATGACGAGTGGACTAGAATTGAAAAAGGCGAAGTTAAAGTTGTCGTCGGAGCCAGAAGTGCTGTCTTTGCACCGTTAGGAAAGATCGGTTTGATCATCATTGATGAAGAACATGAGGCTAGTTACAAACAAGATGATAATCCCCGTTATAACGCTCGAGATGTAGCTTTATGGCGCAGTAAAGTTAATAAATGTCCGGTTGTTTTGGGAAGTGCCACACCTTCATTGGAGTCTAGAGCCCGGGCAGAAAAAGGCGTTTATCACTTGATTAGAATGACCAAAAGAATTAATAATCAAAACTTACCACACGTGGAGATTGTCGATATGCGGGATGCTGAAAATTCAGCCGTCAAAGGTGATTTTTCACCTGCTTTACAGGCCGCTCTACAGAAGACCTTAGATAAACATGATCAAGCTATTGTTTTGTTGAATCGTCGAGGCTATTCTTCATTTATGATGTGTCGGGAATGTGGTTTTGTTTTGAAGTGTCCCAATTGTGATGTTTCACTAACTTATCACAAAGATTTGGGTAAGATGAAGTGTCACTATTGCGGACATGAAGAACCAGTGCCAAATAGTTGTCCCAATTGTCGAAGTAAGAAAATTGGCTTTTACGGAACAGGGACACAAAATATTGAACAACAATTGAATGCTTTATTTCCAAAAGCTCGGGTTTTAAGAATGGACGTCGATACAACGCGGCGTAAGGGAGCACATGCTAAGATCTTGCAAAAATTTGGTAGTCATCAGGCAGATATTTTATTAGGAACACAGATGATCGCCAAAGGCCTGGATTTCCCTGACGTGACACTAGTTGGGGTAATTAACGCCGATACAACTTTGAGCTTGGCGGATTTTCGGGCTAGTGAACGTACCTTTCAATTGTTGACTCAAGTCAGTGGCCGGGCTGGTCGAGCTGATAAAACTGGTCACGTGGTGATTCAGACTTACAATCCGGATCATTATGCAATCAAAGATGCTGCCAAACAAGATTATGAGACTTTCTTTAAGCAGGAGATGTACATTCGCCATCAAGCAAATTACACGCCGTATTATTTTACGACCTTAATCAGCGTGGCCAACAAAGATGAAGGGCAGACTTTAAAACAAAGTTATTGGTTGAAAAGACAGCTCCAATCGTCGCTATCAAAGGATGCTATTCTTTTGGGGCCAAGTCCAACGATGATTTCTCGTAAACAAAATAAATATTATTACCAAATTATTGTAAAATATAAGCATGAGCCAAAATTGCATCAGAAATTATTGGAGATTCTCAACGAAACTCAAGCCGATGCTAAAAAGGGTTTTACAATTGCGATTGATAATGAACCACAACATATAGATTAAGGGTGATTGAATGACAAGAGTTATATTTTTAGGAACACCAGAATTTTCAGCAACAGTTCTTCGTGGGCTTTTAAAAGCAGATTATGATGTTGTTGCCGTAGTGACACAACCAGATAAGCCGGTTGGTCGAAAACAAAAATTACAAAAGAGTCCGGTAAAGTTAGTGGCTGAAGCAGAGAATATCAAAGTCTATCAACCCGCTAAATTGCCAAAGAGTCCGGAAATGGAAGAACTAAAAGCACTTAAAGCAGATCTTTTGATTACTGCGGCTTATGGACAATTTTTACCAACTTCATTTTTAGAGTCAGCTAAAGTAGCAGCAATCAATGTTCACGGCTCACTGTTGCCTAAGTATCGTGGCGGAGCACCAATCCAATGGTCACTGTTAAATGGCGATAAAGAAACTGGTATTACGATTATGTACATGGTCAAAGGAATGGACGCCGGCGATATTATCAGCCAAAAGAAATTGCCAATTGCTGAAACTGATGACAATGGTAGTTTGTTTGACAAAATGGCTGTCGTTGGTCGGGATTTGTTATTAGAGACGATTCCTAAGATTTTGAGTGGTGACATTCATCCAATTAAACAAGATCCAGATAAAGTTGTCTTTTCACCAAATATTTCTAAAGAACAAGAACATATCGATTTTTCTAAGAGTGCCAAAGAAGTATTCAATCAGATCAGAGCCTTGAGTCCTGATCCCGGTGCTTGGGTAATGTTGAACAATCAAAGAACTAAACTTTATCAAACTCAAGTTGAAGAAATCAATTCTGATCAACCAGTTGGTAGCATTTATGATCTTGGGAAAAAGCGTTTAGTGATCGTAGCTGGAGATGGCCAAGGTGTCTCAATTAAAAAGATTCAACCAGCGGGTAAAAAAATTATGGATATTGCCAATTACATGAATGGTTTAGGCAAGAATCTAGAAAAAGGACAACAAATTATCGATGAAAAATAATCCACGTGCATTAGCCGTAACTGCCTTAACTCGAGTTTTCCAAAGCAAGGCCTATTCAAATATTGAAATCAATAATCTTTTAAAGAATTCTGATTTGTCAGACGCGGACAGTCGTTTGATGACCAACATTGTTTATGGAGTTATTCAACATAAGTATGTTTTGGAATTTCAATTGAAGCCTTATTTGGAAGACAAAAAAGTTGAATTGTGGCTTGATCTCTTGTTGATGAGTGCCATTTATCAATTACAATATTTAGATAAGGTTCCTGATCACGCCGTATTAAATGAATCAACCGAGATTGCCAAGCAAAAAGCTGGTCGCGGAGCAGGAAACTTGGTTAACGCAGTTTTACGTAATTACCAACGTCATGGTTTTAAGGATTTGCCTAAAGGTGACTCTGTCTACAATCTTAGTTTGCGTAACAGTGTTCCTAGATGGTTAGTGGATCTAATGATTGACCAACAAGGTTTTGATAAAACTAAAGAGATTTTAAGTTCAGTCAATCAGCCATCACACGTCTCAATTAGAGTGAATACTAATAAAACCACTGTCGATGATTTGCAAAAAGCTCTTGATGAACAAGGCTTTGAGATGCATAAGAGTAAAATTTCTTCAGTAGGATTAGTATCGAAGAGTGGAAATCTAGTTAATACCCAAGAATTTCGTGACGGTTTGTATACGATCCAAGATGAAAGTTCGATGCTTGTGGCACCAGCTTTAGATGTTCAACCTGATAGTAAAGTCCTAGATGCTTGTTCTGCTCCCGGTGGGAAGACGACTCATATTGCTAGTTACTTAAAAGACGGCGAAGTCTTTGCCTTAGATATTCATAAGCACAAGACCAAGTTAGTTCGTGATAATGGTCAAAGAATGGGTTATGGCGATATTATTAGTACAGGTGCAGTTGACGCTAGAAAGGCTAAGGACGTCTTGAATACTAAATTTGATCGAATCTTAGTTGATGCACCTTGTTCTGGACTTGGTCTGATTAGAAGAAAACCAGAATTACGTTACTTTAGAAAACCCGAAGACTTAGAAAATCTTCAACGTGTTCAACTAGAAATCTTGGACAGTATGGTGGATTTGTTAGAAGTAAATGGAAAATTAGTTTTTAGTACTTGTACTTTTGATGATGAAGAAAATGAGTTAGTTGTAAAGAAATTCCTTGATAAGCATTTGAATTTCGATTTGATTCCTGTCAAACATGACCCCGTGTTAGATGAATCAATGACTCATGGTATGTTGAAGATTTTTCCAAGTGATTACTTTACAGATGGATTCTTTATAGCAGCTTTTGTTAGAAAAAATTAAAGAGGTAAGGTTAAGACTAATGAAGTATGCGTTATTAACTGACGTTGGAAAACTCAGAGAAAATAATCAAGATTATGTCAATGTTTTTAAAAATAAAAAAAATATTGTGTTCGGAATTGTTGCAGATGGGATGGGCGGCCATCGTGGCGGAGATGTTGCTTCAGATATGGCAGTGTCACATTTGGGACACAATTTTCAAGAATCAGAAGTCGATGATATCGATGAATTGCGTGAATGGATCATCAGTGAACTAAGTAAAGAAAATGACCGGATTGTTTCGGTCTCAAATCAGTTCGATGATCTAAATGGTATGGGAACGACGATGGTTGGTGTCTTTTTCGTTCAAGACAAGTTAATGGTAGTCAATGTCGGTGATTCCCGATGTTATATTTACACCGATGGTGCTTTGAAACAGTTGAGTGTTGACCATTCATTAGTTCACGAATTATTGGAAACTGGTCAAATCAGTCCGGAAGAGGCTGAGAATCATCCTCAAAAAAATATCATCACGCAAACCCTTGGTGTTTCACAGACGGTTCAACCACGAGTAAAGAATTTCGATTTGATCGATGATTCAATCATTTTGCTGTGTACCGATGGCTTAACTAATATGGTGCCTGAAAATGAAATCAGGGATATCTTAGCTCAAGAGATCAGTCTGGATGCAAAATGTCATTTGTTGATCAATAAAGCAAATGCTGCTGGGGGAAGAGATAACATAACCGCCTTGCTCTTCTCAACTAAAAGTGATGGAGGTAAGCAGTAAATGGAGAAGGGTTACCTAGTAGGCGGTCGTTATGAGATTCTAGGTACGCTTGGTGAAGGTGGTATGGCAAATGTTTATTTAGCTAACGACACCTTGTTAAATCGCAAAGTTGCTGTCAAAGCCTTACGTTTCGATCTCCAAGATGATGAATCGGTTAAGAGAAGATTTGCACGTGAAGCCAAAGCAACAAGTGGACTCTCCAATCCTAATATTGTCAATGTCTTAGATGTTGGAAATGATGCTGGTGTTCAGTACATCGTCATTGAATATGTTGATGGACCGAATTTGAAAAAATACATTCGGACACATTATCCAATTCCTTATCACGAAGTCGTTGATATTATGAAACAAATCTGTATGGCTGTGTCTGATGCACATGAACATGGAATTATTCACCGTGATTTGAAACCGGAAAATATTTTGGTCGATGAAGCTAAAAAGCCGATACAAGTTAAAGTGTCTGATTTCGGAATTGCTCTAGCCTTGAGTGAACGTTCAATCACGAGAACTAATTCATTGTTAGGTTCAGTGCATTACATGTCACCTGAACAGATCAAAGGTTATTCAGCCACAGTTTTGTCGGATATTTATGCCTTAGGGATCATTTTGTTTGAATTGATAACAAAACATGTTCCCTTCACTGGAGATACTGCGGTCACAGTCGCTTTGAAGCATTCTAAAGAAGATATGCCTGATTTGCGTAAGATTGACCCAGACATTCCACAACCACTTGAGAACGCAGTTTTGAAGGCTACAGCAAAGGATCCAGAGCAACGTTATCAATCTGTCAAAGAAATGTGTGAAGATTTAAATACTTGCCTGATGCCTGAACGTAGCGACGAACCCAAGTTCATACCGACCCCAATTAATAATTTAGAAGAAACCAGAGTAATGCAGCCGTTAGACAATACTAGTGAACAAGCGGCTCCTAAGAAGCAAGCACCGAAAAAAATTAGTCGGAAAAAGAAGATGATCATTCTTTTGTCTTTGATACCGCTAGTTTTAATTTTATTCTTGATTGCAATGGTCATTAAGAGCAACCAAGAAACAACCGTACCTGATTTGTATAATTTAACGATGAAACAAGCTTCGGTCATGTTGAAGAGTTCGAATTTACAAGTCGGTGAAATTTCTAAAGAGAATGATGACGATGTTGAAGCTGGACACGTTATCAAATCGATTCCAGCTAAAGGACTTAAATTAAAGAATGGCGCCGACGTCAACTTAGTAGTTAGTCTTGGTGCGACGTATTATAAGATGCCGAAATTAGTTGGTAAACAGTACGAAGAAGTTTCAGATAATTTGAAAAAACGTGGGTTTAATGTCAAAGTTAAATATAAAGCGACGAATGATTACGAGGCGGGAACTATTTTGGACCAAAGTATCCCTAAAGGTAAACGAGTTGTGACGAAGAATAAGTCTTTGACCTTGACGTTAGCTAAGATCAAGACCGTCAAACCTAAGGTCGTTAAAGTTAGAGATCTTGAAGGCTATAATTTAAAGAGTATTCAAGATTACGCTAGTGACGCTGGTTTAATTTTGGATGTTTCTTATGAATATTCCGACAGCATTACTGATGGAATCTTAGTTAGACAAGATCCAGCACCAGGAAGTACCCTCAATGAAGGTGAAACTTTGACCGTTGTCATGTCTAAAGGTAAAGACCCTGATAAATCAACTACTAATAACAGTGATAGTTCAGATTCTAGTGATAGTAATAGCAATAGTAGTAATTCGTCAGCGACAAGTACTGTAACTAAGGACATTACGATTCCTTACGATACGAGTGGCGATAATAACATTACGATCTATATTTCGGATGCTAATCACAATATTTCAACTGCTTACAAGACAATGACGATTACCCAAGATACACCAGTAACGTTGAGTTTTAATTTAAAAGATGGACAAACTGGATCCTATGTTGTCGAACGTGACAACAAGACTGTTTTAGGTGGTTCAGTTAAATAGGTGATTTATGGAAAAAACAGGACGGATTATTAAGTCAATCAGTGGCTTTTATGATGTTTTTGATAATGAAAGTGAAACAATCATTCGTACAAGAGCACGTGGGAATTTTCGTAAAAGAAAAATCAAACCAGTTGTTGGCGACAAAGTAACTTTTGATGCAACTGGTGATTTGGGTTATATTTTGGAAATCTTACCGCGTGAGAACAGTTTGGTCAGACCACCAATTGCTAATGTCGACCAGGCAATCGTAGTTACATCATCAGCACAACCAAATTTTTCAAGTAATTTATTGGATAAGATTTTGATCAATTTGGAGCACAATAAGATCGAACCAGTTATTTATCTGACTAAAGCGGATCTGTTGACTGATGAACAGTATCAACAATTGAAGAAGGACCTTTTAGGTTATCATCAAGCAGATTATCTAGTTTTTGATGACCGTGATAGCTATAACGACGAGCAGATTGCTAAATTAGAGGAGACTTTTGCTGACAAGGTAACAGTCTTCACGGGTCAGTCTGGTGCTGGTAAATCAACTTTATTGAATCATATTGATACTGAATTAGGTTTAGCCACAGCAGAAATTTCACAGACTTTGAATCGTGGTAAACACACGACTAGACAAGTCTCATTATTCAATATTGCTGATGGTTTAGTTGCTGATACGCCTGGCTTTTCGTCAATTGATCTGATGGATATTTCAGCTGAAGAACTACCAACACTTTATCCAGAATTTCTCGATTACAGTGGCGGTTGTCAATTTAGAGGATGCCGTCATGTTAATGAACCAGGTTGTGCTGTTAAAGAAGCTTTGTCAGAAGGTAAAATAATGCAAAGTCGTTACGATAATTATTTGTACTTTTTGAATGAAATTAATTCGTATAAAAAAAGATATTGAGGAGTTGAATTAAATGACAGTAAAAATTGCACCTTCAATTTTATCTGCAGATATTATGAACTTAGAACGTGATGTGAAATTAGCGGAAGATGCTGGGGCAGATTTGTTCCACATTGATGTGATGGATGGTCACTTTGTACCAAATATGTCTTTTAGTCCTAGTGTTGTCGAAGGGATGCGCCGAGTGACTGACAAACCTTTAGATGTTCACATGATGGTCGATAATCCAGATGAGTATATCAAGCCAATTGCTGATGCTGGAGCAGACACGATTTTAGTTCATGCTGAAAGCACAAAACACATTTATCGTTCGATTGATTTGATCAAAAGTCTTGGTGTCAAAGCCGGGGTAGTTATTAATCCAGGTACTTCACTAGAAGCAGTTAAGGAATTGTTCCCAGTGATCGATCAAATTTTAGTTATGACTGTTAACCCAGGTTTTGGTGGTCAAAAGTTTATTACTAATATGACTAAGAAAATTCAACGTCTCGATCAATTGCGTCAAACAGCTGCTGATGATGATTTTGAAATTGAAGTTGACGGTGGAGTAAATAATGAAACTATTGCTAAGTGTGCTCACGCTGGAGCTGATATTTTTGTAGCTGGTTCATATTTATTCGGTCAAGCTGATATTAAAGAACGTGTCGCAGATTTAAGAAGTATTGCTGTGGATGCTAAAAAATGAAACGAGTAAATATTCTCTTGGGTGGTCCAAAAACAGAATACTCGCAAGAATTAAGTAGTATCAAAGCAGTTCCAGGACCTTGGGTCGGAGCCGATAAAGGCAGTTTATATTTGCTCGAACAAGGAATTATTCCTGAAATTGCCATTGGTGATTTCGATTCAATTAGTAAAAAAGAACAAAAATTGCTCAAAGAAAATGTTCCCGATTTTAAAAAGTATCCGCCTGAAAAAGACGATACTGATTCTGAACTTTGTTTATTAGCAGCACGAGAAAAATTTGATGCGCAAGAATATTATGTTTATGGTGCAACGGGTGGTAGAATTGATCACTTCTTAGTCAATTTGTTTTTACCATTTGATCCACGATTCTTGGACTTTTACGATAAGTTGTATTACAAGTCAAAGACGAATACGATTCGTTTCTTTAGACCGGGACATTACACGATTTATCACGAAAATGGCATGAAATACGTTGCTTTCGTCAACTTGGGACCAGTTACACATTTGAAATTAAAAGATGCGAAGTACAAGCTGACCGACTTTAGTGCCGGACATCCAGTCAGTTGGGCTAGTAACGAGTTTCTTGGCGAGACGATAGATTTCGAGTTTCAAAGTGGCATTGTCGCGGTGATTCAAAGTAAAGATAATTAGTTTCTAGAGGATAGCGTGAAATATGCCGTCTTCCGCAACAAACTGAATTCCACGATTCATGATTTATTTTTTCTTATGTTTTAAGGATAACGTTTCTATTCATAGCCTTTTTGCATATTTTGAATTAATCAGAGTAAACAAAGAATGGTTAAACTAAAAAGAAGCTGTATTAATGCTAATTGCATTGTAAGCAGTAAATAACCGACCGTATTGATTTTCTGATTTCTTTCAGAACGCAAAAACACCCGACTTTCTTTCCAGAAAGTCGAGTGCTTTTTCTTCTATAATTGTTGGTTTAGGCTT
>NZ_RKLY01000032.1 GCF_004745525.1 Companilactobacillus suantsaicola | reverse complement strand
GAAGCCTAAACCAACAATTATAGAAGAAAAAGCACTCGACTTTCTGGAAAGAAAGTCGGGTGTTTTTGCGTTCTGAAAGAAATCAGAAAATCAATACGGTCGGTTATTTACTGCTTACTGATTAACCACATCCGCTCCAGATTGAATCAAATTGCCCGTGACATCTAAAACTTTACCCAGCTTGGAACTATCTAATTTGTCAATTACTTTAAAGAGCTTATCTGTTTTACTTACTTTATCTGACATAAGATCTGTCCCCTTTCCACTAATTAAAATAGTAATAAATCATTCATGTCTTCATCCACTCCGGCAAATTTATCAACTTCATACAAAAGTCTCAAGACAAAGCTTTCATCTGTAATAGTAAAATTACGGTACTTATTTGCGTAAGTTTCTTCTGGTTCAGATTCATCAAAATATCTCAATACTTTACTGGCAGTTTCTACACTTGCTTTAAGACTTTGATTAATAATAGCAGCTTGATTACCCTTCATCCAGTGCTGATCAACAACATATCCCAATAAGCTGGCAACTTCCTTATTTCTAGCTAGGTAATAATCTTTTTTCATGGGTAGTTGGGTACCATTAATAACTATTGCCGCCTCAATAGCTTCATGATTCCAATTATTAGGAGTCAGACGATTACGATCATAAATTTGTTTTGATAGGTTTCTCATATAATCGAAAATTTCAGCCTGCTCGATACGTTCTGGATGCTTAGATGCTTTTATGTAGCCATTAATCCACTTATCAATCGTTTGATCGATCTCGTAAGCAACTTGCCAACTCCACTCCTTTGATTCTTCTTCCAGACTGCTAAACTTTGGAAAAACATAGAGTTCATTATCTTTCTCAAAATTTTCTAACAAATATTGTAAGTCTTCTCGTGACATGTTTAATTCATTTTCAGTTACCAAATAGTTAAAATAGGCTTTCACAGCATTGTATACAGTTAATAGAGCTCCATCTGCTTCTGGATTATCACCAAATTCAGAAGTGTTTCCCAATATTATTAAAAATTGTGAAATATTGTCTTCATTCCATTGTTGAAATAATTCGAAATGTCCCAACACTTCAACTGTCCCTTTTAATATTGATTCTGGATAATTGTATAAAACTTTGCATTCACTGCTTTGTGTAAATTTCAAGCCTATTCCTCCTATAATTACTATGATTTTATTATTCTAAAAACGTTATTTCTTATATAAATTTAAAAACATTTTAATATTCATACTCTAATGTTTATACTGTGATTAAATACTAAATTGAAATTTTGGAGGTAAAATCATGGGACTATTTGATATGTTTCAAAAACATAAGCATAGTATTGGTGCAGTACATAAAAACAGCTTCAAACAATCTGTCAACACATTCATTCCATCCATTCCGCAAGATGTACAAAATCTTTTATGGTTTAGTGATGGTGAAAACAAAAATATCGATAAATCATCTGAAGAACCATCAGCTATCTCATATAAGCTTCCTTTATCTACCAACGTCCCTGAAAAATTAGGATACTGGCCTAATTATACGAGAATGTCCCCTTCTCAAAGATATTCTTATTTAGAATGGCTGACCAATATTGACTCGTCTACTGATATGGGTAACGTTTTTACATTTTTTTACGGATTAGAAAGATATATCAAAACTTCAAAATACAATCAAGCGATTCAAATGATTGAACGACTTAAAAAGTATCATAATACTAATAATTCATTCAATTACTATTCAAATGTAGCCTTAGTTTACGCTGCCATGCTTTATAAAGAGCCAAAATTTTTACACAATATCACTCCCGGTTCTAGCTCTTCACTACTATTAATCGCTAAAGGAGCATTAAACGGTGGTTTGAATGCCCCAGAAATAATGAATGCTGCTAAAGATTTTAATTGGGAAAATACTAGATATATAAAAAATAATCCTGATGTTTTTCAAAAAAATTTAGAAAATTTAATGAAAAAATTATATTCCAAAGATTATTATCCAATTCCTCAAAATATAACAGATGTTCCTATGACAGATATTTGTTTAGCAAATATTTCCCTTTCTTCTCAAACCATCACAGGTTTAGCAACCCGAGTACCTGGTCCATTAGTGTTTTCTATTCCTGATTTTTCTAAATCGAGAAATATTATGACAGATATATATTATTTACTTAAAGAGTCACATGACTTGACTAAGAAATCTCTCAAAATTATGAGAAAAAATGGAAATATCACCCCCAAAAAGCAAATTGAGCCAACAAATTCTCGGAGAATAAATCCTAATACCGGACATCCCATGTCCACGGATAAATCAATACAAACCGCAAAAGAAATGTACGAATCTACTTTAAATATTAAACATGACTATTCTATATATAACGATCCGAAAATTATACATGATGATAAAGTTTTGAATAGGGTTTTACCACATTACTTTCTAGGTGATCTTTTTTATAAACAGGGAGAATGGGATAGAGCAGAAAAAGAATGGCTTTCCATAGTAAAATTAATGAGTGAAAAAGCAGCCACCAAATTGGCCATTATGTATCATAAAGAAAATAGATTTAAAGACGAAATTTCAATTATTAAAGATGGTATTCAATATGGTACTAATAATACAGTCTATTCTTTATCTGGAAAATTAGATGTTAGATTATCAAAAGCCACCACATCTTTTGATAGAAATGTAACAAGAGATAAATCTAAAGGTTATACTTTGCAATAAAATCCCGACAATCCGGGGTTATTTTAATATATTAACTTTTCAACCTTTAGTTAATAATTGCTTCTACAGTAAATATCATTATCTCCAAAATCATATTTGTTGCTCAAGTCCAGACTTTTTAACAAGATCAATTGCCGCATCACAAGTTGCTCGAAAATCAATTCCATGTGCATATTCATTGGACTTTTGATAATTAATCCATAATCTTTGTAGACTTGGGCTTGCTTTAAGAGCCGTTAATGTCGAAGTATAAGTATCTAATTGATGAGTTGTTTCTCGTTTTTCAGAAGTTGCTTGCATCGCTTTTTTCAATATGTCATACCTTATTTCAACCTTCTCCTGACAATCAAGCAAATACAAATCATAAAAATCCTTCAATCGTGTGTTAGCTTCTGCCCGACTAACAATTGTCTCCAACTTTTCAGCAATTATTGTTTCAACTGTGTACGCCATAATCTGGACAGTCCGATTCTCAAGTATCATTTTGTATCCATATTGGATAGCGTACTCGGTAATCACATCTCCAGTTGATATATCAATTTTAACATCAACACGTGTGGTATAGATTTGTGCACGTATATGAATCCTGTAACCAGAATACTCATCATCTTCCCTAATTTCACCGATTTTAACAATTGATAATTTGATGATATCATCAGGTAATTCAATCACACATATTTCTTGAAACACACTTTTCATCTTGTCCTCTGTAACTGGTAAGCCAATAATTGAGGTATCAACATCACGTGTTGAACGAGTGTCAGTCCCAATTAGAGATGCAATCAAGAAGCCACCTTTCAGTATGAGATTATTTTGATAAGGTGAATTAGAGATTCGGTCAATCAGGTCATCCAAAACAATCTCTTGCAGCATAATCTGTGGTGTGATTTTTCTTTCCTTTGCCAGTTTTCTGATTCTAGCCAAAAATTGCTTTTGATCAGTAAATTCAAATTTCACAGTAAAACCTCCATATACATTCTAATCTCTTCTTCCACTTTAAATATTCTTGCATACGTCATTAATTGATGGAGATTTTTTCCTCTCCGATGAATGTAACTATTCATGGCTTGTTTAATTGTCTCAGCATCAGACCTATCTCGCGTTCGCAGAATATCACACAAGGTGCGCTCCACATTGTAAGTCTTAACCAAGTGCCCCCCAGGGGTTTCAGTTGTTGTTATACCAATTTCATAAAGCTCCTTTCTTTGCCGATAAATCTTAATTGGCGCATCGGTTTTTGTACTATATGCATATGGTAACGGGAAATTCATTTCATAAATACTTGGCGTTCGATCAATCATTCCATAAAGAAAAAGTGCTGTGTCCTTGAAGAAAATACCTTTTGAAAGGTTGTACTGTAGTGCAGCAATATCATCGCCAAATTCGAATGGATCGATATAAACACCTGGCGCTAATCTTTCAAGCTGTCCATGAGCATACATGTTGCGTAACACTCTAGGCGAGATACCCATTGAATTAACTGTTTTAGATGTGATTTGACCACCATTCTTGTTCAAGTATTCAATAATCTCATCCTTTTGGTTCATTTATTTCACCTCAGTCCAAAAATCCGCTTTATACTCAAATAGTATCACACAGTGAGTAAAAAACGGATAAAATAGTTTACGAATTCTAGAATTCCCTATTAATCATAATCTTGTATCTCAAATATTACGATTGATTCGCTTTCAATCTTTAGTTTATAGTATTACAAAATTACAATACAAAAAACATCCCTGAAATTAATCAGAGATGCTCTTATTTTTATTAGAAGTCTACTCCCACTCGATTGTTGCGGGCGGCTTAGAAGTAATATCATAAACTACACGGTTGACATGGTCTACTTCGTTTACGATTCTTGTTGAGATCTTTTGAAGTACATCCCAAGGAATCTTAGCGAAGTCGGCTGTCATCCCATCAATAGATGTAACGGCACGGATACCGATTGTGTAATCATAAGTTCTTCCATCACCCATAACACCAACTGAACGAATTCCTGGTAAGACTGTGAAGTATTGCCAGATTTCTTCGTCTAGGCCGTTTTTGGCGATTTCGTCACGGAGAATCCAGTCACTATCGCGGACGATTTGTAACTTGTCTTCAGTAACTTCACCGATAACACGGATTCCAAGACCTGGGCCTGGGAATGGTTGGCGCCATACTAATTCGTGTGGCATACCTAATTTTTCACCTAATTCACGGGTTTCATCCTTGAACAATGTACGAAGTGGTTCAATCAACTTGAAGTGCATGTCTTCTGGAAGTCCACCTACGTTATGGTGAGATTTAATTGTTTGAGCAGTACTTGTACCACTTTCGATAACGTCAGTATAAAGTGTACCTTGTGCTAAGAAGTCAATACCATCAAGCTTTTGAGCTTCATCGTTAAACACTTGGATAAACTCGTTACCGATAATCTTACGTTTCTTTTCTGGATCACTTACACCAGCAAGTTTGTCTAGGAAACGTTTTTGAGCATCAACTTTGATGATGTTCAAACCAAACTTACCTTCCAAGCTGTCCATAACTTGTTGAGCTTCGTTCTTTCTCAAAAGTCCATGATCAACGAAGATACTTGTCAATTGTGTACCGATAGCTTTGTGTAGTAAAACACCAACAACAGAAGAGTCAACACCACCTGATAAACCAAGTAGGACCTTCTTGTCACCGACGGTTTCACGAATTTTTTGAATCTGTTGATCGATGAAATCATCCATTGACCAGTTAGCTTCTGCTTCACACACATCAAAAGCAAAATGCTTCAAAATTTCTGAACCGAATTCAGTGTTTCTAACTTCTGTATGGAATTGCACACCATACATCTTGCGTTCGTCGTCAGCAATTGATGAAATAGGCGCATTCTTACTTGTAGCAACCACTTTGAAGCCTTTTGGAGCTTCTTTAACGAGGTCACCATGACTCATCCAAACGTATTGCTTTTCAGGTAAGTCTTTGAATAATACGGCGTCTTTATCAGTTACTTCGATATCAGCGTGACCATATTCACGGTTACTTGCTGATTCGACTTTACCGCCAAGGTTATAAGACATCAATTGCATACCGTAACAAATACCTAAGATAGGAATACCTAGCTTGTAAATGTCTTGGTCGATTGAAAAGGCACCCTTATCGTAGACACTATCTGGTCCACCAGAAAGGATAATACCTTTAGGATTGATTTCTTTAACTTCTTCAGCAGTAATAGTATTTGGTAGTAATTCAGAGTATATACCGATATCTCTGATTCTACGCGTAATCAATTGATTGTATTGACTACCGTAGTCTAGAACAATGATGCTATCAGCATCAGGCCATTGCTTGCTCAAATCAATTTCCCCCACTTTTTTTATTTATTCTATTGTATACGAAATTTGGTTCCATGTCATATATTGTATACGCTTAATATTTTCTTAGATAAATTTTATCGATCTGATGGTCACTCGACTTGTGTAAAATCAAATCAGCTCGGTTCATCGTCGGCTTGATGTAATCACGCAAATTGGGATAGTTGATCGTTTCCCAAACATTTTTTGCCATCTCCATCGCTTCAGTTTCCGGAATCTGGGTGAATTGATAATAATAACTATTCGGGTCATTGTGTGCCAAGTTAAGCAACGTCTCGAATCGATCCAAGAACCACTCTTCAACATCAGCCACTTCGGCATCAATATAGATAGAGAAGTCAAAGAAATCACTCACATAAATTTGCTCATTATGCGGCAATTGCAAAACGTTGATCCCTTCCACAATCAAGATGTCCGGATTGTCCAATTCCTCGTACTTACCAGGAATAATATCGTAAATATTATGTGAATAGAGCGGATATTTGATCTTGCCGCCTTTAGTTTTGACTTCACCTAAGAAATCCAACAGCTTTTGCATGTCATAAGTTTCCGGAAAACCTTTTTTGCCCATTAAATTACGTTCTTTTAAAACTTTACTAGGATACAAAAAACCGTCAGTCGTCATCTGAGAAACTTTATACTGTGGATAAGCTCTTTCTAGCATAATTTTCAACAGTCTAGCGGTAGTACTTTTGCCGACTGCCACTGAACCAGAGACTCCAATGATAAAGGGAACTTTTCGCGTTTCATTATTTAAAAATTCGTTCTTCAATTTGGTTAATTTACGATAATTTTTTAAGTAAATATGTAAAAGATGTCGAATCGGTGCATAAATCGAACGCACGTCGTCAATTGAAATTTCGTCATCTAATGATTTGATCTTACGCAATTCTCCATCCGTGATGGCTTGTTTCTTATATTCACCATGAAAGTTTTCCCATTCTTTTCTTGAGAACTCGTCATAGTTAGTTAAACTCTGCATATTGTTAAACCTACCTAATATAGTAATTAACTTTTATTTATTTTCTGGTATTCTAGTATAGTATAGAACTTTTTTACAAAGGACAAAATATATGAAAAGAATAGTATTATTTGGTGACTTCACTCTGATGGGTCTGATCGATGGCAAAGCTTACGATACGTTGGCTAAGCGGATTCGCAAGGACTTTCCTGGGTATGAAGTTATTAATATGTCGATTGCCGACTACAAAACCAATAATGCTATGACACGTGTCGATCGTGTGAAGAAGCTGCATCCTAAAGCAGTTATTTTAGGGTTCGGTGTCAATGATATTTCGATAAATGATGAAATCAAGCCTGGTAAATTTGCGGCTAATCTAACCCACATGATTGAAACGCTCGGTCATCAAAAGGTTATTTTACTTTCCCCTCCGTTCACTGATTGGAAGAAAAATCCCACCAAACCATGGACGCGCCAACTGCAATTTGAGTTAGTATGCGAACATTTAAGTAAGCAACTAGACGTATCGTATATTGATTTGCTTCATATTATGGCAAACTGTAATAATCTGGACAAATTACTACAGGCAGACGGTTTGCACTTTAGTAAACTAGGATATAATCTTTTAGAAGACGAATTAATACCAGAAATTAAAGCAACACTGGCCAATGAGTTGGTGTCGAATTAAAGGAGCACTTTATGGATTTAAATATTCCTCAAAAATATTTTATTTTATCGTGTAATGAAAAAGGTAGCATCCGGATCTTTAAGAATACCAGACGTCGCGCATATTTAGCTGAGAGCTCATTTTTCGACTTAGCAATCAACGATATCATCGACCTAACCGACAATAGTGTCATCATTAATAGGGTTTTGCCTGACGACAAGACATATTTAAACGAGTTTTTCCAGATCATCAACAAGAACCAAGGTAAAAGTGTTACTCACGTTTTAAGAGCCATGGCCACGAACGAAAAAATCACCCGAATCATCTACAATGAAATCGGTGACTCACTAGTCAACAAAGTCGATGTGACCAAAGCAGTGACCGGCCTAGTTTTCAAAACTAACAATTATTTACCTAATCGCAGTGTCAAACGTGAATTAGTTGCTGACTTGAGAAAGGAAATCCTGACTTCGGACAAGATTTCTCCTGAATCATTTGCACTACTGGCAACACTTTACGGAAATCACGACCTGAAATTCTATTTCTCCCAGTTCGAACAAAAGCAACTGAAGGATAAAATTTCAATGTACCAAAAAGATCCAACTTATCAAAAGTTGTTCGAGCTATCAAAACGCTTGAACAGAGTAACTTTGACATTGCTCAGCTAAAAAAATAGAGAGTGGAATAAGAGCGGTCAGCTCCCGGAGGATAACGTAATTTCAGAAATTGCTCGTCGCACTTTGCGAGTGATTCCTGAAATTTTGTTATCTAGGAGGGAGTTGCTCTTGTGTAACTCGTTTCAGCTAAAAAAAAGATGGTTTAGTAATCTGTAAATTAGATTGCTAAGCCATCTTTTTATTTTATTTCTATATTTTAGTTTGTGTTAGAGTGCCGTCTTCCGCAACATCTGGGAAACGCTGGAACGCTGTGGACGCAACTTGGAGCCAATTTTTAAGCCCGAAAATTGTCTTCAAGATTGGTCTTCTTGTAAATGCTAAAGCATTAACAAGAATTTCACGGCTGAGCATTTCCCAGATGTTGCTCCAGACTAGATCCGATTCTTTGCGATTTCTCAATGGATTTTAAAATGAATAGGACTTCTATTCGATTGAGCACAAAACTGCTTTATTGTTTGGATACGTTTCTTTTTACGGGCTTACTATTCATTCCCGAAAACTAGCAAGCTCAAAATAGAACTTCTATTCCTAAACAAACGGAACGCAAATAAACAATAGAACCAAAATTTAGTCCGGAGTAACAAACTCGATTTGGCTCAGTACTGAAATTTCACTTAACGCTTTAGCGTTTAGTGAAAGGCCGAGCTTGGAAATGCCGCGCACTTTGCGGTAGTTTCAAGTCGTGCCCAGTACGTTCCAGCCAAAATCGAGTTTGTTGCGGAGGACGGCATACTTAACCCACCCAACATTAGTACTCGTGATTTTCTATTTTTGTGATTACTTTTCTTGCATCATCGGTTGTCTTTGTTTGCATCAAATCATTTCTGATTTCAGCGGCGTGCTTCATCCCTCGAACGTAAATTTTGAAAAATCTTTGTAGTGGTGCGAAGTGTCCGGGAATTCCTTTAGCTACAAACTCATCATACAAATCTAGTTGATAACGTAACAAGTTTAAAAGTTCTTCACTGGAATGTTCTTGAGGTTCTTTTTCGAAGGCGAATGGATTGGAGAAAATTCCTCTACCAATCATAATTCCGTCGACACCAGGATGTTCTTGGGCTAATTTGATTCCCTCTTGATAATCCATGATATCGCCGTTAATTTGTAGCAGCGTATCGGGGGCAATTTCGTCACGCATCTTGACTAAATCGTCGATCAATTCGTAGTGAGCTGGCACTTTACTCATTTCCTCTTTAGTCCGAACGTGGACGGTTAAAACGGGAATGTCTTGTTCTAGTAAAAAAGGAATCCAGGTTTTATATTCAGAGAGTTCACTGAATCCTAAGCGAGTTTTGACGCTGACTGGTAGTCCGGCAGTACGAGCGCCTTCAATAATTTCTTTAGTCGTATCAAAATGGCGGATCAAATCACTTCCACTATGATTCTTGATTACCGCAATGTCCGGGCAACCAGTGTTGATGTCGATTGCTTGGTAACCTTGTTTCCTCACTTCGACAGCCGCTTTGGCAAAATCCTCACCTGAATTTCCCCATAATTGAACTATTGGTTTGGGATCTTCTTTGGGATCAATGTACAAGCGACCTTTGGTCGATTCTTTGGCTAATGGATGTGTGATAGCTAAAGCGTTGGTGAATTCTGTATAAAAAACATCCGGGGCGCTAGCTTTCATCACAACGCGACGAAAAACTGAACCGGTGACAGCTTCCATTGGTGCCAAACTAAAAAATGGACGTCCCTCTTCTTTTGCTTTTTGAGCAATGCGATTCCAGTAAGTTGACTGGGTCACAATCTCATCTCCAATCTTTTTAATCTCTCTTTATGCAATTTGATTACAATACTCTCAACTATAGCTATTTTGATAACTTAATTGCAAGTTTTAACTTCAGGCGGTTGGGAAAATGTTATAATGAAAGCGTTAACAGAAGACTATGTTTAACATTTAGGGAGGAGAAGTGCCATGAAAAATAAAGAAACCACATCAGAAAGAATCACACGACTAGTCATTACTTATATCTTTGTTTTCGTGGCTATATTCCTAGGATTATTTGCACTTTACTTCCACATGACAACTTCCATGTCGGTTACATGGATGCTTGATCTACTATTTGTGGATTTGTTCCTATTGGGATTGGCTATTTTTAAGCCACTTTTCGATATGACAGTGGATTTCTTCAAAGATATTTTAAATTAGTCGTAGTAAAAACTCTCACGCAAAATTGCGTGAGAGTTTTTTTATTCCACATAATATTTTTCCGGTACTCGTTGCAATAATTGTGACAATTCACCAATCGAAGTGATAGTCAACTTGTGCATCGCTCTGGAGGCAATCGTGTAGACCAATTGTTGTTCGTCAGTCTCAAATTTGTCTTTGGAAGCATCCCACATGATGACCGCATCGAATTCCAATCCTTTGGCCAAGAATGATGGCAAGACAATTGTCCCTGTGGCCAAACGCTGATTTTCGGAACGAATTAAGGTAGTTTTCACGCCACTATTTTGAAGTAATTCATTCAGCTTTGTCGCATCTTCTAAAGTCTTAGCGATGATAGCGGTCGTGTAATTACGCTGATCATTTTCCTTTAATTGTCCGATAACTTGTTGAATTGAAGTTTCTAAATTATCAGCTTGTAACAAGTTAGGCAAATCACCTTCACGATTGAATGGTTCAATCTTTTGACCATTGGTCAAAATGGCTTTAGTAAAGTCGGTGATCTGTTTAGTTGAACGATATGAGTGAACCAATTGAACAACTCGCGTTTCATCGGCTTCGAATAAACTTTGCGCTTCAGAAAGTAAGGTTTGACTGTTCTTTTTTGTGAAGATCGACTGATTCAAATCCCCTAACATCGTGTAACGTGCTCGAGGGAATTTGTACTTCATATAAGCCAATTGGAATGGTGTGTAGTCTTGAATTTCGTCGATGAAGACAAACTTCATATCGAGTTCTCCATGACGTCCAGTAACTAGGTCATATAAATAAAGATAAGGACTCAAGTTATTCATTGAGATCTGTTTGTTATTGAAATTCTTGATAAAGTCATCGACATACTTTTGCCATTGCGTGACAGTTATTGAATATTTATCCAATTCAACAATTTTTGGCACAGCCTTGAGGAAATTCAAATAGTTGCTGGCGACGTTCAAGAAGCGCAGGCGTTTGATGTGCTTGTAAACTCCTTGCATTGTATAGGCAACGATTTTTCGAGCTAAGAATTTTCTTTCTTCATCGCCATTTTTAAATTCTTGGTCGGCAGCGTTATAAAGCGCCTGCAACTGTTCTTTATCTAAGTTTTCGATACGTTCCGAAACCCACTTGGAGCGCATTTCCGCTCCCATTTTACGATGCAACATCTTGATCAAGCGGTCAACGGTCGCATCTAGTCGATTGCCGAGGTTGTATTGAGGTCCATAACTATAGTAGATTTCTTGAATCTTTTCTTTAGGAATGAAGACTTTGCCTTGGAATTTGATATCCTTGAAGGCCATCCCACTTTGGTTCAACAATTTGCTATAGTTCGTCAAAACTTTGAAAAATTCAATATCGGAGACGAACTTGGCAACGGCTTTATTGTCAGTATCGACAACTGTTTCGAATTGTTCCGACAAACTTTCAACTTTTAAATTAGGCAAACGACGAGCTAAAAATTGCTTGTAAGTCATCTGCACCATATTTTGTTCACCCATTTCAGGCAAAACGTCTTTGATGTAATCGTTAAACAGTGAGTTAGGTGAGAACATAACCACTTGACTAGATGTCAACGTCCCACGGTATCTATATAGTAGAAAGGCGATTCGTTGCAAGATGGCTGAAGTCTTACCGGAACCAGCTGCCCCTTGAACAAATAAGAGTTTGGACTTGGTGTCACGAATAATCTTATTTTGTTCCTTTTGAATGGTCTTAACGATTCCTTTCATATGCGTCGAGGATTTACCGTCTAAGACTTCCAAAAGCATTTGGTCACCAATGGTCTCTTGGGTATCAAAGTAGGCTCTGATCTGACCATTTTCAACTAAAAATTGACGTTTCAAATAAAGGTTAACTTCTTGTTCACCATCAGGTGTCATGTAAGTAACTTCGCCTAATTTTCCATCATAATAGATAGAAGAAATCGGTGCCCGCCAATCGTAAACTAAGAAATGATCATTCTTATCTGTGAACGAACTCAAGCCAATGTAGACTGTTTCCTTTTTCGGTTCGCCCTTCTCTTGAAAATCAAGTCTAGCAAAGAAAGGATTCTTCTCCAATTTCCGCAAGATTCCTAAGCGTTGTTTGGATTGTTGCCAACTATTATTACGTTCATCCAACATTTGTTGCTGCTGATGAATTGAAAGTGCCGCATCCATCGAAATGGCATCTCCATCCATTCCTAAGTGAATGTCATCAAAAGCATTATTGATAACTTTTAAATCTTCTTCGGCAACTTCCATGTGTTCTTGGAGTTGACCCTCAGACTTTTTAATCTTCTCAACCACATCGTCTAAATGTGCTTGTTCAATTTTCTTTTCGTCTAGTTCATTAATCTTCGATTTATCTGTCATAATAACCTCTTAAATTAAAGTTATATAATGTTACCACTATTTTTTACTGATTTCAAAAAAGTACGTTTATTATATAGAAATTATTATATAAGAGATTTATAAAAATATTTAATTGAGGGTTGATGCCGTCTTCCGCAACAGCTCTGGGAAACGCTGGAACGCTGTGGGCACAACTTGAAGCTTACGCAAAGTACGCGTAATCTCCAAGATTGGCCTTCTTGTAAGCGATAAATCGCCAACAAGAATTTCACGGCTGAGCATTTCCCAGAGCTGTTGCTCCAGACTAGATCCGATTCTTTGCGGCTACTGCTATAAATTCTGAAACGGATACAATTCTATTCATAATACTCATAACTGTCTGAGTACGTTTCAACCTATTATTATTCTTTAATTATTTTAATTTGATATAGAACCCTACAAAACTACTTTTCAACAATATCATCTGTCTACTTTGGAGCAAATGTTTGTATAAAATTATTAAATTGATTACGGTTTAACTGTAAATAAGTTTTACAGGAGGAATTTATTAATGTCCGATATAAACGCAAAAAATGCTGGTACTTTTGAATTTGATAAAGATTTCGTCGTCAATCGTCTCGGTTATGGCACTATGCAACTCACTGGTAAAGGAGTTTGGGGACCATACAAAGATCCTGATCACGCAGTTGATTTGATCAAACATGCCTTTGATCTAGGCGTAAACTTTATTGATACGGCCGATTCATACGGTCCTTGGACGGCTGACTCATATTTAGCTAAGGCTTTAAGTGAATATTCTGATTCAGATAAAATTTTCATTTCTGATAAAGTCGGTCAAGTTAGAACTGGTGAAAACGAATGGATTCCTGTTGGTGTTCCTGCCTATCTTCGCCAAGAAGTTGAGTTATCACTAAGAATGTTCAACCGTGACCACGAAGACTTGCTATTCTTACACCGAATCGATTCTCATGTTCCCATTGAAGATCAAGTCGGTGAACTAAAGAAGATGCAAGATGAGGGTAAGATCAAGCATATCGGTATCAGTCAAGTTTCACTAGACGAACTAAAGGCTGCTCAAAAAGTAGCTAAAATTGATGCCGTTGAAAACATGTACAACGTCGGCCATCACAAAAATGACGATGAAATTGTCGACTACACAGCCGAAAACAACATCGCCTTTCTACCATGGTTCCCACTAGATACTGGTAATTTAGCCAAGAGCAATAGTCCCCTAGAAGATATTGCTAAGAAGTACAACGCAAGTCCTGCCCAAATTGCTTTAGCTTGGTTATTGAAACGTTCAAAGAATATCTTACCAATTCCTGGAACAAGTTCAGTCGATCACTTGAAAGACAACCTAAACGCTGCCAACGTAAATTTGAGCGACGAAGACTTCAAGAAACTATCAGATTTGGAAGATTAAATTATTTCAACTACAATTTTCCCAAATACATAAGTATTGACAATTTTCAAAATCGTGCGTTATTTACAAATAAAATGTAAATTGCTATATTATATTTATTAAAGATAACTCGTGATGGATAAGGCTGGGTTCCCGAATGGGAGTAAGTGAAAACTTAGAATTCCTTTGCCCCTGGGGTTATCTTTTTTTTAGTGCCTTCTTAAGATTCAGAATTATATATTCTGGATCCTTTTTTAACTCATTAAAAATAAAGTCAATTAATTGTTGTGAATAACAGAATCTATTACCAACCTTTATATGATAAGTAAATTTATCATTCTGCTTACAAAAAAATATTTGAAATTTGAACCATAAAAAGCCTCGCATTTTTTGCGAGGCTTTTTGATACAAAATCATCTCTATTTCTTAATAAAATCACGAACTTGCGAAACAAAGTACAACGAACCAGTAACAAACAAAACGTCTGCTTCTCCCATTTGACTTAGTTTGTTTTCTAAGGCTTGTTGCCAATTCGAATCAATCGTAATCCCGTCAAAATTTTGATAATCAGTTAACGACAGCGCATTTGGATAATCGAAGGTTGTTAATGTGAAATCCAACTGAGGTATGGTGAGGAGGTCTTTTAACATTGAATCGATATTCTTCGTCGTAATGGCTGAAAAGAGAATATGGATTCGTTTATCTTGATACTCGGTCAAGATATTGTCCTTGAGGCGTTTTATGGCATGTGGGTTGTGCGCTCCGTCCATAATTACCAAGGGATTTTGACTAACTACTTCCATTCTGGCTGGCCAAAAGACTTTTGACAGTCCTTGTTGGATCTGCGATTCGTCAAACGAATATTTGTGGCTTTGACAATATAGGTAGAATAATTCCAAAGCTACGGCCGCATTTTCAACTTGTTGATGTCCGGTGAGAGGAGTTTTTAAATTTTGGAGTTTAATGTATTGGTTTTGAAAGTTGAACATCTCAAATTGATCTTTGAAGCCTAAATATTTTGTTTCGTAATCTTCTTTCCAAAGCAAGCTCGGAGCATGAACTTTTTTAGCTGCTGTCTGAATCACTTTTTGGGCATTACTTGGGATATTTCCAGAAACTATCGGAATGTTTCGTTTGATAATGCCAGCTTTTTGTTCAGCGATTTTTTCTAAAGTGTCTCCTAAAATGTCAACGTGGTCTAAGCCAACCGTGGTAATGGCACAAAGTTCTGGTTTTACTACATTGGTACTGTCTAACAAGCCACCAATTCCAGTTTCAATGATGGCAATATCGACACGATTTTTGAAGTAATCAAAGGCCATCGCGGTCAGGATCTCAAATTGCGTGATGCCAGAAAAGCTATCTTCACTATCCATTTTTTCCACGAGTGGGGCAAATTTATTGGTTAGAGTAACGAAATCTTTCTCTGGTATCGGTTGGCCATTGATGACGATTCGTTCGTAAAAACTTTCGATATAAGGTGATGTGAAGGTTCCGACGGTTAGATTTTTTTGTTCCAGCAAAACTCGCAAATACATAACGGTCGACCCTTTGCCATTAGTTCCAGCAATGTGAATACTTTTGACATCATCTTCGGGATTACCTACTAATCTCAATAACTCTTTTACTCGAATCAATCCGGGACGAGATCCGTGTTTAGTCCGCGAATCGATCCAACCTATTGCTTCATCACCTGTTTCATACATCTGCAAATCCCCCTATCTAGCAATGTATCTGTGGGCAATTGATTTGAATGGAACGGCTTTTCCAAAGAAAACAATCACACCGGTTTGAACTACTAACATAATAATGGCTTTGACGATTCTGATGGCCCACAATTTAGGGTCGGTAAATGGGATATTGTACATGATCGACAGCCAAAGTGGGGTGAGGAACAGACTGATGATAATGGTGTTGAGCAAGACACAGGTGAAGGCACTCTTTAAAGTGATTTCCTTTTTATAGAAGAATTTTCCATACAACCAACCGGAAATAAAGGAATTCAACGTGAAGCCGATAAAGAAAGCTCCCTTGCCTAAAAGAGTTGAACCGATCAAGTCAGCTACGACGGCACACATCCCTGTCCAGAAAGGTCCAAATAAACTAGCTAAAACTAACTGTGGAATAAAATCGAAGGTGATTTTGATCAATTGTGTTTCAAAGCCAAATACTTGTGACAACACAATCATCAAAGCGACTAATAATCCCATTGTTGAAATCGAGTAAACACTAATCTTTTTTTCCATTTTGAGCATCTCCCTTTAGAGCTGCTACATGTGTCATGCAGCGAATGCGAAAACAAAACCGCGGATAAAGTTCCCTTCGTCCAAAAGCAACATCCCATCTTTTGACACTTGACGCTTTGTTTCCTACTCTGAAATTTTTATTAACTGAAACTAAACAATATCGTTGTCCTTGAATTCACTCAAGATCATGATGTCTTGAGAAACACTGACAAAGGCCTTGGGGTCGACTCGTTTCATAATCTCATCCAAGATTTCCATCTCATAGAACGTTATAACGGTGATCAAAACATTTTGTGAAGCATTTTTGTACGCTCCATAAGCTGGCATAACGGTGATTCCCCGCGTAAGTTTTTCTTGCAAAGCAGCCGCCACTTCATCAGGTTTTTGGGTGATGATCATTACCTGAACCTTGCGGTGCTTGACGTATACTAAGTCAGTAACTTTTCCACTGACGAAAATTGAAACTAAACTGTAAAAAGCGTAAGGCCAACCGAATAAATACCCGGCAGCAAGCATAATAACGCCGTTTAGTATCATCGAAATCACGCCAACACTTTGTCCGGTCAACTGCCTTAAAGTAACGACTAACGCGTCCATTCCCCCAGTAGAAATACCATTTTTTAACGCTAAACCTAATGAATAGCCATTAATGACCCCACCAAAGACCGCACAGATGGTTGGATCTTTGATCAGTACCATATGGGGCATGATCGAGGTTGAAATCGAAGCAAAAGTTACGGCGACAATCGTGAAGATAACGAATTTGTGATTGATCTTAAACCAAGCCAGTAAAATCATCGGTATGTTCAACAAATAATAAATGATTGAAAATGAAAGATTGATCGATCCTGCTTTGTCCAATAAGGTAACTATTATTTGTGAAATACCCGTCAGTCCACCGGCATAAATGTGCCCTGGTTGCCAGAAAAAATTTAAGGCGATGGCGTACAGGATGGCGTAAATCAGACAAACTGTTAGTTTAGAGACGATGTCTTGCCATGTTTGGGTCTTTGACATTGATTTCACCTCTTTTTTTGGGGGGTAGTTGGGATTGGAGTTTGAAAAAAACTTTGATTTCTTTTTTAGATAACCGTTGTTCCTTTTTGGGATGGCGGTTTTTCTGTTTTTTTATAACCATGGTTCTTGGCGATATAGCTAAAACGCGTCCCACAGGCCAGGACTCGGCATATAGCTACGCTTCCCAAATCGCCCGCAAAGTACGGCGTGCAATTCGTGAAGCTAGGCTATCTGTCGAGTCCTAAGCGGGCCTGTTACACGCTCTGCCTTCGGCCCCTAGAATTCAATATCCAAACTAACTTCTTTCTCCACAGCTTCTAACAAACTATCGTCTGTCAATGTTTCTGTAGCTTTATTCAATTCGTCGTAAATTTCGATATCTTTATCATGTTCGATAAAGTCTACGGCTTTTCTGAATGTTTCATAAGCTGGTTTAGTTCCTTTTCCTAAGCCACTTGTTCTTTCACTTAGGTCTAAGGCTTGGCAAGCTGCCATGATTTCTGTGGCTACGATTCTCTTGGAGTTGTCCACGATATCTCTGGCTGTTCTTGCGGCTGTTGTTCCCATACTTACGAAGTCTTCTTGGTTTTCACATGATGGAATTGAGTCGACACTGGCTGGATGTGCTAGGATCTTGTTTTCTGATGCTAATGAAGCACAAGCATATTGTGTGATCATGAATCCGGAGTTTAGTCCTGGATATTTAACTAAGAATGATGGTAATTTACTCAATTGAGTATTTACTAGGCGTTCAACACGTCTTTCGGAAACGTTACCGATTTCTGAAGCGTCGATTCCTAAGAAGTCGAATGGTTGAGCCATTGGTTCACCGTGGAAGTTACCACCTGAAATAACTTTACCTTCATGAGTGATGATTGGATTGTCAGTTACTGAGTTGATTTCAATTTCAACTTTCTTCTTAACGTATGCGACTGTATCCTTACTTGCACCATGAATTTGTGGAATACAACGAAGAGTATATGGATCTTGAACGTGATCTGGTGTTGCTTCACCAATCAAAGTACTGCCTTCAATTAGGCGGCGAATATTTCTAGCAGTTGCTAGTTGTCCACTTTGTGGGCGAATCGTGTGTAAGTTTTCTTCAAATGGACTGGAAATGCCTTGGTGAACTTCTAGTGACAAAGCTCCGGCAATATCTGATAATTTCAACAATTGGATTGAGTCATAAGTTGCTAAAGCCCCGATGGCTGTTAGGACAGTTGTTCCGTTGATGAAAGCTAGTCCTTCTTTAGCACTGAGACGAATTACTTCTAGACCAGCGCGTTCCATAGCAGTTTTACCTGGTAGTAATTCTCCCTTGTAATAAGCTTTACCTAAACCTAATAGTGGTAAGACCATATGTGCCAATGGAGCTAAATCTCCAGATGCTCCAAGTGAGCCTTTTTCAGGAATGAATGGGTGAACCCCAGCATTTAGCATCCCTAGTAGAGCTTTAACAGTACTTAAACGAATTCCGGAATAACCTTTAACTAATGAGTTAACACGAATCAACATGATGGCACGAACAGTTTCTTCTGAAAGTGGATCACCGTAACCTGAAGAGTGAGTTCTGATCAGGTTTTCTTGTAATTGTTCGGTATCTTCTTGAGAAATACTTACATTACAAAGTGAACCGAATCCAGTGTTAACACCGTAAACAACGCGTTTTTCTTTAACAATATCATCAATAATTTTACGTGAAGCATTGATAGCTTCTTCAGCTTCTGGAGCGATTGAGACTGGAGCATTTTTTCTTGCGACTGCAACAACATCCTCTAGAGTCAAACTGTTCCCATCTAATACAATATTTTTAGTCATTTCTCATTTCCCCCGTACTGAATTTTTTTAAATTAATCTTCTGAAACAGAAGTTTTTGAACGATTCATTAAGAAATATAATCCACTAGCAACAATGACACCAATCACGCCGGCAATAAGGTTGATTGGATTTGCTGCGGCAACCATCCAAATACTTACGATAACCGAAATAATTGGAATAACTGGTCCCAATGGTAATTTGAAAGCTGGTACGTTGTCCATTTTCTTTCTGCGTAAAACGATTACGGCAATAGCAGTTGGAATGTATTGGAAGAATCTGAAAACAACACTTAATTCAGCTAATTGTTCAAATGAACCACTTAATAGAAAGGCAATTGTAACTAAACCTGAGAAGACAATCGCTACGATTGGAGCACCTTTTTTGTTCTTCTTACCAATAGCTTTTGGTAACAAGCCCTCATCAGAAATGGAAGCTCCGTATCTTGGGATCATCATTGAATCACCCATGTTAAGACCGGCAATGGAAATCAAAGCACCGATGGAGATGATCCATTTACCAGCTGGTCCAATCATGTCAACGAAGGCATCTTGAACTGGCGCATTACTTTGTAAAATTCCTGTACCAAGCATGGCAATTGTTCCGGCGATAATCATGAAGTATAAGAATGAAACGATACTGATTGAACCCATAATAGCCTTAGGAACGTTTTTCTTAGGATTTCTCATTTCACCAGCAACGATTGGCAAAGCTTCAAATCCGATAAAAGCGTAGAAAACTGTTAGTGAAGTTGAAGCCATCGCTTTAGATAGCGACATACCAGGACTCAATTGGAGGAATGGTGTAAAGTTTCCACCGTTGATTCCGTGTTTGATGAAGAAAATTCCAAAGAGTGTAAAGGCCACAATTGGAATCAATTTAGCAATCGTAATTGTAATTGTGAAGATTTTTGAAGTCTTAATACCAGTACTGTTAATAATTGATAAAAGTAAAACTAAGGTAATACTGATCAGCGTGTTTTTCCCTTCGAGTGATGGGAATGTTTGGATCAATAATTTGGCAAAACCGGCCGCCATCGCAGCCCAGGCAACGATTGTTACAAACCAACCGAGGATTCCGACGTTGAACCCGACGAAATCACCAAAAGCGGTCTTGGAATATTGGAAAGCCCCACCGTTTTTGGAGAAGTAACCTGAAACTTCGGCGAAACAAACCGCCAACATCAAAACTAATAACACGTCAACAATCATTGCAAGTAGTGAAGCTGGTCCCAGATCTTTATAAATATCACGTGGCAACAGGAAAATTCCTGAACCGATAACGGCATTGATTCCGTATAGTGTGGCTCCACTGAGACTAAATTTGTCTTTTTCTAGCTCCGTCCCTACTTTGTCTAATTCAGATGCACTCGCACCTGTGGTCCCGAGAACTTTTTCTTCAGCGTCCATTAATACGCACCTCTTTTTTCTAAGAACTCAAGTAACAGTCTTATCATTTTTGTCAATTAAAACTAACAGTGCCAATACTTCCGTGGTATCTGTTTCATTTTTTGAAATAGTTAGCTTTGATTTCTGCTTGACTGAATTAACTATTAAAGTTTCATTTTCATGAAGTTCTTTTTGAAGAGATTCAACTGGATCACGATATTCAAATGTGCAGTCAGTTAAGAAATAACAAACGATATCTATTCCTTTATCCAACTCGAATGACTGTTGATGACGAATCGGGATAATTTCCCCGTGGAAATTGCGACGGTAGATTAGATTGAAATCAATACACTTTCCATAGCTTTTTGTTTCTATACCGCCATCAAAAGCATGTTGTTGATAAGGTACTAAACTAACTCGTTTTTGTTCATGTTCTAAAGCTAACTCCCCTTTTAACGGCAGAATAATCCGTTTATATCCTGGCAAGGAAGTAAAGGTGGTCGAATCTTGTTCGACTGTGGCACTGGAAATCCGGTAATCGAAATCATTAATTAAATACTTGCTGGTCTGTGGACGTAAGTACAATTCTTTGGTTTTACCCCCACTCCAGTCCGACACAAGATAATCATTTTCTGTTAATGTAATTAAATTAACGCTAGAAGAGACCTGTGATATTTCCTTCTTCATCAACGTCAATTCTTTCTGCAGCTGGTGATTTTGGCAATCCTGGCATAGTCATAACAGCACCTGTTAAGGCCACGATAAAGCCAGCACCGGCTGAAACTTTCAATTCATTGATGGTTACAGTGAAGTCTTTTGGAGCGCCAAGCAATTTTGCATTATCAGAGAATGAGTATTGTGTCTTTGCCATACAAATTGGGTAATCTGAAAATCCTAAATCAGCTAATTGTTTCATTTGTTTCTTAGCCTTTGGAGAAAATTCGACGCCAGATCCTCCGTAAACTTTTTGAACGATCTTATTCAATTTTTCTTCGATTGAATCTTCTAGATCGTAAACAAATTGGAAGTTATTTTCTTGTTCAGCCAAATCAACGACCATGTCAGCTAGTTCTAGACCACCGTCGCCACCTTTAGCCCAAACATCACAGAGTGACACACCAACGCCAAGTTTTTCACAGGCTGCTTTAACCGCGTTGATTTCTGCATCCGTATCAGTTGGGAACTTATTGATGGCTACTACTGCTGGCAAGCCATAAACATTTTGAATATTATCAAGATGTTTTTCTAAGTTTGGCAATCCTTTAATAACTGCATCGACATTTTCTGGTCCTAAGTCTTTCTTATTAACGCCACCGTGCATCTTCAAAGCGCGAACAGTTGCGACTAAAACGACAGCACTAGGACGAAGGCCTGATTTACGACACTTGATGTCAATGAACTTTTCAGCTCCTAAATCAGCTCCGAATCCGGCTTCAGTAACGGCATAGTCGGCATGTGTCAAAGCTAATTTAGTAGCGAGGACACTGTTACAGCCGTGGGCAATATTAGCGAAAGGTCCACCGTGAATGAAAGCTGGTGTATGTGCTAATGTTTGGACGATATTTGGTTGGATGGCATCTTTTAGTAAAGCTGTCATTGCACCTTCAGCCTTCAAATCTCCTGCTGTAACAGGTTCATTGTCGACGTTATAAGCAACGATAATTTTGCGTAATTTATCTTTTAGTTCAGTAATATTGTTAGCGAGACATAAAATAGCCATAACTTCTGAAGCAACCGTAATGTCGTAACCATCTTCACGAGGAACTCCGTTGACACGACCTTGCAAGCCGTTAACGATGTGGCGCAATTGACGATCATTCATATCGACAACTCGCTTCCAAGTGATGCGGCGAGTATCGATTCTCAAAGCGTTGCCTTGATGAATGTGATTGTCTAGTAAAGCAGCCAAAAGGTTATTTGCAGCCCCAATAGCGTGGAAATCACCCGTGAAATGTAGGTTAATATCTTCCATTGGTACTACTTGGGCGTGCCCACCACCGGCAGCTCCACCTTTGATACCAAAGACAGGTCCAAGGGATGGTTCACGAACAGCGATAGCAGCCTTTTTACCTTTTTTAGAAAGAGCATCGACTAAACCAACCGAAACAGTCGTCTTACCTTCACCGGCTGGTGTTGGTGTGATAGCTGTAACTAAAATTAATTTACCTTTTTTAGCATTCTCAAGTTTTTCATTGTCAATCTTGATTTTAGCTTTGTAATCCCCATACAATGAAAGATCCTTGCGTTCGATACCAATCTTGTTAGCAACCTTTTCGATTGGTTCCATTTCAACTTGATTTGCAATTTCAATATCTGATAATGCCATAGTATCTCCTCCTCTAGATTGTTTTTACGACTTCGTTGTAGATGTCATCAGCTAATTGACAGCCTACTTCTAATAAGTCATTTCCCTTTTTACGATATTCACTCACGAAAACTAAATCTTTGATGCTTCCCAAATTGATCAAGACGTTCAACCATGATCCTTGCAAAGCCGATTTCAAATTCAAGGCCGCAACTCCTAAGTCACTAGCAGCATTAGTATTTGATTTACCAACGATTTTTTTCGTAACTGTTAAAGCCCGGACACAAGTTTCCATCATTTCATATGGCGAAACAGCTGCTCCTTGCAAGGCTTCTTGAAGAGCTTTTGTTCTAGCTGCTTTTTCTTCTGGCGTTGATTTTGGCATTGAAAAGACAGCTGATACTTTATTAAAGGCTTCAGTATCTTTATCAATTGCTGTAAGTAATTCTCTTTGTAAGGCTTGTGCTTGTTCTTGGGTTTCTTGAGCCAATTCTTCATACTCAGCGTATTTCTTCTTACCGATGGTTAATTCAGTCACCATCTTGGTCAAAGAAATTCCCATTGCACCGGCTAAAGCAGAAGCTGACCCGCCACCTGGTGCTGGTTCATCTGAACCTAAAACACTCATAAATTCTGATACTTTCATGTCTGTCAGTTTCATATCTTTCTCCTTAGCCTAATAAATGATTTTCAAGGACTTGTTTTTGATAATCGAAGTCTTCGATTTGGAGGTAGTATTCAGCACAGTCAACTAAAGCCTTAGCTGGTGTTAAGCCGATAACTTCACTACCAATAATGTTTACGCCATATCTCTTAGCTTCAAATTTAATAGTTTCAAAAGTTCGATATAATGGTGTTCCTTCGTAATTGACCATATTCATGGAAACTTGTGCGATATTGCGATCTTCTAGCATGACACCGATAGCCTTGCAATACTTGTAACCGCCACTTGAACCACGAAGAACTTTAGCAATCTTCTTAGCAATTGAAAGGTCGCTTGTATCCAAGTTAACGTTGAAAGCAACTAATGGCATACGTGCTCCGACAGCTGTTACTCCGGCTGTTGGGTGAATCTTTCTTTCGCCATAATCTGGAGCCCAGTCTTTTTCTTGAAGTTTTTCAGGCATTCCTTCAAATTGACCTTTTCTAACTTTAGCCAAGTTCTTTCTCATTGGATTACTTGCTGATTCTTCATACAAGAAGATTGGAATATTTAATTCGTCGTTGATTCTCTTAGCAACTTTCTTTGAGATCTCAACACATTCTTCAACGGTTACGTCTTTGATTGGCACAAATGGCACAACATCAGTCGCACCCATTCTTGGATGTTCACCATGATGTTTAGTCATGTCGATGTGCTCACTAGCATATTTAACTAATTGGAAAGCTACTTCTTGAATCCCATCTTCATCACCAACCAGCGTGAACACACTACGGTTGTGACTCTTATCAGATGAGTAATCAAATAAGTTAACGCCTGGTACACTTTTAGCCACTTTTACTAAACCGTCGATTGTTTCTTGGTTTTGTCCTTCACTAAAATTTGGAATACATTCGATCAATTTTGCCATTTCAAACACCTCGTATTTTTCTTGTTTAATTAAAAAATCATTGGTGAAAAAATATAGCTTCAGAATCAATTAAATGGATTCTAACCTAAGGAGATACCCGGTGAATTCAAATTCACAGCGGCAGCAGCAAGTATCTGGTTAGCGCTTTCATTTTTTCGTAATCAGCATATCATCAGCTCAAATACCCGTCAAATCCTTGTGCGACAAGGAAAAGAGCTATTCTAATAATTGAATTGGCAAAACGTCAAAATGAAAAATTGTGAATTCAATTGCTGAAATTTTGGCTTTGAAAATTTTTTGACACTAATTTGACTATAAATAATATAATGAAATTGATTTTGAGAATGATTTCACAACTGTTTTGACATAAATCGTTATCTAACAAGGTTTGACTCTTTAAAACTTGCTAAAGTCATTTTTTTTCAAGATATTTGGCTGTTATCACGCTTCTTGATATAAAAATGGAATAATTGGTCAAAAACAATTAATTTTATTAATCAAGTCTCAATTTCTCAAAAAAATCTATTTTACTTAAATTTGACGGTAAATAGATTTCTTTATTAGAAATATTCATCGAAAAATTAATTTTTCTAATTTTTATTTTGTGTCTTTTAACTATCTTTCTTGGGGGGAATTAAAAATGTCAAAAATCGCTTTAATGATTGATTTTGGTAGTACTTATTCTAAGTTCACAGCTGTTGATGTCGACTCGGTAAAAATTCTTGGCCAAGTAACTTTGCCAACTAACAGCCAAGAAAATCTAATGAAGTGCTACTCACTGGGAAAAGAAAAAATTCTCCAAATGATTGACGTTGATCAACCACTTGAAGAATATTTTTGCTCGAGTGCTTGGGGCGGATTTAGAATGATTGCCATTGGTTTGACAGAAACTCTAACTGCTGAAGCAGCTAAGCGGGCCGCTTTAGGTGCTGGGACAAGGATTTTAAAAACTTATAGCTATCGTTTAAAACCGGAACAAGTTGAAGAGATCAACCTTGCTGACCCTGACGTTATCCTACTGACTGGTGGAACCGACGGCGGCAATCACGATATAATTTGTGACAACGCACAAATCCTTAACGATAAATTGCATCATGGCGTTATCCTTTATGCGGGTAATCGGGATGCGGTCGATAAGATGAAACAAATTTTCACAAACCGAAACATCACCGTCTACTACACCGAAAATGTTATGCCGTCGGTCAATGTCTTGAACGCCGTGCCGGTGAGAACGATTGCCCAAGAAATCTTCATGAAGAAAATTATCCAAACTAAAGGCATCAGCGACGTTGCCAAAAACAGTTCACTACCCATCATCCCTACACCGACTGCCGTTTTAAAAGCAGCACAACTTTTAGCTGACGGTTATAAAGAGCAAACTGGCATTGGTCCTTTGGTGATTCTCGATATCGGTGGCGCTACAACTGATGTCCATTCGGTCGGTGACGGCTTACCTACGACTGACGATACGTTCTTTGAAGGTTTAGAAGAACCTTACTTGAAGCGGACCGTTGAAGGAGACTTGGGGATGCGTTCTTCTGCTCAAAGTTTGGTCAAAAGTAAAGGTTTGGAAAAATTTAAAGAACAATTGGGGTCAGATTGGACGGACGAAAAAATTGAACAAGCTTGTCAAATCAGAATCAACAACGCTGATTACATTGCCAAAACACCTAGTGAAAAGTATTTCGACAACAATTTGGCCTCAGTCGCCTGTGATTTTGCAACGAATCGACACGCCGGCAGAATGAGAAAGCAACACAGTTTAAACCGGATTATTTATTATCAAACAGGTAAAGACTTGCGCAAGTTCAAGACGATCATCGGAACTGGTGGTGTAATTGTCCACAACGACGCTCCACAAAGAATCCTTAAAGAAGCGTTCCAAACCGACACCAAAGTCCTAAAGCCAGTCGATCCTACCTGTTTAGTCGACAAACATTACATAATTTCAACACTCGGAATCCTAGCCCAAAAGTATCCTAAACAAGCACTCCAATTGTTAAAAGAGAACTTGATATAAATAACCAAACTTCTTTTGGATGGGGTGGTGTTTGGATGCCGTCTTCCGCACAATCCCTGTGATGGACTGGAACGCGGCCGGCACAGGGATTGTGCTCCAGACTAGAAAACGTGTTTTACTATTTATTCCTTTTAACTCAAAAATAGAAATGTTGTACTGAACTTAACAGTATCTTTTATTCTATAAAAGAACTATCACGGACGGATGTATATAAAGTATTATTACTGATGTGAAATTCAAAAAAGGACATTACTGATTTGCGGCTACAATGCTGCAATTCTAGTAATGTCCTTTACTATTTTCTATTAAATAATTATCAAAATAAAGAATCTATAGCAGATCCAAGCTATAAAATAACTTAATACCAACTTCAAACAGAAGGTTCTTTATCCATTCAAAATTCACAGAAACAACTGCATAGATTAGGGTCTAGTCTGGAGTGACAACTCTGGGAAATGCTCAGCCCTGAAATTCCTCTTGGCGCTTTCAGCGCCTAGTGGAAGACCGAGCTTGGAGACTTTTTCCGGGCTTGAAAAAGGCTTCAAGTCGTGTCCAGAGCGTTCCAGTCATTTCCCAGAGTTGTCACGGAAGACGGCAAGCCACCCCCACACACCCAAAAGGACCAAAGCTATTCAGCAAAAACCTCATCCAAGTGCTTCAATTCAAACACATCTCGATACTTATTGAGATTCTCTCTAGCTTTTTCGTAATAAAACTCTTCACTTTGTGTCAGCATACTGGATAAATCAGTGTTTTCAATTCTTTTGATATTCAATAAATGCTTAATAATTGCTCGCAACATGTAGACCATCCCTCGATCACGTGGATTAGTAATACTTTCTAAGCGACCGTCTAAAATAACAAAATAATTCAAAACCTTTTCAAGATTGCCATTTCGCAATTCGATCAAAGCTTGATAGACGTTTAATTGGGTTCTCTTCCAAGGTGAAGTTAAATTGTCGTACAGTTTATTGGCTTTCTTGAAATAGACCATCGCCTCTTCATAGTCTCGTTTAGCGAACAGTGACATCCCCATGTCCACGTAAAAAATGACTAGACTGTTATTCAGACCTAACTCTTCACACAACTTGATTGCCTTTTTTTGATAAACAACTGCTTGAGTATAGTTGTCTTTTAAGCGTTCAATTTCAGCTAAATAATCAAAGGCCGCAGCAATGTTGCTGGAATACTTTTCTCGACTATCGTTTGAAATTGAAAATATCGTAATCGACTCGCGTGACAGTTCTTCGGCATCGTGCAAGTTACCAATCATTAAATTGTATAAGCCTTTCAGCCGTAATAGAATTCCGATTGATTCGTGATCATTGTTTTTAATCGAAATATCCATAGCCAAATCGATGTAGTGGGCCATGTCGTTGGCTTTGTCGGTTTGGATGAAGTAGTAGATCATCTGCCGGTAGCCGCGGACGAGGTACTTTTCGTTATGATAATTTTTGGCTTTGACGATGACGCGTTGAATGTTGTCGATTCCTTTGTCGTAGTCACCGAGGTTGATCAAATAGCGTCCTTCCAAATATAAATACTTCATCAATAAATGTTGGTATTCACTCGACCCTTCATACTGCTTAGCTAATTCATCCATTCGCTTGCCAACTTTTTGGAAACGTTCGAATTCATGTTGGATCTCCAAAGGTTGGTAGTCAAAACTCGTATCTTGGGTTTCGTTATAGATTGGAAAGAGTTCGTGTTGGAATTTTAAGGCTATTTGTAAGTACGATAATTCATATTCGAGTGATTTTAATTCCTGATTAGCACGTTTGTAGTGATAAGCAATGCGTGACATTAAAATTTCATCGTTACTGTTAGCTTGTTGCTCCAAGATTTTGGCGATTGATTCGTGGATCACCCGCAATCTCGACGGAGTTTGTTCACGATAAATCATTTCTTGAAGTTTCTTTTGGCTGAACTGGACGTTGACTTCGTCGCTGATGACAAATTCCTGTAAAATCCCTTGTTTTTCTAGGCTATAAATTCCCGCAACTAACTCTTCATTGGTCATATCGAGTAATTGTTGCAACATGTGAATCGGCGCAGCGTTAGGAAAAAAGGCCACTATTTGCAAGATTCTTCGTTCCTGGTCGGTGATATCGATAATTGAAAACTCGAGTTCTTCACGGATTTTCTTAGGCAAGTAGTCCATCTTCAAATTGTGCCAAATTTGTTTCACATACTCGGTCAAAAATAGTGGATTTCCCTGGGATTCTTGCCAAATTTTTTGAAGCAATGCTGGTTCTACCTTTTTGTTAGGGATTTGGCGCTCAATAAATTCGACCGTCTCCTCTTTGGTGAACGGCTTCAATTCCAACAACGTCAAATAATCATAATGGCTGACAGAATTGATAAAATCGACCACGCGGCGACGATAATTAGTCCGTAACGGAAAGACAAACAGCGCCGATTCATTGTGCAACAAAACACTCGTCATCAATGACAAGCTGGCTTCATCCATCCACTGCAAATTTTCCACGTAGATGACGATTTTTTCGGTCTTCAATGCTTCTAAAGCTTCCAAAATGATTTGCGAGAGGCAATTAATATTATTGGCGGTAATTTCTGGCTGTTGATTCTTTTCATTGGAATACGATGGGAAAAATTTTTGATATAAAATTTGCCAATTCTTTGGTTGCACAACTTCTTTTTTCACAAGTAAAGTATTCAATTGATCCAAAATATCTCGCCACGGGCGCAGCAAAAAGTCTTGTTCCGTTTGAAAACAAGTTGCTTTGATCAAATCAATTTTTCTGCCAAGATTATTCAGTAACAAGCGACATAACGCGGTCTTGCCGACACCCAAATCACCCTTGATAACAACGGATTTAAATGATTTTCCGCTCAAAAAACTCTCAAAATTAGCTTCCAGTTCCTCAATCTCTTCGGTCCGACCAAAAAAGCGTAGTTCGTTGGCTTTCTGGCGGCGTTCCTTGGCACAATTGACAATTTTGAGCGTCTTCTCATAAAACAGACTAAGCTAAGTGAGTAAATTAATTTTTGACGAAGAATTAATTTACTCACTTTTTTTGATAAAGTGAATGTGAGATTAATGCCGTACGTGAAATTGGCACTTGATGCCGTAG
>NZ_RKLY01000031.1 GCF_004745525.1 Companilactobacillus suantsaicola | reverse complement strand
ACGAAAAACCTCTTTCATTGTTAGTGTCGGAACTCCAATGATAACTGATTTTTACGTCTTGGTGTTTTTTTATTTAGTTTTTCTTAAGGTGGCTAACTTGATTATAAAATTCGCCAATTTTCAAAAGAGCAAGACTTCGTAAATTAGCAAATGGCAATAGGCTATTGTACTTGTCGGAACAATTATCGTATTCTCAAATACTACTAAAGAATTATCCTGAAAAATTCTTTCTTATAGAGAAGATGACTAGCTTATTTCAATTAGTGAAAATTTTGATTTATATCGGTCTTGGATCAGTATTAACAATTATTTATCTGATGTTTAAAACTTTTAATTATTTAAATGTACGTCCGGTAGGAACACTTTTAATAATTCTCTACGTTATATATTTGCTTATGCAAAGAAGACTTTTTCAATTAAAAAAAGCGACGATGGAATTAGTTTTAACGCAAACGGATAATCTTGATAAAGTTGTGTTAACTAAAATTATTAATCACTCAAAAGAGATAGTAGATAGTTATATTTTTACCTTTGTTGCGATTTTGATTGCCTATTTAATCATCATCTTTTTATAAGTTTGATAAAAAACATTCGATTTTCTAAAGAGGAAGTCGGATGTTTTTTTGATTTTTAAAAAATAAACAGTATATAACACTTGGCAACTGTTAATCACTGTTATATACTGTTTATATTCAAAGGAGAAAATGAATGGAAATTATTATCAATCACTCATCGATGATTCCGATATATGAGCAAATAGTTGAACAAGTCAAGACTTTGATTCGTAAGGGTGAATTAAAGGAAAATGATAATCTTCCATCAGTTCGGTCATTGGCTCGTGAAGCAAAAATTAGTGCCTTAACGGTCAAAAAAGCATACGACCAATTGGATCAGTTGGGTTTTACAGTCACGATTCATGGGAAAGGGACCTATGTTACTGCAACTAATGCTGATTTATTATTAGAAGATCAAAAAAAAGAACTGGAAGAAGATTTTGAGAAAGCTATTCAAAAAGGTCGGAGTTTTGGAATTAGTGATGGCGATTTAAAAAAATTATTTGAATTAATTTTGGAGGATTAAGCGTGTTAGAAGTAAAAGATATTCAAAAAACTTATCCTAAGTTCAAACTAGATTGTTCATTAGAGGTAAAACAGGGTCAAGTTACTGGTTTGATTGGTCAAAACGGTTCTGGCAAAAGTACTACTTTTAAAGCAATTTTGGGGTTAATTAGAATTGATGGTGGCTCGATTATGTTGTTTGATAAACCCATTTCACAATTAACGGTTGCCGATAAGGAAGATGTTGGAGTCGTTTTAGCGGATTCAGGGTTCAGTGTTTTTTTGACGATTAAGGATATCACGCCGGTTTTGAGCAATTTATATAGCAATTTTGATAAGGAATTTTTTAGTAAACAAGTTGATAAATTTGAACTGCCATGGAATAAAAAAATCAAAGAATTATCGACAGGGATGAAAGTGAAAATAAAAATTTTGGTTGCGATGTCGCATGGTGCTAAGTTATTGATTCTTGATGAACCGACCGCGGGATTAGATGTTGTGGCTCGAGATGAATTGTTGGATATTTTAAGAGAATTTCTAGAAAAAGACGAAGACAATTCAATTTTAATTAGTTCTCACATCTCTAGTGACTTGGAATCGTTGTGTGATGATCTCTACATGATAAATCAGGGAAAAATCGTTTTGCATGAAGATACTGATGTCCTGTTGAGTGAATACGGAATGTTGAAGGTAAATGAAGACCAATTTGCTAAGTTAGACAAAGATTATCTGCTTAAAGTTAAAAAAGAAAGTTTCGGTTACAGTTGCTTGACCAATCAGAAACAATTTTACTTAGAGAATTATCCTGATTTGGTGGTCGAAAATGGCAATATTGATGAAGTAATTACAATGATGAGTCGAGGTGACAAGTAGTGAAGGGTCTTTTTGTGAAAGATTTTGAGTTGATGAAGGAACAAAAGAATGCTTATTTATTGATAATCGCAATTGCGTTAGTTATGACGATCTGGTCGAAAGAAAATTATTTTGCAATTGGCTTTTTGGGCTTGATTGGATCATTATTTACGTTAAGTTCGATCAGTTACGATGAATTTGATAATGGTAATGCATTTTTATTTACACTACCGATTACTAGAAAAGGTTATGTTTATGAAAAATATTTATTTGGTTTAACCATTGGGATTTGCTTTATAATTGTTGGCATGATGATTAGTTTAATAGCTGTAGTTATTAATCATGTTGAGGTGACGGGGATTTTTGAACAAGCGTTGCCAATGCTTTCAATGATAATTATTGCTTTAGCTTTAATGTTGCCAATTCAATTAAAATTTGGTGGTGAGAAGGGAAGAATTATCCTTATTGCTATAATTGGAGCAATATTTTTTCTTGGGATGCTGATTAAAGATAATCTGCAAGCATTGAATTTAACAGAAATTATCCAAAAATTGTCAGAGATGAGCGATGTAACCTTATTTTTGTTTTCTCTATTGGTGGCAATAGTAGCTCTGATGATTTCTTTGTACAGTAGCGTCTTGATCATGGAAAAGAAGGAATTTTAAAGAGATTCATGTTGGTGATCTGCCGATACTTTAACAATGGCTTATGCAACCTTAGCTTTGATTCAGTTATTCCAACGTCAAAGTAATAAGAAATAATATAAAAATAAACAGCATCTATTTTCTAAATAAGTTGGAGAATAGATGCTATTTTTTTGCTTTGGATTAATTCAATGGTTTTTTTGCACTTTTTGTAAATGTTTTCTAGTAACGGAGAGTAGTCTTTACCGTTTATGAACCAAATTAATTGTTTTTTTATAGTAAAATATTTATATATAAATGATTAAAACATGTATGTGGCGAATAATTATTGTTATTAAGGGGAAATAAAAATGAAAAAGAAAAAGCTTTGCGTCATAACCTTAGCCTTATTCTTTGTGTCATTCCTAGTCGGTTCCTTAGAAATAAATAACGTATTAGCAGCTGCACCAACTAAAGAGGAAGTTTATAAAGCTGCCCCTGAAGGAATAGATGTCAAAGAATTTTTAACACTTCCAGAAGAATATTCTCGAAGAGAAGGCGAACCATTCAAGAATCAAGCTACAATTATTGAGAGAGGCAATACTACGTACAGTAATCCAACTGAAATCATACAAATGTTAGATAGTGGTGGAGATCAAAACCAAATAGCCTCATTTTGGGGAACCTATAAAGATCCAAATGACAATTCAAAATATTATAACTATTTTGACTTAACAAAAAGACAAACAATTTCAGCTTGGATTTATTTGGGTGACACTTTTTATGATGAAACCAATCCAAAATCAGAAAAAACTTCAGATGGAATCGCTCTTGTTATACAAAATGATAGTCGTGGTGATTTAGCTATTGCTAGAGGTGCTCAGGAGTACTTCGAAGATCCAGCTTATGGAGAAACTTTGGGGGTATGGGGTAGTGGTCTAGATGGATACGATCCAGCCTCTAATAAGACTGTCTTGTCTGGTAGAACATTTGATTTGGATAAAAGTGCTATCCAAAACAGTATAGCTTTGGAGTTTGATACGATCAGAAATGCTAATAAATTTGTGATGTACACAAATTATGTTGATGATTTCTTTGATGGTTTATCGACCTCGGGTTCTAATATGGTTAAAGGACAACATATTGCTTTTGGATATCCTGGAGAAAGTGATACATACGAAGGATTTATGGAAACCTCATTTTTAGGTTTAGAATACTTTTACTATGGTTTAAATCATAAAGGACAAATTCATAACTTATACTTATCCGGATATGATTTTGACGAATCGACAGACAATTCTTGGCGCCACATTACCGTGGACTACACTCCGCCAACTGGGGGATCTAATACCGCCCATATTTCTTATATTTACAATGATAAAAATTACGACGGAACAGCTAAGTCTTATCGCAACTGGGATAAAAGAATAAATCAAGAAATTGATATTAGTAAAATTAAGGGAGATAGTGGTAATACCAAGGTAAGATGGGGCTTTACAGCCGCTACTGGTTCTCCAAGTTCAGTTCCTAAAGATTATGCAATTTTATTCCAACAAATGCCTAACGTTGCTAATGCTGATGCTTCAACGTCATTATATGATTTGTCGCAATACGATTCTTCAGGTAAATTAGGACGTAAAATTAGTGATTTGGAAAAAAAGGAAACTACAGAGTCAAAGGATGACCCCAAATTCAACGTTTCTAATAAAGATAAATTAAGATTCGATTATGATATCATTTATAATTCGGGTATTACTGGTACAGGAGAATTAACTACCGTCATCAATTTACCTGAACAAGTTGATTTTAAACCAGGTATTAATGAAGACTTAGCCGATGAAATAATCGGTCAAATTATTTACAGTGATGGCAACAATGACAAAACGATTGATATTTCTGTCAACGATATTACGACAGATGCTGACGGTAATCAGATTATTAATTTAAAACTAGATGCTTTGAAACTTGAAGATGAGAAACTGTCAGTTCAATTGTACGGTCAAGCAAATGCTCAAAAAACGCCAACGACTGTTGCTAATAAGCATATTTCATATAAGGGACAATACTATATTGATGATGCAATGAGTCCTTCATTTATCATCAATGACAGTTTGGAAGCTGAAACTAATGATGAGTTAACCAAAGACGTCGCTTATGAAGATGATTTTAATTTGTCAGGAAGATTAAAATATACAAATGGTTCAAAGATGGATAGTGATACGAAAGTCTATACTGTTATTAATGGTAAAACAAGTTTAGCTGATGGTAGTTTGATGATTGCTAGTGATGAATTATCGGCTGATTTTGATATTTCTATGATTTCAGCTTCAACTAATAATAGCGAATTGAAAGTTGGTGAAAATAAAGTTCAAGTATATGCAGTTGATAGCATGAATCGTGTTTCTAATTCGATTGAATATACGATTAATGTTGCAGATTTTACTAGTATAGTTATAACTGCTGACAAGTTGGATTATTCAATTTATTTGAAAGAATATGTAAAACTACAAACCATTTTGAAATATGCTAACAATGAGATTTTTAATCCTAAAGAAATTGTCTGGCATTTTATTACTAATGGCGAAGAGGCTACCTATCTTAACGATAGTAGTGAACCACTAGATCTTGTGAAATATGACAAAACAATACAGGGTATCGATTTAGAAGTTGGTAAAAATACCATCGACGTTTATGCTACCGACGGGATTAGAAAATCTAATACATTAACTTATACGATTGACGTGTCAGAAAAAGAATTAATTGCAGAAGCTGATGAAGAAGCACAAAATATTACGGTTAATAATAATGATCCAGTGGATTTATTGGGGTCATTTTATTACAGTGATGATTCAGAATTTACAGGTGAAAATGGGGCAAAATTGTCGTACGTTATTAAGACTGAACTAGGTGAGCAAGATCCGGTTGTAGTTTATAATACTGAGGGAAAAATCGATCTGGAAATTAACCCGATTTTAAAAAACGAAACAATTGGAAATGATTTAATTAGTCTTAATAAAGAAATAGAAGATAGTAAGCAACCTGGCTTAAGAGAGGGAAAGAACGAAATTTATGTGACGGTTAAAGATGATACTTATACGTCTAATACTTTAGTTTATACAATTAATGTTCCTAAGTTACATTCACAAATAACTACCGATTCACCAGTGATTACGATTAGAGACATGTTTAAGGATAATGTTCCAAAATATTCTTACACGTATATTGATGGAGAGAATTATTATATTTCTCAAAATGACCTGTATGAATTTTATTCTAGCCCAAATATTGATGATTATTTGGACTTCAATCAAAGAAGAAGCCCCGAAAAATTCTTACAAACGGCAGATTTTGAAAGTTTCTTTGACTGGTATATGTTGAAACTTTCAACTAGCGAAGAAAATGATGTCAGCTTAATAACTTACGATGATTATGGTAGGAAGAGCAATACTATCAATTATTCGGCTATCTACCAAAAGAAAGACCTGTCGCTAGATGTGGAGGATTATCGTTTCAATTCAGTTAACTTAGGTGGAAAGAAGTTAATTTCACGTGAGGGAGATTGGGATGTCAAGGTAAATAGCTATAACGCCAAATGGCAATTGTTTGCTCAACAGACGAGTGACTTTGTTTTAGAAAGTAATTTTGATACGGTTATGAATGCCGGTATGGTTTTCAAAGATGAAAATGATGGTGTTCATTCTTTAATTGATGAAAAACAATTGATAGCTTATGACTCAACCAATGAAAAAGTTGATAAGGTTACTGATGTTGTTGATGCTTGGGATAGTGATGAAGGTATCTTGTTACAATTGAATGGTTTGAGTTTGCCAGGCGAATATTCAAGCGAGTTAACTTGGACATTAGTTGACAGTGATATGTAAAAAAAATTAAAAAGGCCTCACATCGGGGCCTTTTTCTGAGGTGAAAATATGAAAGCAGCATTTATTAAGCAAACGGGTAGTTTTAAAGAGATTCAAGTTGGTGATCTGCCGATGCCAAAAACTAAAGCTGATGAAGTCTTAGTTAGGGTGATAGCTGTTTCGGTTAATTATGTCGATACCTTTGTTCGCGGTGGTGGGTTTAAAACGAAAATGAATTTCCCCTTCGTAATTGGTCGCGATGCTGTTGGGGAAGTGGCTGAGACCAACAATGGTTTCGTTAAAGGCCAATTAGTTTGGACCAATAGTATGGGATACGACGGTAGAACTGGGACGACTAGTGAATTTGTTGCCATACCAAAGGATAGACTCTTCATTGCACCTAAGGTAGATCCAATTAAACTAGTGGCCAGTGTTCATTCAAGTGCAACTGCTGCCATAATTTTAAAAGATATTTTAGAAATAAATAAAGGTAAGAAGATTCTAATTGAGGGTGGTGCCGGTCACGTAGGTCGTAAATTGGTTGAATTAGCAAATTTAGAAGGTCTAATAGTTTCAACGACTAGCAATCAAAAAGGATTTTGCCAAATTAAAACAATTGGGATCCAAGAATTGTTTTGACTATCATCAGCCGGTTGCAGAACTCTCTGATAAATTCGACTATATAATAGATACTTCTGGTAAAGTTTCTTTGCAAACTAATCTCGATAAATTGAATTTGTTCGGTCAAATTGTCTTAATTACTGCACCTAAGGAAAATAATTTCAATTTTAACGTTCGTCAAATGTATACGCAGAGTCAGTCGATCAAGGGTTTTGTCATCAGTCATGCCAGCTTGTCACAAATTCAGACTTCAGCCAAGTTGCTGAATCAATATTTTGCCCAGGGTAAACTTTTGGATGAGGAAATTTTGTCACTTCCCATCACGCAAGCTCAACATGCGCACGAACTGCTGGAACAACACATTAAAGCTAAATTAGTTTTGACCGTCGACTAAAGTGACTAATTGATTTAAATCACTAATTTCAAAAGTAGGCAGGTAGCCAGTGTCGTTATTGACTTTTTTAGGATTGAACCAGACACTATCTAAGTCCGCCTTGTTGGCTCCAGAAATATCAGCTGTAAGAGAGTCCCCAATTACTAGCATTTGTGATTTTGACCAATTCAAGTCATTGACAACGTATTTGAAGAAAGTTGGATCGGGCTTTTGGTAACCGATATCTTCAGATAAATAGAGTTTTTCAAAGTATTGCATCAAATGTGATTGGGTCAATTGATTGTATTGCTTGTCTTTAGTTCCATTGGAAACGGCAAAAATGCGGTGATTATGACTCAATTGTTCTAATGCACTTTGCGCATGTGGCATTAATACATCTTGCATTTTGAAAAGGTTTAAATAAGTGTGGTTGAACTTTTCACCGTCGACTTCACGATTAAAATGTTCAAAGTAAAGTTTGAATCTTTTAACTAATAGGTCAGAACGAGTTAGTTTCTTTTGTTCAAATTCTTCCCAAAGTTGGTCATTTAGCACATGCCAGTATTTAATTTGTTCCGGATCAAACGGAAAATCGATCAATGGTGACATTTTGTGGAGAGCTTTTTCCGCATTGGCTTTGGTATCAAGAATCGTATTGTCCAAATCAAATAATAAAATTGGGTATTTCATAATTTTCCTCCATTTATGGTTCTCATAACTTCTATTATACTGGATTGTTGAATCATGATAACATAAATGATTGTTAGGCATTAAAAAAACACGGATCAGTTAGCTTTGGGTTTAGCTTGCTGGTCCGTGTTTTTTGTTTTGAGGTATTGCTGGGTTGGTTCTGGATGGTGATGGAAAGATTCTATGCAGCGTGGCAGTTTTTCGTTCTATGCTGCATAGTGGAAACGCGTTGCGCAGGCCAGGACTTGGACATATAGCTACGCTTCAAGAATCATCCGCATAGTGCGCGGATAATTCTTGAAGCTAGGCTATCTGCCAAGCCCTAAGCGGGCCTGCTTCACGCTCTAACAGATTTGATCGCCCAACTTAACCATTTGTTCATGTTTTTCTTCATCTGTTAATGGTTTTACATCTCTCCAGTCAACAACTGAAAGGGCACCGTCTAGGATTCCTGAGTTATCTTTTAAAGCTAGGGCATTGTGCCAGATAGAAATATTTAGTCCATTTGTCATTAAATCAGCATCGTTAGGGGATGTCTTTAAATCATATCCAGCATTATTTTCTAAGGTTTCAGTATAATCAGGATCCTCTTCTTTTAAGATAACGATTTGGAATTTATCACCGATAGCACAGCTACCACCAAGACTAGAGTACTTATTAGAACCATCATCTGTTGTTAAGATCATTGGAAAACCATTAGGAATTCTTTCGTTTAAGTATGCTTGTGCTTCATCTTTAATATTAATTTTCATAAGTGTAAAACCTCGTTTTTTATATATTTTGTTAAATTATCTTGTGCTCAATCTTTATTACAAATACTAGTATACATGTTAATTCAATTATGTGCAAGTAAATTGTACACAATTTATTATTTAAAATTAAAAGATGTACTTAATGCACATCTTTTTTGTTAATTAGCAAATTTGGTCGCCAAGTTTAACCATCTTATCGTGACGTTCTTTTTCAGTTTCAGGTTTAACATTTCTCCAGTCGACAACTGAAAGGGCACCATCCAAGATACCTGAGTTGTCTTTAAGAGCTAAGGCATTGTGCCACAAGGAAATATTTAAACCAGCAGTAAAGAAGTCAGTGTATTGTTCAGCAGTACTCATTACGTAACCGGCATTGTTTTCGATGGGAACTGTGTACTTAGGATCGGCATCTTTTAGAATAACTAATTGGAATTTATCACCAATTGCGCAGCTTCCACCTAAACTTGAGTACTTGTTTGATCCGTCATCAGTAGTCAAAATAACTGTACTTCCTGCAGGGATTTTGTCTGCCAAATATTTTAGTGCATCATCTTTAAAATTAATTTTCATAATTGAGATCCTTTCCATTACAAAATCAATTGTGCAATTGCTATTTGTACACAACTCTTAATACAGTTACTAATTTACTGCATAAAAGTCTTGCTTGCAAATATCTTGCTCATGCAAAAAATATAAAAAACTAATAATACTTTGTAAGTATTGGAATAAGGGTTATTTTTCCGCAATAAATTTTTTCGAAATAGACAAAACCGTTAGACCAAATAATAACAATGTAATCAAAAATAGTACATTTTCACTGACATCACCTGTACCGAAAATTCCTAAGGTGTTCCAGAGTAATGGAGCAAAGAAAGCACTAATGATGGTGGCAATCGTTAAGTAACTACTTAATGTGTTAATTTGTTCTTGTTTTAAGCCTTGATTGCTAGTGAAGACTAAAAATGGACCGGTATAAGAGTAAATAAAGTTAAAGAAGACGGCACTGACAATGGCAACCGTTGTGTTGTTAGTTAGCCACAATAGTAGTAAAGATATTGCTGCTCCGCAGTAGCCGAGAGTTAAAGTGTAACGGTGAATTTTCTTGTGAACAAAGCCAAATGATAATCCAGCTAACAAGCCACCGAGATTCATTGCTGAAAGGGTCCAATTGATAATTTGAGAATCACCTAGTTTTTTGAAAGTAAAGTAACTTGGTAATTTCAATTGCACGCCCCAGATCAAAAGATAGGTGACGAACATGATTAAAATTAAACGCCATTTAGTTTTTGGCAAAGTAGCTTTTGATTCTTTTGCTTCAACTTTGACATTTGGTACAAAGAAGAAAATTAATAAAGCGACTACTAGTAATAGCAAATGTAGAAAGAATACCTGATGCCAAGAAATCCCAATTAAAATACCAGCCAAAGCTAATAAGATCGAATTCCCTAAAGCAGTCAAGCCAGTTTGATAGCCTAAGAGCCGAGCTCTTAATTCACCAGAATAAGAATGGGCAATCAGACTGATAGCGTGTGGTGAAAATAAACCGACACCTAATCCTAAGAGAATCCGACTGACAAAAATTGCCCAAAAGTTATTAATGAATGCTGGAATTAATCCGGTCAAAGCACTGAAAATTAGTCCCGTGACCACGACAGCTTTAATGGAAAACTTTTCAGTTAATTTAGGATTTAAAAGTAGTGTCACCAAGGCACTCAAATTAGCAACCGTAACTGACCATTCAATCAAAGTTGTTGGGATGGTTGGAAATGATTGCTTGAGCTGAGGGATAACACCAGTGATAATGGTGGTGATATTCGTGACAGTTGACAAACTCAAAATGCTGATAGTAGTTTTTAAATTTTGTTTCATAATGGGCCTCGAAAGTCTTTAATAAGACTTACCCTATCATCTATTAAAGTCTGTTTGAGGACATTTCTACAAGCAAAAGAGGACAATTCTCACAGACGTTTAGTCAATACATAGCAAGTTAGTGGAGAATCATCTTCTAATTTGAGATCATTTTGAGCAAAAATTTTGAAACCACGGTGTAAGTAAAATTGATAGTTACAATTGGAATCCGTCAGAACATAGGTTGGCCCATGCAAATATTTTTCGGCTGTATTAATCAAGGTAGTCCCGATTCCTCGGCCAGTAATGGTTGGATCCACCGCAAAAAAAGTTATTTCGCGAGATTTTTCTGGAAGTTGAGATAACATATCTTGATTGATGGCGTTGTATTTTTTAGTTAAACCCGTCCAGTCTAGTTTTTCAATTGTCGAATCGAGTAGTTTCACTAAAAGCTTGTCGCCGACATTTAGTTGAACTTTCCTTTGTCCATCTAAACGAGCAAAAATAAAACCAACTAAACGGTTGTCCATGTAGGCACCGATAGCCAAAGTAGATTTTGCTAATTCAGATAGGGCGACGTATCTACTGTACATTTTTAAAGCTAGCTTGTTTTCGGTATATTGGTCAAATCCCATTCCGAGACTGGCAAATTCACTGACTTTGTCTAGATCTTTTTTAACAAGTTCTTTGATGACAATTTCGGACATTTATTTCTCCTTATAATGAAAAGCTTGTTCTACTCTCTAACTGAAACGAGTTACACAAGAGCAACTCCCTCCGAGATAACAAAATTTCAGGAATCACTCGCAAAGTGCGACGAGCAATTCCTGAAATTACGTTATCCTCCGGGAGCTGAGCGCTCTTGCTCCACTCTCTGTTATTTATTACTATATTTAAATTCTTGATCGACTGCTTGTTGAGCGGCAAGGTTTAAGTAGTTGAATGGTTCATCAAAATTAGGTGAGAACAGCATGTCGACGTAAGCTAAATCATCAATCGTATTTTTATTTTGAATGATAACTGAAATTGTATTAGCTGACTGAGAAACTTCGTGGGGACTCATTAATTGAGCGCCTAAGACACGACGAGTTTTGCGGTCATAAATTAGTTCGATATCAATTGTGGCATTAGTTGGCATAAAAGCGGGACGGTAAATGCCGTTGAAAAAGACGCTTTGAACATCAAAACCGGCAGCCTTGGCAGCTTCAATTGTCAATCCAGTACAAGCGACCGTTTGGTCGAATAAAAGCATGGCGGTTGTTGCCTGTGTTCCCATGGATTTGAGTTGGCGTTTGAAGAGGTTAGTTCCGGCAATGTTTCCTTGTCTAATTGCATGTGATGCTAATGGGATGTAGCGTGAAGATAAAGTCGGATTGTAGTGTACTTCCGTTACGTCACCAGCAGCAAAAATATCAGGATCAGAAGTTTCCATGTATTCGTTAGTGAGAATAGCACCGTTTTTAGCCATCTTGACTTGGCCTTTTAAGATATCTGACTGTGGTAAAACACCAGGATTAATTGCTACCATATCGACAGTGAAAGTTTGATTATTAGTTTTGACGAGAACTCGATTGTCTTCAGTATTTTCAAATCGCGTGACAGTTGTTTCAGTTAAAACCTTGATATCGTTTTGTTCCAGAAGAGTCTTCACGTTTTCCGCCATAACTGGGTCCATGTATTCGTTGAGTAAGTGTGTGTGCTTGTGAATCAAAATTACTTCGTGACCAGATTTAACGTAGCCTTCAGCTAATTCAACTCCAGCATAACCGCCACCGATAATCGCAATAGTGTGGCATTTTTTTGCCGCTTCGCCGAGTTGTCTAGCTTGGTCACAAGTTTTACAGAGCATGACTTTAGGATTTTCAATTCCTTGGATGACGGGGATTGAAGTCCGTGAACCAGTAGTCATGATCAGCTTGTCATAAGTGTCATTGACAAATTTTTTAGTTTTTAAATTTTGAGCGAGTATCGTCTGCTTCTTGGAATCAATTGTAATAACATCATGTTCCATGCGCATGTTGACACCTCGTTTGGTAAATTCATCGGGATCAGCGTACATTGCATCTTCTAAATTTTTGACCGTTCCACTGATGTGGAGGTAAGTTGCACAAGACAAATAAGAGATGCTTGCGTGTCGTTCGTAAACGGTGATTTCTGCATCAGGATAATATTTCAAACACTGTTTCATAGCTGAGATTCCGGCGTGGGTACATCCAATAATAGCGACTTTCATTAAAACGATTCACACTTTTCTAATTATATTAAATATAATTTTTATAATATTTTCTATCTAATTTAGAGTATACTAAAGTTAAGATGATTTGTTAAAAATGTAAGCGTAATAAATCAAATTTAAAAAAAGAAGGCATTTAATGGAAAATATTTATCGGTATTTTGTACAGCCACAGATTGATATGCACACGCAGACCATAATGGGCTATGAACTTTTAATTAAGAAATGGACTCCCGAAGGTTGGAGACTTCCCGAATCATTCGTTGATATTGACGTTGGTATCGTTTCTAAGTTGCTAGTTGCCAGTACACGAATTTTAGGATTAAAGGTTCAATATTGTTCAGTTAATGTTAACCGTGAGCAACTGTTGGATACGCAAATGACTGATGCTATTATTCAGAGCCAAATGCAACTTTTCCCAACTAAGTTGGTAGTTGAATTAACTGAAGATAAGGGACCTAAGGAATATCCTGACAGTCGGTTGATCCCACAATTAAGAAGATTTATGGAACATGGTATGCAAATTTCACTCGACGACGTTGATACAGGCGTCAATAACTTCGATCACGTCAAGAATTTGTTGCCATTAGCTTCAGAACTAAAATTTGCCCTTCAAAACTTTCGTTCTAATATTGAAGATCCAAACTTACGTGAGAAATTGATGAAGTGGAAACATCTCGCCGACAGATTTGGACAACGGTTAGTTCTTGAAGGAATCGAAGACAACCAAGACGATTTGATGAGTGATAGTTTAGGAATTAACTTCCGTCAAGGCTATTACTATGGAAAACCAGAACTATTGCCATTGCCAGGTGATGCTACATTGTTATCTGCATAAATTGAAATAGAACATAAAATAACCCTACAGTAATCACCTTTGATTGCCATAGGGTTATTTTAATGCTCGAAAATGTTCCATTGAAAACTATCTAATTCTAGTCATAGGAACAATATGGTGCTCAGAAACCCGGTAATAAGTCTTTTTAGCAAATTCCTTTTGACCACCTAGTGAACAAGTTGTTCCTTGCAATAAATCGTGTGGTAACTTTTCGCCCTTTAGGTTATAGGTCGTAGCGTTAGGAACGGTTACTTCGATTGAATATTTACCGTTGCTAGATGTCACAATATCGTTAGTGCCAGTAACATCTGGAGAACCATCAGTAACTATTTTAACGTCTCTTGCTTTAACTAATTTATCTTTACCGACTAAGAAGTAGAGATTTTGTTCCTGAATACTCTTAACGGTACATGTCTTGGTTGAAGCAGCTTGAACAGGTGTTGTTGCGATGACTGGTGCAGCACCAATTGTAAATAAAGAAGTTAATAATAAGCATTTGTTTAATAGTTTCATGATCTAATCTCCTAAAAGATACCTATTTAGATTTCTTTCATTGATAACTAGTTTATTGATATCCTGTTATCAAAAATTATAATAATACCCTCCGTCTAAAAAAGCTTGTTCAACGTGTTGCCATTGCGTATACTTTCGTGCCAAAAGTGGGTGAATACTCATTTAATTTAAAAATATTATCTAATTTTTCGCCAGAGTTGGCATTACGTCAAGGTTTTATTGACAACAAAAATCGTAATGTTACCCTTTACATGTACGAAGGGGGAAATCGAGATGGCAGAATTAGAACCAGCAGAAAGCTTAATGGAAGCAATTCATACAGCAAGTTTAGATCAAGAAGTTCAAAAGAACTCCGAATTGATGGGCCTCTTAGTTAAGAGTGCAAAGCAATTAAAGAAAACTGACAATTATCATCAAGTTGCCGCAAATTTGAACAAATCATTGCAATATTGGGGAATGGGTCACACAGATGGTCCTAAAGCAATTGATGTTTTGTATCAAGCAACTATCAATGACACACATGGTCGTGCATATCAAAAGTTGCCAACTGGAATGGAATAACAAAAAGAGCAGGGAAGATGTCCTTGCTCTTTTTTGTGTTGGGGTGGTTTGAGGCGTCTTCCACAACAGCCCTGGGAGATGTTCAGTTGTGCGCACATTTTCCAGCGTTTCCCAGAGCTGTTACTCCAGACTAGATTCGAATCTATGCTGTTATTTCAGTAAATTCTGAGTGGGATATAAGTTCTATTAAAAAGATATATATATTACTAATTTATAGTTTGGATATAATAAAATTATTTGAATTTTAATTAGTGAAATTTCGTAAAACAATAGAAGACATTACTAGAAATGCAGTAAAATGCGGCAAATTAGTGATGTCTTCTTTTTTTCATTATTTATCCTTCTCGTATTCTGAATGGGAAAAGTAATTCAACTATAAAAATGCCAAGCATCATATATGAATAGAATTGATATTCCTAAATGAATGGAAAGTAAATAAAATATAAAAGTGAAATTCAGTCCGGAATAGCAAAGCCGATTTGGCTCAGCCGCCAAATTCTTGTTAGTGCTTTAGCACTTACAAGAAGGCCAATCTTTGAGATTTTTCCGAACTTGAAGAAGCTCAAAGTTGTGCCGGCAGCGTTCCAGCCAAAATCGGCTTTGCTATGGAGGACGGCATACTTCACTATCCCCATAAAAAATAAATTTAATTTTCGTTTATTTTTTGTGGAAAAATTATGCCAAAAAGACAATAATGAAAAAGTATTTTAGTATGTATCGAATGGTTGTGAGGATAAAATGATTAATCGATTACTAAATTTCTCGGCTCAGGTCAGAAATACTAAATTGGCCAGTGCTGTGCGAAATACTTTTACCTTGTTATTTCCCATTATGTTGCTAGGTGGTTTTGCGGAAACTATAAAATTTGTTTTTTTGAATAAGAATGGCTACATGTCACAAATGTTTGGCATCTATCAATGGTTTCCCTATGACAAGGAAATCGGTTGGGTGATGGGGGTTATTTTTCACTGTACGATCGATATGATTGCCTTGTATGCGGCTTTTGGAATTGCTTATTACACGGCTAAGGAATATCAAAAAGAAGGAGCAATTGCCGGAGTTGTCGGTTTATTGGCGTATTTGATTGTTTCTTTTCAGCCGCTAGGTGGTGGTATTCCTAATTTCAGTCATTTTTTAATGTCGGAAGGAATGCTATTTGCATTAGTGGTCGGTTATTTTAGTAGCCGTTTAACAATTTCTTTTGAAGATTCGCAAATCGATGATCATTTGAAAATTATCTTGCCAATTTTTATTGTGATGTTGCTAGCGGCTTTGCTTAATTTAGCAAGTTTAAGTTTATTAAGATTAGAAATTCCTACTTACGTTGCCAGTTTTGTCGTAAAGCATACTCAATTTAACGCTTTATTATATGTCTTAGGAATGGGTGTCTTAACTAATATTTTGTCCTGGATGGCTGTTGGCGGACCATTTTCTGGGAGTCCCACTTTTACCGATACGGCGTCAATGGGGAACATGAATGCGGCTTTAAAAACCGGTAATTCTTGGAACGTCCCTTATAAATATACTGATACGACTTTGTTTCATAGTTTTGCTAACTTTGGTGGCAGTGGGGTAATGATTGCCTTGATTATTGCCATTTTGATTTTTTCCAAGAAGAAGCGAACTCGAGATGTTTCTCATTGGTCAATTTTTCCAGCGATTTTTAATAATCATTATGCGATGATGCTGGGAATTCCCGTGCTATTCAATCCTGTTTTTCTTGTACCATTTATTATTGTGCCATTATTTAATATGATAGTTGCCGCAATCTTTATTAGTCTGCACTGGATTCCGATAGCTGCGTATCCTGTTCCTCTGGGGACACCGGGGCCGTTGATCGCTTTTATTGGGACAAATGGTAATTGGCTAACGTTAATTTTAGGTGCTTTTTTGTTGGTGATCGACGTCTTAGTTTACTGGCCATTCGTTAAATTATCCGATCGAATTAGTCAAAAAGCGGGTGAGATAAATGAAAATTAAAGTTTGGCTTAGCAGTGCTTTAGGAGTAGTTGTGGCGGTAGTTTTGATTTTTGTTTCACTCGGTTGGTCGCACCAAAATGTCAATGATCTTTCAAAATTACGTAATTCTAAATTGTCGCCAGTAATCATGATTCCAGGAAGTTCCGCGACTGAGAATCGATTTGACACCTTAGTTAAGAAGCTGAATAAAAATAATCGTAATCCACACAGCTTGATTAAGATTCAAGTCAGTACTGAAGGTAAGCTGCATTTCACCGGCCAGTTGAAAAAAGGTGACACTGAGCCAGTTTTTGTGGTTGGATTTGCTAATAATCATGATGGCTACGACAATATTAAGAAGCAAGCAAAATGGTTCAACCTGGCTTTTAAGGCTATCACGAAACAGTATAACTTTAATAATTTTAAGGCCATTGGTCATTCAAATGGTGGTTTGATCTATACAGCTTTTCTGGAAAATTATTATTCGCAGTATGCCGATCAAATCACAATCAAGCAATTAATGACTATTGGCTCACCGTATAATTTTAATGAAAAGTCGGTCCAACATAAGACACAGATGTTGTCTGATTTTATTCAAAATCGCAGTAAGATTCCTAAAAATTTAAGTGTCTATTTTGTAGCCGGAACCGAAACGTACAATTCGGATGGGTTAGTTCCATTGGGAAGTGTGATGGCTGGTAAGTATATTTATCAAGGTCAGGTTAAACACTTTACGACGATTTCTGTTTCTGGTTCAGATGCGCAACACTCAGATTTACCGCAAAATGATCAGATTATCGATTTGATTAATCGTTATATTTTGGATCCTAAGAAGTTGCCGCAAAATCAACAAGGAGCAATTTCAATGGACGGTCAATAAAAAAGCATTTCTATGTAGAATTGATTGCATAGAAGTGCTTTTTTTGCTAGTTAATTAGTATTATGATGTATTCTATTGCACGAAAAGAGAGGTTCAAAAGATGCGTTGGATACCGGCATTGTTTATTTTGCTTTTAGCTTTTGTTAGTGGGTTAGATATTGTAATTAATTTTAAAAAGTTGACTCAACCACGTTTTGTCATGTTGGCTTGGTTATATTTGGTCTGTCTGTTAGCAATTTTATTTATGCCAATTTCTTCAGATGGTGTTACAGTACAAATCATGCCACCTGGGATTGGACGAGTAAATCTTCGACAGTTGCAAGTCAATGATTTACAATTTTACGAAAATATTTTGATGACTGTACCATTGGGAGTATTGATCAAAAAATATTTACCAAAAATTCCGTTGACGCTGGTGGCAATTTTAGGCATATTCTTTGGAACAAGTTTTGAGACGATTCAATACATTTTGTCACACGTCTTCTTCATTAATCGGACTAGTGATATCAACGACGTTCTTTCTAATGCTTTAGGGGTTGTCGTTGGAGCTGTGTTGATGTTGATATATCGACAAATAAAAAAAGGTGAGTAGGGGGTAACTCAGTGAGTTGGATAATAGTTTTAATTCTGGGGGCACTTTTAGCAGGATTTGTGCAAGGGGTGACCGGCTTTGGTTCGGGAATCGTCATGATGGTCTTTCTGCCCAGTCTTTTACCAATAAATCAAAGTGCGGGAGTTTCGACGCTAACGATGTTGATTGCCACAATTATGTTAGCTTGGCGATATCGCAAGGCGTTAACTCCTAAGAAATTAGTAGTTCCATTTGCAATTTATATTGTCGTAGCGGTATCTTCGCTACTTATTAGTGGAAATTTAGCCAGCAATCATTTGAAAATTTTGTTAGGGCTCTTATTGATAATATTGTCACTGTATTATTCGATCATGAGCTGGAAATCCGTTACCGTAAAGGCAATTCCGTTTATCGTTATGGTGGTTTTTGCCGTCATATCAGGCTTTTTCAACGGGTTATTTGGTATTGGTGGACCTTTAATGGCACTTTATTTCTTGACTATTTCAGAATCGAAGGAGAATTACTTAGCAAATTTACAAACTTTTTTCCTATTAGATACGTTTGTGATGACAACTTTGAGATTTAGTTCTGGTATTTTGACGTTAGATAATTTGAAATTTGTCATCGTTGGTATCATTGGAGCATTACTAGGAACGATTTTGGCAAACCGATTAGTTGGACATTTGAATGTGCGAATCATGAAAATGATAATTTATCTTTTTATTGGATTTAGTGGTTGTTATTATTTGTTGACGTCAATTTAAAAATGGTGTGCTGTATTTTTATAAAAAAAGGGAGCAATAGTATTAAAGTCGTTGACTGCAATACTGTTGCTCCCTCTTTTTTGAGGATTATTCAATTAGAATGTCAAATATGTTTTTGACTGCTTGTAGTGCCTGTCGTTTTGCGGAATTATTTATTTTGCCGACAATTTTTCCATGTCGCCCTTGAAAGTCATATCCTAATAAATTACCAAGGATAGCATATCCGTGAATTGATTGATCTTCAATTTTGATTTTTAGACCAGAAGGAAAATTTCTGGGAACTTTTGAAGAGGTTATCGGAAATCCAACTATCATTCCTGTATTTTCATTATAAATTTTACCGCTGATTACAAGCATTGGTCGACGAAAATTTTGATCATTGTGACCACCATATTCTTTGCCTGCATGCGGTTCTGCGTCTATCCAGATTATATCTCCTTGATTAGGGAAAGAACTTTTACCATACATTTTCTTTACCTACTAGATTACCGTTGTCCTTAATATTCATTTCTCGCATGGCTTCTCTGAAATTAAAATCTGTATCAAATAGATTTTTATTTTTGTTAGGTTTATAAACAATCGTTCCGTCAGATTTTAATACTGGTTTATAAATTGCATCTGGAACAACTCCAAAAGATGCAGGTACAGTTAGGGTGATTGAATTTCCTTGTTTTCTAGCTTTTACATTTGATGCAGTAGGTGTTTTTTCCAATTACATTCACTCCAATCCGATTATTCCACGTAATTATATATGTAATTACGTAAGTCGGTCAAATTTTTTGGTGTATAAAGTAAATTACGTTTTTTTCTAAATTAGAATGTTGAATTTAAAAAAATTATGGAAAGAACCTATTTGAAAATTTTACGTACTTTACAAAAGTTCAAAGTAGCATCAGCGGTGTTTCAGCTCATTACGGAGATTATGTTGAAGATGCTTATAATCTTCACTAATAACGTTTTTAGCTTGCGTCCTATAAAAATAGTCCGTATAATGCATCTTAACTATGTTTAAGAAATGAGGATTATATATTTGATTACTGTTAGTAACGTTAGTTTGCACTTTGCCGATCGTAAGTTATTTGAGGATGTAAATATCAAGTTTGCCCCAGGCAACTGTTATGGCTTGATTGGCGCAAATGGTGCCGGTAAATCAACTTTTCTAAAAGTGTTGTCGGGTGAAATTGCGCCTTCAACTGGTTCGGTTAAGTTAGGACCTAATGAACGTTTGGCAACTTTGAAACAAAACCATTTCGATTATGATGAATACACAGTTATGGAAACTGTTTTGATGGGCCACACTGATTTGTATGAAATCATGCAAGAAAAAGATGCTATTTATACGAAGCCTGACTTCAGTGAAGAAGACGGGATGAGAGCAGCTGACCTTGAAGCCAAATTTGGAGAAATGGGTGGCTGGGAAGCTGAAGGTGAAGCGTCACAAATGCTACAAGGGTTAAATATCTCTGAAAGCCTCCATCAAGAAAAAATGGCTAATCTAACTGCTGGTCAGAAAATTAAAGTTTTATTAGCACAATCACTTTTTGGCCAACCAGATGTTTTGCTTCTCGATGAGCCAACTAATGGACTCGACGTTAATTCAATCGACTGGTTAGAGGAATTCTTGATCAATTTTGAAAATACGGTTATTGTCGTATCCCATGACCGTTACTTCCTTAATAAAGTTTGTACCTACATGGCCGATCTCGATTACAGCAAGATTCAACTTTATGCTGGTAACTACGATTTCTGGCAACAATCTTCACAATTAGCTCAACAGATGAAACAAGATCAAAATGCTAAAAAAGAAGAAAAGATCAAGGAATTACAAGACTTTATCGCCCGTTTCTCGGCCAACGCTTCTAAGTCTAAGCAAGCTACTTCACGTAAAAAGATGCTTGATAAGATTACCTTAGACGATATCCAACCAAGTTCGCGTCGTTATCCATTTATCAAATTCGTTCCTAATCGTGAAATTGGTAATGATTTACTACAAGTCAAAGATTTGACAATTTCAATCGATGGCAAGATCGTATTAAAGAATGCTAATTTCATTTTGAATAAAGATGATAAAGTAGCCTTCCTAGCCAAAAATGATATGGTCACTACCGCACTTTTCAAAGTTTTAACCGGCGAATTACAACCAGATTCTGGGACGGTAACTTGGGGTGTAACTACTAGCCAAGCCTACCTACCAAAAGATTTCAATGCGATGTTTGACGAAGAAGCGCCGATTATTGATTGGTTACGTCAATTTGCCGAAAAAGGTGAAGATGACGATACTTTCTTGCGTGGATTCTTGGGAAGAATGCTTTTCTCAGGGGATGACGTAACGAAGATGGTCAACGTTTTATCCGGTGGGGAAAAAGTTCGAGTAATGTTGTCTAAGATGATGTTGTTAAAAGCCAACGTCTTGTTACTAGACGACCCAACCAATCACTTAGATTTGGAATCGATCACTGCCTTAAATGATAGTTTGATTGACTATAAGGGTTCAGTTATCTTTGCTTCACACGATCACCAATTTATTCAAACAATTGCCAACCGTTTGATTTACTTAACAGAAAATGGTGTAGTCGATCGTGCTGACACAACATATGACGAGTTTAGAAGTAATGAACAAGTAGAAGCTCAAATTTCAGAGCTTGATAAATAAAAGAACAGGAGTCAAGATTGTGATTTAACAATCTTGACTCCTGTTTTATTATTTAAATTAAACGGATTTCTTACGGAAACTGTATACAGCTAAGCAAAGGAAAATTAGAACGTAAACTATATAGCCAATTGAAATTTGCGTCATGGTTAAATGGGTGAGTTGATGATAACTGCTAGATTGAATTTGTACGCCTAAATTCATCATATTTAAAGGATTCCATTTTAACCATTCAAACTTAGCAATCGCAGCAAATAATAATTGATTGAAAACATTCAAAACGAAATAACCAATGATACCAATGGTTAGAGCAAGATTAGAACTGTTAACTAGCGTTCCTAATAAAATTACAAGACTTATTAAGAATAATAAAGTTAAAAAATCATTGAGGTTAGTGAATAAGAAATCCTTCCAAATCTTTTCAGTCAAATCAACTTTATTAGCAAAAATGAATTTGAAAATCACACTAATGACTGAACTGCAGATGACGGTTGAAACAATGAACAATACTAGGGTAATGATTTTACTGAGGATAACTTGTACGTAAGAGAACTTGCGATAAAGTAGGGAACGTAAGGTACCAAATTGACGTTCTTTGGTGATCAGCATGCTACAAATAGCAATCATGAAAAAGAGTATTGGTGCACTAGCAAAATAATTGCTAGTAAAAGCATCTTTTGGTGAATAAAATTTTGGATATTTCATTGAAATAACAGCAAAAAATAATTGGAAAGCAAATAATACGATTAAAAACAATTGAGTACTACGTTGTTTAAAAAGTTTATAAAATTCTTGTCTAATTAAGGTTATCATTTTGAGCTCCTTGTCCATCTAAAACTTGTAAGAGTGATTCTTCCAGATCGCCATCTTGCTGTTTAATGTCAAGAATGGTGATATTAGCAGATAACAATAGTTGTAATAAATTATTAATTGAAAAATTATCGGTGATGGGGATCTTTAAAGCAGCTTGTTGTTCAACTTGATAATTATTTCTTAATAACAGATCTGCAGTTAATTGATTATTGTCAGTTTCAATCAGATAAAATTTCTTATTGGCTGCTAAAAGATTTTCCATCGTTGTTGCTGTGACAATCTCACCGTGATTAATTACCACCACATCGTCGGCGATACGTTGCAACTCACTGAGGATGTGACTGGAGATTAAAAAGGTGACACCATTATTTTTTTCACTAACGATTAAATCACGCAATTCCTTAGTGGCTTTAGGATCAAGACCGTTCATCGGTTCATCTAAGATAACCAATTGGGGGTCATTTAAAAGTGCCAAACCGACACCAAGTTTTTGTTTCATACCCAATGAGTAACTCTTAGTTTTTTGGTTAGCAAAACGCTCCATGTGTAGCTTTTGGATAATGTTGTTAACCTTTTCCTCACGATTTTTACCAGTTGCAAATAATCGCAATTGTTCACGACCAGTCAAATATGGATAGAGCCCTGGATATTCAATCAAGGCACCGACTGATTCGAGTGGTCGATGTTGATTGATTGAAACCTCTTGGTTAGCGATGGTGATTTTTCCATCAAAGGTCAGAATCCCCAAAATAGCTTTCATGATAGTAGTTTTACCGGCCCCGTTAGCTCCAATTAAACCAACGATATGACCTTTTTGCATTGAAAAATTAATATTCTTCAGAACGTTTTTATGGCCAAATGATTTATGTAAATTTGAAATTTCGAGAAAATTAGTCTCCAAATGTATCTCCCCTTTATCGTATGTCTGTATCAGTACACTAATACAGTAAAACATTACATATGAAAAAGCAAGACCGTTTTGGTATTTTTTTACCGTGTCACAAAAAAACTCGATTCCATTGTGAAATCGAGATTACTGAATTTTAAAACGAAAAACTTGTCAGAAAAAAGCCTAGAGGTCATACTAATATAAAGCCTTATAGCTACAAAGGAGAGATAATTATGTTTGCTAGTTTAGTAAATGAAAGTAAGCAACTGTATAAAAATGTAAAAGTCGGATTCTCATGGACAGAGATGATCTTTGGATTTTGGACACCAGTTTTTCGAGGGGATTTCAAATGGGCCTCGGTATTAGTACTTTTAGAGATTCTCTTTGGTTCATTCACTTGGGGTGGGGGAGCCTTTTTAGTGACGTTTGTTTTCGCCTTTTTCTACAATCGATTTTACGTCAAAGATATGGTTGCGCAGGGATATAAACCGGCTGATGAAACTTCAGCTAATATTTTAAAAACATACCGTTACATTTAAATTAAAAAGGTTCATGAAATGATCACTTCTTTTTAAGTTTGTTTAAATAAAATTTCGTTAAGCTATAACTAAGCAAATGAAGAAAGGAGTGATGTGATATGCGTTTTATTCCCTTATTAATAATTTTAACTATTTCGAGTTGTTTCGGATTGTACATTCTTAGTTCGGTAACGGAGTTTGAGAAGCGTCATTTCGAATTCGTTAGTTTAGTCTATCTGACTTTTCTAGGGATGATTCTATTCACCCCGCTTTCCTTTGATGGAACCGCAGTTTATATGATGCAAGCAGGATTTGGTCGAGTTAATCTGCATCAGCTGAATATTTTAGAACTAGGATTCTTTGAAAATATTGTTTTGACAATTCCATTAGGATTCTTGATTAAAAAATACTTTAATAATCTCTCAATTGCTTCGACCGCCTTTTTTGGATTCTTTATCGGAGGGGCAATTGAAACGACCCAGTATGTTTTGTCACACATCTTCTTAATCAATCGAACTAGTGACATTAACGATGTGATTGCCAATGCTTTAGGAATCGTTATTGGAGACATTTTGATGGTAGTCTACAGTTACTTGAGTCATAGAAGTGTAGTTGAGAGCAAATAAAAAAAGTTCAAGGTAATCAGAGTGATTACTTTGAACTTTTTATTCTTGTCTTAATTAGCATAATTATTGATCTTAATACCGAGCTTTTTGCTTCTAGCAACATTGACAGTTTCCACACGGCTAGCTTTGAAGTATTGATTCTTACCAATCTTCCACCAAGTCTTGTTGTTTATTTTCTTTGATTCAGCTTTCCAATGGCGGATACCTTTTTTGTTATTGATGGAGACTTTCTTTTTAGTTGCGACCATCTTTTTGTTCTTCAACTTGTAAACACGATACTTGTTGGAATTGCTTGTCTCGGATGCAGAAATAACGATTGTTTCTGGATTCTTTGGATTGAAATTATCATTAGACTTAGCTACAGCAACGTTAGAACTCAGTGATAGTACTAAAGCCAAACTAGTTAACGCAGCGATAAATAGTTTTTTCATCGAAAATATCCCCTTACATTATTAAAATAATAGTACTTAAAGCCACTCTATCATAATTTTTCTTCAGCATCAAAAGAGATTACATTTCAATCGACCTAACCAATTTTTATTTCGTATGCTAGAATTAATGGTATTGGGGGCGCTTACAAATGACAGACGAAGAAATAAAAAAAGCAATTTTAGAATTTAGAGAGGGAGCTAAGAAGAACGACGATCAACGTGATGCTGGTTTACCTACAGAAGTTGAGGGTGTAAAACGTTTTAATGATATTCCTTATGGAGATGATCCTAAGTGGAATCTGCTCGATGTTTATCTACCGGAAGAAGTTTCAGGTCCAATTCCAACTATTATTAATATCCATGGTGGTGGTTGGTGCTACGGTACTAAAGAAACGTATCAATTTTACGGTCTAAACTGGGCTCAACGTGGATTTGCCTTTGTGAATGCTAATTATCGACTCGCACCGGATGTAACTTTTCCAAGTGAGTTAGATGATGTCAACCGTTACATGCACTGGGTTGAAGATCACGCAGAAGAGTATCACTTTGATACTAATAACGTCTTTATCGTCGGAGATAGTGCTGGTGGTCAAATGGCTGAACAGTACGTGACGATTTTGAAGAATCCTGAATATCGGGCATTGTTTGGTTATAAAGTTCCTGATATGACCTTTAGAGCCGTAGCTTTGAATAGTTCAGCCAATTTCATGTTGGATCCAGGCACGATTAAAAATGTCATCAACGGTTACTTTACACAAGATACACTCGAGAATCACCGTGAAATGCTAGATACTGAAAAGTATATTCAAAGTAACTTCTTACCAACTTATATTTGTACTGCAACTGAAGATTTCATTAGAAATAATTCAATCAAATTTGATGGCTTTCTAACTGCTAAGAATGTGTCACACGTATGTAAAATGTATGGGGATGAAAAGAACCCTCGCGGACACGTCTTTTTGATTAATCAAAAGGATGATTTGGCACGACTCGCCAATGACGATGAGATGAACTTCTTTAAAAAATATATCAAATAAAAAAACCGCTATTTAGCGGTTTTTTTAGTGGTTACTCATCTTCATCTCGTGAACTGAAGCAGCATAATTCTCTAAAATAGAAGTGTAACCAGTCATAAATGATTCAGCAACACTTTCAGCTGTATCATCACGATTAATTTCGACTATCACTTCAAATTGATGCCTAGGGTCCGACATTGTGACGAGTATGAAGTCGACCACAGCTTCAGGATCACGAGAAAATTCAACATTTAAATCTTGAAATTTATCTTGCTTGAGAATTTCCATCAAAAAATGTTCTTTAAGGGCGTCATAAAGCTCAGGATTATTGATATCTGGGTCTAAAACAGCATTTTGACGGAACTTTGATTCATTTTTGTAGAGCGATTCAAAGTGGTTAACAAAATAATCAAAACAGTCGGTTGCATTTAGTTTAAGCATTGGCACAACGATCAACTCCTTAATTAATTTGGTAGTGAAACCATATATATAAGTATATCAAAGCTTGTAACCGTTTCCAAACTTATGCTATTTAGTAGTTGAAATTATAAATTTATAAATTGTCAAACGATTTTGCTAAATATATTTATCAATCCTTGCCGTTATGTCAACTATAAGTTTAAAATTATTGATATAATTTTTGTATGAAGTGAAATGGGGGTTAACGGGATGATTGAAATTGAGGATTTATCGAAAAATTATGGTAAAAAAACTGCTTTGAAGAATTTAACTTTGACGATTGAACCAGGTCAAATCTTTGGCTTTCTAGGCCATAATGGGGCAGGAAAGTCGACTACTTTAAAAAGTTTGGTCAGTATCATTGAACCAACTAGTGGCAAAATTGTTGTCGATGGTTTGGAATTAAAAGCTAATCGTCAAGCAATTAAGGAAAAAATAACCTATGTTCCAGACACGCCAGATATTTTTCTTCAATTGACAGCCATGGAATACTGGGACCTCTTGGCAGCGGCGTATAATTTGTCAGACATTAGTGAAAGACGCTTAAAGTTAGTGACGTTGTTTGGTATGGAAGAACGAGTTGATGAAACTTTGAGCAGTTTTTCTCACGGTATGCGTCAAAAAGCTATTTTGATTGGGGCTTTATTGTCAGATCCCGATATTTGGATTTTAGATGAACCCATGCAAGGTTTGGACCCTCAAGCAGCTTATGACTTAAAGCAAATGATGAAAAAACACGCTCAAAAAGGTAAAACAGTAATTTTTTCAACTCACAATCTTGATACGGCACAACAATTGTGTGATCAATTAGCGATTCTGAAGCAAGGTGAATTGATTTATAACGGCTCAGTTCAAAACTTACTGAATCAACATGAAAATGAGTCGCTAGAAGAAATTTATTTAGGGATCGCAGGAAGAATTGACGACCAAGAGATGGTCGATGATATTGAAGGTGAAAGCCATGTTTAATCGACAGTTCAAAGCTTTAATGGCCGTAAATTTACGACTCCTGAATCCACAAATGACAAGTAAATATCGAAAAAAGGGCTTAGTTGGCACCAAAATGACTAAAAAGCTCCTCTTGCAATTTGTCTTCAATTTATTGATTTTTGGAGTGATATACGGCTTCTCAATGTTTACGATCGACTACAGCAAAATGCCAGGAATGTTCACTTCCTATATTTTAATGTTTTTGATTTTGGGAATCTCACAAAGTATGTTCGGTATTTACAATGTTTTCTTTGCCGGTAAGGATTTAAATAGTTATGCACCATTGCCATTCAAACAATCAGAGATTTTCATCAGTAAAATAGTCACAGTAGTGCTAAATATCGTGCCATTCACCATACCGCTTGTGACAATTTTGTTTCTAACCGGAATGAGAAATGGTGTCACGCTACCAGTTAATCTAGTAGTTTCTTTGATTTCTTATTTATTAGTTTTGACAATTGTCTTATTAATTTGTGCCATTATCGTTTTAAAATTGACCCAAATAAAAACAGTTCAAAAGCATCCCAGTATGACGATGAACGCGCTGATGATGATTTCCCTAGCGGCAGCGATGTTTGGGATTTTAAGCACTAATCAGGCAAGCAATGCTAGTGGGGATTTCATCAAGATTAAGTTCTTGTTGCCACTGTTTTATTTGAGTAGGGACCCATTTTCAAGCGGTGGCTTAATTACTTTATTAACCTTATTTGTAATATTAATTGGTTTGATCTTTGGCGTGAAAGCTTTTGTATTACCACATTTGATGGACCAAGTAACCCAAGTTAGTGCTAGTTTTCAACGTAATACTTCCCGCAGAAAACATCATGAATCTCACAGTATCGTTAAAATACTCAATTTATACAATCGTCAACTACTCCACGAACCAAATTTACTGTTACAAGTATTAGTGAATTCGGTCATGGTACCTTTGATCTTCGTCATCTCCTTTGGCTTCGCAAGAATTCCGGCTGATCTTCCTTTGAAGTGGGTGGGAGTATTCTTTGTCGGTGGAATTGCCTTAGCCTTTTTTAACACGAATCAAGGAACGTTGATTGCTAATTTGATTGCTTTGGATCGAGAAAACTTTGATTTCGTGAAGTCGTTGCCGATCTCGATGAAAAAATACTTACGACAGAAGTTTCTATTAGGTTTTGTTTTTCAAAATGTAATCAATCTAGTTTTAGTAGTAGTTATCGCAATTGTTACCAAAATGAGTTTTGTAATGCTTATTTCGACTATTTTGGGTAGTTTTTTAGGAACTTATTTAGTCGGTCAATATTACTTTGCCCGCGATTTTCGTTTGCGAATTACTAATTGGACTAGCATTACCGAGTTATTCAATCGTGGCGGTGGCAATTTCGAGATGGTAGGAATCATGTTTATCATCATTATTGTCAGTGTCATTGCTCTAGTAGCCTATAGTATGGCAATTTTTAAGGCAAGTAATCCAATGATTATTAATAGTTTAGTTGCCATTTTGATTTTAATAGTCTCATTTGCAGTACACTTACATTACCAAAAGTATTTTTGGAAAAAGTTTAATTAGGTGTAGCTGATGAAAAAAGTGATAGTTATTGGTAGTCCAGGTGCAGGTAAAAGTACCTTTGCCCGTAAATTACAAAAGAAAACTGGTTTGCCGTTGTTTTATTTAGACATGATTTGGCATCAACCAGACCAGACGACAATTGATAAAGATGAATTTGATAAGAAATTACAAGAAATTCTCCAAAAAAATAACTGGATTATTGATGGTAACTATAATCGGACGATTCCTTTACGCTTGAAATCTTGTGATACGGTATTTTTACTCGATTATCCAGTTGAAATCTGTTTGCAGGGTGCAAAGGATCGAATAGGTACAAGTCGACCTGATTTACCATGGCAAGAAACAGAGTTTGATCCCGAATTTAAACAATTCATTCTCGACTTTTCTAAGAATCAATTGCCAAACATTTACCGCGTTTTAGAAGAATTTGGTAAAGATAAAAAAATTATTGTTTTTAAATCACGTGCAGAGGCTAATGATTATCTAATTAAATTAGAAAGATAATAATTATTTTGCTATAATTTATATCCATAGGAGTTGATTTTATGGATATTTGGGAAAAACTATATAATAAAGCACAACCACTATATAAGCCGGCCGAATTAAATGATTTTATTTATGCCAACAATGTAGTCTGTGCCTTGGAAACCAAATCAGGCAAAATTTACACAGGTGTCTGTGTGGAAGGTTTGTGTGGGGTCTTGAATCTCTGTGCTGAACGTGTAGCTTTGTTGAACATGTTACAAGACAGTGGCGAGATGGAAGTTAAACGCATTATTGCTTTTCGAGATACGCCGCCTTCAGGTTTAGACGGGATGCCTTGTGGTAGTTGTCGTGAAGCCTTGATGCAGTTTTCAGTTAATAATAAAGATACTGAAATTATGGTCGATTACGAAAATCGTAAGACAGTAAAGTTAGGTGACATCTATCCTCAATGGTGGGGTACGATGAAATCAGAGCGGGACATAACATGATCAGCTTTCGAGCATTAAGGCAAATAGCACCGGGTAATCGCTCTTTGATTACCCGGTGCTATTTGTTTTAAGAAGAAATTGCGTAAGCAGTAAATAACCGACCGTATTGATTTTCTGATTTCTTTCAGAACGCAAAAACACCCGACTTTCTTTCCAGAAAGTCGAGTGCTTTTTCTTCTATAATTGTTGGTTTAGGCTT
>NZ_RKLY01000030.1 GCF_004745525.1 Companilactobacillus suantsaicola | reverse complement strand
ACGAAAAACCTCTTTCATTGTTAGTGTCGGAACTCCAATGATAACTGATTTTTACGTCTTGGTGTTTTTTTATTTAGTTTTTCTTAAGGTGGCTAACTTGATTATAAAATTCGCCAATTAAATTTAAAGTACACTTTGGAGAAATTATTTGATGGTCCGATGAATGTTGGTTATCCACAGGATTCAGCGGACAGGAAGCAAAAAGATGCTTTGATGCAACAAAAAATCAAACAAATCGCTCAAACTAATATGGTTGATATTCTAAAAAAGTTACCAACTGAATTTTTAAAAGGTGTATATATGAAAAAGGATGTTTTAGAATATATTTTTAAAAATGGTCAGAATAGTCAGTTGGTAAATTTTCTTCAAAACAATTTTTAAAAGAAATATCTTTGGTACAATAACTAAAAAGACATGGGGGAATGCAGATGTTTTGGATTTTATTAATCGCCATCGTATTAATAAATTTTTACTTTTACACTCACCACGGAAAAATTAGTCGGCAAAAAGTTGCCAATATTTTAAACGATAAGAGTATGGTGGCTGATATTTTAGAGTTGGTTCGTAATCACACCGACACCAAGCAAGTATTAATCTTGTTGCGTAACAAGTACCTTTTAAATACGAAAGAGGCTACGGCAGTTTTGAAAGGTATCAAAGAAAGACAGTAAAAGTTATTCACATGTTAATAACATTTTTACTAATTCAAGTTAAATATCATTAGTCTGAATGCAATTGTCCAAAAATGGATGATTGCTTTTTTCGTGAAATAAAAGAAACCGTTTACAAAAGATGTTTAATTTGATATCATGAAGTCATTCGAACAAGTACTCATTCGAATGAGTGAAAAATTTGAAAGGATTTTTCAGCGCAACATTCGATAAAATTACGCCATTATACATGTTGGCCAACTCCACTTGGTCTATCCGGTTTTATCGGTTCCGGTGGTGATTGGAGAGCCTTTGTTTTAGCTATCGTCTGTGCTTTGATAGCCTTTTTGATCTGGTTCCCATTCATCAAGTTTTATGACAACAAACTTTACACAGAAGAACAAAATGCAGCCGTTGCTGCTTAATAAATAATAGGAGGATACATTTTTATGACAGGGTTTCCAAAAGGATTTTTATGGGGTGGTGCTGTTGCCGCTCATCAATTAGAAGGGGGCTGGGATGCCGGCAATAAAGGAGTTAGTATCGCAGATGTGATGACCGCTGGTGATAATGACACTGCCCGTGAAATCACTGATGGAATAATTCCCGGCAAAAATTATCCTAACCACGAAGCAATTGATTTCTATGGACATTACAAAGAAGACGTTAAATTATTCTCAGAACTTGGCTTGAAGTGTTTTAGAACCAGTATCGCCTGGAGTCGAATTTTTCCAAATGGGGATGAGGATGAGCCTAATGAAGCTGGTTTGAAATTTTATGACGACTTATTTGATGAGTTACACAAATATAACATCGAACCAGTAATCACTTTGTCCCACTTCGAGATTCCTTATCATCTCGTTAAAGAATACGGTGGTTGGCGTGATCGGAAGATGATCAACTTTTTCGTTAAATTTGCCGAAGTCGTTTTCAAACGTTACCAAGATAAAGTTAAATACTGGATGACTTTCAATGAGATCAATAACCAAACTGGTTTGAACGAATGGGGATTATTCACAGATTCAGGAATATTAGTTCAACCAGGTGAAGACGCTGAAAAGTTGATGTACCAAGCTGGTCACTACGAATCAGTTGCCAGTGCAATGGCAGTTCAAATTGGACACGAAATTAATCCTAACTTCAAAATTGGCTGTATGTTAGCCATGGGACCAACTTATCCCGCAACACCAAGCCCAATGGACAATCTCAAAGCTCAACGCGCCATGCAAGCTAACTACTGGTTTGCGGACGTACAATGTAAAGGTAAATATCCTAACTGGTTGAAGAAATATTTTGAACGCAAGAATTTTGATTTGGATATCACGCTTAGTGATTTGGATGTTTTGAAAGTCGGTGTGGTTGATTACATTGGTTTCTCATATTACGCTTCACATGTGATTGAAGCTGACAAGAATGAACCTGCTGACCTAATGACACCAACTAAGAATCATGAAGTTAAGAATCCAACTCTAGAACGTTCTGATTGGGGTTGGGAAATTGATCCAGTTGGTTTGAGATACGCCTTAAACTGGTTCAGTGAAAGATACGATTTGCCACTCTTTATTGTTGAAAATGGTTTGGGAGCCTTTGATAAAGTTGAAGATGGCAAGATTCATGATGAATATCGAATTGATTATTTGAGAAAACACATTGAACAGATGCGTTTGGCGGTTGAAGTCGATGGAGTTGATCTGATGGGCTATACTCCTTGGGGCTTTATCGATTTAGTTTCGGCAGGAACTGGCCAAATGGATAAGCGTTACGGTATGATTTACGTCGATAAAAACGATGCTGGAGAAGGTACTTTGAAACGCTCCAAGAAAGATTCGTTCGATTGGTTCCATAAAGTGATCGAAACTAATGGTACTGACCTTTCTTAATGTTGTATCATAATAATGATTATTAAAGCGTATCCTCAATTAATAATGGGATGCGTTTTTTATTTGGAAAGGAAAATCAAGTAATGCCAAAGAAGTTGGATACAAATACTTTGATTAAAGAGATTATTACTGAAATCGAATCTGGCGTTTTAGTAGATAACAATCGGAAATTGCCTTCAGAGCCGGTGCTAATGGATAAATTCGACGTTACTCGTTACACTTTGCGTCAAGCTTTAAAACAATTGAGTGAGATGGGTTACACATATCAAGTTCACGGTGTTGGTACCTTTGTCCGTCATCAACAATCCAGTGACTCCATTGCCTTGGAACACGAAGGTGGTTTGTCAGCGGAAATGAAACGAATCGGTCGTGATTTGAAGACGGAAAAGGCTACCGAAAAAATCATTTTGGCTTCTGAAGCCGAATTTCTTCCCCGGGCTCATCATTTTAGAGACGACGAGAAATTGATTGACATTAAACGTTGGCGCTCACTCGATGGCAAGCCATATTTGATGGAACATTCATATTATTTGCAATCAGTAATTGATGAGATTCCTCAAGAATCACTCTATGGCTCAGTCTTTGAATATTTTGAAAGAAGTCGCAATACGCAAATTGGTTTTATTGATCAGACAATTATGAGTAGTCCTTTACCAGAAAAAGCCGCTGAATTTATGGATATGCCCAGTGGTTCACCAAGTTTGTTGATGAATGATGAATCATATTTAATCAACGGTGAATTATTAGCTTTCTCAAGACAGTATTACAATTACCAGATGACTAAGTTATTCTTGATCAAAAAAATTCATTAAAAGGATCGATGACTATGCGTTCGGAGAAACAAATGCTGAAGACTATTTTTGAAGTAGCTAAGAAATTAGATATCAAAGCTATTGCCATGAATGGGTCGAAAGTTTATTCACAAAGTCAGGACTCATTTCAGGATTTTGATATTGTTTATTTTGTCGATGCAGACCAAAAACAGCGCTTGATATCTAATCGTACATGGCTAGAAGACTTCGGTAAAACTACTATCATGCAGGTTCCTGGCGATTATGAACCATTCTTTTTGTTCACTTTTTTGATGCTGTTTGAGGATGACAACCGCATTGATTTAGGTTTGTGTGACTTAAAGGATATTGCACAATGGCAAAAAAATGACCCCATCGCGAAAGTCTTGTATGATCCGCAAAAAATTTTGCCGACTGATTTACAAACAGGAGAAGAATTGTATTATCAAACTAAGCCAACACCAACAGGATTTGCGCGGGTTTGTAACGAATTTTGGTGGGTGTCGACTTACATCGTCAAAGGAATTATTCGCAAAGAGTTTCTTTACGCCAGTGATCATTTTTACAACCACTGCTTTCAAGAGTTTCTAAAAGTTGTTAGTTATGTGGTGGCCGCAAAGTACAATTATCAAGTGAATTTAGGTAAGAATCATAAATATTTATTTGACTGTTTAAGTCCAATAGAAATCACGCAAATTGAAAAAGTTTTAGATTTTAATAGTCTAGCAAAAATTACGCAAGCTTTATTTTTAATGCAAGAATTATTTGATAGCTATGCGCAACAATTTAGTGAAGCAACCGGTTATTCGTACAATCAAGACGAAGCTAAGCGAGTTATGGATTACACTAAGAGAAAATTATCGTAATAAAAAAGACGCAAATATGAATTTGCGTCTTTTTTATTTAGCCATAATATTTGTATAGATAGTAATAGCAACCATCAATAAGGTGAGCAGAAGAATGGTTGAAATGACAATCATATGTCTCTTCTTGTGCATCAGTAGGACGGCCACGAATTCACGGATCAAGGCATTTGGTAGAAAATAAAATCTAGTTGGTGCACCGACCCCATTTGCGGCAATTCCGGCTAGTTTGGCATACAAGCCAGCTCTAAAGATATGATAGTTATTACTGAAGAATTTGATTTTAGCTGAATTTGAACCAAAGTCTTCTTCGATAATTGCTTTTGAGAACTGCATGTTTTGTAAGGTGTTCTTTGATTTGTCTTCTAAGATAACGAAGTATTTGTCCCAACCGTGTTCGATTGCGTAATTGGACATGGCTTTGGCTTCTGACAGTTTCTCATCTTTTCCCTGACCACCAGAGAAGACAATCTTTGGTCGTTTGCGGCCTTTTTTAACTTGCTTATCAGCAAATTTCATAGCGGCATCGATTCGGTTACCTAAGAGTCGTGATACGGTATCGCCATTGATCAAGCCAGCTCCTAAAACGATTAGATAGTCAGCTTGGTATCGCTTAGGAAAGAATTGGTACAAGAAGACGTTGACCAAAAAATTGTACGAACAAACAATCAAGTAAGTTCCAATCAGCGGTAGACCAGTGATTAGAACGTTGAACCATTCCGGTAGAAATGAGCTATGTCGGCTGATAAATAGGTTGATAAACCAAAGAGCAATTAGGAAAATCCCCAAGAATAGTGTCAACATATTGGATAAGGTATGACTTTCTCGTTTCCAAACGATGAAGGCGTTCCACAGTAATAGAATCCACATCGAGATCATAATTAGAAAAATTATTCCCAGAATAAATAAAAAGATAAGTCCCATCACGATGATGAAAGCTTGATTGGCGGTACTGAAGATCAAAACCGCTAATTCAAGTAAAAAACTAAAGAAGAAGATTGAAAAGGTAATGCCGTTGATTAATCGTCGTGGTTCCCTTAGCCACATGAATAAGAAGATTCCTAACATGACTAAGGTTGCGATTCCCCAATATGCTGAAACCTTTTGGAGAGCATTTAAAATAGTTCCCTCATTCATTAATAAAATCACCTCTATAAGATAAATATTCCCTTATAAACAATAGATTAATTCTATCATAATGAGGGACTTATTAAGAATTTAAAGCGCTTTAATTATTATGTTATCCTTAAAATAGGTGGTGAAAATAATGGCAGTGAAATTGATTTTAAGTGATATTGACGGAACGATTTTGGATGACCAAAATAAGATCGACAGTAATTTAAAAGATTGCATCAAACAATTAAATAAAAAAGAGATTCCCTTTATCCTAGCTTCAGCACGTTCACCTCAAGGGATGTTGGCTTTAGCTGAAGAATTGGATGTAATGGATAATCCGATAGCATGTTTCAACGGCGCTTTAGTAGTTAAGGATTTAAAAGAAGACAATTATACTACCATTTTGAACCATGAATTAGACCGGACAGAAGTTGAGCACATTTTTAATTTGTTGAAGCAAAAATTTCCGCAAGTCACAATTAATTTGTATTCTGGAGTGACGTGGTATGTGGAAAAAATCGATAAATGGGTTAAAATTGAAGCAGATATTACTAAGTTAGTACCTATTAAAACTGATTTAAAAGATATTATCGTGAATTCGCAAATTCCCATTCATAAGTTACTTTTGATCGGTGACACTGACCAAATTACTAAAGCTTTAAAATTTTTCCAAACAAGATTTCCGAAGAGTGCCTTTTATTTATCAAAGGATAATTATCTGGAAGTCACGAATAAACAAGTCTCTAAGGAGAAAGCTTTACGTGAATTAGCTAAAATTTATCGATTGGATTTGAGTGAGACGATGACACTGGGGGACAATTTTAACGACGTGCCAATGCTTGAGTTAGCGGGGCTTGGTGTGGCGATGGATAATGCTCCTGATGAGGTCAAGCAGTCTGCTCGGGTTGTGACAAGTAGTAACAATCAAAATGGAGTTTCCTTTGCGATTAAAAAGTATGCTTTGAAGGAGGAATGATTTTGTCTAAAGTTACAGTTATTCGGGCGGATATTGCCAATTTGCCTTTTCGAGTTGATGCTATTGTTAACGCTGCCAATAATAAATTAATTCCGGGTAGTGGAGTTGATGGAGCTTTAAATAGTAAAGCCGGTCCTAATTTGAAGAAGGATATGTTAGCTTTCAATGGGACACCAACCGGCACAGCAGTTTATACGAATGCCTACAATTTAAAAGCTGATTATGTGATTCATGCCGTGGGACCGCGCTACGTTGACGGACATTCTGGCGAAGAAGCACTGTTGACGAGTGCTTATAACGCCGTTATGGTCTGGGCTAAACGGTTAAAACTTTGGACGATTGCAGTGCCATTTTTGAGTACTGGAGTTTATGGTTATCCGCTGTATGAAGCTATTTGGATCGCTATTGAGACGATTAAAAAATCAGACGCCGATACTGAAGCTTTTTTGGTGGCATTTGATAGTCGAACAGAAGAAATTGCTAAGAGCATTTTGGAAGAAAATTAATAGGCACTAAAAAGTACGTACTAGTCAAAAATATCTATTCAGCTTATATTATGAATACAAATTACATTTTGGAGGATAGATAATGGATCTTCATTTGACACATAAATTAGCCTTGATCACTGGTTCGACCAAGGGAATTGGTAAAGCAATTGCTACAGAAATGGCACGTGAAGGAGCTGACGTGATCATCAATGGTCGAAACGCTCAAGAGGTTATTAAAGTTGTAGCGGAATTGCAGCAACAATTTCCACAAACTAATCCTCAAGGTGCAGCTGCAGATTTGGCTAAAGCTGATGACCGTGAAAAAGTTTTTACAAAGTTTCCAAAAGTCGATATTTTGATTAATAACATGGGGATTTTTCAACCGATGGATTACTTTGATATTAATGATGATACTTGGGATAAATTCTTTAAGGTCAATGTTCTGGCAGGAAATTCCTTGGCAAAATTTTATTTACCTAAAATGCTCGAGCAAGATTTTGGTAGAATCATCTTTATCGCTAGTGAGGAGGCAATTATGCCTTCTGGAGAGATGCCTCAATACAGTATGACAAAATCGATGAATTTATCATTGGCGAAGAGTTTGTCAAAATTAACGGTTGCTAGTCACGTGACAGTTAACACCATCATGCCAGGATCTACTTTGACCGAAGGTGTTGAAAAGATGCTGGAAGATATGTACGGCAACAGCAATCTACCTAAGGAAAAATGGGAAGCAGATTTCATGAAGCATCATCGTTCTCGTTCACAAATCCAACGTTTGATTCGTCCGGAAGAGATTGGTCGTTTTGTCTCGTTTGTGGCTAGTCCAGACGCTTCATCATTTTCAGGCGAGGCTTTGAGATTAGACGGAGGCTTAGTTCCAACTATTTTCTAAAGCAATGTTATGATGGACTTCTTAGGAGGCATCGAAATGATTTGGCTTTGGACACATTTACTAACGTGGATCGTAATGGCAATCATGATTTTGTTAGCTATCTTTACCAATACGCACACAAAAATTTACGAAATGATCACCCGACTAGCTTATGTTGTGATTATCGCAACAGGAATAAAACTAGGAATTAGAGCTTGGTCAGTTGAACCGACATTATTAATAATAAAAATCTTGGTAGCTTTAGCCTTTATCGCTCTAGTAGAAATTACTTTTGCCAAAAAGGACCAGAAAAAATTACCTAATTCACTGATTGCAACAGTGATAGTGTTATGCTTAGTTGTAGCAGTATTAGGCTTCTTCTTAGCCGGCTGGTATCCGTTTGTGCAACATTAGAAAAATAATATTTAATACAAAACAGCATCTATTCCCGATGTACATGAATTTTAACTACATATACATAGGAACAGATGCTGTTATTTTTGTTATTAAATTATTTATTCAAAACCCAAATAGTTTTGATTTTATTATGAATAGAAATCCTATCCATTTTGAAATTTACGTTATTAATTGCAAAGAATAGGATTTAGTCTGGAGTACAATCCCTGTGATGACTCAGCTGCCAAATTATCCTTAGCGCTTTAGCGCTTAGGATAAGGCCAAGCTTTGAGATTTTGCGTACTTTGCAAAAGCTCAAAGCTGTGCCGGCAGCGTTCCAGCTCATCACAGGGATTGTGCGGAGGACGGCAATCAAACCCCAAAGTTAGTTTACCATTTGTTCATTAACGTATTGTGCATACAAATCGTGTTTTTGCATTAACTCTTTATGGGTACCATGACCAGTAACTTGACCATGTTCGATAAAGTAAATTTGATCTGCGTCAATGATTGTTGAAAGCCGATGTGCGATAACTAGAGTAGTTCGACCGATCATCAACTGATCTAAAGCACGTTGAACTTTTTCTTCAGATTCTGAATCCAAACTTGCGGTAGCTTCGTCTAACATCAAAATTTTTGGATCTCTTAAAAAGGCTCGGGCGATGGCGATACGTTGCTTTTGACCACCAGATAATTTAACGCCACGTTCGCCGATTTGCGTTTCGAGTTGTTCCGGAAAATCTTTGACGAAACTGTCGGCATAAGCCAGTTCTAAACCGTGCCAAAGTTGTTCGTCGGATAATTTTTCAGACAATCCATACTGTAAATTGTCACGAATCGAGCCAGCAAAAACGGCACTGTCTTGGGAAACGTAACCAATCTGTTTTCGCCAATTGGCAATTTGAACTTGGTCGATATTAGTTTCGCCAATATTGATTTGACCACTATCTGGTTGGTAAAAACGTTCTAGTAACGAGAAGATAGTTGATTTGCCGCCACCACTAGGACCGGCAAAGGCGATAACGGTGTTAGGTTTTGCCGAGAAGGAAACGTCGTGCAGAATTTGGTGATCCTGGTCGTAACTGAAATTCAAATTATTAGCCGTCAAAGTCTTTCCTTCGACATCGAGTTTTTCACCACGGTTGACTTCGGGTTTGGTATGAAGAATTTCTTGAATTCTTTGTGTAGAACCCATGGCTTTTTGAACTTGCGAGAAGAAAGTCGCAAAGCTAGCTACCGGTGTGATGATGTTGAACAAATATAGAAGAAAAGCGACCAGAGAACCACTACTTAATGTGCCTTGTTGGATTCTAATGGCACCGTAACCTAGAATGCCGACAAAAACTCCCAGCATAACGGTAGTCATGATTGGCTGCAGAATAGCCTCAATTTTGGCATCTTTGATACCAACTGTAAAAATTTTCTCAATGAAAGATCCGCCGGTCACTTTTTCAAATTTTTCACCATTGCTGGCTTTGATTAAACGGACTTCGGATAATTTTTCGCTGACGTCAGCATTAAAATCTGCAGTTGCAGCTTGAAGTTTACGTCCCAATTTGGACATGATCCGACCAATTGGTAGCAAAATTAAGACAACGATGGGGACAATACTAAACATCAACGAAGCCATTTTCCAGTCCATGAAAAACAAAATAACCATTGAACCAACTAATTGAATCGCTCCAGTGATGAAGTTGGGAAATTGGGCCGTGATCAGGTCTTTGATGACACTAGTGTCGTTAACTAGTCGGGATGAACTCTCGCCTGATTTGTGGTCATCGAAGTAATTGACGGGGAGTTTTAAGAGATGTTCCCAGAGCTTTTCACGTAAAGTTTTGACGGAACTTTCACCAACATAACGGAGAATAAAACCGCCAATCGTTCCAAATCCTAATTGAATGATGAACATCAAGATTAAAACGATTAACATTTTACTATCAAATTTGGAAAGTCCGCTGGCATCGACTAAATTTTTAGTCAATTGGGGGACAATCAGACTAGCACCACTGGTGACCAAACTGAGTAACATTCCGAGGAAAAACAGTGCCTTTTTAGGATTAACACTATTGATCAACTTTAAGAAATCTTTGAAATTAAAAGTTTCTTTTTGTTTAGGTGTTTCTAAATCATTTTGCATATTCTAACCTCAGTTTTTTAAAAACCATTTCCGAATCTGAAATCACGACGGAAATCGTTGTGGTGATTGGATCTGCGTGGGGAACAACCAAAGGGCATGCCATGCATATTTTCGCGCATATCACGGCGCATTTGAGCAATTTCTTCAGGGGATAAGTCGTGATCGGCATGCATCATTTGGTTACGCATTTGCATCATGGCTTTGAAACGGTCGGTCGGGTCGACAAATTTGTCAGCGTTTTGTTTGAAGTCATCGTCCCATCCGTCGGAAATTTTTTGTAAGTATTGGCTAAATTGAGTTTTTTCTTCATCGTTTAAGCCAGCTAAGAATTTTTCACTATAACTGGCATTTTTTAAAGCCGCATTCTCAAGTGCCTGTTTTTTCCCTAATTCAGTTAAGTAAACTAATTTGCTTCGCTTGTCGTTAGGGTCTTCTTGGCGCGTGATCAAGTTCTTTGTTTCCATCTTCTTCATTAACTCAGCGACTGAACTTGGACGTAGATCCAAAATATTAGTTAAATAGTTTTGAGTTAGACCATCTTCTAACTGTAGGACAGCTAGAACTCGTTGTTGGCCAGTTAGTTTTTGTTTCTTTTGGCTCATGAAGTAGTTAGCGGCTTCACTGATATAACGTAATTGTTTCATTAAATCATCGGTAATTTGACTCATAATTAAATTCCTCATTTCATTTTTAATTGTTTCGGTGCCGAACTTTATTTATGAAATGAATTATAGTTCGGTACCGAAACATTGTCAACTAGTTTAGAAAAAATATTTTTATGCCAAAAAACTAAATTGTTGACTTTCTTGTAAATTTTATTTAGTATGTAAACGGTAAAAATTATCATTTGTGACGATGAAATAAAACAGCATTATAAATTTTTATTAAAGAGGCTATATTATGGCAAAGAAATCAAAGATTGAAAAAAACAAGCGTCAAGAAGAGTTAATAGCTCGTTACGCTAAATTACGTAAAGAATTGAAAGCAAAGGGTGACTACATCGCACTTTCAAAGCTGCCTAGAGACTCTAGTCCAGTTAGATTAAAGAACCGTGATTCACTTGACGGTCGTCCTCATGCTTACATGCGTAAATTTGGTATGTCACGTTTGAACTTCAGAAAACTCGCACATGCTGGTCAAATTCCAGGTGTCAAGAAAGCTAGTTGGTAAAATAATGGAAAAAATGAATTTGGCAACTGCCTATCGTAACTTGAAGAGTCCTAATTTGAAGACTCGTAAGCGCGCCTTGAGAGCAATCAAGGATAGTAAGAAGAAAAATTAGAAAAATACTTTAGTTAACAGTAAACGCTTTCTTTCTCTGATATAATAAATTAGTAAAACACTTAATAATGGGAAAGAGAGGGGACAGACATGGCTGGTACGAAGAAGAAAAAACATAGTTTTCCGTCTGCGTATACTGTTATCGTTATTGTTCTAATTTTAGTTCAAGCTCTGACGTTCTTTATTCCATCAGGTAAGTACAGTACTTTGGAATATGACTCAGGAGCTGATAAGTTCGTCATTACTGAAGCATCTGGTAAGACGAAAAAAGAAAGTGCGACACAAAAGACCCTTGATAAATATAAAATTAAGATCAAGGTCTCAAAGTTTAAAGATGGTACGATTTATCGCCCAGCTGCGATTCCGAATACCTATCACCAAATCAAAAAACCAAAACGTGGAGTATTAGGAACAATCAATCAGTTCTTAACTTCACAAGTTCAAGGAATTGTGGACAGTGTTGACATCATCGTCTTTGTTTTAATTCTCGGAGGAGTTATCGGAATTGTTAACGCCACCGGGGCAATGGACTCAGGGATGATGCGCCTGTCTGAGAAATTGAAAGGAAAACAAAAATGGTTGATCGTGATCGTTACCTCACTGATTGCTTTAGGTGGAACGACCTTTGGCTTAGCTGAGGAAACAATCGCCTTTTATCCAATTTTGATTCCAATCTTCTTGCTGGCGGGGTATGATACCTTGACGGCAGTCGCGGCAGTGTACTTAGGAACGGCAATCGGGTCGATGAGTTCGACTATCAATCCGTTCTCAACGGTTATTGCTTCCAACGCTGCCGGAATCAACTTTACTGATGGCTTGCCAATGAGAGTCTTAATGTGGTGTGCGGCCGTTGGTATCTCAATTATTTATACGATTCATTATGCTGAAAAAGTTCGTAAGGATCCTTCCAAATCATTAGTTGCTGACCAAGCTCAAGAAGATAAGGACCGTTTCCTAGGAAATATGGATCTATCGACCAAGAGTGATTTCTCAATGCGTCAAAAACTCTCACTGATTGTTTTTGCAATTGGCTTTGTGGTCATGATTTATGGTGTTCAACAATTAGGCTGGTACTTCACGGAAATTGCGGTCGTCTTTTTAGCCGTAACGTATATTCTGATTTTCATTGCCGGCTTATCAGAGTCTAAGTTCGTTGATAGTTTTGTTAACGGAGCTAGAGACTTACTCGGGGTTGCTTTGACAGTTGGTTTAGCAAGATCTGTTGGTATCGTGATGGAAAAGAGTTTCGTCAGCGATACGATCATGAATTACTTTAGTGACAAGATCAGTGGGATGAATAGCGTATTGTTCATCTGTGTACTGTTCTTCGTCTACATCGTGTTAGGATTCTTCATTCAATCATCATCAGGTTTAGCGGTACTTTCAATGCCAATTATGGCGCCACTTGCTGATGTGGTTGGAATCGACCGGGCCTTGATTATTAATGCCTACAACTGGGGTCAAGGTTTGATTGGTTTGATTGCACCGACGGGACTTATCCTAGTCTCACTGTCGATGGTAAATGTCGGCTTTGATAAGTGGATCAAATTTGTGACGAAACTATTAGTTATGATAGTTGTCCTAATTTTAGTATTTTTAAGTGTTGGTGTTTTACTTTAGAGAGTGAAACAAGCCTGGCTTGTGCAACTCGTTTCAGTTAGAGTGCAAAACATAAAAATAAAGTAAATAGATCAAGGTAATCGTTTTTTGATGCCTTGATCTATTTTTTTAAGAAAAATTACCATCTCCTGTTCCGTATATATGCTGATACTTTAGAGATAAAAATAGTTATGTTCCAAACTCTTTGTTTGAAAAGATTTAGTCCGCTATAATTAAACTAACCATTTTGATTTGGAGGAAAATTATGTCAGATTATCGAATTGAAGAAGATACCTTGGGAGCTGTAAAAATCCCGGTAGATGCACTCTGGGGGGCGCAGACACAACGAAGTCGCAATAATTTTTCGACCGGTGAAAAGATGCCTTTGGAAATTATCAAAGCACTTTTACAAATTAAAAAAGCCGCTGCTATTGCTAATAAGCAGGCCGGCGCACTCAGTCTTGAGAAATCTGATTTGATCGTCCAAAGTATTGATCAACTATTGAAATTGCGTGATGAGGATTTAAGAAAAGACTTCCCATTAGTAATTTATCAAACGGGTTCAGGAACGCAAACGAATATGAATGTTAACGAAGTCGTCGCACACGTTGCTCAAAAAATTAATCCTGAATTAGAAATTTTGCCTAACGATGATGTCAATCTCGGTCAAAGTTCTAATGATATTTTTCCAACGGCAATGAACATCACGGCTGCTTTAGCGGTGGATAAACTGGAAAAAGCTTTAGAACACTTGATTTCTGAATTGAAACAAAAGCAAGCAAAATACTGGCAAGTTGTTAAAATTGGTCGCACACATTTACAAGATGCCACGCCATTAACTTTTGGCCAAGAGGTCAGTGGCTGGGTCAGCATGTTGGAGCATGACTTAGCTTTTCTACAGAAACTAAATCCGACATTAAGTGAATTAGCCATTGGTGGGACTGCTGTGGGAACGGGATTGAATGCCGCTCCTGGTTTTGCAGATACAATTGCCGACAAAATGACCACAGTTTATCAACATGAATTTACTGCTAAGACTAATAAATTTTATGGATTGGCTGCTCATTCTGGCTTGAATGTTGTTCATGGAGCCATTAAAACTCTAGCTAGTGATTTAATGAAAATTGCCAATGATGTAAGGTTTTTAGCTAGTGGTCCTAGATCTGGCTATGGTGAATTGAATATTCCTGCTAACGAACCTGGTTCATCGATTATGCCAGGAAAAGTTAATCCGACTCAAGCCGAAGCAATCACTATGGCAGCAGTTCGTGTGATGGGTAATGATGTCGTGGTCAATGTTGCTTCTAGCCAAGGAAATTTTGAAATGAATGTTTATAAACCAGTTTTGATCAGTGCCTTTTTGGAATCAGCTGAGTTATTGAGTGGCACAATTTTAGGATTTTCGGACAAAATGATTGCTGGCTTAACTGTTAATGAAAAACGAATGACCCAGTTAGTCGACCAATCATTGATGACGGTTACCGCTTTGTCACCACACATCGGCTATCACGCAAGTGCTGAGATTGCTCAACTCGCTCAACGTGATGGCACAACTTTAAAAGTTGCGGCAGTTAAATCAGGTTTTGTAACGGCTGAGCAATTTGACCAATGGGTCGTACCAATTGATATGACAAATATTGAGGAGAAATAAAATGGCGAAGAAATTTATTTTTACACCAACAAAGTTAGATCAATTAAAAGAAAAATATGATGTGATTATCATTGGCTCTGGGGCCACTGGTTTGACGAGTGCTATTCAAGCTTATGAATTAGGACTGTCACCAGTGATTTTGGAGAAAATGGATAAATTAGGTGGTAATACGACGCGGGCTTCTTCAGGAATGAATGCGGCCGAAACTTTTGTTCAATTGAATCATCATATTGTTGATAGTTTTCAAGAGTTTTATGATGAAACTTATCTTGGTGGTGGTAAGAAAAATAATCCTGAATTATTGAAGTTTTTCACAGAACACGGGGCTTTAGCCATTGATTGGTTGGCTCAGCATGATATTCACCTTGATGATTTAACAATTACCGGGGGCATGAAAGTTATGCGGACTCATCGTCCCAGTTCAATGGCGCCAATTGGTGGTTTCTTGATCACTGAATTGTTGAAGTTAGTTGCCAAAGATGAGATTCCTGTTTTTGATAAAATCAAAGTTGATGAATTATTGATGAAAAATGGGAAAGTTACTGGGGTCAAAGCTTTTGCAGAACAAGAAATTATTATCCATAGTGATGCTGTGATTCTGGCGACAGGCGGATTTGGCGCTGGCAAGGACCTACTAGCTAAATATCGTTCGGATCTGTTGAAACTACGCACGACTAACCAACCAGGTGCGACGGGTGATGGGATTGAATTAGCACAAAAAGTTGGTGCTAAATTGGTTGATATGGATCAAGTTCAAGTTCATCCAACTGTGCAACAGGACACGCCACATGCCTATTTGATTGGTGAAGCTGTTCGTGGTGAAGGGGCTATTTTGGTCAATAACTCGGCAGTACGTTTTGTCAACGAGTTGGATACTAGAAAAAATGTTACTAAGGCAATTGATGATCTAGGTGGTACCGGAGCCTTTTTGATTTTTGATAGCAAAATCCGTCAACGGGTAAAGGCTATTGAATTTTATGATCATATTGGGTTAGTTAAGACTGGGCAAAACTTGTTAGAATTAGCCGAAGAAATTAAAGTTGATCCACAAACCTTACAAATGACGGTGGATAAATGGAACTTTGCGGTGGATAAAAAAGCCGATGTTGACTTCAAACGAACTACTGGAATGGAACGTGGTATCAAAACTGGTCCGTTTTATGCAATTCACATCGCGCCAGCAGTTCATTACACAATGGGTGGCGTTGCAATTAACAATAAAACTCAAGTGTTAAATGAAAAAAATAATGTTATCAAAGGTTTATTTGCGGCCGGAGAAGTGGCTGGTGGTTTACATGGAAATAATCGTATCGGTGGAAATTCGATTGCTGAAACAGTTGTCTTTGGTCGTCAAGCTGGTCAACAAGTTTTTAAATATTTAGATAAATAATTAATTGTTTGTGGGATGAATTTTAGGTATTTGCCTGATTTATTCCACTTTTTTGTTTTTTCGACTAGTAGTAGAATGGATTGTAATTAATTTATTAGGGGGATTCAAATGGATTTTATAGGACCGCTGTGTTTGATTTTAGTTACAACGACGATTGCTGGGCATTTTTCCAATCGAATTGGTATACCTGCTGTAATTGGTGAATTACTGGTTGGGATAGTACTTGGACCGGCCATGCTCAATTGGGTCAGTTTAAATCAATTAGTTAGCGCCTTTGCAGATATTGGAGTGGTTATTCTGATGTTTTTAGGTGGCTTAGAAAGTGATTTGAAATTATTGCAAAAATATTTGCGACCAGCAATCATTGTGGCAATTTCCGGAGTGATTTTGCCAGTAGTAATTATGGGCGGTGTCACTTATTTGTTTGGATTCTCATTTTTGGAAGCTTTGTTCATTGGAGTCGTCTTCTCAGCTACATCAGTGTCAATTTCTGTGGCAGTTTTGAAACAATATAAGGCACTGTCAACTCGTGAAGGAGCGACAATTTTAGGAGCAGCAGTTGCCGATGATATCATCGGTGTCTTGTTGTTGTCATTAATGATAAGTTTGTTAGCTAGTCAAGGTATTCACGCAGGCACCTCACAGCCAAGTATCTTGTTAGTCTTGTTAGAACAGTTAGCTTTCTTCTGTGGTGTCTTCTTGTTAGTAAAGTGGATCGCTCCATATTTGATGCATTTGGGAGAACGATTAATCTTGCCATCAAGCGTTACCATCATGTCGATAATCATCTGTTTGAGTATGGCTTGGTTAGCTAATTTCGTCGGTTTAAGCGGTGCAATTGGCGCTTTCTTTGCTGGAATTGCAGTTGCAAATACTCCTTACAAGAGCTTGTTAGCTGATCACGTTGAACCGTTGGGCAATTCAATTTTTATTCCCGTTTTTTTTGTTAGTGTTGGCTTGAATATGACCTTAGATAATTTCTTTAAAAATTTAATGTTGGTAATTGTTTTGGTCATTTTAGCCGCCTTGACTAAGTGGTTCGGTTGTGGAATCGGTGCTAAAATTAGTGGTTTCGACAATCTAAGTAGTTCTGTTATTGGAACAGGGATGATTGCTCGTGGTGAAATGGGCTTGATCACAGCTCAAATTGGCCATCAAGCAGGGTTATTGAATAACACTGATTATTCAGCCATCATTTTAGTCATTATCTTAGTAACCTTGATTTCACCATTATTGTTGAAACAAACTTTGAAAAAATCTTTAGCATAAAAAAATCGTCAGTAATCAATTTGATTATTGGCGATTTTTTTATTTAATTAGTCATTTTGAGTGGAGAAAGTTGTGGATTTCTTGAGGAATTCTTCATCATCAGGATCAGCCCCGACACGTTTATCACAATCGAGTTTAGCAATTTGTTCCATTTCATCAGAACTCAATCTGAAATGATAGTCGAATAGATCAATGTTTTCTTTGATACGACTTTCATGAGTTGATTTAGGGATGATGACTTCACCACGTTGAATGTGCCAACGTAAAACAATTTGGGCGGGTGACTTTTGATGATTTTCGGCAATTTCTTTGATAACAGGGTTGTCGATCACTTTATTAATACCACCACCGAGCGGACTCCAAGACTCATGAACGATATGATGTTCTTTCAGATATTTGTGCAAGTCGTTTTCTTGAAGATAAGGGTGAGTCTCGATTTGGTCGACCATTGGAGCAATCGTAGCTGACTTCATTAACTGTTCAATATGGTGTGACTTGAAATTAGATACACCGATAGCTCTAATTTTTCCTTGTTTGTAAAGGTCTTCCATGGCACGCCAATTTTCTTCGAATCCAGCAGCGGGCCAATGGATTAAGTATAAGTCAAGATAATCCATGTTTAGTTTTTGTAAAGATTTGTTAAATTGAGTAATTGTTTCGTCATAACCACGGACATCGTTCCAAACTTTACTTGTAACAAATAAATATTTGCGGTCGATTCCAGTGGCTTTGATTGCTTTACCAACGGCTTCTTCGTTGTCGTAGAAACTAGCGGTATCGATGTGACGATAACCACTTTCGATAGCCCACTTAACGCTATCGAGGACTTGTTGGTCATCCATTCGGAAAACTCCTAGTCCAACTTGGGGAATTGTGACCCCATTTGCCAATTCTATATAAGGAATATTTGTTGCCATAAATGTACCTCCTGTTGATTTCTACCTCAATTATAGCCCACTTATTAGGAAGTGGAACGCTCGAGAATTTGTATATAAATTGTTTAAATTGTGTAAATTTTATAATTTTATATTTTACAGAAAATTAATCAAGATTTTACATGGCTTTGTTAATCTAAGTTTGTTCGAAAAATTGACAAAGAAAGTTGGGAGTTAGTTATGAAAAAAGGGCGATTATTAACCGCTGTTTTAGGGGTATTTTTATTGTTAACCGGTGTGTTAGCTGGTTGTTCTTCAAAGAGCGCAGCTTCACCAAAAGCAGGTGGCAACAGTAGTAAGGAAATTACAATGGTTTTCTATCCAAATGAATCTGCTAAGAACTTCAGTGCTTCACGTAAAGCATTGAAGGAAGAATTACACAAGGCAACAGGTAAGAAAATCAATATTCAAACAACTACAGATTACAACATTGCTATCGAAGCGATTGCTTCAGGTAAAGCTCAATTGGCCTTCATGGGTGCTGATGGCTATATCCAAGCACATGCTAAGAACAATAAGGTTGAACCACTTCTTCTTCAATCTGGTCCAGATGGTACAACTAAGGGAGCAAGTTACCGCTCATATTTGATGGTTCAAAAAGATAAAGCCGATCAATACAAGAAAGATGGCAAGTACAATATCGATAACATCAAAGGTAAGAAGATCTCATTTGTTTCAGCTAGTTCAACTTCAGGTTTTGCCGTACCAACAGATGAAATTCAAAAGCACTTCAAGTTGAAGAGTAAAGAAGACCTTTCAGAAGGTGGCAAGTTCTTTGACAAAGTTCTATATGGAAGTACTCACCCAGGTTCAGCTATTAACCTACTAAAAGGTGACGCTGACGTTGCTGCATTTGATGATGGTGATTTGACACCATTCTTGAAAGTTACATCAGGTAGTTATGACAAAGTCGGTTCAACATTTACTGTTAGAAGTGATGCTGATGCTCCATTTGCTGAATTCAAAGGTAAAGAATTAGTTAACCTTTCAGTTCTACCAGTTCAAAACGGACCTTTCGTTGTAAATGCTAAAGCTCTAAGTAAAGACGATATTGATGCAATTGCAAAACACTTCACATCTAAAGAAATCTTGGAAAACAAAGACTTATTCTCAGATGGAAAGGGTAAAACACCAACTCTATGGCAAAGAAAGTCAGAAAAGACACGTCTTCTAAAAGTTGATGATGACTGGTACAAGCCTACACACGAATTAGTTGGTAAATAAGAGGCGGCTTATGTTAGAAGTTAAGAATTTAGATAAGAGTTATCAAAAAGATCATCCTGCTCTGACTAATATTTCTTTTACTGTTGAACCAGGTACATTTGTAGCTATTATTGGACCTTCTGGTGCAGGTAAAACAACTATTTTAAGGAGTTTGAATCAACTGATCAAAGATGACAGTGGTCAAATTTTAATTGATGGTGACGATATTCGTTCTGATAATAAAACTCAGTTACGTAAACATCGCCGTCAAATTGGAATGGTTTTTCAAAATTACAATTTGGTTGAACGCCTGACGGTAATTGAGAATGTTTTACATGGTCGTTTAGGTTATAAATCAACTTTGGCTGGTATTTTTGGTAGATATACCAAAGAAGAAAAGGCTGAAGCAATGTCCTTATTAAAAAAGGTTGGTTTGGAAGACTTTGCTTTGCAGAGATGCTCTGAATTGAGTGGTGGTCAAAAGCAACGTGTGGGGATTGCACGTTCTTTGATTCAACATCCTAAAGTTATTCTTTGCGATGAACCAATTGCTTCACTTGATCCAGCATCTGCCCAAACGGTTATGCAGTTATTGAAGGATTTAACGGAAGAATACAATTTGATTTGTGTGGCTAATTTGCACCAGATCAACATGGCAAAGAAATATGCAGATCAAATCATTGGGATTCGTAAGGGTCATTTGATTTTTAATGAAGCTGCAGATTTATTATCAGAGGATATTTTGAGGACACTTTATGATCAAGATATTACAAAGGAGCTTGAATAATGCAATCTTCTGCAAAATATTTAACACGCAAAGGTTGGCATCAAACCGCGATAATCGCAATTATTGGCGGTACCTATTTATTAGGTAGTTGGATCTTAAACTTTGATAGTTTAGGCGGATTAATAGCATTACCTAAAGCATTTGGATGGTTAGGGGTGAATTTTGCACCGACACCCAAGTCGATGAATTATTTACCCCAGATCTGGCAAAAATTGATGCAAACAGTTTTATTAGCTATTTCATCGACAATGGTAGCTGCTGTTATTTCCATCTTTGTAGCTCTAATCGGCTCTAAAGTCACTGGAATAAATGGTTTTGTCCAAACTATCGTTCGAGGGATTGCTTCATTTTTTAGAAACATTCCCTTAGTTGCTTGGTCAATGATTTTACTTTTCTCATTTAAGCAAAGTGACTTTACTGGATTCTTAGCTTTATTACTAATGTCGATAGGATTTTTGATTCGTGCTTTTATGGAGATTATTGAAGATGAAGCGAGTGAAACTATGCTTGCTTTGAAAGCAACTGGAGCAAATTACTTCCAAGTTATCTTTCAAGCAGTTTTACCGCAAATTCTTCCCAGCATGTTGAGCTGGATACTCTATATGATTGAAAACAATGTTCGTGATGCTACTTTGGTTGGTATTCTAACTGGTACTGGAATTGGTTTCTTATTTGATCTCTACTTCAAGAGTTTCAGATTCGATGCTTCAGGGATGACCGTTTTATCGATCATCATTGTAGTAATCGCCTTGGAATTGATTTCTAATCAAATTAGGAAGGTGATTTTATGATCAACACTGAAGAAAGAATTATAAAAAAACCACAATTACCAAATACGCCAGACATTAAATTACATGAAAATAGTTTGTCCAGAATGATGATTTTGTTAGTATTTGTTTCCTTGTTCTTGATTACAGGTTTCACTTTGACACATTTGGACACGGCCAATGTCAAGATAGCAACAGCTTTTAAAGAATTAGGTGTCACACTCCACCAAATGTTCTTGCAACCTAGTACTGGATCAGATGGTTTAGCTGAGTTATTGCAAGGTTTAGGTTCAAGTTTGTTGATTTCTGTAATGACAACGATTATCGGTGCTGTCTTTGGTTTCTTCTTTGCTGTAATGGCTTCAAAGAATTTAACTAATATTTACTTAGGGACTGGTATCAGAGTTTTTATGGCGATTGTCAGAGCGATTCCGACTATTATCTGGGCATTAATTTTCTCAATCGTATGTGGTTTAGGATCAACAGCGGCTATCTTGGGATTGAGTTTTCATAGTGTAGCTTATTTGACTAAAGCCTATTCAGAAAGTATTGAGGGGATTGATGAATCAACAATTGAGTCACTAAAAGTCACAGGAGCAAAGTTCTGGGTAATTGTCTTTCAGGCAATTTGGCCAACCATCATGGCTTCATTTGTATCTTGGACTTTTATTCGATTGGAAATTAACTTTGCTAACGCAATAGCAGTTGGTGCCGCTGCCGGAGCAGGTGGAATTGGTTATCAGTTGTTCGTTGCCAGTGGAATGAGTTTTGATTTTCATGAGGTTGGATTCATTGTTTATTTAATTATTGCAGTTACATTTTTGCTAGAGTTTATTGCGGTTAAGATTAGACATTTCTATCTAAGCCGTTAAGTTAGGGAGAGAAATTTATGATTGAAGCAGTTATTTTCGATTGGGCTGGTACTACAGTAGATTATGGTAGTTTAGCTCCAGTTATTGCCTTTAAAAAAGCTTTTAAAAATGCAGGAATTGAAATTAGTGATGAAGAAATCAGAAAAGATATGGGGATGGCCAAGTGGGATCACATTGGTAAAATCTTAGAACTTGCTGATGTTAAACAACAATGGCAAGCAAAGTATTCCTCATTACCAAGTGAAGATGATCGTAAGAAAATCTATTCCAATTTTCAACAATCACTAATCCATTATTTGAAAGAATCTACGGAACTCAAATCCGGCGTTTTAAAAACATTTAATTATTTAAAAGAATACGGTATAAATGTCGCAACAACAACGGGTTATACTGCTGAAATGATGAATGTTGTGGAGAATAAAGCTGCTGAGAATGGCTATACTCCTGATCTAGTTGTGACATCTGAAGATGTTAACAATCAAGGTCGTCCCTCTCCGGCAATGATTCAATTCATTATGGATAAGTTTCATATTGATGATCCTTCAAAAGTTATCAAAGTAGGCGATACTTTGGTTGATATAAAAGAAGGACAAAATGCTGGCGTTAAAACAGTTGGGATAGTTGAAGGCAGCAGTTTAATGGGATTGTCACAAATTGAATTTGATGAATTGGATACGGAACAGCAAGTTGAAAAACGCAATAAAGTAAAACGAGAATTTGAATCTGCAAATGCTGATTTTATTATTGATAATATTTATGATCTAGTTCAAATTATTGAATACTTAAATGAATCGATGGGGAAAAAATGGTAAGAAAATATTTGCTTTTAACACCTGGACCTTTAACTACAAGTGAAGAAGTCAAAAATGCAATGGATTTTGACTATTGTACTTGGGATGATGATTACAAGAAAATTACTCAATCTTTTAGACATTCATTGCTGGAGATTGCTAAAGTAACCGCTGATGAATATACGGCTGTTCCAATTCAAGGGAGTGGAACTTATGGTGTTGAATCTGTTATTGGTTCAACCATTTCTAAGAATGATAAGTTGTTGATTGCTATCAACGGTGCATACGGTCGTCGAATCAGTGAAATGGCTGATATTTATGGAATCAACCACGTCGATTGTGTGTTTGATGAAAGAGAACCAGTTACTTTGAATCGAGTTAATGAATGTTTAGCTAAACATCCAGATATTACTCATTTTGCAATGATTCACTGTGAAACAACGACAGGTATCTTGAATCCAATCGAAGAGATCATTCCTAAAATTAAGGAAAGAGGAATCAAAACAATTGTTGACGCAATGAGCAGTTTTGGTGGGATTCCGATTGATGTTAAAGCTGAAAAAATTGACTATTTGATTAGTAGTTCAAATAAATGTATTCAAGGTGTACCCGGATTTTCATTTGTAATTGCTAAGAAATCAGAACTTGAATCTACTAAAGGTTTAGCTAGAACCTTATCCTTAGATTTATATGATCAATATGCTGAAATGGAAAAGAATCACGGTAAATGGAGATTTACATCGCCAACTCATGTTGTCCATGCATTTTATGAAGCATTGCAAGAATTGAAAGCTGAAGGTGGTGTGGAAGCACGTCATCAACGTTACTCGGCAAATCAAAAACATTTAGCTGCAGGTATGGAAGAATTAGGATTTAAGGTCTTAATTGATGAGAAGTGGCAATCGCCAATTATTACATCATTTATTTATCCAAGCGATGATTTTGATTTCCACAAATTTTACCAACAACTAAAGGCGGATGGATTTGTAATCTATCCAGGGAAGATTTCTCAAGTTCCAACTTTTAGAATCGGTAATATCGGTGAAGTTTATGACAATGATATTTCCAAACTATTGGATGCTATCAAAACTATCGTAAAATAAGAAAAAAGGTGATCAATTTGATCACCTTTTTTTCTTGGTTGTAATGACATGTAAATAAATCAATTCGGCATATTCCCAACATACTCCAGCTAATAACATACTTCCGATAACATCCGTAGGGAAGTGTCCTCGTAAGTAGACTCTTGATATGGCAACTAGAATGAGCCAGACAATTAAGAGAATTTTCAAAAACTTTTTTAAGGATAGATTTTTCAAATGTGGTAACACGAGTATGATGATCGTTAAAATCAGCAGAGTTGTTCCAAAAGTGTGGCCGCTAGGAAAGCTGTAACCAGAAGCGGGGATTATTTTATCAGTAGGACGCTGACGTCTGACACTGTATTTCACCAAGGTGGCAATTACGTTACCAACAATTAATAGTGAAGACGTCCAAATCGCTTCTTTGAAAAACTTGTTTTTCAGAAATAAGATAATGATGATAATCAAGTAGATGATATTCATCTCAGGACTGCCAAGCTTGGTGATGACTTTAAAGATACTAGTCAAATCTGCTGTAGTAATGGCTGTGAAAATGTTTTGAATGGAGGTATCGAAGCATCGAACCAAAGAATTACCGCTGACAACTAAGATTTCTAATAAAACGAAGAAAATCAAGTAGGTAGTCGCCAGTTGAAGATGTTTTCTATTATTTGAAAAAGGCAAAATGTTCTCCTTTATAACGATATTAGTAAGACTTGATTATAATATTTTTTATTCAAAAAATACAGCAATGTTTTCTAAAGTATTCAAAATGATATACCTTAATATTGTTTTAATGATATAATCATTCTTACCAAAAAGGAGGCTTAAAATGCTAACATTAATGGCTACCACCTCAAGTAGTTCGGCACCAATTTTGATTGCTATTGGGGTAGCGATTCTGGTAATTATTTGGTTATTTATCAAAACAGGAATTGCTTTATTGCACCATCCCATCATCGGTATCATTTTGATACTGTTAGGTGTTTTGGGATTGTGGAATTACTTAATTATCGGAATAGGAGTAATCGTTGGTGGAATTGTCTTTTTAGTTATTTCTCAGTTCTTTAATAATTAATGAATGTAAGCAAGGTGAAAGCCTTGCTTTTTTATGTGGTTTAATAATTTGAAATTTCTGAAAAAACGTTTTTTACTAGCCGTGAAAGGGATGTTAAAATGCTAACGATTTTGATTGGTTTATTTATTGGTATTGGCCTGCCAATCCAAACTAGTATTAATACCAGATTAAAGAATACCGTTGGTTCACCGTTTGTAGCGTCATTGATTTCATTTTCGATTGGGACAATTTTTTTGGCGGTAATTACTTTAATTAAGAACGGGAATCTATTGATTCCATTGAAAATAATTATGAAAGAACCGTTGTGGATTTGGATTGGTGGATTGTTAGGAGTTATTTATTTGACTTCAAATATTCTGTTGTTTCCCAAATTAGGTAGTGTACAAACAGCTATCATGCCAATCATGGGACAAATAATTATGGGGTTGTTAATAGATAATTTTGGACTCTTTGATTCACCAGTCAAATCGCTAACCGCGATGAGAATTTTCGGAGCAGTTTTAGTAGTGATTGGAGTCATCGGAGCGGTTTCCAGTAACCAAATTATTGCTAAAAAAGGAATTCATCTGACTAAGCAAAATAGAAATCACGCTTTGACAATTTGGCGAATTGTTGGAGTTGTCGTTGGGATGTTTAGTGCTAGTCAAACTGCCATTAATGGTCACTTGGGAATTGTCCTAAAGTCAGCTATTAAGGCTGCCTTTGTTTCATTTTTCGTTGGTACAGTTGCATTGATTTTAATTGTTGCTTTATTGCATCCCGTTTTAACCTTCGATAAATCACGGAAAAATCCATTTTGGATGTGGTTTGGTGGAGTTATTGGGGCTTTATTTGTTTTGGGAAATGTTTATATGGTGCCACTGATTGGTACTGGTTTAGCGGTAGTAATTGTTCTAGTAGGTTTGGTCAGCGGTAGTTTGTTGATAGATCAATTCGGTTGGTTTAATTCACAAAAGAATCCAATATCTTTACCACAAATTATCTCGTTAATAGTGATGATTGCTGGCGTGATTACTATTCGACTTTTATAACTATAAAAATTTCACAAGAAAGATAATTTGATTTTTTCTTAAATGTATTCGATGATAACGTTTGCAAGCAGGAATAGTATTTTAGTTTGTCAATTGGTTTTTTAAGAAGGAAAGTGTAAATATGACAAAAATGATAGCAGGACAAGCATTGATCAAGGTACTTGAGGACTGGGGTGTAGATCACGTTTATGGTGTTCCCGGTGGTTCAATCAATCACACGGTTGAGGGACTCTATCTCGAAAAGGATAAGGTTAAATACATTCAAGTTCGCCACGAAGAAGTAGGTGCAATTGCTGCATCGGCGGATGCTAAATTCACAGGAAAAATTGGTGTAGCCTTTGGATCTGCTGGACCTGGTGCTACTCATTTGTTCAACGGTTTATATGATGCCAAGATGGATCATGTTCCCGTCTTAGCTTTGGTTGGACAAGTACCAACTGAAAATATGAACACGAACTACTTCCAAGAAATGGACGAAGGTCCTATGTTTAGTGATGTGGCTGTCTACAATCGTACAGTTACAACTGCTGAGCAAATTCCATATGTAATCAATCAGGCTATTCGAGAAGCTTATCGTCAAAAGGGAGTTGCTGTAGTAATTTTGCCTGAAGATTTGACAACTAAAGAAATTGATTATGTAGCTAACAAGACTCCTAAAGTTGTTAAAAATGATTTTGCGCAAACGATTAATCCTGAGGATGTAACTAATACTCTGAAGATGTTAAAAGAAGCTAAACATCCTTTAGTTTACGCAGGACGTGGATTGTTGGGAGCTAAAGATGTACTGACAAAGTTTTCAGAACAGTTCAATTTACCGGTCATGAATACTGTTCCCGCAACTGGGGTTATCAGTACTGACCATCCTAATGCAATTGGGACCTTTGGTAGGCTCGGTAGTAAGTCAGGCTTTGAAGCCTTGCAGCATACCGATTTGATTTTATTCTTAGGTTCAGAATTTCCATTTGCTAGATTCTGGCCTCAGGATGTCAAAATTATTGAAGTTAATAATAATGCTTATGATATTGGCAAAACTGTTGATGTTGATTATGCAATCATTGCGGATGCCAAGAGTTATTTGCAAGCACTAATTGATACCGGAGAAACTTTACCAGCCGGTACTTGGTTGAAAGCTAATCAAGAAAATAAGGCTAACTGGGAAAAGTGGCTCGATAAGTTGGCTGAAGATGACAGTCAAGGCTTGAATCCAGAAACTGTTACAAAGAAGATTGCTGAAATGGCCGGTCCTAATGATACTTATGGTGTCGATACCGGGAATGTTTCAGAGTTCGGTGTTCGTGGATTGCCAATGAATCACAACCAACGTTTTGCTTTGTCAGGATTATTTGCCACAATGGACTTTGGCCTACCAGCCGGAATTGCTGGTGCTTTGAGTGTTCCTAACGCCCAAGCCTGGACTTTGTCAGGTGATGGTGGCTTTTCAATGGTCGCTCCAGATATTATCACTGAAGCCAGATACCAATTGCCGGTCATCAATGTTGTCTTTTCAAATGAACGTTTAGGATTCATTTATTACGAACAAGTTCAAACTAAACAACACTTATACGGAGTTGATTTGACAGGTGCTGATTGGGCCAAAGTTGCTGAAGGTTTAGGTGGAATTGGATTTACCGTTGCGTCAATTAAAGATGTCAATGAAACATTCGATAAGATTAAAGAACTACAAGCAAGTGGTAACAAAAAACCAATCGTTGTTAATGCGGTGATCAAACAAGATGATCCAGTAGCAACTGCTTTTATGCCACTTGATCCGAAACTTTATGGACAAGAAGCAGTTGATGCCTATGCGAAGAAATACCACATTGATACTAAAGAACAACCATCATTAGGTGAATTGCTACGGGCACAAGGTGACAATGACTAGTAAATGATTAAAATAAATAAGCCAGAGTAATCGTTTTTGATTACCCTGGCTTATTATTTTAAGGTTTGAGAATTTGACCTTGTCCTGTCTCACTTTTTATCCGAAGTTTCCAGAAACGTAGTCGTCAGTAGCCTTCATTTTAGGATTAGTAAAGACTTTTACAGTCTTATTGTATTCGACGATATGTCCCAAATGAAAGAAGGCTGTATAGTCACTAATCCGTGAGGCCTGTTGTAAATTGTGTGTCACGATAATAATAGTGTACTGTTCACTCAATTTTTTCAAAGTCTCTTCGATTTTTGAAGTTGAAATTGGGTCCAACGCGCTAGCGGGTTCATCGAGCAACAAAATGTCTGGGCGCATGGCGATTGAACGGGCGATGCAGAGTCTTTGTTGTTGCCCACCAGATAAAGCTAAGGCTGATTTATCGAGATTGTCCTTAACTTCATCCCAAAGAGCAGCTTCTTTCAGACTAGTTTCAAGTCGTTGATTGAGCTCTTCCTTATCTTTCACACCATTATTTTTTAGAGCGAAAGTGATGTTGTCCCGAATCGATTTAGCGAAAGGATTAGGACGCTGAAATACCATGCCAATGTGTTTTCTGACTTCATAAACATTAGTCTTAGGAGCATTGATATCGACGTTTCGATAAAGAATTTTTCCGTCAACCTTGGCAATCTTGTCGTTCATCCGATTCAAACATCTGAGAAAAGTTGATTTACCTGAACCCGATGCCCCAATTAAAGACGTGATTTTGAAACGGGGAAAAACTAAATTAGCGTCGAAGATTGCGTGGTTATCACCATAGAAGACTTGAATATCCTTGGTTGATAGTGCACTTTCTTCAGTGATATCGGTAATATAAGAATCGTCTAAATTATATTCTTTCAAGATTAATTCCTCATTTCGTCGCGGTAATTTTTTTATAAAGTTTGTTTCCTAGAAAACGCGCTCCTAAGTTGAAGATTAAAATTACAATGATCAACACGGCAGATGAGGCGCTGGAAATTAGGTGAGCATCGGGTGTAACACTTTCAGTATTAACTTTCCAAATGTGAACGGCTAAAGTTTCCGCTGGACGCATAGGATTTAAGAAACTGGTACTGGAGAAAATATTCCAGTTACCGTAATCGACGGTGGGTGCACTTTGACCAGCAGTGTAAATCAAAGCAGCAGCTTCACCGAAAATTCTACCAGCACTCAAGATCAACCCCGTTAAGATTCCGGGTAGTGCTGCCGGTAAAACAATCTTAGTAGTAGTTTTCCAGTTGGATAAACCTAAGGACATCCCGGCTTCTCTTTGTAGATTAGGTACACCACGAAGAGATTCCTCAATGTTTCTAGTTAAGAGTGGCAAGTTGAAAAATGTTAAAGCAATTGCTCCAGAAAGGATAGAGAAGCCTAGATTCAATTTGATTACGAATAGTAGGTAACCAAACAATCCAACTACGACTGAAGGTAATGAACTCAACACTTCGACACTTGTTCTAATCAAATCAGTGAACCAATTATCAGAAGCGTATTCGGACAAGTAGATTCCAGCTCCTAAACCGATTGGTAAAGAAACAATAATTGTTAGAACCAATAAGTAAAGCGAATTGAAGAGCTGGTCACGAATACCACCACCAGAACTAAAGGACTGGGCAGCAGAGGTCAAGAAATGCCATGAAATATCAGGCACACCGTTGAAGAGAATATAGCCAAGAATTGCGAGTAAAAGAATTACAACTAAAGCTACGATTGTGTAAATAACAACATTGGCAATTTTATCAACTTTTTTTGCATTCATAATTAGAAGCGACCTCTCTTTCCAATAAATTTAACTAGCATATTTAAGATCAATGACATCAATAACAAAATCAAAGCTAGAGACCATAAGGCATTGTTGGGTAAAGTTCCCATGACAGTGTTACCAATATCGGTCGTCAATTTACTAGTCAAAGTTGAAGCTGGTGAAATTAGATTTTTAGGCATCAAAGCGGCATTACCAATCACCATCTGAACGGCCAAGGCTTCACCAAAAGCACGAGCCATCCCAAAAATTATCGCGGTCAGAATACCAGGAATGGCGGCACGCAAGACAACTTTGTAAATTGTTTGCCAGCGAGTTGCGCCCAGCGCTAGTGAAGCTTGACGATAAAACATCGGTACAGCCTTTAGACTGTCGACTGACAGAGACGTGATTGTTGGCAAAATCATGACGAACAAAACTAAAGTTCCTGATAAAATACCAAAACCAGTTCCACCGAAGATTTCTCGAATGAAAGGTACTACGACCGATAAACCGATGAAACCATAAACAACTGAAGGAATTCCGACAAGTAATTCAATCACCGGTTGTAAAACTTTAGTTCCTTTTTTACTTGAAAATTCTGCCATAAAAATTGCTACACCTAGAGCAAACGGAGTAGCCAAAAGGGCAGCCAAAAGTGTCACGCTAAAGGAGGTAACAATCATTGGCAAGGCACCAACATCGGGATGTCCCTGACTATCAACGGCACCAGGATTCCAATTGGTCTTAGTTAGAAAATCGAAAACTCTAACTTTGTCTTGAGTAAAAGTAGCTAAACCTTTAGAGGCAATGAAATAAAGAATACATGTAACTAATAGAATTATTAAACCGATGCATAAATAACAAATTCCCTTGCCGAAGTAGTCTTGAAAGGTGGCTTTGGATTTCGTTTGTAATTTCTTTTGAATCTTATCCATAAGGGAATCACTCCTGTATATGCAAAAAGAACCTCGACCGAGATTTACAAGGTTGAAGTTCTTTTTGATCATTTATTTAGAACTAACTGTTCCTTTTGAATCTTTTTGAACTTTCATATTGTGAATACTGATATATCCCATATCTTTAACTAATGATTTTTGAACATCGTCTGAGTTCATGTAGTCTAAGAACTTAGCAGCAGCACCTTTAGCGGCACCGTTTGTGTACATATGTTCATAAGACCAGATCTTCCATTTGTTATTTTCAACGTTGGCATCCGTAGGTTTTACACCATCGATTGAAACGGCTTGAAGTTTGTCATTAATGTATGAGAATGCTAGGTAACTGATAGCACCTGGTGTACTTGAAACAATCTTTTGAACAGTACCATTTGAGTCTTGTTCTTGTGATTTAACAGCTTCGTCGCCCTTTAAAACAGCAGCTTCGAAAGTTGCACGAGTACCACTACCTTTAGCACGGTTAACAACGGTAATCTTTTCATCTTTACCACCAACTTCTTTCCAGTTAGTGATCTTACCAGTGAAGATTTTCTTTAGTTGATCCATTGTAAGGTTCTTTACGTTAACGTCTTTGTTTGCAACTGGAGCCATACCAACAACGGCAACTTTGTGGTCAGTAAGTTTCTTAGAATCGATTCCTTGTTTTTCTTCAGCGAAGATATCTGAGTTACCGATTGTAACTGACTTATCTTGCACTTGGCTTAATCCAGTACCAGAGCCCCCACCTTGAACGGTGATATTGATCTTGCTATTTTTCTTTTGGAAGTTTGCTGCAGCTTTTTCAACTAGTGGTTGTAAAGCAGTTGAACCAACGATAGTAATCTTTCCAGAAGCTTCATTACTACTGCTGCCCTTAGAAGCAGCTGAAGATTCTTTGCTGCCAGAGTTGCCACAGCCAGTTAGAATTAGCATCAAGGCTGCTAGGCCAAGAACTAATGAAATAATTGTTTTCTTTTTCATTTCTAATAACCCCTATTCAAAGTCGTATTGATAAATCTCTTTATCTAACACTTCTAAATATAAAAGCCTCGTGTATATATAATGTTTATTTAATGTAAAAATTGTGTAAAGTTGTTAAAAAAATATACATTTGCTTTGTAAACTACTTTTTGCAGGGGTTTGAAAGAGGGATTAAATATTACGATAATTGTATTTGCCTATATTTAAATACAATGGCTGAAATGTTCTTTGTAAATGACCTACCTTATTTACATTGTTATAATCGAATTGTGAAGTGGCTGTGGTTAGTTTTGTTAAGAAAATTTACCTTTTCTAAACTTTTTAATATTGTAATGTTTTGACCCTTGCAGTATTAAATGACCGGAAGGAAGTAGAGTTGAATGCAACCGCTAGTATTGCTGAGTAATAAATTGTCACTTGTAATTGAGATTAACGGTTATTTCAATAATCAAGGATGGTTTATTCGAAATGTAACCGATCCAAAAGAAGTCGAGAAATTGGTTGAAAAAGAAGATGTCGCTGGTTTACTTTGGGATTCAACAATCACTGATATGAATCAGTCCTTAAAGATATTAAAGTCACTTCGTAGTAAAGTTTCCGGGCCAATCATTGTGTTGGCTCCAACCAAAGATAAGAAGAGACGTTCTCTTTTTTACAATATTAATATTGATAGTTTCATTACAAAACCGTTTGAGTATCCTGAATTAGTGGCGAAAGTTAAGCAACTTTTTTGGGTTTATGATCGTTTTTCTATTACCAGTGACTCTAAGAAGGAAGCTACTTATCAGACTGAAAGAGTTAAGTACAATGATATTGTGATTGACTTCAAACATTATCGCGTGACGCATAATGGATTTGATTTAGGGTTAACACCAAAGGAGTTTTCACTATTTTGGTACTTAGTTCAGCACCGGGGGAAAGTTTTGAGTCGTGACCAAATCCTTGAGGGGGTTTGGGGATATGATTCAGCAGGTTCTACGCGAACGGTCGATATTCACATTAGTCATTTGCGCGATAAATTAGCCGAAAAATCCGATTCACAAAATTGTATTAAAACAGTCAGAGGATTTGGTTATGTTCTAGATAACCAGTATCCATTAGTGTCAGAAAGTTAAAAGAGTTTGGGACAAAAGTCCTAGATGACAAAAATAAGGTCCAGAAATCCTAATGATTTCTGGACCTTATTTCTATATACTAGTAAAGAAACGTCTTCAGTCGTTTCACCGCCAAGT
>NZ_RKLY01000002.1 GCF_004745525.1 Companilactobacillus suantsaicola | reverse complement strand
AAATGCCAATTGGGAATATTTCAAGAATAAGGCAAAAGAACAGCTTTCAAGTGAAGTTGGTCAATCAATCTACGCGCAGCGTAAGATTGACGTTGAACCAATTTTTGCAGACTTGAAGGTTCATTTGTCGTTCAATCGTCTGTCCGTTCGAGGGCTCGAGAACGCAAAAATAGAAATTGGATTAGCTCTTATGAGTAATAATCTAGCAGAGTTGGCAAGATTATTATCATATCCAGCTGAATACCAAAAAAACACGATAGGAATTCCATATTTTATGGAAATTTCTATCGTGTTTTTTTAGAATCGGGAGTTATGTCCCGAACTCTTTTGCTAAACAGTATTCTAAATTAACGTCCCGTTATTCTCGGAGACTAGAAACAATTTCTAATTAGACTATAAATTATTTCTAGTTTTTATTCAATCAAACTAACTTATTTAACGTAATTTAGTTTGTAGTGATTTAGATAACTACTTTTATCTTTTAACTAACTTAACGATTGTTTCAACATGTGGTGTTTGTGGGAACATGTCGACTGGTTGTAAATAGATCACACGATATCTATCAGTCAATCTAACTAGATCTTTAGCTAGTGTTGAGGGATTACATGAAACGTAAACTAGCTTTTCCACTGGGTTACGCACCAAAGTTGTGATCAAACTATTTTCCAAACCAGTTCTTGGTGGGTCAACGACGATTGAGTTGACGTTGATGCCATCTTTTAGTAATTGTGGATAAATTTTGTCAACTGAACCGACGTAATAATCGGCGTTGTCAATTTCGTTTAATTTAGCATTTTGCTTGGCGTCTTCGATTGCTTCAGGGATGATTTCAATTCCGTAGACGTGTTTGACGGTGTTAGCCATTGTGATACCGATTGTCCCAACACCGCAGTAAGCATCTAGTAAAATATCTCGTTGATTAGGCTCTAAAGCTTGGTTTACTAGGTCATACAGTTTATCTGTCTGGAGTGAATTCAATTGGAGAAAGGCCCGTGGAGACAAGTTGAACAAGTAGCCGTTGATGTCTTCTTGTAGATATTTGTCACCCCAGAGCAATTTTGTTTCATCGCCCCAAACAGCACCTTGGTCTGCTTTATTGATGTTTTGGGAAATTGAGCTGACTTCGGGAATTTCTTTTTGAATTCGTTCGATCAATTGATGTTCTTTGATGAATTTTGGTGAACGGGTGATGAAAGTTACTTGTAGTTGATTGAATTCGACTGATTCACGAATAACGATCATGCTGAGAATTCCGGATTTTTCCTTTGGATTGAAGACAGGAATTTCTAAGTCTTTGACCATTTGAACGATTTTTCGGATGGCTGACATAGTTAGATCCATTTGGGTGGGCATTTCAGGTAAGTCGACTAGTTCTTGAGTGCCAGTTTTATACAAACCGCAACGAATTTCACCGTCGATTTCTTGAATTGGAAATTGAGCTTTGTTGCGATATTTTTCTTGTTGAACTGAAGCAACAGTCGATCTGATCATGTATTTGTCATAAGCAAATGGCTTATATTTTTCAAGGGATTCGCGCAGAATGTCTGCCTTGAATTTTAACTGATCTTCATAGTTAATGTGAGCAAAATCTAAACCGCCAACTTCGTTTGCCAAAGCAGGTACGTCAGGATTTCTGAAGCGACTAGCTTGTCTGATTTTGTGAATGCGACCATTCAAAAAGCGAGGATGAACGTCGGTAACTTCACAGACGATGACATCTTCAGGAACGGCTTTAGGAACGAAAACGATGACGTGTTTGAAGAAACCAATACCTTCACCGCTGATTCCAATACGTTTGATAGTCAGCGGAAATTTGTCGCCGACTTTTAATTCTTGAGTTATATTTGTATCCATAATTTTTCCTTTGATTGTTTTTGCGATAAACTTACACTTGAGTATAACATGTGAGGTAATAATATTTTGTCAAAAATTACGAAAATCCAAGCCCAAAAACGTAAGGGACGTTACAATGTTTATCTTGACGGTAAATATGCTTTCCCGGTAGCTGAGACGACTTTGATCGAATTTCGTTTGATGAAAGATGTTGAATTGACCGACAAACAAGTCAAAGAGATTCAAGATCGAGAAAACGTCAATAAAGCTTATGGCGATGCGGTTAATTTTTTGAGTTATCAATTGCGGACTGAAAAAGAAATTAAAGAGTATTTATATAAGAAGGAATACCACAAAGATGCGGTTGAAACGACTCTAGAACGTTTGCGTGAGTTGCATTATTTAGACGACAACAACTACGCCAAGAGTTTTATCAACACCCAGCTGCGAACTACCGCTAATGGTCCTAAAATTATTCGGCAAAAGTTAGTTAAAAAAGGCGTCCCCAATAATATCATTCAAGATAAAATTAGTGAGATCGACCAAGACATATTGTTAGAAAATGCCGTTGAATTTGCCAAGAAACAAGTTCGCAAGCAAAAACGGGCTTCGTTTCAACAAATGTTGACCAAAGTTAAGCAAAGTCTTTATCAGAAAGGATTTGATGGAGAAATCACCAACCAAGCAATCAAAGACTTGCACTTAGAAGTTGATGAAGATGAGGAATTGATCAAATTACAAAAAATGATTGTTAAGGTTAAACACCGTTATGATACCCCAGCCAAATTAATAAATTATTTAATGACCAAAGGCTATCATTACGACGAGATCAAGCGGGTTCTCGATGCTAATCTGTAATTGTTTATCTTTTAATCGTTTCACAGCTCTGTTATACTTTTTTTGGATGAATTTTTAAGTTCAGAAAGCTGGGTAAGTTATGCAGATTCCTAGAGAAGGGGATTACGTAGCAATCCAGAGTTATAAGCATGATGGTCACCTACATCGTACTTGGCGTGAAACAATGGTGTTAAAGACGAGTGAAAATGAGATTATCGGTTGTAATGAGAATACTCTTGTCACAGAAGCAGATGGACGTCGCTGGGTAACTAGAGAACCCGCCTTAGTCTATTTTCATAAAAAGTATTGGTTCAATATCGTTACTATGATTAGAAATAGTGGAGTGTCTTATTACTGCAATTTGGCCACACCGTTTGCTTTAGATAAAGAAGCCATCAAATATATTGATTATGATTTAGATGTTAAAGTTTTTCCAGATGGTGAAAAGCGCTTGCTCGATGTTGATGAATATGCGGCACATAGCAAGATGTGGAATTATCCACCTGAAATAGATACGATTTTACATGATAATGTCGACGTTTTAATTGATTGGATCGATAAAGGAAAAGGTCCGTTTTCACAGGCCTACGTTGATCTTTGGATGCAAAGATATGAGGAACTGTCACACCATTAGGGTTGCTATATCCTAATTAGACTGCCAAATGGTGGTCTTTTTTTGTATGCAGGATAATTATCAGCATAGGCACAGATGATTTTAAAATAGGAATATTCAAATTTAATTTCATTAATGGTAAAAAATTTAAATGTTTATTAACGATTATTGTTATTGAATAAATGACAAAAAACGTTCTCTATTTGTGGTTTTCAAAATTAATTTCGCGTATGCTACAAAGTGTAAATTGTTGAGGGAGAAATTTTTTATGAAAACTTTATACTTGATGCGCCACGGACAAACTTTGTTTAACAAACTAGGAAAGGTCCAGGGAGCATGTGATTCACCGTTAACAGCCAAAGGGATTGCTGACGCCAAAGCAGCCGGTGAATTCTTACGCGAACACGACTACCACTTCGATCAATGTTTTTCATCGACCCAAGAACGTGCCAGCGACACCTTAGAATTGGTAACAGATCAACCATATCAACGTTTAAAAGGAATCAAGGAATGGGATTTTGGACTATTTGAAGGTGAAAATGAAACATTATTACCAAAAACTTATTACACTGAAAAATCTTACGACGACTTCTTCGTCCAATTCGGTGGTGAATCAGCCACTGATTTTCAAGACCGAGTTGTTAAAGCTTTTACTGAAGTGATGACAGAAATTCCTGATGGACAAAAAGTCTTGATGGTCAGTCACGGGGCAGTAATGTTCCGTTTCTTAAAAGCTTTAATTCCAATGGCAGAAATTATCGAAAATGTCAGCTTCCATAATTGTGCAATATTGAAGTTAACATTTGATGGCAAGAAGTTTACATTTATTGAGCAAGTTAGATAGAGAGTTTACTTGAATAGTGTCGCTCTTTAGTTTGGATGGTGGTTGATGCCGTCTTCCGCAACCGCTCTGGGAAATGCTGGAACGCTCTGGGCGCAACTTGGAGCCAATTCCAAAAGCGGGAATTGTCTTCAAGATTAGCCTTTTTGTAAATGCTAAAGCATTAACAAAAATTTCAGGGCTGAGCATTTCCCAGAGCTGTTACTCCAGACTAGAGGTCAACTCTATGCAATATTTTAGTGAATTCTGGATAGGATACTATATCTATTGGTGGTAAGTGTTGGACTGATTTATTGTCTGAATAGCGTACGATTCTTTGGTTAGTAAAATTGATAAAAATAATAGAAGACATCACTAGAAATGCGGTATCGCAATGAACTAGGATGTCTTTTTTTGTACTGTTTATATTTCTATTCTGAATAGGAAAGAAAATAAACTGTAAAAATATTAAGCACTATATCGAATAAAATTAGTATTCCTAAAAGAATGGAAAGTAAATAATCAATAGATCCGTTATTTAGCCTGGAATAAAAAACTCAATTGGGCTCAGATGTGAAATTATTCTTAGCAATTTATTGCTTAGAATAAGGCCGAGCTTGGAAATGCCGCGAATTGTGCGGTAGTTTCAAGTCGTGCCCACATCGTTCCAGTCCCAATTGAGTTTTTTATGGAAGGCGGCATACTTCACCCAACAAAAAAAACACCAACCTCAATTTAAAAGGTTGGTGTTTTTAGTTTTACTTTGCATCATCATTAAATGTAATTCCGGATAGGAAATCTTTTATTCTTGTTGTTGAATGGTTAAAGAATTGATCGGGGGTACCGTCAAATAGAATGTCGCCATCTTCAACAAAAACAATCTTATCAGCAACTGAACGAGCAAACTCCATGTTGTGGGTCACAATTATCATTGCTTGTCCCATCTTGCTCAAGTCTTCCAAAATCAATAACACTTGGTTTTCTAGCTCAGGATCAAGCGCACTAGTTGGTTCATCCAACAAAATGTATTCAGGATCCATAGCTAGCGCACGACAGATAGAAATTCGCTGTTGTTGGCCACCGGATAATTGACTAGGATAACGATCAGCGTATTCAGCCAATCCGACTTGTGACAAGAGCTTTTTGGCCTTGGCCTCAGTTTCTTCCTTGGACTTGCCTAAAACCGTCTCTGGAGCAGTTGTGATGTTTTGTAAGACGGTTAGGTTAGGGAAGAGATTCCAGTTTTGGAAAACCATACTGGTTTTTTTACGAACGTCAAAACTCAATTTCTTGGAAACAGGTTGGGCATAGTCGAGTTTCAAATCGCCGAAGCTTAAAGTTCCGCTTTCAGGACGAACTAGTAAATCAAGTGAACGTAACAGCGTTGACTTACCAGAACCAGAAGGTCCTAAAATTACTGTTGTCTTACCATCTGGAAAATCGACACTGAGGTTTTTTAAAACTTCTTTGCTGCCATATTTTTTTATGATGTTTTTAACTGAGATCATTAAGCTTCACTTCCTTTAACGTATTTTGAAGTTCTACGTTCGAGATAATGTTGCAAGAGCGTAAGTAATGAACAAATTACGGCGTACAAGAAAGCGGCTAATGAATACATCAAAAGTGGTTCGAAGTTTTTAGCAGTGATTTGTTGACTGACTTGAAACATTTCCAAAATAGTAATTGAACTGGCTAAAGATGTATCTTTAACTAGACCAATAAATGAGTTAGATAGTGGTGGTAAAGCAATTCTAACTGCTTGAGGCAAGACGATTTTAGTTAAAGTTTGTCTGGTTGTGAAGTTCAAGGTAAAAGCTGCATCCCATTGATCTTGAGGAACGGATAAAAGCGCCGAACGGATGGTTTCTGAAGCATATGCTCCAGTATTAAGTGAGAAACCAATTACCGCTGCAATAAATGGTGACAATTGGATTCCGGCACTAGGTAGACCAAAGAAGATGATGAACAATTGAACTAGTAGTGGTGTGGAACGGAATAGCCAAACATAGAAGTTGGCAATAGCGCGTAACACTAACCAAGGATACTTGATCAATTTGTTTTCACTAGGTTCGATGAACTTAATCAAAGCTGTTAAAACGGCTAGAATCAAACCGAAGATAAATGAGACGACTGCTAATGGAATGGTGTATTGGATCATTGCCGTTAGCATTGCCGGTAAAGACGTTATGATGATGTGCCACATGAAGTAAAAACCCCCTCAAAGTTTCTTAATTATTTTTTAGTAATATCTTCACCGAAGTACTTAACTGAAAGTTTCTTCATAGTGCCGTCTTTGTAAAGTTCTTTGATAGCTTTATTGACACGACCTTGTAGGTGAGTAGATTTCTTGTTGAAAATTGGAGCAATTTTTGATGGTTCGAGTTTGTCATTTGGAATTTCGATATATTTCAAATCGGTATTCTTATGACTTTGTTTCCAATATAGGAAGGCTTCCTTAGAATTGATTGCACCGGCAACTCTTCCTTGATCAATCATTGACATATCTGTTTGGAAATCAGGAGCAGGGACTACTTTGGCACCGAACTTTTCAGCGTGATTGTAGTTATCTGTACCAGTTCCGGCAGCGATTTTCTTACCTTTAATATCGTCAACGGAATTGATTCCTGTACCATCTTTAGTGATAATAACTGATTTTGAGTAAATGTAAGGTGTGGCAAAGATGTAATGCTTTTTACGTGATGGATTTTCTGCTACGTTGTTGAAGACAACATCGAAGGTGTTTGAGTTCAAACCTGCAATTAGTGAATCCCATTTTGTAGGAACAAATTTAGCTTTCAAATCAAGCTTTTTAGCAACTTGTTTAGCTAAATCAACTTCAAATCCTTTTAATTTGCCATCGTCACGATATGAGTAAGGTGCATAAGTACCTTCCAGACCGATTGTTAGTGTGCCGTCAGTTTTTGTATCACTGTTAGCAGACTTGTTTGAGCAGCCGGTTAGTACCAAGACTAAGGCTACAATTGTAGTTAAAATTAAAGCAATTCGCTTTTTCATTTTGAAATAGATCCCCCTATATAAAATTGACCATTTTCTATTCTCTCATAAAATAAACATTCTTAGAAAAGATATGACTTCTAAAACTTAAATAAATCAGTTGAAAGGTATCTTTCACCATTATCAGGTGCAACGGTAACGACTGTTTTACCTTTACCGAGTTTCTTGGCAATTTCGATGGCACCGAAGATGTTAGCACCAGCTGAGATACCAGGTAAAAATCCTTCTTTGTGACTAACAACTTGTGCCATCTTGATAGCTTGGTCGCTAGTTACTTCAATAATATCTGAATATGAGTTTTTATCCAAAGTGTCAGGAATGAATCCAGCACTGATACCTTGAATCTTGTGAGCACCAGTTTTGCCTTCCTTTAATAGAGGAGATTCAGCTGCTTCAAGGGCCCAGACTTTGACGTTTGGATAAGCTTTAGTTAAAGCATGGCTAACACCTGAGAGGGTACCACCAGTACCAACTCCAGCAACGAAGCCATCGACTGGGGTGTCACCGAAAGCATCAACGATTTCTTTACCAGTTGTCTTTTCGTGGATTAAAGGATTAGCTGGATTTTGGAATTGCATAGGCATGAAGTAACCATTTTCGTTGGCCAAATCAGTAGCTTTCTTGATAGCACCACCCATACCTTCTGAACCAGGTGTCAAAATTAATTCTGTACCATAACCTTGCATCAACTTACGACGTTCGATACTCATTGTTTCAGGCATAGTGATGATCAAATGATAACCTTTGGCAGCTGCGACTAATGAAAGTCCGATACCAGTATTTCCTGAAGTAGGTTCAACTAAAGTATCGCCGGGTTTGATCTTGCCATCTTTTTCGGCGGCTTCGATCATAGCTAGAGCAATTCTATCTTTGATGGAACTACCGGGATTGAAAAATTCCAACTTGACGTATACGTCGGCAGCGTCTTCGGGAACGACCTTATCTAGTTTTACAATGGGTGTATTACCAATTAATTCTGTAATATTTTGGGCAATTTTTGTCATAATAATTTCTCCTTAGCAAGTTGTTAATTTGTGTTCTGTAACGGTTTGTAACCAGTTTTGATAAAAAATTTGTTGCGTCTGCTTCCATGAGAAAGTTGGTTTCCTATCTAATGGTGAATAATAATTGGCAGCTGGGAACGGATGCTTAACTTTAATACTGGCTAATTCACGTCGATATTCTTTGTCCAAACCATCTTTTTGGTATTCAAGATGTGAAAAGATAAAAGTTTGATGCTTGTCTTTAGCACTGACTAAAGTTAAGAGTCCGTTTTCGCTAGTTGCCTCAACCATTAAATTAGGATTGGCTTGAATCTGTTCGTGATCCATTTCCGCGTATCGAGCATGAGGAGCAGGGAAGTTATCGCTAATATTATTTAAAAGCGGGGTTGGTTTTAAGATTTGATTTTGGAAAATACCAAATACTTTGTGTGGTAATAATTTTTTTTGAATGTTATAAATTCGATTCAGGGCAGCCATGGCGCCCCAACAGACATAAAGCTGCGGGATGTTAGAAGTATTTAGTTGATCAATTAGATCATTAACTTCTTCGAAGTAAGAAACTTGAGGAAAATCTAATTTTTCAACGGGACTGCCAGTAATAATGAAACCGTCTAAATCATTAACTTCTTGTAAGTCTAGTGGTTTCATATTATCTGTAATCGCTGAGTCAAGTACACGATTTACGTAACGAGTAGCTGAATAGTAGAAGGTTAGTTGCACATTTTCATTTTTCAATGCGTGTTGAAAATTATGCATTGTTTCTACTTTGTTTTGCATTAAATTTAAAATACCAATTCTAATAGGTTCCACAAGTAACTCCTTTCTAAGTTTTACAAGTACAAAAAAGAGGAGCTGACTAATGTCAACTCCTCTTGATTTTATAGTTTGCACTACTTGATTATCAATTGAGTGGTATTAGACATGTTGAAGAAGTATAGTAATTTTCAATTACTACACAACAACATGATTTGGCTTCAAAGTTTGTATTATTCAACATGTCAATTCCTCCTTCAATTAAGATGACTCAAACTTACAATTAATCTTTGGATAAGTCAAGAATTATTTCTTTTTCTCCGTGTAAATGGAAAGCGATTCAAACTCCAAATATGAGGCCAAAGTCAAAGAAATCATTAGTAGGAAAACTAACCAACCAAGAGTTCGACCAAGAATTAAATTGAGTGGTAAAAATTTAGCAACTAAATAAATGCTGGCCATTGATAACCAAAAGTCGACGAATAAATTGGCTCCAATAACAATTTTACTACGTTCTAAAACAAAGAAATGTAACAATTCTTTGAGGACTTTTCGAGTGGAACTACGATACATGATCAAAACTGGTCGCTGGGCGATAACTTTGACCGCAAACATACCAAAAGCTCCAACGATTCCACCAACAACAATTCTCCAAGTCAAAGCGTGTAAAACTAATGAGTTATAGGAAACACCAATGATCGACAAACAGAGAATGTAAGGGATGATGAAGAAAAAGACATAGATGATGGAAATTTTTTTATTAGACATTTTTGTTAACTCCCTATATACTAGTATTCTTATTTTAACATGAAAAAGGTTTATTGTTGAATGCAATGACACCTGTTATAATTGTTTTGTTTATGTTATTTACATATGAAATATGAAAGTGAGTGCAAGTTAAATGAGTGGTGACTCTTCTGGAGCGTCGCTTTCCGGGCAGCTGATTTTAATAATTGTATTAACGTTATTAAATGCTTTTTTTGCAGCAGGCGAAATGGCGATTGTTTCTGTTAATAAAGTGTCCGTTGAGGAAAAAGCAAAGAGCGGTAATAAACGAGCTCAAAGAATTTTGAATGCAATCAACGATCCTAATAAGTTTTTATCAACGATTCAAGTAGCAATCACATTGGCCGGGTTCTTATCATCTGCTAGTGCGGCAACGACTTTGAGTTCTCGACTAGAAAAGTTGATTGGAAGTTTCCCTGGTAGTCATGAAACTTCAATTGTAATCATTACGATCATTTTGTCGTTTATTACATTAGTTTTTGGAGAATTATATCCAAAAAGGATTGCACTGCAACAGCCTTATCAAGTAGCTAGTTTTACTGAACCGTTTGTTAGATTAGTCGGTAAAGTCTTGCGTCCGTTTGTTTGGTTATTGGATAAGACGATTACCTTATTAACTAAGATAACTCCAATTGATTTTAGTCAAAAAGATGATTCAATTACCAGAACAGAAATGATTGCAACATTACGAAAATCACGTAACAGTGGCACAATTAATTCTGATGAATATCAAATGCTTCAAGGGATTATCCGTTTTGGAGATAAGACGGCGCGTGAGATCATGACGCCAAGAATGGATACCTTTATGATTGATATTAATGATCCAGTTGATGAGAACATCGATAAAATTTTGAATCAACCTTATTCGAGAATTCCAATGTACGGTGGAGACAAGGATAATGTGATCGGTATTGTCCATATTAAAGACTTATTGAAAAAGTCTCGTGAAGTTGGTTTTGAGAAAATCAATTTGAAATCAATCATGAAAGAACCACTGTTTGTTCCTGAGGCTACTAACATTGATGCTTTACTACTGCAAATGCGTAGTACGCAAACTCAAATTGCCATGGTAGTTGATGAATATGGTGGTATTGTTGGATTAGCAACGATTGAAGATATTTTGGAAGAGATTGTTGGGGAAATTGATGACGAATATGATCCTGTCACTAAGAATTTCCAACGTCTTGGTGCAAATAAATTCTCGGTAGTTGGTTTAATGACAATTGAAGATTTTGATGAATTGTTTGAAGAAGAAATCAAGGTTGAAGATGTCGATACGATTGCTGGGTATTTGATTATGAACATTGGGGAGATTCCTGATGCTAAACATCCTAAATCATTTGAGTTAAAAGATGGAATCGTGATCACATCTGGTGAATTGAATGGTTCTAGAATTGAAAATGTTATCGTAACGGTTCCTGATGAAAAACTGAAGGTTGTTACTGAAAACATGTATAAGAAGAAATACTGACGTATTTCTTTTTTTTCGAGAAAAATGATTTTTAAATTTTTTTATGGAGGACGAAAACGCGCAAAGCAAAGCAACTCATTCCGGTTAAGTCAACTTCGATCGTCGTCTGCTAAAGCAGCCAACGATCAAAGTGGTCTTAATCCTCGTGAGTTAACCGCTTTGCTTTGCGCTCTAATATTATGGACCAAAAACAATTAGAACAAGAAGTTAATAAACGTAGAACTTTTGCTATCATCTCTCACCCGGATGCTGGTAAAACTACTATTACTGAACAAATGCTTTACTTTGGTGGAGTTATTCGTTCGGCAGGTACTGTTAAAGCTAAAAAATCTGGTCAATTTGCTACTTCTGACTGGATGGAAATTGAAAAGAAGCGTGGAATCTCTGTTACTAGTTCGGTAATGCAATTCCACTATCATGACAAGGATATCAATATTTTGGATACCCCAGGACATGAGGATTTCTCTGAAGATACTTATCGTACTTTGATGGCGGTTGATGCTGCGGTCATGGTTATTGATTCTGCTAAAGGTATCGAACCACAGACTAAGAAATTATTTAAAGTTGTTAAAAAACGTGGTATTCCTATTTTCACATTCATGAATAAGTTGGATCGTGATGGTCGTGATCCACTTGACTTGATTGCTGAACTAGAAGAGTTGTTGAATATCGAAGGTTGTGCAATGAATTGGCCAATCGGTATGGGTAAGGAATTAAAAGGTCTTTATGATATTCGCAATAATCGTTTAGAGCTTTATCGAAAAGATGGCGATGACAGATTCTTGCCATTAAATGATGAAGGAAAATTAGCTGAACACAATCCAATCGAAGAAGATGGTGTTTATGATCAAGCCTTGGGTGAAGTTGATTTAATCAAGGAAGCCGGAAATGAATTTGATTTGAAGAAGGTTCAAGAGGGTAACCAAACACCAGTCTTCTTTGGTTCAGCTTTGACTAATTTTGGTGTTGAGACATTTTTGAATACTTTTTTGGATATGGCTCCAGCTCCTACAGTTCACAAGCAAAAAGATAGCGACGAACTTGTAAAACCAGATGATCCAGAGTTTTCTGGCTTTGTTTTCAAGATCCAAGCTAATATGAATCCTAATCACCGTGACCGAATCGCCTTTGTCAGAATTTGTTCAGGTGAATTCGTTCGTGGTATGGATGTTACTTTGAACCGAACTGGAAAAGTTATGCGTCTGAATAATGCAACAGAGTTCATGTCTGATCAAAGAGAAACAGTTAAGACAGCTGTTGCTGGGGATATTGTTGGTTTGTACGATACTGGTAATTTCCAAATTGGTGACACTATTTATTCAGGTAAGAAGTCAGTTCAATTTGAAGACTTGCCACAATTTACACCAGAAATGTTTATGGAGGTTCAAGCTAAGAACGTCATGAAGCAAAAATCATTCCACAAAGGGATGCAACAGTTGGTTCAAGAGGGTGCCGTTCAACTTTATAAGAAATATACAACTAATGACTATATTTTAGGTGCCGTTGGTCAACTTCAATTCGAAGTTTTCCAATTTAGAATGAAGAACGAATATAATTGTGATGTTGTAATGAAACCAATTGGTTCAAGAATTGCTCGTTGGGTCGATCCTGAACAATTAGATGAATCGATGTCATCAACTAGAAATATGTTAGTTAAAGATTTGGACGACAAACCATTGTTCTTATTTGAGAATAAATTTGCTGAGAACTGGTTTGCTAACAAATATCCAAATGTTAAGTTAACTTCAAAATTATAGGAAATCGCTGAATGGCGGTTTTTTTTATTGTAAAATTTTGTTGGTAGTGTAAAAAAAACAAAAAAAGGAGGTGGACTCAATAAACTCGGATAGCGTGATATTAGGGGGATTTGCTCTTCTTATTTTTGAAAGAATAATTTGGCTACCAATTGGTTTATTTGTTTAAACGATTCATTTTTATGAAATTTGTTATCCAATTTTTTTGAAAAAATGTTTTTGAATGTTTTTGATGTAAAAGAATCTTAATGTTCTTAAGAAATTCTTAAAGTCAAGTAACAAAAAATTACAATTTATTTTCGAATGTTTAATTCTTGTTACAAAATCCGAGTTTTATTGAAACTAATTTTTGTAAATAGTAGTCTATAACTAGATTATTTATTAAGGGGAAACATTCTATGTCTAAAAAAAATCTAATTACAAGTGCTTTAGTACTTGGTACATTGGCTGCAACCGCTACACCCTCAGTAGTTTCAGCTGCTACAACAGGTGCCGACAGTGCATCTGACACAAATACAGAACAAGTAAATAATAAATCAGAAAATAACGATACAAACGTCATTGCCGGTTCAGACAATACTAAAGCCGATACAACAGTTGCTAATTCATCAATTGTTCAAGCTGCTAGTGAATCTACATACGCAGCTGCAAATGTAACAGCTATTGTACAAGCTGCTTCAGGTGTTTCATATTCACAACAACAAGCATTCTTACAAGAAGCTGTTCCAATGGCTCAAAAGGCTGCCGCAAAGTATAATCTTTATACATCAGTCATGTTAGCTCAAGCTATTCTTGAAAGTGGTTGGGGTGCTTCAACTTTAGCTACACAAGGTCATAACTTATTTGGTATTAAGGGTGACTACAATGGAGCTTACGTATCAATGCCAACATCTGAATGGAGCTCAACACAAGGTTGGTATACGATCTATGCTAACTTTAGAAAATATCCTAGTTACTATGAATCATTCTTAGACAATGGTGACAAGTTACGTAACGGTGTTTCTTGGAATTCAAGTTATTACAAGGGGACTTGGAAAGAAAACACTAGTTCATACAAGGATGCTACAGCATGGCTACAAGGTAGATATGCAACTGCACCTAACTATGCTTCATCATTGAATAACATCATTGCTAGCTACAATTTGACACAATATGATGGAACACCAGAAACAAATGGTGGTTCTCAATCAACTACTGGTGTTGTTACGGTTAACAATCGTGGTGGTTCATATGTTAGATTATTAGCTTTACAAGCAGATGGAACATATCAATTGATCACAAACCGTGGATTAGCTAACAACACTGACTGGAAGACTGACCAAAAGAAAGTTGTTAATGGTCATACTTACTACCGTGTTGCTACTAACGAATGGGTACAAGACAGTTATGTAACTAGTGCTAGATAAATACTAGTTACAAATAGAAATTCGAGAAAATTTAATTTTTCTGGAACTATTTGAGAAACAGCTAAAGAGGCTGTACTAATGACAATACATTAGTGCAGTCTTTTCTTTTTGATGAAAAAATTGTCATGTTAATCTTAATTGTTTATGATAGTGGAATGAAGATTTTGAAAGAGTGAAGTAAATGGAAACAAAATTAACCTGGAAAAATTTATTTTTTATCGGTTCGATGTTATTTGGATTATTTTTTGGAGCTGGAAATCTAATTTTTCCGGTCTATTTAGGTCAGCAAGCTGGTAGCAATGTTTGGCTAGCGATTATAGGACTCTTGATAACTGGGGTTGGTTTGCCACTTTTGGGTGTTGCCAGTATGGGAATCACGGCCAGTAACAGTGTCTTTGATTTGGCGGGAAAAGTTAATCGTCCTTACGCATACATGTTTACGATCTTATTGTATGTCACTATGGGACCGTTATTTGCGATTCCTAGGTTAGCTACGATTTCATTTCAATTAGGAATCGCACCATTTGTTAATTACGGTTTGCAAGGTTTTGGATTATTGATTTTTTCAGCCTTGTTTTTTATTGCAACCTGGTTTTTGTCTCGGAAACCGAGTAAATTGATGACGTATGTTGGCAAGTGGTTGACACCGATTTTCTTAATTTTATTAGGAATTTTAGTCGTAGTAGCTTTTGTCAAACCAATGGGTAGTTTACAAGCTTTACCACAGCACCAATATGCCAAATCGCCCGTTTTGACAGGATTCACTGAAGGATACAATACGATGGATGCCTTAGCTTCATTAGCTTTTGGAGTAGTTGTCATTGAGACGATTAAATCATTGGGCATCACTAAGCCAGCACAAATTGCTAAAGATACCGTTAAGTCGGGAATTATCAGTGTGGTTATCATGGGTGTGATCTATGCCTTCTTGGCATTGATTGGAACGATGAGTGTAGCTCAATTTCCACTTGCCTCTAATGGTGGCGTGACACTAGCTCAAGTATTCAACTATTATTTTGGCCCCTTTGGCAGTTTGTTGTTGGCATTAATTGCTATAATTGCTTGTTTAAAAACTTCAATTGGTTTAGTGTCGGCTTTTGGTGAAACGGCTGAAGAAATGTTTCCAAAATTTAATTATCAGGTGACTCTAGTGGTGGTTTCAGTCGTCTCGTTTTTGATTGCTAATATTGGTTTAACGAGATTGATCAACTATTCAACACCAATTTTGATGTTTCTTTATCCATTAGCAATGGTTTTGATCATCGTCGCTGTGCTAAGTCCTTTGTTGGGAAATTCAAAGTGGATCTATCGGGTAACGACTATTTTTACAATTATTCCCGCATTTTTTGCTGGATTAGAATCTCTGCCAAAAAATTTGCAAAGTGAAGCAATGATTTCACAAATACTAAGTTGGAATAAGTATTTGCCATTGTCAGAACTAGGTTTAGGATGGGTCATGCCAGCGATAGTTGGTTTAGCAGCAGGTTGGTTGATCAGTAAGTTAGTTAAGAATTAATACATTGATAATCGATAAAAGCATATTGATAAACAATATATCGAGTGCTATGATAGCTGTAATAATTTAGAGGAGTTTAAGATGAAAATTAAAACTACTTTTTTAAAAATTGTGACAGCTATTCTTGATATATTCTTATTATTTTTTGTTTACGCCTTGGCGTGGGGAACTTATTCTTCAATCGTGGATCATTCGGTGGTTCATTTACAATTATTGTCGGTTGGTTTCTTGTTCGCTGCAGCGTTAGTTGCATTTGGCATTAGTTATTATCTATTTAGGATTTTCTTTTTGATGGATAAACAACAGTTCTTTACTAAATCGTCGCTGCATTCAGTAAAAATGATTCGAAATTTATTCGTGATTCTGTTTTTTGCCTTGTCAGGAATAATGCCATATATTTATTATTCTGCCGATCGCGGCGATGCTCCGGGAATGATAATTATTGTTGGAGCAGTCGTCTTCGTACCTTTAGCAATCGCTGCCTTTGTTTCGGCGATGGAACAAATTTTGATTAAAGCAATTAATATGAAAGATGAAAATGATTTAACAATATGATAAAAATTAATCTTGATTTTATGCTCCTAAAACGAAAAATGACTGTGACTGAATTGGCAGAAAAGGTCGGTATTACACAAGCGAATATTTCGATTTTAAAAAATAATAAGGCAAAAGCGATTCGTTTCTCAACTTTAGAAAAGATTTGTCAGGTCTTAGAATGTCAACCTGGCGATATTTTAGAGTATGTGGATGAGTAGTTTAAAAAATGGTTCTTTCTTAAGTTTGGTTAGTATAAGATGCCGTCTTCCGCACAAGCCCTGTGATGAGCTGGAACGCTGCCGACGCTATTTTGAGCTTTTGCACAGTTCGCAAAATCTCAAAACTAGGTCTTCTTGTAAGTGCTAAAGCACTAACAAGAATTTGGCGGCTGAGTCATCACAGGGCTTGTGCTCCAGACTAAACAGAAGGTTTTATTATTTATTCTATTTAATTCTAAAACCAATAAAGAAGCTGAATCGGTGCTACATTCATTGATTCAGCTTCCTTTTATTTTAACGATGATTGTTGTTTACTCTGATTAATTCTAAAGTTGAACAAAAGGGGGATACAAAGAAAAAATTATTAGTATAATTGTTTGATTTTACAACCAAACTTGATAAAGAACCAAAAATAGAGAAGCCGTACTAATGCTATTTTCATTAGTACAGCTTCTCTATTTTTTTAGTCAAATGTAATAAATGATAAATGCGCTTATTTAGTCTGGAGCGACAAACTCGATTTGGCTCAAATGTGAAATTTTGGTTAGTGCTTTAGCACTTACCAAAAGGCCGAGCTTGGAAATGCCGCGTACTTTGCGGTAGTTTCAAGTCGTGCCCACATTGTTCCAGCCAAAATCGAGTTTGTTGTGGAAGACGGCAATTAACCACTTGCTATAATTTAGATCGAACGTACACTTGATGCTCTGACAAACTCGTCTTTACCGACTTTATAATAAGTGCAGCCCTTGACGGTATTCTTTTCAGATGTCTTACATGTTGTACCTTTAGTTAAACAACGTGAAATTTTTTTGCCTTTTTGATTGTACAATTGTGCTTTGGAGACCTTAACTCTGATCTTCTTAGTAGTAATTTTCTTCAATCCCTTAGTTGTTGCTGCTTGAACGATGTTAGGATTGCTAATAATTGTTGGAACACTGACGCCAGCGCCGATTGTAAAGATAGATGCGAAGAGAAGACCCTTTTGGATTAATTTCATGATAATATCTCCAATACACTAAAAATTTGATAACATCTCAATAACTTATATCCTGTTATCAAAATCATAATACCGCGCTAGCTTTTAAAATAGTTGTTCGACGTGTAGCCAATCAGTATAGCAATTACTGAACGTCGGCGACACTAACGAATTCGTCATTTCCAACATGATAATATCCGACTTTACCAATGATGTAATAGCCGTTACTTTGCCATTTAGTTCCATTCATTAAAGTGCGTCCGGCAATTATTTGACCATTGTGGTTGTAAATTAATGCAGGGCGTTTACTGATTACGGTAATGATATCTTTACTTGGAAAAACTTTAGTATTTTGATAACCGCGAACGTCACTTGCTTTGACATATTCATTGGTTGCGACACTGTAATAAGTTCCACTAGGTAAATTGTTTTGATGTTCAACTTTCCAAGCAGTTCCTTGAAGTAGTGATTTGGAGAGGCGTTTACCGTTAATATCGTAAAGTGGTGCTTGCGTGGAAGTAACGACGACACCATCTAGAACGCCATTTAGTGGAACTCGACCTTTGAGATAATTTTGAAGAATTAAATTAACATCAGAGGCTTTGATAAATTCATTTGTCGCTACTCGATAGTAAGAGCCACTGTTGAGTGTATTTTGAAGATCAACTTTCCATTTACTACCTTGAGTTAAGGCTTTAGTGGTAGGATTGCCATTTTGGTCGTAGACAATAGCTTTAGGGACGTTAATAGTTATAACGCCAGAGCCAATATTTGTTAGCCCGTAATTAATGTTACTGGCATTAACGTTTGTAATTGGACTCACCAATCCGGCACCGATTGTTAGAAGTGAAGCGGCCAATAGACTCTTTTGAATTAATTTCATAATAAATTCCTCCTTGGATAATTTTAATCATACGCTTTTTAATAGTTTTGATTGTTTAGTATATGTAAAAATACTGTAAAGCTTGTTATTAAATTTTTTTAAAAAAGAAAAATCCCCTTGTTTTGCAAGGAGATTTCACTTAATTAATTTGTTCTTTTAATGATTCTCTTGATAATTAAGAACATGAAAATCAACAATCCCATAAGAATCAACATCAAACCACTAGCATTACCAGTTTGAGGGAAGGTCTTCTTCGAACTAGTATTTTGGCTAGTTGCTGAACTTGTGTTAGTTCCAACGTTACTGCTTGATGTAGTAGTCGAAGGAGTTGTACTTGAAGTTGATGTTGAAGGTACTGTCACACCAGGAAATTCTGGAATAACTGGTTTTGTACCAGGAATTTCAGGTTTAACAGGTGCAACTGGATTTGTCACACTAGGAACTTCTGGTTCAGATGGTATTACAGGATTAGTAGTACCAGGTTTCTCAGGTTCGGAAGGTGTAACAGGATTTGTTGTACCTGGAATTTCAGGTTCTGGTTCTTGAGGAGCCTCTTGATTGCCAGGATTTTCTGGATTAGTTACAGGAGGCTCGATAGTACCGGGTTCTTCAGGACTAGTACCAGGATTTTCTGGGTTAGTTACAGGAGGTTCGGTAGTACCGGGTTCTTCAGGACTAGTACCAGGATTTTCTGGATTAGTTACAGGAGGTTCGGTAGTACCAGGTTCTTCAGGATTAGTACCAGGATTTTCAGGTTCACTAGGTACAATATCTGGTGGTGTTACTGTACCGGGTTCTTCAGAAATAGGAGTATCTTCTGCAGAAACATCGGTAGTGTTGTTCAAAGTGATTTCAAATTTAATAGGTTCACTATTAAGTTCGTAGCCTTCAGGGGCTTTAGTTTCAACAAATGAATATGATCCAACAGGTAAATCAGTTAGAGCAATTTGACCATTTTCATCGGTTGTTAGGTCGCTTTGAACGATATTGCCTTCACCATCTAATAGATTAAAGACGGCTCCAGGTAAAAGTTTATTAACGGTGCTGTCACTCTTAGTTAAAACCACATTACCTTTGCCGATTGGTTCGTCGGTTTGGCTTAAACTCAAGTTCAAATTACCGTTATCTGGGACTGTGAAGGTAATTGGATCTGGATTTAGCATATAGCCTTCAGGAGCTTTGACTTCGGTTAATGTGTAAGTGCCAAGTGGTAGATTCTTGATGTTGATAGTACCAGTAGAGTCAGTTGTAACGTTAGTCATCAAAACATTGCCAGTACTGTCGACTAATTTATATTCGGCACCAGGTAAAGCAGCTCCGGTTACAGAATCAGTCTTCTTAAAGACGATACTGCCGACTTCACTACCATCACCGGTACCACTACCACCCCAAGAAGTTTGTGCTCCGACATTGTAACTTCCTTCACTTGAGGCCATTGTAGCGTTGTTGCTCCAAGTGGTTGTACCGTCGGCGTTAGGTGATACTTTGACTCTGTAATAAATATCTACAGCGGTAGAAACTGTTCCTGGGAAAGTGATGATTACTTGATTTCCAGAAGTAGTGACTGTGGGATGTAGTTGTGTGCCGTTACTTACGAAACCACCACTTTGATATGAACCACCAATAGCATTTAAACTATCAGGGACATAAGTCTGATTAGGACCGAGAGTATCGGTAATAACTACGCCAGTTAAGTCGTGTTCGTTAGGGTTAAAAGCAATATTCCAAGTTAATTCATTTGGGATACCGTTTTGATCGTAACCTGCGACCCAACCGACTTTGTTGAACATCCAATTTTGTCCTTCATTAGCAGTATTGGATTCGGTACCTTTAGCAATTAAATGCAATGTACCTTTACGATTGTAAGTCGTATTGGACAAGGCACTATTGAAAGTAATCGTACCAGTGGATGAACCATTCTTGATCGTACCAGTACCAATTACTGTGCCGGAAGAATTGTAAATTGGAAATGATAGATCACCATTTGCGACTAAACCGTTTGGTAATTCAAAGTCGTTGGTGTCACCATCATTGATTTGGATATTGTCTGGAATGCTCCAATTGTAATTGACATTGAAGTTTAACCATGAGTATAAATTATCAGTTGGACTAATGGGGTTGCCATTCATATCAGTTACGGTAGCGTCCTCACTACTCAAACCAGTAATTCCATCAATTGCTCTTGGAGTTGTTGTTGTGGTAATTATTGAGGTTGAACCAGTAGTTGATGCAGCCTGAATTGAACCAGACGGCATGAAGAACAAGAACAATGCTAAAACTAATCCAACCAGAGACAGGTAAAGACAGGATTTCTTCATTTTTAGCATCTCCAATTTTTAAACAATATACATTATGAAACGATTGTAAAAAATACAATGGGTTCTGCCTTTCAGTTTTTTAACTCATTGTTTGAATAACTGAACACATTCTTTTTTACACCTAGAGTATAAAATGGAATACATCCAGAGTAAATATTTTAGACCATTTATTATTAAATATTGATGTAACAATATTTTTAATATAGACCATTTGCTAAAATGCAAGGATTTGCTGCTAAGACAGCTAGACGGTTCGGCAAGCAGAAATTATCAGAATAGTGTGATTTTTAATTAAATAAAATATGTTATAGTTGATGTGATTTAATATAATTCACAGTCAGATTAATGAGGGGATAATATGGAGAAGATAGATCGGCGGGTCCAAAGGACTAATCAGGCGTTACAAAATGCCTTTCGAACTTTAATGCAGGAGACTTCTTACCGCAATATTACTGTCAAGAAATTAACCGAAACTGCGAAAGTGAATCGCAAAACTTTTTATCTGCATTATGATTCAATCGATGATTTTTCTAACACAATAGTTGATAAAGCATCGGAAAAGTTTTTGAGTGTGATCGTTGATCAGTCACTGCGTAAGAATTTGATTAAACCAGGTTATATATTTGATCAAGTTTTTGATTTGTTCCGAGAATCAGGAGATTTTTATAAAATTATGACAACGTCTAGCGATTACGAATTCCTATCACGCAAAATTGAATTGAAGGTAGCGATTGGATTTGCGGATGCGATAGAAAAGGAATTCGGTGTTGATCACATTGACGCTTATATTTGTGCTAATTTTTTAATTCGCAATACGATGTTGATGTTTCGCTTATATGATAAAAATAAATTTGATTTCGATTTATGTGACTTTCGAGAACGCCTGATTCGATTGAATGAGAGCGGTTTAGCCACATTTTTGGATTTGGGACCGCGAACAGAAAAATAAATTTGTGAGAATAAATACAAATCTTCAAAAAAGCGCTATCATTATATTAGTAATTAAGATAGAAGGAACTTTTTAAAAGAAAATTGTATAGAGAGGGAGTGAGTCTGATGGAATTGAAACAGAGTCAGAGTCAGAAACAAACTCAAGGTTTAACTTTAACTCAAGGGATGCGCCAATCGATTTTAGTCTTGCAGTCGGATGCAATCGATCTAGCAGATTATTTGAATGAACAGAGTTTAGAGAATCCTTTATTCGATGTTCATGTCGATTTAGATATGCCATTCATTGAGAATAGTAACCACGATTCTTATCAAATTAGAGAGGGACAACAGTCGTTATTTGAGTATTTGCTCGACCAAGTTCAGTTGACGATGCGTAAAACGCCTCTGCGTGATTTAGTAGTCTACTTAATTGAACAATTGGACCCCAATGGTTATTTGACTTTATCGGATAAAGAAATTTTACGTGAACTAAAAGACGTGACACCAATTATGTTGCTAGATGCTAAAACACTTTTGCATCAGCTGGATCCTCCTGGGATTGGAGCACGCGATTTGCAAGAATGTCTCTATTTGCAGGCAGAGTCAGATAATGCTAATGAAAGTATCATGTCGATGTTGGGCGACAATTTTGAGTTTTTTGTCAAACATGAGTGGAAGCAATTACGTCGTAAATTGAAGTTATCAAATGAAGAATTACAAAAAGATGTGGATTACATTCAATCACTTACGGCTAATCCAGGTCAGAGATATACTTCTAAAAATGAACAATATGTTGTTCCTGAATTGCGGGTCAAAAAAAATAAGGACAGGTTAACTTTATCAGTTACGAAATATGGACAGCCTCAGGTTGTCTTTGCAGAAGAAACGTATGACCGTCTTTCTAAGTCAACTGATACTGATGTTCAACGGTATATTCATGAAAAGTATAATCAATACAAATCTCTAGAATATAATTTGGAACGACGAATTGAAACAATTTCGATTATTGGTAAATGCATCGTTAAAGCTCAGTATCAATTCTTTATGCAAAATACTAATGCTTTAGCTCCGTTACTGATTCGGGATGTTGCTCAAAAATTACAATTGAGTGAGTCAACGGTCAGTCGGACTATCAATGGAAAATATATCCAAACTGATTTTGGAATCTTTGAATTGAAGCAGTTCTTCTCTCGTCGTAGTAAAGTCACGGTGGGAAATGAAGAGAAATCGGTTGATCAAGTTAAAGAAAAAATCAGACATATTTTGGAAAATGAAGATCGAAAGAAACCACTTAGTGATCAGAAGATTTCTGATATGTTGGTTGATGATGGCTTGAAGATTGCTAGAAGAACAGTGGCTAAATATCGTGAAGAATTAGGCTTTCCAGCAACTAGTCGTCGAAGAATATAAGAGAGTGGAACAAGAGCGCTCAGCTCCTGGAGGATAGCGGAACTTCACAAATTGCTCGCAAACTTTGCGGGCGGTTTGGGAAGTTTTGCTATCTCGTAGGGAGTTGCTCTTGTGCAACTCGTTTCAGTTAGAAAGCAATAATCATCGTTAAACTAAAAAGAAGCTGAATTAATGCATGTAGCATTAATTCAGCTTCTTTATTTGGTTTTAGAATTAAATAGAATAAATAATAAAACCTTCTATTTAGTCTGGAGTACAATCCTTGTGATGGCTCAGCCGCTAAATTTTCCTTATCGCTTTAGCGATTAGGAAAAGGCCTATGAGATTTTGCGAACTGTGCAAAAGTTCAAAATAGTGCCGGCAGCGTTCTAGTCCATCACAGGGATTGTGCGGAAGACGAGAGTTTACACTAACCAAACTTAAGAAAGAATCAAAAAATTACCTTGGTCTATTTGTTTTGGCATAAAACTTTTATTAAACTGTTAGTTAGAGGAAAAATTATGAATGTCGGACAATTGATCAATCAAATTATTTTAATGTTTGGTTTGATGCTGATTGGAGTTTTAATCAATAAGTTAAAATTCATGCATGCACAAACTTCAAACGATTTAACGAATGTATTATTGTACATTGTTTCACCATGCCTAATTATCAACGCCTTTGAGCAGCCTTATTCAAATGACCGGATCAAGCAATTTCTACTAGCCATAGTGGGTGTTTTCTTACTTTATATTATTGAGATAATAGTTGCTAAATTAGTTTTTGGACACTTAAAAGATGAAAATTTAAGACGAATCGCACAATATGGCAGTATTTATTCGAACGCTGGATTCATGGGAATTCCTTTGATCAGTTCACTTTTTGGTGCCAAGGGCGTCTTCTTTGCGGTTGTTTCGTTAGCGGCTTTCAACGTTTTTAGTTGGACCCAAGGTGTCTCGCTGTTTAAAGGCGAAAAGACGGATTGGAAATCAATTTTGCTCAATCCTAATATTATCGCGATCGTACTGGGAGCCTTGTTGTTTATCTTTTCAATCCAAATTCCTAATATCCCTAACCAAATTATCAAATATGTCGGTTCAGTCAACACGCCGCTGTCGATGATCGTGATTGGTAACAGTTTGGCTAATATCAAGTTCACCAAGGATATGTTGAATAAAGAAATTGGTTTGACGATTCTGTTGCGGAATTTAATTTTTCCAATTATTGGAATCTTTTTGTTGAAGCTGATTGGTGTGACCGGAATTGCTTTTTATACCACAATTATTATGGCTGCCTGTCCGGTGGCTGGATTGGTAGTTTTGTTTACATTACAAGCACACGGGGATGCTGCTCCAGCAATCTCAGCCATGAGTTTGTCGACAATTCTCTGTTTAGTGACGATACCGTTAGTTTTTGCTTTGGGTAGTGTTTTATAACAAGGTAGGATTGGAATCGATACTGCTCTGCAAATTATTTAAAAATGAATCGACTAAATCAGACTCCGCTTGATTCAAGGTCCGATCAGCTTGATAAGCAATGAAATAATCAAGCGAGATAACACTCTGTGGTAGCGGATAAATGTTGAACTCATCAGCGTTAGGGTAGACGTAAATGCTTTCCGGTAGCAAAGTGACGCCTAAGCCACTTGTAGCCAGTTTAGCTGTTGTGAAAATATTATTGCTCTCCAGGATTACATTTGGTGTCACGCGATATTTTTGCAGCAAGTAGTCGACTTGGCGTCTGATGGCGGAACCGTGAGTTCTTAAGACTAATTGTTCTGCTAACAATTTTTTTAAAGAAATTGAATTAGGTTCCAGAGACTTCTGACCTTTTTGAAAATAGGTAGAAGTTTTAGGAATAATTGCAAAATAACCATGAGTACCACGATCTTTGACCGTCAACTTAGGAGAAATAGTTTCGGGATTTTGTCCGAGGAGAAAATCTATTTCACCGTTGAGGGTCTTTTTTTCGTTGGTTTCGGGAATATCCTCATGTAATTCGATTTTAACCTTGGGATGTTCACTCAAATAAGAATTGATAAATAGTGGCAAAAGATAAGTTCCTAAACTAGATAAAACACCTAAACGAATGACGGTATTGTTTGGTGAAGAATATCGCAAAATTTGTTTTTCAAAATTATTTTTTTCAGTCTAAAGTGAATTGAGATATTGATAATAAATTCTACCGGCATCTGTCAATTGTAAAGGTGAGACTTTGCGGTTGATGATTTCTATTCCTAATTGTTTTTCAGCATTTTGAATTGTTTGCGTTAAATAAGGCTGAGAAATATACAAATCTTTGGCAGCTTTCGTGTAATTTCCATGTTTCAATAACATGTCTAAAAAGCGCAACATATTAGCAGAATCAATTTTTGACATAGCGTAACTCCTTACGTATAGCGAATCACTTATAATGCAATAATTAAATAAATATTTCACAAATTAATGATTAGCAACTAAACTATAAAATATAGAAAAATAAGGTTAATGTATCATTTCGTATTAATACTACCATTCTCAGGCTATTTTACGAAACTTTATTATATTTTAAAAATTGTGTAACGGTACACAATTTGGAGGAGAAATGTTTATGAAATTAGTTGGAATCGTTGGAACTAATTCTACTGAATCAACCAATCGTCGTTTATTACAATATATGCAACAACGTTACGGTAAAAAAGTTGAGCTAAAAATTTGTGAAATAGTAGATATTCCTGTTTTTGATGAACCAGAGGATAAAACTGCTCCAAAGGCAGTTCAGGTTCTGTCAGAGGCAATAAAAAATAGTGATGGGGTTATTTTTGCAACACCCGAATATGATCATTCAGTCACCGCTGCTTTGAAAAATACCATCGAATGGCTTTCATATACGACTAGACCACTCATCAATAAACCAGTTATGATTATTGGTGCATCTCACGGTTCACTAGGAACTTCAAGAGCTCAAGCACACTTGCGTCAAATTCTTGAAGCACCAGAATTGAAAGCTTTGGTAATGCCAAATGTTGAATTTCTACTTGGTCGTTCATTACAAGCTTTTGATGACGACGGTAAGTTAGTTTATGAAGACAAAGTTAAAGAGTTGGATAAAGATTTTAACGAATTCATTTCTTTCGTTGAACTAACTGAGAAGTTAACCGTTAACAGTAAATTCTTTGAAGAAAATCAAAAATTCTCATGGGATCAAGTCGCAAATGGGGAGGACATGTAATGAAGTTTATCGGAATTGTTGGTACAAATGCCAAGAAATCATACAATCGAATGTTGTTACAATTCATGCAAAAACATTTTAGTGATCAAGCTGAAATTGAAATTTTGGAATTGAAGAACGTGCCAATGTTCAATGAATCTAAAGATCAATCAAATAGTCCAATCATTCAAGAATTCAACCAAAAAATTGAAGACGCCGACGGGGTAATTATCGCCACACCGGAACACAATCATTCAATTCCGGCTGCTTTGAAGAGTATTATCGAATGGTTATCGTTCAATCTACATCCCTTTGATGGCAAAGCAGTGATGATTGTTGGAGCTTCATACAGTGTTCAAGGTTCATCTAGAGCCCAATTACACTTGCGCCAAATTCTTGATGCTCCCGGAGTAAATGCCAGTGTTATGCCTGGTTCAGAATTCTTGTTAGGCAAAGCTCAAGAGGCTTTTGATGAAAATGGCGACTTAAAAGACAATCGAACAATTGATTTTCTAGATAGCTGTTTTGCTAAATTTGAAAAGTTCTCTGACATCATTGCGCAAATGAATATCCCTGAAGACATCACCTATGAGCCTGGTACTTTTAAAGTTACCGCTGTTGGACACAACGGGGACTTACCAATGGAAGTTACTTTATCAGATGATCGAATTGAAAAGATTGATATCGACACATCTAGTGAAACCCAAGGGATTGCTGATGTGGCCTTCAAACGAATTCCTCAAGAAATTATTGACGGTCAAACTTTGAACGTCGATGTTGTTTCCGGTGCATCCATCACTAGTAATGGTGTGATCGACGGAGTTGCCAAAGCTGTTAAGATGGCCGGAGCTAACCCTGACATTTTGAAGAAACGTAAGAAATCAGCCGGTCCAAATAAGCAAAATGTCGTTGAATACAATACCGATGTTGTGGTGGTCGGTGCTGGTGGGGCTGGATTAACCGCTGCTGCAAGAGTCATTCAAGATGGTTCAAAAGCAATCGTGGTCGAAAAATTCCCAGCCGTAGGTGGAAATACTGTTCGTGCTGGGGGACCAATGAACGCCGCTGATCCCGAGTGGCAAAATAAATTCCAAGAGATTCCTGGTGAGCGTCACACTTTGAAGGAAATCATGGAAATTGATGAATCCACAATTGATAGCGACTACTTAGCTGATTTTCAAGCTTTGAAGAAACAAATCGCTGAATATTTGCAAGAAAACGAAGATAAAAAAGCTTATCTCTTCGATTCAAAACTTTTGCACCGAATTCAAACATATCTCGGTGGAAAAAGAACTGATCTCAATGGCAACAAGATCTACGGTCAATATGACTTGGTTAAAGTCTTGACAGATCACGCTTTAGAGTCAGTTAAATGGCTTGAAGATATCGGTGTCAAATTCGATAAGACTCAAGTAACAATGCCTGTTGGAGCTCTTTGGCGTCGTGGACATAAGCCACTTGGCAGTCAAGGATTCGCCTTTATCGAAGCTTTGAAGAAATTTGTTGAAAGCCATGGCAGTGAAATTATCACTGATACGGCAGTTAAACAACTAATTATTGAAGATGGTAAAGTTTGTGGCGTTATTGCCAGAAGTTCTGACGGGAAGAAAGTTATCGTTCACGCTAAAGCAGTTATTTTAGCTTCCGGTGGTTTTGGTGCTAATACGAAGATGTTGAAACAATACAACACTTATTGGTCTAATATTGATGACAATATTAAGACAACTAATTCACCAGCCATTACTGGGGATGGAATTCGCTTAGGAGTTAGTGCCGGTGCTAAATTAGTTGGTATGGGCTTCTCACAAATGATGCCGGTATCAGATCCAGAGACAGGTGAACTCTTCAGTGGTCTCCAAGTTCCACCACAGAACTTTGTGATGGTCAACCAAAAGGGTAAACGTTTCGTTAATGAATACGGTAGTCGTGATGAATTAACTAAAGCGGCCATTGATAATGGAAGTTTGTTCTACTTGATTGCGGATGACAAAATTAAAAAAACAGCTTATAACACTAGCCAAGCTCAAATCGACAAACAAGTTGAGCAAGGAACTTTGTATCGTGATGATACTTTGGAAGGCTTAGCTAAACAATTGGGAATGGATCCAGAAGTATTCGTCGACACAATCAACAAGTACAATTCCTATGTTGATAATGGTGAAGATCCAGAGTTCCACAAGAGTGCCTTTGATTTGAAAGTTAAAGTGGCACCATTCTATGCCACACCAAGAAAAGCAGCCGTTCATCATACAATGGGTGGTTTGAAGATTGATACCAAAGCACATGTTATTAACGAAAAAGGTGAAATTATTCAAGGATTGTACGCTGCCGGAGAAGTTGCAGGTGGTATTCACGCTGGAAACCGTCTAGGCGGAAATTCTTTGAGTGATATTTTCACTTTTGGACGAATTGCCGCAAATAATGCTTTAGAGGATATGTAAAAAATCTATTAAAAAGAGGTTGTATTAATAGGAAATAATAACTGATTTTTATAGAATGGTGGAAAAATAAAAAGCATCTTTTAGTAGTCAACAATTGATTACCAAAAGATGCTTTTGCTGTCTTATAGATTTAAATATTTACTTTCAACGTAATAGCCGTCATCTAGTTGTGCCCAGACGCTGTAGTTGTCCAATTGGACGATTTTGTTTACAAAGACTTGTTGGTCGCCTTTGAAGCGTTGATTATCCATGTCACCGTAAGGAGTCTTCCAAGCAGTGATGTATTGGTCTGAATAGTAGAGAACTTTGACGTTGCGATTAATGTTCATACTGTCAATAACTGAATAAGTGTAGCTAATATCATTGACACTTTGGTTGAGCGGACTGTTCAACATTTCTTGTTTCGTCGTCGGACGATTGACAATTTCAGTAGTAATTTTTTCTGAGCTAGGAACCCAAGTGTTACCACCTAAGTTGTACCAAATAATATTGTTGTAAGTTTCAGATACGGCACCAAAGACTTTCCAAGATGTTCCATAAGGAAGTTTTTTGTCTAGTGGGTCCTTACTTAATGGCTCGCTGAAGACGTTGGTATTATTTTGAGTTTTAACGTATAAATTCTTTTGGATTTTTAATTCACGGATTGGTCTGACGTTGTAAATGTACTCTTGTTCCTGAACCTTGTCGGTGAATTGTCCTGAAGCATTATTTGGCGTATGAATTAGAAAATGATTAGCCTCTTGTAATGGATGCGAGTCAAAACTTTGATTCAACTTGCCTTCCAAATATTGTGGATCAGAAATCAATTGACCGTGGGAGTTTCGATGATAGACGATCACTGGAGCTGAGAGTTGATTGACATAGACTAAATAAATTCCGTCAGAATTAGGGATGAAAGTTTGTTGGAAGTTAGTCACAGAGGATAGAACGTAACCTGGAATCTCTTGCCAAGGGATGTCCAACTTGTCCAAATAATGACCCTTAATAGTCTTCGACTTAGCAATTTCGTGTCCCAAAGAATCAACGTAATGAATCTTGATTTTCACATCATCACGAGTAATTTTTTTAACTTTAGGTGATAGTACGTCATTTTCCATAGTTTTTTCCCCGTTATGGGAAAAGTGATGGCGAGTATGTTGTTTTCCCATAAAATTCCCTTCTAACATTAAATTAGTGTCATTCTAACATAGAAGAATTGTGGGAATAGTCTTTCTGTTGGTATCTTAAAAATGTTTAAAAGAAAGTAAAGAAATTTTTAAGATTTATCCGAATCACGCTTGATCAATTTCACCGGGATGATGGTTTGCGACGGAATATCTTGCTTAGGAGCTTCAATTAATTGGAGTAATAATTTGGCAGCACTGGCTCCTAAGGTAACAAAATTCTGTTCAATAGTAGTCAAAGCAGGGTAACTTAAAGTACTAGCTTGAATGTTGTCAAAACCAATAATAGAGACGTCCTCAGGAATCTTGATGCCAGATTGATGTAATTGATTCATGATCCTGATAGCAACGACATCGTTTTGAGCGACGATACCATCGACTTTTTTAACCTTGATATCGGCAATTAAAGTTGAAATATCATGATCTTTAATGTTGAACAACACAGGAGTGATCTTGTTTTGATCTTGCACAGCACTTAAAAAGCCGAAGTAGCGTGAGCGGACGGATGAATCGCTAATACTATTTTCGTTGGTTACGAAAGCGAGTTTTTGTAAACCTGATTGTAACAAAGTGGTTGCCGCCAGTTTCCCACCATTGAAGTTATCACAAGTTACGCTGGGAATAGGTAAGTCATCGAATGATTTATCCAAGATAACAATGGGGATTTTATCTAAAAATAATTTGGTAATAACTTTTAAGTCATTAGTTAAGGATTCGACATAATAGATAATTCCTTTTGCTTGATTGACTCGTGATAATGGGAAGTTACGGAATTTTTGATTTGTAACGGTCGTGATTTGAAAATTTTGTTGCTCATTGAAAACTTCTAATAGACCACTGGTGTAATCACCAAATTCAGCATTGTTGGCAAAAGGTATGACAAATAAAATCTCATTTTTAATTTCCGTGAGATGATCTTTTTGAACAATCGTACCGATACCAGCCTGGCGACTGACCAGTCCGTCATTTTCCAATTCAGTTAGTGCTCTTTTAGAAGTAATACGACTGACGGAATATTCTTTGGCTAATTGATTTTCGCTGGGAAGTTTATCGCCGACGTTGATTTGGTGGCTTAAAATTTTGTTTTTTAAAGTTTGATATATCAACTTATATTTTGGTTCCATAACAATTTATCCTTTCTAACACTACTAATATAGCATATAAAAAAATAAAAGTTACTAGTTTTTTGAAAACGATTGCATTATACTATTGGTGCAAATGATATATCAATTGGAGGAACAAATTTTGAATAAACAAACTATTTCACCAGCGATAAAACAATTTATGGACAGCGTTACTCAAAAAGCCGGAGTTAAGCACGCAGACTGGAGTAAAGTTTTCAATGTCACTTATGCCAACACTTTGGAGACCACAGTTAAGAAAATTGCCGATGATGATATTTTTATTTTGACCGGCGACATTCCAGCAATGTGGCAACGGGATTCAACTTGCCAAGTCCGGCCATACTTGGTGATGGCACAAAAAATACCTGAGATATCTGATTTTATCCGTGGAGTCGTTAAGCGTCAGTTCTTCAATATGAATCACGACCCTTATGCCAACGCCTTTAACAGCGAGCCTAACAATGCTGGGCATCACAAGGATCATACAGAAATGACGCCTTGGATCTGGGAACGCAAATTTGAAATTGATTCGCTCTGTTTTCCGGTCCAACTAGCTTACTTGCTCTATAAGAATACTGGTCGAGTTGACCAATTTGATGAAAGTTTTGTCAGTGGGATTGAGAAATTATTGCATGTGTTTGAAACTGAACAGTGTCACGCAACTAAGTCGCCATATCGTTTCCAAAGAGATGAAGATCGCCCAGAGGATACTTTAACTAATGATGGTATGGGTTCACCGGTTAAAGAAACGGGGATGATTTGGTCAGGCTTTAGACCGAGTGACGATGCTTGTGTTTATGGTTATTTAGTTCCGGCCAACATGTTTGCTGTTTTAGTTTTGGATTATATTCAAGAGATTTTTAGTACAGTTTTGGACGACCCCGAGATCGTTAATCAAGCTAAACGAATTCAAACAGCTGTCAGGACTGGAATTGAGAAGTATGGCACGACGACCAATCAAGCCGGAGAAAGAATCTATGCATACGAAACTGATGGCTTAGGTCACTTCTTGATTATGGATGATGGTAATGTTCCTAATCTTTTGAGCACACCATATTTGCACTACACAGCAATGGATGATCCAACTTATTTGAATACCCGCAAGACGATTTTGAGTTCTGAGAATCCTTACTATTATGCCGGTAAATTTGGCCAAGGTTTAGGAAGTCCACATACGCCAGAACATTATATTTGGCATATTGCTTTGGCAATTCAAGGTTTGACACAACCGGACAAAGCAGTTAAAGCCAAACTATTGGATAACATGGTCAACACGACTGCAGGAACTAACATGATGCATGAAGGTTTTGACGTCGATGATCCAAATAAATTTACTCGTGAGTGGTTCTCATGGGCCAATATGATGTATTGCGAACTGTTTTTGAACTATTTCGGCTATAAAATTAAAGAATAAATGTGAGATTCATTTAGTTTTTAGTAAAAGTGTACAAAAATGTAGGTGGTTTTTAGTTATTTTGTAATAACAATGAAAGCGCTTTTACAATACAATAGATTTATCAATTAGAGATAATCTAATAACTAAATGTTGAGAGGGTTTATTAATATGGTAGAAATTGATTTAAATCACATTTATAAAAGATATGCTAATGCTGAAGAAGATAATTATGCCGTTTCTGATTTCGACTTACACATCAAAGATAAGGAATTCATCGTCTTCGTTGGACCTTCAGGTTGTGGTAAATCAACAACCTTACGTATGATTGCTGGACTTGAAGATATTACTAAAGGTGAATTGTTGATCAATGGTAAGTATGAAAATGATACAGCACCTAAAGATCGTGATATCGCCATGGTTTTCCAAAACTACGCTTTGTACCCACATATGACTGTTTTTGATAACATGGCCTTTGGTTTGAAACTTCGTAAATATGATAAGGACACAATTAAGACCAAGGTTGATCATGCTGCTAAGATTTTGGGCTTGTCAGAATACCTAGATAGAAAACCTGCCGCTCTATCTGGTGGTCAAAGACAACGTGTTGCTTTAGGAAGAGCTATCGTTCGTGATGCTCCAATCTTCTTGATGGATGAACCTCTATCAAACTTGGATGCTAAACTTCGTGTTACAATGCGTGCTGAAATTGCCAAATTGCACCAAGAATTGAACACAACTACAATTTACGTTACCCATGATCAAACTGAAGCTATGACAATGGCTGACAGAATCGTTGTTATGTCAATGGGTGAAGTTCAACAAATTGGTACTCCTAAAGAAGTTTATGAGACACCTAAGAACAAATTCGTTGCCGGATTTATCGGTTCACCTTCAATGAACTTCTTCGATGTTCACTACAAAGATGGTATGGTTACTGATAATGGTGGCTTGAACCTTAAAGTTCCAGAAGGACGTTCGAAGATTCTTGACGATGCGGGTTATAATGATAAGGACGTTACTTTGGGTGTACGTCCAGAAGATATCCACGCTGAAGGCGCAATGGAAGAGACATTCCCAGAAGCAACAGTTGAAAGTAAGGTTGTGGTTTCTGAATTGCTAGGTGCAACATCAATGCTTTATTCAAAGGTTGATGACACAGAATTTGTTGCTATTGTTGATGCTCGTGACTATCACGAACCAGGCGCTACAGTACGTCTAACATTTGACTTGAACAAGGCACATTTCTTTGATGAAAAGACCACAGACGCAATCGAATAAATAGGTGGTTAAGATATGCTGGGAAGTATTGCAAAGTTATTGGAACTATATCCTGACGCAAAAGTTGTAGTTGAACCAAGTGCTGATCCTGATGATTATAATTTTTTGATTCAAGATCAGTGGGTCACAATTAAGAAGGACCATTTAAGTACTAAAGAAAAATTTCTCTTGTCATTAGTCAGTCAAGATAATAATAATAAATCCATTAATAACAACTGGTGGAACTTCTTAGTTCATGAAAGTGACAAAATTCCTTCAGAGAAATCGAATGTGCGGATACTCCAATTTGAAGTTCAGAAGTTAGAATCAGATGATCGAGCAAAAGAATGGTTAAATGTATTTGTTGATACGTTTGACGATGTAGTCGACAGTTTTTGGATCAACAAGTACACAGGAATACTGATTGAAAAAGAAACTAAGACTAATATGGACAAGCTCGAGGTCCAAAGAATGATTCAACTAATTGATTCTGACTTTTACACTAAGAGTCGGGTGTACGTAGGGCAATTTTGGCCCATCAATGAGAAACTCCCCAATATTTTTGATATGGAACGCCAACTGTTTCATAAGTCACTGGAAATGAAAGACAATGTTAACAACTTGTCGACGGTTATCTTAGATTTCTTGATTGAGCAAAATCTGAAGAATACAGATATGTTTAAATCACTCAAGAAAAAAATCGATATTGATTCTAAGACGACTCAAATGATCAACGCTTTGTACAAGTGTGATTCCAATTTAACTAAAACTGCAAAAGAGCTTTTCTTGCATCGAAACACTTTATTGTATCGGATGGAAAAATTCCATGAGCAAACAGGTTTTGATTTAAAAGATCGTGATGATTTAGTTTTGTGTTTTTTGTTGTTGAAATAAAGATAGAAGTTAAGTAATTATTTAATTGCTTAGCTTCTTTTTTTGTTTTGGTGAAGTATGCCGCCCTCCACAAAAAACTCAATTGGGACTGGAACGCCCTGGGCACAACTTGAAGCTTTTTTCAAAACCGGAAAAAATCTTCAAGCTTGGCCTTATAGTAAGCGCTAAAGCGCTAACTATAATTTCAGGGCTGAGCCCAATTGAGTTTTTTGTTCCGGGCTGAATTTCCGTTCTATCTGTTATTTCTTTTCTGTTTGGGTAGGAATCGTGATTCTATTTTGATGTGGATTTGGTACATTAATACGTTATTGTGTTTTCCCTTTTTTCAAAATAGAAACAATAGTAGAAAAGTTATTCTAAGTAATCTCTTTATTTTTTCTATAACTAAACTCACTAATCAAGATAACAAAGAGAATAATGTATCCAGACAATAAGACAATTAAAATCTTAACTTGAATGGAAACTTATCTAAACTCAGAATTAATTGAGATCCTAAATAAGAGCAAATTCAGTCTGGAGCAACATCTGGGAAATGCTCAGCCGTGAAATTCTTGTTAATGCTTTAGCGGATCTCGTTCTAGTTTGGTTAGTGAGTTAGTGTAAATTGCCGTCCTCCGCACAATCCCTGTGATGAGCTGGAACGCTGCCGACGCTATTTTGAGCTTTTGCAAGGTACGCAAAATCTCAAAACTAGGTCTTTTCCTAATCGCTAAAGCGATAAGGAAAATATGGCGGCTGAGTCATCACAGGGATTGTACTCCGGACTAGATTCCGGTTTTATTTTTTTATCTGTTTACCATAAAAATGGGAAAAACAAGAAGTCACTACTAATTGAAATACCATTAATAAAGCATTTCTGTATCTTTTATAACCAAACTAAGATGAGAACCGCTTTAGCATTTACATGAAGACCAATCTTGAAGACAATTTTCGGGCTTAAAAATTGGCTCCAAGTTGCGTCCACCGCGTTCCAGCGTTTCCCAGATGTTGTGGAAGACGGCATCACCCACCACCCAAACAAAAGAACTACACTAAAAACCAACCCCATCAAGACTAGAATTGAAAACGTTTCCCAAAACTACTACAATCTTTGATACAATTCTACAAGAAGACTTTTATAAGGAGATAAAAATGATTAATTTTCCGAAAGATTTTTTGTGGGGAGCTGCTGCTTCCGCACCTCAAACAGAGGGTCACAGTTTATTGAATGGTAAATCAGCAACTACTTGGGATAAATGGTTTGAAATGAATCCTGAAAAGTTCAACCAGGATCAAGGGCCAAAGGATACTTCTAATACTTATGAAATGTATCATGAAGACGTTGAAAACATGACGAAAATTGGGATGAATTCTTATCGTACTTCGATTTCTTGGGCTCGTCTGTTACCGGATGGCAAGACTTTGAATCCTGAGGCAGTGGCTTTTTATCGAGACTACTTTCAAGATATGCTCGATCACAATATTGAGCCGATTATTAATTTGTTCCACTTCGACATGCCTTGGTGGTTGATGGAAAAAGGTGGCTGGGAAGCTCGTGAGTCGGTGGAAGATTTTGCCTTCTACGCTAAAACTGCCTTTGAACAATTTGGCGATCTGGTGCATAAGTGGACAACTTTCAATGAGCCAATGGTTCACGTTGAATGTGGCTATTTATTAGGTTTCCACTATCCAGCTATTGTTGATATGAAAAAAGCAGTTCAGGTTGGGTATCACACTTTGATGTCACACGTCTGCGCTGTGCGTGAATTTAGAAAGAGTCAAATTGATGGCGAAATTGGCATTATTTTAAATGTTTTACCAGCATACAGTCGTAGTCAAAGTGCAGCCGACCTAAAGGCTAAGAAGGATTCGGATTTGTTGAACACTCAAAGCTTTTTAGATCCAGCCGTGCTTGGTAAGGTTCCAGTTGAATTAGTTGAATTGTTGAGAGAAAATGACCTGTTACCAACCGTTGAAAAGGGTGATCAACAATTGATGGCCGACAACACCGTTGATTTTATCGGAATCAATTATTATCAACCTAGACGTGTTCAAGCTCCAACAAATCCTCATTTCCCAGCTAAGATGCCAGAAGATCTGTATGAGCCTTACGATTGGCCTGACAAGAAAATTAATCCTTATCGTGGTTGGGAAATCTATCCTAAAGCCTTGTACGATATTGCTATCATGATGCGTGATCAATATAAGAATATTCCTTGGTATGTCAGTGAAAATGGAATGGGTGTTGCTGATGAAGCTCGTTTTAAGAATGCTGACGGAATGATTGAAGATGATTATCGAATTGATTTTATGAAAGAGCATTTGGCTATGCTTCATAAGGGGATGGAAGCTGGTAGTAATTGTTTCGGATATCACATGTGGACTTTCGTTGACTGTTGGTCTTGGTTAAACGGTTATCGCAACCGTTACGGTTTTTATAGCGTTGACCTGGATAATAATTTCAAACGAACGGTTAAAAAGAGTGGCCTGTGGTTCAAAGAAATGACTGCTAACAATGGTTTCTAAGCTCAATATAGAATTATTTATGAGGTTTTTCGTTGCTTGTCAGAGCTCATTTTCAGTATACTGAGAGTATGATATCTAATAGATTAAGTGGGGGATTCGATCATGAAAAAAATAGTGGGATTCATTACCATTATGTTGTCCATTTTGCTAGTTGGATGTTCGACTAATTCCGCTAGTAATTCGACACAAAGCAAGTCTAATTCGTCTAAAGTTTTAAAAAATGAGATTAAGGTAAGTGCAGATGAAGCGATTAAGCTGTATCAAAAGACTTACCCTAAAACGTCCATTACTTCTTTGGAGTTAGAAAAATCATATCGAGGACCAGTTTATAAGATAGAAGGAATTGATGAGCAAAAAGAGTATCAATTGAATATTAATGCTCGCAATAAGAAAATTTCGCAAAATTCTCAAGAGGAATTAGATGAAGAAGATCAAGATGACGCTTCTAGAAAAGCAGAGACCTTGGACGTAGACAATCTGATTTCAATTAAAAAAGCGGCTCAGATTGCTGAAAAGAAAGTCGGTGGCGGAACTAGTACTGAGTTTAGTCTTGATAAAGATTTAGGCAAAACTTATTGGGAAGTTACGGTCAAAAAAGATGGTAACGAGCACAATGTGAAGATTAATTCTCAAACTGGCAAAGTTCTAGAGGTCGAAAGTGAAGACGACTAGCCAAAGGTCTTTGATACTTTTTTCGTCGAATGGCCTAAAGATATTACTAATAAATCTTATAAAAGCGGAGGGTAATTTAATGGAAAACTTATTAGCAGGCGGATTTTTATTTGTTGGCGGTGCGATACTTATGTTAGCAAACGAGTATTCCAATTGGGTTCCAGTTGTCGGGAGCATTATTGCGCTAATCGGGCTCGGAATGTTAATTTATTTTTTGTTCAGTAAAAATGGGAAATATGATGACTAGAGTCTGTCTTAAAACTACTTAAGTAGGATACAAATTAGACTGTAGTCACAAATTTACTTTTACATTAACAAACGAAAAAAGCCTTGCGGTAATCAATTACGATTACTACAAGGCTTTTTATTTAGCACCACTATTCTTCAGTATCAGGTGCACTATACTTTGAAATTTTAATTTCACCTTTGACAATGCTTGCTTGTAGGTCCTTATCCTTTGGATGATCTAGGAAGTAGTCAGCAACTTTGTCTTCAATTTGTTCTTCGATCACACGACGTAATGGACGAGCACCCATTTTAGGGTTGTAACCTAAATCAACTAATTTATCCTTAGCATCCTTAGTTACGTGAATACTCAAACCTTGGTCGGCAATCATCTTATTAGTATCGTCTAGCATCAAGTCAACAATCTTGAGAAGGTTGTCTTTTGTCAATGAGTTGAATTCAACGATACCATCAAATCTGTTCAAAAATTCTGGTTTAAAGAATTCTGACAAACGAGTCATGATTGAGTTAGTAGTTCCACTAGCTTCTGCACCAAAACCGACGTTAGCTTCTTGTAAGCCTTGTCCAGCGTTTGAAGTCATGATGATGATAGTATCCTTGAAGCTGACCGTTCTACCTTGAGAATCGGTTAGACGACCGTCATCGAGAATTTGCAAGAACATGTGCATTACATCAGGATGAGCTTTTTCGATTTCATCTAATAAAACCAAACTGTATGGATTGCGACGAACTTGTTCGGTCAATTGACCAGCTTCTTCGTAACCAACATACCCTGGAGGTGAACCGATCAACTTAGAAACTGAATGTTTCTCCATATATTCAGACATATCGAATCTGATCATCGAGTCTTCTGAACCAAATAGTTCACGAGCAAGTTGTTTAGCAAGTTCAGTCTTACCAACACCAGTAGGTCCAACGAATAGGAAGGAACCGATTGGACGACCAGATTTGTTAAAGCCGACTCTGTTACGACGAATAGCTCTTGCGACGTCACCGACAGCCTTATCTTGACCAATCAAGTGAGCCTTCAAGTCAGGTTCGAGATTCTTTAGTTGAGCTTGTTCATTAGATTGTAATTCACCAACCGGAATATTCGTCTTTTCTTCGACAATCTTTTGAATGTCTTTTTCACTGACGATACTCTTATCAATTGGTTCGTTTTTAGCGCCATCTTTCATCTTTTGGAACTTAGTTACTTGGTCACGATAGTAAGCGGCTTTTTCGTAATCTTCATTACGTAAGGCAGCTTGCTTTTGAACTTCAGCATCGGAAATCTTATTATCGAGATCTTCCATATCGACGTGATTGATTTGTAAGTTCTTCTTAGAACCGGCTTCATCAATCAAATCGATCGCCTTATCAGGCAAGAAACGATCTTGAATATAACGAGCTGATAATTCAGCTGCAGCCTTGATGGCTTCATTTGAGAATTTTACGTGATGGTAATCTTCATACTTAGGTTGAATACCTTTTAAGATTTGAACTGTTTCGTCAACACTAGGTTCGTTAACTTGAACTGGTTGGAGACGACGTTCCAAAGCAGAATCTTTTTCAATTGTCCGATATTCGTTTAAAGTAGTAGCACCAACTAATTGCATGTCACCACGGGCTAGGGCAGGCTTCAAAACGTTACCTGCATCCATACCACCTTCAGCATTACCAGCACCGACAATTTCATGGATCTCATCGATGAAAAGAATAACTTCCTTATTCTTTTGTAATTCGTTGATCAATTGTTGCATTCTTTGTTCAAATTGACCACGAACTCCAGTACCTTGGACTAGTGAAACTACATCCAAGCGGATAACACGTTTATTTTGTAATTTTTCCGGTACGTCGCCGTCAACGATTTTTTGTGCTAAACCTTCAACCACGGCAGTTTTACCGACACCTGCTTCACCAATTAGAACAGGGTTGTTCTTAGTTCTTCTATTTAATATTTCGATTACACGATTGATTTCCTTATCACGACCAATGACTGGATCGATCTGACCTTTTTTAGCAAGGGCAGTCAAGTCGACACCGTATTGATCTAAGACGCCATTTCCTCTAGGACGACGGCCATTACCGTTACCATTGCCCATTTGAGTTTGTGGACCTTGTTGCTCGAAGGCGTTATTAGGTTGTTGTGCACCATTTAAGGCGTTAAACAAGTCTTCAAAACTAGAAAATCCACCGTTAGGATTTTGTGCCATATTATTCATACCTTCGTTAGCTTGATTTCTTAATTTCTGATAACAGTCCTGACAGAGATTGATTTCTGTCCGTTGGCCGTTAACACTCGTGTACAAATGAATCGTCGCTTCATTCTTATGACAATTCTGACAAAGCATACGCACCCCACCTTTCCTTTTGCACAGGATACAACGGTAGTATATAATTAGCACTCGACTAATGCAAGTGCTAAGTCTTGAAATCTTAAAAAAATATTTATTTAATAGTAGAAATGATATTTTTTTCAATTATCTTTGAAAAAGTTTTATAATATAAACGCTTTCAGCGTCAAGCGTTGTAAGCGTTAAACGGCTTATCACACTTGAGTTATCTCTCGATTTTTTGTGCAAAGCCCTTGTGAAAAATTTGAGATAATGGTAAATTAATTAGTGAATATTTGTAGTATATCTACAGAATTTTATATTATATGGTGAGGTATTAATTATGGAAAAGAAAGATTTTCACATTATCGCAGAAACAGGTATCCACGCACGTCCAGCTACTATGTTGGTACAAACAGCAAGTAAATTCAGTTCAGATGTAAACATCGAATTCTCAGGCAAGTCAGTTAACTTGAAGTCAATCATGGGTGTTATGTCACTAGGTGTTGGCCAAGGTGCTGATGTTACAATTACTGCTGATGGTGACGATGCTAAAGAAGCAATCACAGCTATTGATGACACAATGACAAAGGAAGGATTGGCAGAATAATGGTTAAAACTATTAAGGGAATTGCAGCAAGTGATGGTATCGCTACTGCAGAAGCATACCTTTTAGTTCAACCAGATTTGTCTTTCACTAAGAAAAGTATTTCAGATGCTGATGCCGAAATCAGTCGTCTTAAAGATGCTATTTCTACATCAGATGATGAGCTTACAAAAATCAGAGATACTGCTAAAGAATCTCTCGGTGAAGAGGAAGCTCAAGTTTTTGATGCTCACAAGATGATTTTGGCTGATCCCGAATTTACAGGTGCAGTTGAAAATGAAGTTTCAAACAGCAATGTTAATGCTGAACAAGCATTGCATGACGTTTCAGAAAACTTCATTTCAATCTTTGAAGGTATGACAGATAATCCATACATGCAAGAAAGAGCAGCCGATGTCCGTGACGTTACAAAACGTGTTATGGCTCATTTATTAGGCGTCGAATTACCAAATCCAGCATTGATCGACCACAAGGTTGTTATCGTTGCTCATGATTTGACACCTAGTGATACAGCTCAATTAAACAAGAAGTATGTAAAAGGCTTTGTTACTGATATTGGTGGTCGTACAGCTCACTCAGCTATCATGGCACGTTCTTTGGAATTGCCAGCTGTAGTTGGTACTGACACAATTACTAAAGATGTTAAAGCCGGTGATACTGTTATCGTTGATGGTTTAAACGGTGCCGCAATCGTTGACCCAAGCGATGACGATATCAAGGAATATGAACAAAAAGCAAAGGAATTTGCTGAAGAAAAAGCTGAATGGGAGAAATTAAAGGACGAACCTTCAGTTACAGCTGATGGCAAGCACTTTGATATCGCTGCTAATATCGATACACCTGATGATTTACAAGGTGTTATTGATAATGGTGCCGAAGGTGTTGGTTTGTATCGTACAGAATTCTTGTACATGCAATCAGACTCTCTTCCAACAGAAGAAAATCAATTCAAGGCTTATAAGAAGGTTCTTGAAGGAATGAAAGGTAAGCCAGTCGTTGTCCGTACAATGGATATCGGTGGTGACAAACACTTGCCATACTTACCACTTCCAGAAGAAATGAACCCATTCTTAGGTTACCGTGCTATCCGTATCAGTTTGGATAGACAAGAAATCTTTAGAACACAACTAAGAGCATTGCTTCGTGCATCTGCTTTTGGTAACTTGCGTATCATGTTCCCAATGATTGGTACATTGCAAGAGTTCAGAGATGCCAAGAAGGTCTTTGAAGAAGAAAAGGCTAAGTTAGTTAAAGATGGAGTTGAAGTTTCTGACAGCATTCAATTAGGAATGATGATGGAAGTTCCAGCTGCTGCAGTTCTTGCAGACCAATTTGCTAAGGAAGTTGACTTCTTCAGTATTGGTACAAACGACTTGATCCAATACACAATGGCAGCTGATCGTGGTAATGAACACGTTTCATACCTATACCAACCATACAACCCTTCAATTTTGAGATTGATCAAACACGTTATTGAATCAGCTCATAAAGAAGGCAAGTGGGCCGGCATGTGTGGTGAAGCCGCTGGTGACAACACAATGCTTCCATTGCTATTGAGCATGGGTCTTGATGAATACTCAATGAGTGCTACATCAGTACTTCGTGTCAGAAGTTTGATGAAGAAGTTGAGTACAAAGGATCTAGCTACATTAGCTGATCGTGCCGTTAACGAATCAATCACTAATGAAGATAACAAGAAGCTTGTTGAAGAATACTTGAACAAGTAAAATTTTTTTGAGAGTTCACATCGTGGACTCTCTTTTTTTGTCCCCAAATAAAATGTGTTAAACTGCCAGTAGTCTAAGAAAACGGATATTGCGAATGAAAAAATTAATTGTCTTCACGCTTTGTTTACTAGTTTTGGTAGGTTGCAGCAGTAAAAAACCTCAGTCGGCGGCTTTAACTGATAAGCAAAAAGTAGAAATGAAAAGTAATCAAAAACGCTATCAAAAGCGTTTGAAGAATGTGCCTGTAATTGAGTCAGGGGAGATGCAAAAAGCTCTGACAACGGTTCCAACTGGCTACAACGACGAAAATATGAATCTCAAAGCTTTGAAAAAAGCTAATCGCTATGTTGTCGTGGCTCAAGTTTTAAATTTGACGCCAATGATTGGAATGTCAATTGCACCAGAAACCAAAGCAACGCTATATATCAAAAAGGTAATTGGTGGTGATCAAAAACTACTTGGTAAAACAGTTAAAACAACTTTTAGTGGTGGCCTAGCTCAAGTCAAAGACCTTTATACCAGTTATGGATTCAAAGACCCCAAAAAAATTGTCTACTATCCAAGTGAAACTTTTCCAATTCCGGCAATCAAGACAACTGTGATTATGGGTCTAGGGAACTTTCTTCCTGAAAATCAAGGGCAAAGAAAAACTTATCAAAAATTTGGTTTGACGACGAAAAACTATTATCCAATCACCAATTCGGAGACTACCTTTTGGATTAAGAAGAACGGAAAATTTCAATTAAATAATCCGGCTTTTTATGAAAATAAAGCTGCTAAAAAATACCCGAATATCTTAAAGGTGACAGCCCAATTGAATCAACTTGAAAAATAAGATATGCTATTACTTATTAACCAAGGAGGGATTGGATGAAAAATAAAGTTATTAGAAATTTTTCAATCTTCGTTGTTTTTTGGCTGGTAATTGTTTTTGCCAGAAATCTGGTCACAGGTCAGAGTCTATTTAATAACTTCCCTTGGGAAGTCCTATTGATATTTCTATTAGCACTGATCAGAATAATGACTAATTTAAATAAGAAAATAATCTGGATTATTTATTTTGTAGTGTTCTTTATTTTTATGTTATTGACTGGTGGATATTATAATTGGACATCTCTGTTAATTTTTGCAGGTATGTCAGTATTCATGTCTTGGATAACATATTTCATCGGTGGACAATTTCTTAAGGGAAAACAAGTATAATAATTCTGAAAATAGAATGAGACAAAATTAAAAATTAGGTGCAAATTATTGTTTGGACCTTTTTTATTTTGTGTTTTTTTATTGATTGGAAATTGCAATCGGCCTATAATGGAATCGGTTACAAGTGTAAATGAGGTTTTATTGGGGGCATGAATATGAGTAAAGAAGTTCCTAAAGTCGTCTCAGTTGAAATGATGCCAGATTTTACTATGAAGATAGTCTATGATGATGGTACGACTGAATGTACTAAGAGTCTTTTTGATCATGTTGATATAAAATAAGCAAAGTAATCATTTTTTTAAAAATACTTATTCTAAAATGAAATAGTATAGATTTTTAAAGTCTAGCGAATTTTTTTGAAATTCGTTAGACTTTTTTTAGATATGAAAGCCTTTCATCTAAGACAAACTGCCTAATTACGTGCTAAAATTAAACTTGTTTAAACAATGATTAATAATAGTTAGGACGGGGATCATTATCTTAAAGATACAAAAGGGCATTAGCCGATTTTTACTACTGGTTTTAGCTATTTTTACTAGTTTAGTCATGATTTTAATGGCCAAGTATTATTTTCAAAATTTTGCATTAGTTAATCGTGCTTTCAATTGGAGTACGTTGATTTTAGCCTTTCTATTGGTAATTGGGGCTGGATTCATATTGGTGAAAATTGACGATACCAATCGAAAAGTAAATTGGTCAATTGTTTTAGGAATGATAATAATTTTCATGATCGTGGCAACCACTTGGATCTTGATTGTTCCGAAAACACAAGTGAGTGACTTTGGAAATTTTTGGAGTCGAGTTCCCGGTGTTTTCAATGGTGATAAACTATATCAAACCGATAATGACTATTTTTCTAGGTTTGCTTATCAATCAGGCTATATGGTTTACGTTTTAGCAGTCGTGAAAATTTTTGGCTATCATATTTTTGCCATTCAATTTTTGAATGTGGTTTATCAAGCACTTATTTTGTTGGTGACATATTTATTAGCTATGAAGATTTTCAGAAATATCAAAATTGCTCGTTTATCAGTGTTAGTTTTGATGATCGATTTAGACTGGTTTGCCTTGAACAGTCAGGCTAGTAACCAATATTTAGGATCGTTGTTTTATTTATTAACATTTTATTTATTGATGCAAAATAAATTGTGGGCCGATCTTCTTTCAGGCGTTGCTTTAACGATTGGTTGTTTGATTAGACCCATTGGTCCAGTAATTATCGCGGGAATTGTAGTATTTGCGGTCATTTATTTATCGCTTGAAAATGGTAAATTTAACTATCAAAGACTTTTGAAAGTTTTCAGTGGTTTATTGATTTACTTCGCGCTCTTTTCTTTAGCCGGATTTGGAATAAAGGCTTCCGGATTGAATGCCTATGGATTATCAAATTATGACACCGAGTGGAAATTTGTGACCGGTCTTAACTATCAATCGAGTGGAACTTACTCGCCAGACATGGACCGTTTGATTGATCCTAGTAAACCAAGAAAAGTTATGGCTAAAAAAGAGAAAGCAGCCTTGCATCAAGAAATCAATTATTTGAATCAAAACAACAAATGGTTGAGTTTATTCATCAATAAACTTGAAGGGCTCTGGTCTTCAAGAACGATGGCAACTAATTTTACTAGTTATAGTCAAAATCATTCGGCCCGGACAGTCCAACGAATCGACTATTTGGCTTATCTAGGGTCAATAATTTTAATCGTTTTCTCTTGGATTGGTTCACTAGCTTTATTCAAAACCAAATTTAGTAATAATCTGTATTTGCTGATTTTACCGTTGTTTGCTTTTGCGGCTGCACAATTGTTGATCGAAGTTCAGGGAAGATACCGAATTGAATTTTTACCGATCATTGCTATTTTAGCTGGAGTCGGTTTGTACAAAACTTTAAGAAAAAAAGAAATTTAAAAATAAAAAACTAGATCATTTTTTAAAATTGGTCTAGCTTTTATTTTGTGATGAGAACCTGTGTTCTGATGAGGTTATTTCGACTTGTTTAGACACAAATGGTTTAAAATTAAAATTTTTTTGAATAAATTTTTTTATGTAGCAATCACGCTTCTGACAACGTTTAAGACGAGTCAAGTAAAATATTTCTCGTTTCCCACTTGCTTTTTTTGAAGGACTTTAAATTTAAAAAATCGTTGCGAAGGTCCTCGATTAGATATTAGAATAGTAATTGCGACTTTGAATTTTTCCGATTTTGGATAAGACGGATTGGAGAAATTTTTTTAAAAATTGGAATGCCGAAATAACGGCACGCAAAAACGGTTTGGAAATGTCAATAGAAATAGTTGAACACTATATATTGTTATCAAAAGTAAAAGAGGGTACTATATATAGTATCGAAATTTAATCCTGGAGTGAGTGTTAATGAGAACTATTAATAAAATTATTTTGTCAGATGACTTTATCGACGAAGTTAAAAAAACAATTAAACCCCACTGGGGCGAATTAGGCTGGGTTACTTACAAGAGAACTTATGCTCGTTGGATTCCTGAATTAAACCGAACAGAAAACTGGTCTGAAACGGTTAAACGTGTGATCGAAGGTAACATCAACCTTGATCCTCGACTAAAAGATGCTGAAATAACTGATGAACAATATGCTGGATTAGTTAATGAAGCACAAGAATTATATAAATTGGTCTATGGACTTGCTGCAACTCCATCTGGCCGTAATCTTTGGATTTCTGGTACTGATTATCAAGATCGTAACGGGGATGCTTTGAACAATTGTTGGTTCGTTGCTGTTAGACCACAAAAATATGGTGACAGTCATATCGTTCCTTCATACTTAAAACAAGATCAATTGGCAGTTTCAATGCCATTTTCATTTATGTTTGATCAATTGATGAAGGGTGGCGGCGTTGGTTTTTCTGTCGTCCCAAGTAATATGAAATTGATGCCAGTTGTCGACAACAAGGTTGATTTAACGGTCCTTATTGGCAAAGAGAGTGCTTCTTACAAAGAATCTCTTGAAGCTGGTGCAATTGACCGTGACGAATGGAAAAAGACTCACAGCCTAGAAAATACCCGTAATTATATCTTGCCAGATACTCGTGAAGGCTGGGTGATTGGGAATGCCAATATGATCGATGCCCACTTTAACAGTACTAATGATGGTTTGGATCACGTTGTTCTTGATATTACTAAGATTCGTGCTAAGGGTGAAAAAATCAAAGGTTTCGGTGGAACTGCATCAGGTCCAGTGCCATTGATCGAAATGTTCTTTGATATCAACGAAGTTTTGAACAATACGGTTGGTCGTAAATTGACTTCAGTTGATTGTACTGATATGGGTAACTTGATTGGTAAAACTGTTGTTGCTGGTAACGTTCGTCGTTCGGCTGAACTTGCTTTAGGTGGCGCTACTGATGATGATTTCATCACCATGAAACAAGACCAAGACAAGCTTTACCATCACCGTTGGGCTTCAAATAACAGTGTGGCTGTTGATTCAAAATTCAACCAATATGCTCCAATTGCTGACTCAATCACTCATAATGGTGAACCTGGTATCGTTAACTTGGAATTGTCACGTAACTACGGACGTGCGATTGATGGTTATCAACCAGGAATTGATGATGGCGTTGAAGGTACTAACCCATGTGGTGAAATTTCATTGAGTAATGGTGAACCATGTAACTTATTTGAGGTTTTCCCATTGATTGCTCAAGAACAAGGTTGGTCACTAGAAGAAGCCTTCAGATTAGCTGCTAGATATACTAAACGTGTTACCTTCAGTAATTATGACTGGGAAGTATCACGTAATGTTATTCAAAAGAATCGTCGTATCGGTGTTTCAATGTCTGGTATTCAAGACTGGATTTTGACAACATTTGGTAATCGTGTTGTGACTGGTTTTGAAACTGCCACTGATCCTGAAACAGGAAAAGAAATTCAAAAACCTATTTACGATCAACGTGTTGCAAACAAGTTTGATGACTTATATCAATCTGTCGTAACAGCTGACAAGGAGTACTCAAAGGAATTAGGATGCAAGGCTTCAGTTAAGCACACAACTGTTAAACCATCAGGTACAGTTGCTAAACTTGCTGGTGTATCCGAAGGTATGCATTTCCATTATGCAGGTTACTTAATTCAAAGAATCAGATTCCAAGACTCAGATCCACTACTACCAGCTTTGAAAGCTTGTGGATACAAGATCGAACCTGATGTCTATACAAAACATACAATGTGCGTTGAGTTCCCAGTTAGAGCTGCTAACGCTGATGATCCTAACTTTGCTTCAGCTGGATCAGTTTCAATTGCTGAACAATTTGCTACACAGGCCTTCTTACAAACTTATTGGTCAGATAACGCCGTAAGTTGTACGATCACTTTCCAACCAGAGGAAGGCGACCAAATCGCTGACTTGATGTACCAATACAGAAACGTAACAAAATCAACTTCACTATTGCCATACACTGGTTCAGGCTTCAAGCAAGCTCCTAAGGAACCAATCAATAAGGAAGTCTATCAAGAACGTGAATCCGAAGTTAACGAAAACGTGGCTGAAGTATTCGCAGAACAAACAGATAATCATGATAAAAAAGATATTGAGTTAGTTGACCAATCAGACTGTGCTGGTGGCGCTTGCCCAATTAGATAAAAAACAGAGAGTGAAACAAGCCCGATTAGACTCAGACAGATAGCCTAATTCTCCAAATTGCACACCGGTTTTGTGTGTGATTTGGGGAATGTAGCTATATGGCTGAGTCTGGCTTGTGTAACTCGTTTCAAGTAGAGAGTGGAACAAGAGCGTTCAGCTCCCGGAGGATAACGTAATTTCAGGAATCGCTCGTCGAACTTTGCGAGTGATTCCTGAAATTTTGTTATCTCGGAGGGAGTTGCTCTTGTGTAACTCGTTTCAGATAGAGAGCGGGACATAAAAGGGTCATTCGATCATTAAGTCAAATAGACCAAGGTAATCAAGAAGCGATTACCTTGGTCTATTTGTTTTAAGAAGAAATTACTAAGTTACGTTCCGCGTTTATGCCGCAAGTCTAGGAGTTAAAAATAATTATGTCCTAAGCTCATTTATTTATCAAAGTAAAAATAGGAGATTTTGATTTTTTTTTAGTAAATACCTTTTCCAAAAATGATTTTCTAACGCATTAATTAAATATCGTAAAACAATATGGAAATATTGATTAACAAATATACTTAATTGTACTAGAATACGAAATAGGGGGATATTAATTATGAAAAAATTGTCGGACCTTATTTTAAAAGTGTTATCTATTTTGACAGTGGTTGCACAAGTCTTTTGTTGGATTGCCATGGCAGGATTAATTTTTGCTAATATCATGGTTTTCTTTGTCTCAGGCGAAGCTAAAATGGAACTTAACAAGTATGTTTTAGAACCATCACACTTGAGCCAGGGAATGTTGCAACTTAGTGGGATTAACGCATTAATTATTTTAGTAAGTATTGTTTTTGCTTTACGTGCTTTAAAGAAAATTATTGATAATATTGCTTTACGTGATTTTTTGTTAAGGAAAATGTTGATAAAATGAAGTGGATATTGGGATCTGTTTCGGTGTTTATTTTAGGTAATATCGTTAGCATGTTATTCTTTTCTTACAGTAACGGTAGAAATTTGAGTGCGATATTTAGTAATTCATGGGGACAAATTGTTAGTTACTTAATACTTTTAGCAATTATTTATATGTTATATCTAGTATTTAAGTATGGTTATGAATTGCAACATGATTCAGATACCGTGATATAGGTGATGTGAATGATTAAGATAAACCTTGATTTGGTAATGTTAAAGAAAAAGATGTCTTCAAAAGAACTCGCTAAAAAAATTGGTATTACACCAACTAACTTGTCGATTCTTAAAACAGGTAAAGCAAAAGGAGTTCGCTTTGAGACGCTAGATAAAATTTGTCAGGAGTTAGATTGTCAACCAGGAGATATTTTGTCATATCAAAATGAAGATAAGAATCAAGAGGAATCAATTTATGAACAAGTTTTTGAACTTGTTAATGAAATGTATAATTCTTTATCCGAAAAGCCTAACTTTGATACAGAGGTACTTAAAGCATTAATGGTCGCTGGCAAAAATTTGAATGAAGGAAAATTGTCCCCACAAGTGATTGCTGGACGTACGGTTAATGACATAATTTTTGCCAACATGAATAATGGTTCGAAATTAGATAAAAATAATGCAGAACATTTAAATCAGCTGTTAAGACTTTCCCATGTTGACCGGAAGGATTAGAAAGCAAGTCGTAATAAAATAACTAAACTATAATGCAAAAAAATATTAAAAATGTTAAATACTGTATATAATATGAGATATAAAAATATTATATACGGTATTTTTATTTGCTTTAAAAATGAAAACAAGCATATGACTTTACATACTTCGTTTACGGATGTAAACTGTATTTTGTTGAGAAAGATTACAATTGTAAACCTAAAAGGAGCGTGAAGTTATGAAGGAAATTGAAACGATGAGTAAAGCTGAATGGCAAGTAATGAGGATTATTTGGACCTTAGGGCAATCAACTAGTAAACAAGTTATTGATGTTTTGGAACGAAAGATGGATTGGAAAGCTGCCACGATTAAGACCCTGATCATTCGTTTACAGAAAAAAAACTTCTTGAAGGCTGATGAAACTAGTCGCCCATTTATATATAAGCCACTGATCAGTGAGGACTCGGCTATTAATCAAAGTGTAAATAACTTATTCGATAATCTTTGTTGTATGAAAAAGGGTTCAGCAATTAAAGAATTAGTTGAAACCTCGGAGATTTCTCAAAGCGATATTTCTGGAATAATGCAAGTTTTACAAGAAAAACAAAAAACTGCTCCAGAAGAAGTTGAATGTAACTGTTTGGAGGCTGATTTAGCATGAAAGATATGGATGGAATGAAGATGGATCACGATATGTCTAATATGGATATGTCAAATGACCATATGATGATGCACGGCGGTCATATGATGGACATGGGGGACTTAAAGAAAAAGTTTTGGATTTCGCTTGTTTTAGCAATACCAGTATTTATCCTGTCACCATTCATGGGCTTAAATCTGCCATTTCAAGTTCATTTTCCAGGTTCTGATTGGATAGTTTTAGTTTTGGCAACGATCCTTTTCTTCTATGGTGGTAAACCATTTATCACTGGGGCTAAAGGAGAACTTGCTTCAAAGCAACCAGCTATGATGACACTGATCACAATGGGAATCAGTGTGGCATATATTTATAGTTTGTATGCTTTTGTGATGAATAATTTAGTTCATTCACCAAATCACATTATGGATTTCTTTTGGGAATTAGCTTCATTGATCGTGATTATGTTATTAGGTCACTGGATTGAAATGAAGTCTACCATGAGTGCCGGTAATGCTTTACAAAAAATTGCGACACTAGTTCCTGACCAGGTTCATATGGTTCACGGAAATGAAACGATGGATCATGATATTTCAATGGTCAAAAAAGATGATGTGGTCGAGATTAGAGCTGGTGAATCAGTTCCACTCGATGGACATATCATTAGTGGCAATAGTTACGTCAATGAGTCATTGATCACTGGTGAATCAAAAGCCATTAAAAAGGACGTCGGTAGTAAAGTCGTTGGTGGATCAATCAATGGCGAGGGTACTATCCGGGTAAAAGTCGATAAAACTGCCCATGAAGGATATTTATCACAGATCAGCAAATTGGTTGCGGATGCACAAAACAATCGTTCGAAGACACAAAAATTGGCTGATAAAGTATCTAGTTGGCTTTTCTATGCAGCTTTGTCCGTGGGAATTATTGCTTTTGTTTATTGGCTGATTTTTGGTGACATGAACACGGCTTTGAATCGTCTAGTGGCCGTTTTAGTCATTGCTTGTCCGCACGCTTTAGGATTGGCAATTCCACTAGTTATGTCGCGTAGTACGTCGATTGCCGCCACAAATGGTTTGATTATTCGTGACAATCAAGCTATGGAAAATAGTCGTAAAATTGACTATATTGCTATGGATAAAACCGGAACTTTAACTGAGGGTAAATTTACAGTTAACGGTGTGATCAGCTTGAGTGATCTAACTGAGGATAAATTGTTGTCACTCGTTAGTGGTTTAGAGAATGGATCTAGTCATCCAATCGCAAATAGTATTGTCAAATATGCACAAGACAAAAAGGTTTCTGCCACAGATTTTGAAGACGTTCAAGCTATCAAGGGTTACGGGATGAGTGGTAGAGTTGCTGAAAAGACTTATTATTTAGTTAACTTGAAGTATTTGAAGAAGGAAAATATTCCGGTTGATAATAAGCTAGTAAAGACTTACTTAGATAAAGGTAATACCATCAGTTATTTGGTCACAGACAAACAAGTTCTTGGTTTCGTCGCTTTAGGTGATAAGATCAAGCCTAATACCGTCGAATTTATCAAGGAACTCAAAGCTAGAAATATCACACCGATTATGTTGACTGGTGATAACCAAGCTGCCGCAGCCACTATGGCCAAGCAAATGGGAATTGAGGAATTTCGGGCTGAACTGTTACCGGAAGATAAAAATAGAGTTATTAAAGATTTGGAATTATCTGGTCATCACGTCATCATGGTCGGAGATGGAATCAATGATGCTCCAAGTTTAGCAGCCGCCACAATCGGAGTTGCCATCGGAGCCGGAACCGACGTAGCAATCGATTCAGCCGATGTAATTTTGTATAACAGTGATCCCAGTGATATTATCAAATTCTTGAAACTATCACATAATACATATCGCAAAACAGTTGAGAATCTCTGGTGGGGAGCAGGATATAATATCGTAGCAATACCATTAGCAGCCGGAATCTTAGCAGGAGTAGGATTCGTGTTAAGCCCAGCCGTTGGTGCAGTTGTGATGTCGTTGTCGACGGTGGTTGTGGCTGTGAATGCTTTGATGCTCAAAATGTAGAGCGTGTAGCAGGGGCGGTCAGCTCCCGGAGGATAACGTAATTTCAGGAATTGCTCGCCGCACTTTGCGGGTGATTTCTGAAATTTTGTTATCTCGGAGGGAGTTGCCCCTGCGGAACGCGTTTTGGCTATTCAGCATAGAACAATGGTTATAAACCAAAAGAACTAATACAATTACCAAAAAGAATAATGGTTATAAACGAAAAAAACAAAAAAGGTAGTAAATCCATAAAAAGATTTACTACCTTTTTCTATATATAAAATTTATTCAGAATATTGATCCATAACTTTTTTAATATCATCTAAAGTGATATCACGTGGATCATTTTTTGATTCAATCAAGGCTTGTTGATAGAGCTCATCGTCGATATCGTCTTCAATTTTTTCAACAACAACTGAACGAAGAAACGACGAAATGCTCATGTTCTTAGATTTAGCGTAGTTTCGGATGATCTTTTCATCACAGTCATCCAAATGGAAAGAAATAATTGCCATTTTCTCGTCACCACCTGTTATCCATCACTGATAGTGTATCCTCGTGAATGTTTTTTTGCAATAGTTATGCCATTCACAATTCAATATTATATAAAAGATATTCTATAATTTGAATAACAATAGTTAAAAAAGCGATTACATGATGTCTATATGGATTATTTCTAATAAAATATTGATTTTTGTTTAAACAAGTATTGGTGGAGGTGTTTGTTGGGGTATGGAGTGGGCTCTTTTTGGGGATAACCATGGTTCTAGGCGATATAGTCAAAACGCGTTCCAGCCAACAGGAGTCAACATATAGCTACGCTTCCCAAATCGCCCGCAAAGTGCGGCGGGCAATTCGGAAAGCTAGGCTATCTGCTGACTCCTAACCGTTGGCTTCCACGCTCTCTAATTATAATAAGGCAAGTCCAAAAATGTAATCACAAACTCTGTCCCTTGTCCTATCTTAGATTTCACTTCAATCTGATGTCCTAACTTATCGATCATCTTCTTAACTAAATACAAGCCCATCCCAGTTGATTTACTACCGGATTGGCGGCCGTTGGTTCCGGTGAAGCCTTTGTTATAAATTCGGCTGATATCTTGTTGGGAAATTCCAATTCCGCTGTCTTTAATGTGCAGCTCGACATTGCCGTTTTTTTCGGTTGTAAAAATACTGATTTTTCCGCCTCGATCGGTGTATTTCAAACTGTTTGAAACGATTTGATTGATGATGAAGCTGAGCCACTTTTCATCGGTTAGTATTTTTGTGTCGGTAATGTCTAAATTGATGCTAATTCGTTTGTTGATGAACATCCGCTTATTGGTTCTAATCGAAGATTTGACGATATTGTTTAAGTCTTGTTCTTGAATTAAATAGTCATTAGAAAAATTATTTAATCTTGCAAAATACAAAGCTTGGTCGACTAAGTAATCGATTTGATCAATTTCTTCAGCGACTAATTCTTTGTCGAGCTCATCATCTTGAGAGAGTTTCAAAGCTGCTAAGGGAACTTTGATGTCGTGAACCCAGGATTCAGTGTATTCACGTTGATCTTTTTGGTTTTGATACAAGTCAGTCAATTCGTTACGATATTCCAAAGAAATGTTATTGATCTTAGATTGGATGAATCTTTGTTCGTGATTATTGGCACCGACTAATTCTTTCGAGAGATCGTTTTGATAGTCTTCAAGTTGCTTATACCAATCCTTCTTGTGGTGATAGGAAAGAAACAAGTTAGCGACTAAAAAGATTACTGCTAAGACCCAAGTGTACATTAAAGTACCGGGATGAAAGTTGACGTTGGGATCAAGAAACAAGACTAGTTCAACAAAGGTCATCCCAAATAAGACGATTAAAATGGAGTAGACGTGGTCTTTCAAGTATTTAAAAAATGTCATGATTAACTCCTATGGGATGATATATCCTTGACCAACTTTAGTAACGATGTAGTTTTGTAGGCCGTATTTTTCGATTTTTCCTCGTAAACGATTGATATTGACTGTCAAAGTGTTGTCATCAACGAAACGCTCGTCGTCCCACATGAAGTTTAGTAACTGTTCACGCGTGACAATTTTGCCCTGATCCTTTAATAGCCGTTGTAAAAGCTTGTACTCATTTTTTGAGAGGTCAATTTTATTATCGCCAATCTCAACTGAACCACTCGACAAATTCAGTTTTAAACCGTTGTGTTCAATCACATCGCTGGTACTTTTGGTGAAGTCGTAAGTCCGACGTAACAGGGCGTTGATTTTGGCAACAAGGATATCGATAGAGAATGGTTTTTCCACAAAATCGTCGGCACCCATATTCATGGCCATAATTTGGTCCATATTAGAGTTACGAGATGAGATAATGATAATAGGAGTTTTAGAAATTTTTCTGATCTCTTGATTCCAATAATAACCATCGTAAACTGGTAAATTAATATCCAATAAGACTAAGTCAGGAGCGTAGTCATTGAATTGGTCGATGATGTTATTAAAATCTTTGGTAACGTATGAATCGATTTGCCACTTGGCAAGATTTTCACTGATTAACTTGGAGATAGAAGGATCATCTTCAATAATCATAATTTTGGACATATTAAAATTCCCTCCGTGCTAGAATAAAGACACTATGTATATAATATGATAACAATATTTTTAAAATTTGGAGAAGTTAGATTGCAAATAGTTGTAAAGAATATCTCAAAAGATTATGGAAAAAAGAAAAATGCTGTTCACGCCATCAAGGACATCAGTTTGGAAGTCGAACATGGCGAATTTCTCGGTATTATGGGACCATCTGGAGCTGGTAAAACGACGCTGTTGAATATGTTGTCAACCAACGAACGCCCAGACCACGGACAAATTATTATCGACGACATTGATATCACGCAACTACACGACCGCGAGCAGACGAAATTCCGTCGTAATAAAATGGGTTTCATTTACCAAAGTTTTGAGTTGCTCGATTCCTTGAACGTTAAAGAAAATGTGATTTTACCACTCGCTTTGAGCCGTTCACACAAGAAATTGATTGAAGAACGTTTCAATTATATGATGAATCTCTTGAATATCGAAAAATTATCCCAGCGAAATGTTGATGAACTGTCACTCGGACAAAGACAGATCGTTGCAGCAGCGCGAGCTTTGATCAACAGTCCAGAAATTTTATTTGCGGATGAACCGACCGGAAGTCTCGATTCTAAATCAGCGACAATCTTGTTAAATTACATGCAGCTGGTCAATCAAAGAGAAAAGACCACAATTGTCATGGCAACTCACGATGCTTTTACAGCTAGTTACTGTCAACGAGTGGTCTTTATTAAGGACGGTTTGATTTTCTCTGAAGTTGTTAATCCAGGTAATCGAGACAAGTTTTTCGAACAAATTATTAATATGCAACGAACAATTGGTGGAGGTAACTACTTTAATGTATCGCAAGATTATTAAACGCTCACTTTACAATATGCGTGATAGCTACTTAATCTACATCCTGGCGTGTGCTTTTGCCATTGGTATTTATGGGACTTTGGTTTCTATGAGTACTAATCCTTCAATTAAGCGGGCGATTCCCACTTGGAGAAGTTATTTGGGTGATATTTCGATAATGATGAGCTGGGTCTTTGCTTTTTGCGCGGTTATCTACATGGTTTATGTGGGTGGATTCTTTGTGAAGCAGCAACATCATGAATTTATCACCTTTGAAAAATTAGGGATGCAGCGCTGGGTAGTGGTCATGCTAAGTTTCTTCCAAACTAGTGTCATTCAATTTTTTGCTTGGATAATTGGTTTATTAGGAACGGTCGTCTTTCAAAAATTCTTAGGCATGGTTTTGTTTTATCTAATGCATTTGAGGTTTAACTTCCTAATGTATATTAGTTTGGCTGATGCCAGACACTTGCTGACTGTTTTTCTTTATTCAACAATCTTTTTCAGTGGTATCAATGCTTTTAAAACGATGCGGATTCTCCAAAAAGGTGGGAAGAGAAGAGCTAAAAAGGCTCGTTGGTGGCTGAGAATTCCAGCTGGCTTGTTTGGAATTGTCTTACTGATTTTAGCCCAGGTAGGATCAGTTCAGTTAATTTATGATATTGATTCGATTGGCTATTCACCTAAGCCAATGGCAGAAATTCTCTTCATTTTAATCGCCGATGTTTTTGGAACTTATTTAGTTTATTTTGGTTTTTTACCAACGATTTTGAATTTTTTACAAAAGATTCGTTCAGTAGCATATTCAGGAATCAATATTTTTTCGTTTAAATATTTAAAAGAACGACTTTTTCAAAATATTTCGACATTGTGGTTTGTGACGGAATTGTCTGCAATGGCTTTAGTACTACTAACTTTTTGTTATTATGGTTATCAACAGGTTTATCACAATTACAACACAATTTATCCATTTGAATTGTCGGCTGATCAAAATACTGTCAAAACGGTTCGTCAAGAGTTGAAGAAAAGTAAAGCCAATATTGTTGGTGAGTATCAAACGGATGTAAAAATTAGTTTGGCCTCTTATTATAAGGAAAGTGATAAAACCGTGGTTCATCAACCAATGACTTTCATGTCGCATTCAGATTACTTGGCCTTGCCAAAACGAATTCAAAAGTGGAATCCTAAAGTCAAGAGTAATGAATATTTGATGATACGGTACAATTCAGGTTCTATAAATGATGAACCCCAAAAAGCATATAATATCGAAGTTAAAAACGCTCCACTAATTGCTAAAGCCAAAATTGGAAATTCCTTTCCTTATGGATCAACAATGCATTATGGCTCGATTATGATCGTACCTGATAAGTATTATCAAAGTTTACCGGCAGAAATTAACGACACACTTTATGGCTGGAAATTTAAAAAGGGAGATCGACTCAATGCCAAACAAATAAAGCACCTGGAAAAACGTCGGGGTGATTACTTTTTAAAAGTTAACTACAATTCAAATTTAAAAAATTCTTCGATTGAGATTATCAAAAAAGAACCCGAAACTTATGATCACAATGTTTATACTCAAATTGGTTTCATGCGTCAAGGCGGCTTTAAGAAGCAATTCAATCAGGTTGGAGGATTCTTCTTATTCATAGTGTCACTCTTCAGTGTGGCGCTTTTAATTGCCTTAGGGAGCGTTTTGACGTTACGGATTTTGTTACGGGATGATTATCAATCAAGACAACTGCGGACACTGCAAAAAATTGGGGTTGAGGAAACTGAAATCAAAGGAATCGTCCGCAAGGAAAATACTTTAACTTTCTTAATTCCGTTAATTTTCGCTTTAGTACAGACAATCAGTGCCAGTCTGTCATTTTCTCTGAAGTTGCCGAAAAAATTGTTGCTGATCTATGGTGGCTATGTGGCAATGTATTGTTTGTTTGGAGTAGTTAGTTATCAAATCTCTTGGCACGGCATCAAAAAAAAGTTTAGTCAGTGAGTACCGAATAACTTTTAGTAAAGAAGCCGAAGTCTTCTTCGTCAGTTCCCTGAATTTGGGTCTGAACTTCTAATTGCAGTTGTTTGTTCCATTCTTTGATCTGTTTGTCAGTTCCAAAAGTTTTAGTAATTAAATATTCTCTAGGACTATCACTTTTTTGATAGATAGCTGTTGCGGTAGAATTAAAGGAGTATTGATGGGGACTGAACAATTTATTCTCAAAAAGTTTTGCCTGATCAGGATTGAATTTCATGTAAGTCAAGGAATATAACTTATTGAGTGGATCGTAGAAACCGTTGATATTACGGTATTGCGCAAAAGCGGATATTTTTTTTATTAAAAGATGGTCTGCATTAGTACTAAATAAGGGTTTTAATAAAGTATCAGCAGAAGTTTGCTGACTCTTTAAAAATAGATATGTACCTAGCTTTAATGTTATGTTCATAATTATTGAAATCCTTTCAATTAAATTTTTTTGGAGGTTTTCTATGTTAGTTACAGTTTTAGGTTTTTACGGTGGGTATCCGTACAATGGTATCGGTACGTCCGGGTACTTACTGCGAAATGACGATAAGAGTTTGTTGATTGATTGTGGTAGTGGTGTCTTGAACTCACTAGCAAGTTACATGAAACCAACAGATTTAGATGCCGTTGTTCTTTCACACTATCACCATGATCATACAGCAGATGTCGGAGTTCTTCAGTATAATTGGCTCGCAGCCAAGAAAGAAAACCCACTTCCTATTTATGGTCATACGCAAGATTTTGTCAACTTTGCACAATTGACAGAATCAAATGCTACAAAAGGGATTGCCTATAATGATTATGAACCATCTCAAATCGAAGGTTTGAAATTCGAATTTATGAGAACTGTTCATCCCGTCCCAGCGTACGCAATGCGAATTACTAATAGTGATGGCAAAGTTATCGTCTACACCGCGGACACTACGTACTTTGATGGCTTGGTTGATTTTAGCCGTGATGCTGATTTATTAATTGCAGATACTAATTTTCCAGAAGATGTTACTGGTAGAAAGTGGCACTTGAATACTAAAGAAGCTGGAACTTTAGCTAAAGATGCACAAGTTAAACGCCTAATGATCAGTCACTTACCACAAACGGTTGATGTCGAAGTTATGTTAAAACAGTCACAAAAATATGCTGGTGATATTCCAGTAGTTCATGCCTTCCAAGGACTAGAAATTGAAGTGTAATGGCTTGAACTAAGGATTTTACTTTCATTGAAAGTGATATAAATTATAACTAATGAAGTGAATAAGTAGTAAATTATTTTATTTGTGAATATTTTACATAAATAGCCATTTCTCGGGTACGTGTTTTCACAACACAATCAGTTTCGAACAAATATTCGTAACTTTTTCGTGAAAAGTGTAGATTTTACGCTTACATTAAGTTACAATAGTTATGTATTTAAAGAGTTTGATACTACACAGGAAAGGAGAGATTATATATGGTTACCATTTATACATCTCCAAGTTGCACATCATGTCGTAAAGCTAAGGCTTGGCTTGAACAACATGACATTCCTTACAAAGAAAGAAACATTTACTCAGAACCTTTAAATAAGCAAGAAATTAAACAAGTTTTACAAATGACTGAGAATGGTACTGAAGAAATTATTTCAACACGTTCAAAGGCATTCCAAAACCTAAAGGTTAATTTGGATGATTTAACAATTGATCAATTGTTAGATTTAGTTCAAACAAATCCTGGTTTACTAAAACGTCCAATTATCATGGATGACAAACGTCTTCAAGTTGGCTTTAACGAAGATGAAATTAGAAGATTCTTGCCTAGAAGTGTCAGAACTATGGAACTTCAAAAGGCTCAATTAATGGCTGGATTATAAAATATAAGCAGATCACTTTCTTTTTCGGAGGGTGGTCTTTTTTTTTGCTCTTTTGGGATGTTGGATTAAGTATGCCGCTCCTCCGCAACAAAGCTGATTGGGCTGGAACGATGTGGGCCGACTTTGAGCTTTTTCAAGCCCGGAAAAATCTCAAAGCTCGACCTTATTCTAAGCAATAAATTGCTAAGAATAATTTCACATCTGAGCCCATCAGCTTTGTTGCTCCGGTGCTGAATAACGGATCTATGGTTTAGTTATTTTCCATTCTTTTAAAAATAGGTGCTCTGTTGGAATTAACCTATGTTTTTATTTTTATTGAATTGGATTTTTGAGTTAGTGTCACGCTATTTTGGTAAACAGCTCTTGCAAAGGGAGTACTGTTCTATTTGGTAATGGAGTGTAGCGTACCGATTCTTCACAAAAGAGGTATCTATTAGTATAAAAATAACAGCGTCTATTCCTAGAACGTAATTGATTGTAAATCAGTTTTTTTACGTGTCAGGAATGGATGCTGTTTTTTTGGATTTAAAGAGGCTATCCAGAGCTATTGTGGAAGACGGCATCTTACACTAACCAAGTTATAGAACACATTCCTAAAATAAAATATTTTTTAGAAATATAATCAAAAAGAAATAAAATATTTTATTAAAACTAAGTATGTTTAGACAAATAAATGTTGTATTATTTGGTAAAAATACAATAGGGGTTGAGTGTAATGTTCTTCTTGAGAGAATTTAGGAAAAAACGTATCGGTCCATTTTTTAGGGTTTTCTTTGGAGTGCAGTTCAGCTTTGGACTCTTATTTTTGGGGCACGGAGTCGTTAAAGCTGATTCTCTCACGAACCTAGATTCGTTAGTTCAAAGTAACCTTGTAGAACAGAAATCATTTTCAACTCTTTCAATTGCCAATGGCACATTTGGGACGTGTAATTGGGATATTAATGCTGACGGTCAACTCACTATTTATGCTGGTGAATTGGGGAAAGAAATTGGAAACTGGAATAGTTTTTCTAAGTCGATTACTAGTGTAGTTGTTGAACCAGGAGTTAAGGCTAACCAAAACTCTAATAGTTTGTTTTATGATTTGACGCAGGCGACAACGATTGATGTGACTAATCTTGATACTTCTGAAGTTACTGATTTTTCGAAAATGTTTGCTTTTAATGATAGCAATCTTAGTAAGTTGCAGGAAATAGTTGGTATTGAAAATTTAGATACTTCAGCGGCAATTGATCTTTCAAATATGTTTTCTAAAGCGAAGAATTTGGCGGGAAATTTAGATGTTTCCAACTTTAAAACGGAAAATGTTACTGATATGTCGGGAATGTTTTATAACGTTTCGGCTAATATAGTTGGTTTAAAAAATTTTAATACTAGCAAAGTTAATAATTTAGATAGTATATTTAGTAATTCTTCTCTGACAACAACAGCCGATATTGCGGACTGGTATGTTTCGAAAGTGACTAATTTTAGCAATCTTTTCTTTTCTTCTAAAGAGTTAAGTGATATTGATTTATCCAAATGGAATATGGAAAATGCGACGGATATTAGTTATTTATTTCGTTATTGTACTAAAATAAATTCCCTTAAAGGATTAGAAAACTGGAATATTAGTAACGTGAAAAACATGTCTTTCACGTTTGGGAATCTGAATTTATCTGAATTACCTGACATTGTTAATTGGAACACTTCTAACGTTACTGATATGTCAGGTACTTTGTCTGGTTTGTCCAATGTTACCAGTTTGGATTTGTCTAAATGGAATACTTCCAATGTCACGGATATGTCTAATATGTTCCAGAATGATAGTAAATTAATTGAAGTAGCAGGTTTGAGCGATTTAAATACTGGGAAAGTCCAAAACGCCAGTCAAATTTTTCTGGGATGCGCATTTGATAAGCTTGATTTAAGCAATTGGGATACATCTAGTTTAGAAAATGCAGCAGGCATGTTTTCGGGATGTGCAAAATTGAAAACTTTATTAGAAATCTTTGATACTTCCAAAGTGAAAAATATGGATAGAATGTTTTCAGGTACTAAACTCTTAGATTTTAAGATGGCAAATCTATCTAATTGGGACACTTCTAGTGTTACATCAATGTCGTCAATGTTTTCTCAAAATACCTTCACGGATATTGATTTTGTTAAGAATTGGAACGTTTCAGCAGTAGAAAATTTTAGTTCAATGTTTGCCAGTTGTTCTAAATTAGTGAGTTGTGATCTATCAGGTTGGAAAACTAGTAGTGCTAAAAATCTTTCGAAAATGTTTAGCACTAACTCTAATTTGGCTGATGCTGATATTTGGGGCTTTGATACTTCTAATGTAACCAATATTTCAGATATGTTAACTGGCACGTCTAAAATTACATCTTATGATCTATCTAATTGGGATATGAGAAAAGTAACTAATACAGACTCGTTTAGTTCTGGAAGTCCTAACATATGGAAAATAGCTCTTGGTAGTAATTCCTTTATCACTGAAGACATGAATTTTCCTGAGGCCAAAGCCGGTCTAGCTATCCCTGGCAGTGGTGGCAATATTTCTATCAGTGATCGGTGGCAAAATGTTGACTATTCAAGAGGTGGGACTGATTTTAACCCTCTGGGGAGTCTATTGTTGACCACTAGCGATTTGACTGCTGAATATGCGACGCCGGGACACGCTGCACAGACCTTTGTTAGACAACAACAACCATATGAGAGCTTGAGTCTAGAAGTGCCAGATGTTGATTTCGGAGTTGTCACACCATTTTCAGGCGTGATTTCACGACAAGATACTATGCAAGTAAAAATTGAGAATAATTCTTATCCATTAAAGTCCTATCACGCATATTTGACTCTGCAGATGGAAACTCCTTTCACTAATGATGAAGGTTCGGTTTTGAATGATGCACTGATCTTTCGGAATAAATATAATCAAGATACAAAAATTTCTGAGACTCCAAACGTTGTTTCCATTGGTGATTTTCCAACGGGTGAGAGTGTCTTAGAATGGGATAAAGATAAAGGTTTGTTGTTGAATATGCGTGGACAGGCGGTTCAGCGGGGGACGTATTCGACCTCATTGAAATGGTCTTTAGTTGATAGCCTCTAAAAATAAGTCATTATTTTTGACTAACATTTCTGTATTTAGTATATTAATTCAATGGCTAAAATTATCGATATATGATAGTTGAAATAGTTTTTGAGACTGTTAGAATGTAGATACAGAATTGAGGTGACTATGATGGAAATGGATCGACTTAATGAGAATACAATCAGAGTCATTCTTAGTACAGAAGATTTACAAGAACGAGGGGTAACAGTCCTAGATTTGTTGGGTAATAAAAAGCAAATTGAAACGTTCTTCTACAGTATTTTGGATGAAGTTGATAAGGATCATGTCTTTACGAATAATGAACCTGTTACTTTCCAAATAATGCCAAACAAAGAAGGTTTGGAATTGTTGATCAGTAAGAGTGATGATTCTGAGGATTCAGGTTCATTGCCATTAAATGGGCTACAAGGTTCAGTCGTTAATAATCATAATAATGAGGCAAAAATGGGCACGGAAGAATATGATAGTGACACCGCACCATATCTGAACGACCCGGATACACCTACGAAAACAATTATTGTTGAATTTAAGGACTTTGAGGACTATGTCCAATTGGCTGATTTACTACACTTGGAAAGTGGTATCTCCAATCTTTGGGAATATCAAGACAAGTATTATTTACAATTGATTTTGTTTACAGATGAAATGCATGAAATGAGTTATAGCGATGTTTTGGCATTGCTAAGTGAATATAGTTTTAAGACAAAAGTTACTGCAGCTGTTCTTTCAGAATATGGTAAAGAGATCATGAAGAAGACAGCTTTGGAACTAACAAGATATTATTTTGGAAAATAGAAATCAGCCTGCGGGTTGATTTTTTTTTGCGTAATTTTTACTTGGGGTGGTAAAAATGTATGCAGCTTTGAATGAATCGGGAAAGTTAATCGTTGCAAGAGAAGCCAATTCTCAGATAGATTATTTCTGTTGTGATTGTCATCAAAAAGTTAAATTAATTACAACTGCTTCACGTAAATATTTCCGACACAAAAATAAAAATGATAATGATATCAATGAACGTGATATCCATTTTCAAGGTAAGCAAATATTATTTTCTTTGTTAAAGCTTTTGAAACCAAAAAAATTACTTAAAGAGTTTTATTTACCGACTATTCAACAACGACCGGACCTCTTAATGAATCAAACGGCATTTGAGTATCAATGTGCCCGAATCAATGTTAAGACCTTAAACAGTCGAATTAGGGGCTATCAACAAATTGGTTTGAACAGTATTTGGGTTCTCGGCGGACATTATTTGAATCGAAAATTGACTAAGGAACATCTGAAATTTATCAGTTATAGTCAAATTTTTGGCTACTTCATTTTGATGCTAGATTCGAGTCAGAATCGACTGGTTTTATATCATCATATTTATTTTTTAGGTCCATTCAATAAAATTTATTATCAAAAGAAGTATTTTCAACATGATAATTTATTTCAACTATTTGTCTTTCATCCCCAAAAACCAGAAATTGCAAAAATTAAGATGAATGACTATTTAATTGAGAAATTACGACATAAGTTAGATGCTAAGTCGCAAAAAATTAAAATGGATTTTTACACAGTTAATCAACAGACGGTTGAAGAATTTTTATTGGGCCAAAGTTTTACTGCCGAAGCTCCAATCTATAAAACACCAGCTTGGCAACGTCGTTGTGGAGAAAAACCTCAATTATTGTTACAACCTTCTTTACGAATAAAGAGAGCGGATTTGTATAATTAAGCAATACAACACTCTTTGAATTTGATTATGGGGAATAAAAAAAGAAGCCATACTAACGAATTTCGTTTTCATTAGTAAGCTTCTTTATTTTGAGTTAAATCGAGTTTGTTGCAGAAATCTAAACACTATTAATGTCTAAATTTATCTAAACTGATAACAGTTCCCGAAGTAACGTACTTATTTGAAACACTCTTTGGAAGTTCTCTTTCTAACATTGCATTGATATTGCGAGTGATTTCGTCCGTATTAGTGCAACTGCCAAAGTCATTGATCATTACACCAGGCTTGTCTTCATTTTCACAGTCGAAGATTACAGCTGTTGGTGCTTTTTGAACATTCATTTCCATAGATAATTGTTGATCACGTTTTAATCCTTGTTCGACACATTGACTCTCTTTGTCTGTCATAATTGCTTTGTAGTCAAGACCGCTGTTGTTAATTGCGCGTCTGATAGTGGTATCATCAAAGGGATTATTCAAAATGTTTACTTGTTCTTGTAGGTTCATTAAAAAGTTACGAGCTTTCTTGTTACCTTGACAAGAAGCAGCCTTGTAAAGTTTTGCAGCTTCCACTACTTCTTGGGATGATTTGTTTCGTTCCTCAATGTCCGAAAGTTTAAATCCCTTCATTTGAATATAATCGTTGATTGTTGCCATATTATAATTTGTGACAAAGTGATATTGTGTGTCAATGTCATGTTTACGTGTAAAATCAATGATTGCTTGTTCTACACGTAAGCAGTACGAACATAAGGGATTAATATATAAGAATACTTCCCACATTATGTTTCCCTCCATCTCTATTGCATTGTCATTCTACCAACAATTTACAAAAAGGTAAAATATTAAACTCATGACAGCTATTATTTGGATTTAGATGATTCTTTTAGATATTTACGATATATTAATATTAAAGCGAGGTTATTATGTCAGAAATTAAATGGAATGAATTTTTGATACCTTATTCACAGGCGGTCGATGAATTGAAAATTAAGTTTAGAAACTTACGTAAAGAGTTTCTAGAAAAAAATGAACATTCACCAATCGAATTTGTGACAGGGCGTGTGAAAACAGTCGATAGTATTAAAGAAAAAATGCGCCGTCGATTTATTTCTGAAGACTTGTTGAAACAAGATATGCAAGATATTGCCGGAATTAGAATTCAATGTCAATTCGTTGAAGATATTTATGAAGTTGCTAAGTTGTTGCATATTCGTGAAGACATGCAAGTGATTGAGGAACGTGATTATATTGCTAATAGTAAACCGAGTGGTTACCGTTCTTATCACGTCGTAATTGAATATCCAATTCAAACTTCTAAAGGTCAAATCAATATTTTGGCAGAAATTCAAATCCGGACCTTAGCAATGAACTTTTGGTCAACGATTGAACACTCTTTGAACTACAAATATAAGGGCGATTTTCCTGAAGAAATTAATGAGCGTTTGAAAAGAGCTGCCGAAGCTTCATTTATGCTTGATGAGGAAATGTCGAAAATACGTGAAGAGATTCAAGACGCACAACAATACTTTACAGATCGAAAACGAGATCTGAATAGTCCAACGGAGCAAAATAAAAAATGAAATTATGGATCAATAATAATAACAAAGAACAGTCAGTAGCTGCGGCTAATAAGTTACGCAGTCGTTTACTGGATGCTGGTTTAGTTTTAGACAGAAGAAATCCGCAATTAGTAATCAGTGTCGGTGGTGATGGTACGCTTTTGAGTACTTTTCACGCCTATGCGGCCAGACTAGATAAAGTTAAATTCTTAGCTTTACATACGGGTCATTTGGGTTTTTATTCTGATTGGATGGATACCGAAATTGATGAATTAGCCAATCGAATTATCGAGTGTCAAGACAATATCCCATCGACGAGTTATCCAGTTTTGGATGTAGCGGTTGAGAATAAAGAAGGTTCACTTTTCCATGGTGTGGCAATCAATGAAACAGTTGTGCGTCGTTTATCTTCTTTGACAATGAAAACTAGAGTCGACTTGGATAAAGAATTTTTTGAAAGTTTTCGTGGGGATGGACTCTGCTTCTCGACACCAACTGGTTCAACAGCTTATTCTAAATCAATTGGTGGAGCCTTGATTCATCCCAAAATCAGTGTCTTTCAAATGATTGAAATTGCGTCGATCAACAATCGAGTTTATCGGACAATTTCTTCGCCAATTATTGTGCCCCATAACCAACAAATTGACCTTTATCCACAAGTTGCTGATGATTATGTGATCAGTTGTGATGGAATCAACACCAAATTGCGAAATGTTAAAAAAATTACTATTAAATTGCATTATCAACGTGCCCAGTTTGCACAATACCGTCATCGTCACTTCTGGACTAGAGTAGAGACCGCCTTCTTAGCACAAAATGAAAACGACTAATCGCTTTTTAAAATTCATTCTCCAAGATACTGATAAAAAAACTGTCCGCAAATTTTTAGTGCAACATAAATTCTCTTCTAGTCAGTTGCACAATTTAAAAAATAAGGGTGGTCTGATTTTTGTCAATCACAAACAGCGTCATTTCAACTTTCGATTGAAGACGGGGGATGAATTGTTAGTAGTCTTGAGTAGTGAAGCGCCATCAGATTTGATTGAACCGATGGCTGGAAAAATTGATGTGATTTTTGAAGACGAATACTTATTGGTAGTCAATAAACCACCAGGGATAGCGAGTTTACCGGCAAAAGCTAAATCAAGTAAAACGATGGCAAATTTAGTCAAAGCTTATTTGATTGAGCATCATGAAAATAGTTCAATCCACTTGGTTACTCGTTTGGATCGAGATACTTCAGGATTGATGGTCTTTGCGAAAACTTCTTATGCTCATTCATTATTGGATCAAATTTTACACACCGATGATTTTCAAAAATTTTATTTAGCAATGATTTATGGACAACTGACACCACCAACTGGATTGATCGACTTGCCAATTGGTATTGATCCCGCGGCCTTTTATTTGCGAGCTATCGACCATCAAAAAGGAAAGGCCTCACAAACAATCTATCAAACCAAGGCAGTTTATCCAGGCGGTAGTTTGGTTGAATTGAAATTGTTGACCGGACGAACTCATCAAATTAGAGTTCATTTATCAGCCGTCGGACATCCAATTATTGGGGATGAAATGTATAGTAAAAAAAAAGATCCACGAATCAAGCGACAGGCGTTACATTGTTTTAATTTAAGAATTATTCATCCGGTGACAAAAGAGTTGTTAAATTTAAAGGCGCCGTTACCAGAAGATATGGTAGTCTTAAAGGGTGCGTTGAGGGGTGAGAGAAATGGATGAAAATGAAAAAAGACTGCAAGAAAAGTTTGAACAGTTAAAGAAATATCTTGATAGTGATGACAAAAAAAGGTTTCGAAAAACCTATCTCGATATGCATTTCTATGATCAAAGTACGTTCTATCTCACTTTGAATAAAGAGGAACGCATTACCCTTTATTCAATTTTAGAGCCCGATGAAATGGGTGACATGTTTGATACGATTGAAGATGACAATCCAGTTATCCCCGAATTATTGAAGGAAATGGATTTGAACTACGCTTCAAAGATGTTGAATGACATGTATGATGATAATGCGGCCGATGTTTTGGAACATTTGGATAAGGTTGATGTGGATAAGTTCTTAGAACAGATGCCACGTAACGATGCCAACAATTTGCGCGGTTTGTTGCATTACGATACTGAAACTGCCGGTGGTATTATGACAACCGACTATGTTCAGTTTAATGAGCAAGAGACTGCTGCAACGGCTATTAAGGCTTTGAAAAAATTTGCCGAAACAGCTGAAACGATTTATTACTTATACGTTTTGGATAACCATGAAGATTTAGTCGGCGTTATGTCTTTACGTGATTTGATCATGCTAGATGACAATGATACCTTGGGCGAAAAGATGAATAGTGACGTTATAACGGTGAACGTTGATGCTGAACAAGCTGAAGTTGCCCAAGTTTTCAGAGATTATGAATTCTTAGCCGTTCCCGTTGTTGACCACTCAAATAAGTTAGTCGGAATCGTTACGGTTGATGATGTTATCGAAGTTATCGATGACGAAGCTCAACAAGATTACTCAGGTTTGGCCGGTGTTAGTATGGATGAAGCTAATAATGACGGACCATTTAAAGCAGCTTCAAAAAGGTTACCTTGGTTGATAACATTGTTGCTTTTGAGTATGATCACGGCAACTTTGATCAACCATTATGAGAGTCTGTTAGCGGAGGCTAGTATTTTAGCTGTCTTTATTTCCACGATTACTGGTACAGCTGGTAATGCAGGTACACAAAGTTTGGCTGTGGCAGTTAGGCGACTAGCAGTCGAAGAAATTGATCGCCATGAATTTTTGAAATTAATTGGCAAAGAATTGATCACCGGCTTTGTGACTGGTTTAGTTACTGGAATTTCGGTAACACTATTAGTTGGTATTTGGAAACATAACTTTGTTTTAGGGATGGTAATTGGTTTAGCCATGTGTGCTGCCATTACTGTTGCCAACTTAGCCGGAAGTTTGATTCCAATGTTGATGTCCAGTTTTGGTTTTGATCCAGCGGTAGCTAGTGGACCATTTATTTCAACGCTAAGTGATTTAACCAGTGTTTTGATCTACTTTAGTATTGCTGGCATGTTTATGCAGTATTTTGTTAGAGTTTGAATGTTGTCCTTCGTAAAAAGATTTGGGCTGGAATATAAAAAAACAGCATCTATTCCTAGAGCACAATGGACTATTATTGATTAGTCTTGTGTGCGTTGAGAATAGGTGCTGTTTTATTTTGTAAATTAATTGTTGATTCCGTCGATTACTTTTGTACCGTGAACTTCTTTGACACCGAGTTTTTCAGCGATGGCATCGCAGTTCTTGAAGTTAACTCCGCCACCCGGTAGAATCGTGATTCTTCCGTCAGCATAGTCAATATATTTTTTGATATTTCCTAAGGTGTCGTTGATATCAGTTGTCAGTGGTCCACCATGAGTTAGGATGCGGTCGACGTCGTGATCAACTAACCAATCAATAGCGTCTTTTTTGTTTTCTTCTGCTAAAGCATCAAAAGCCATGTGGAAAACTACTTGCATACCACTGGATGCAGCAATCAGTTGTTCCATAGCGTCTTCATCGATTGCTCCATCACTTGTCAAAGCACCGAAAGTAACGGCATCGACACCTAATTTTTGAGCCTCGAATAAATCTGATTCCATCATTTTGATCTCTAAATCGTTGTAAACAAAATTGCCACCACGAGGACGAATCATTTCGACTACTGGAATTGATTTTTCTTGAAGGTATTTAGTGGCTTCCTGCAATACACCGTGGCTGACAGTCGTACCACCGACAGCTAAATTGTCGTTTAATTCGATTCGGTTAGCACCTTTAGCGACGGCTAGGGGAATTTTAGTGAAATTTTCAACTGCGACTTCTTTAAAAATAATAATCAACCTCTTTTTTTGATATTTGATAAGTCCATTCTAACAAAATGGATAACGGTTACAACTTAATAATGTTGAGAAAATAAAAATCCGTGATAATCGAATTGATTATCACAGATTTTACTAACTATGACCTATTGTATTAATGCTAGAGAGGTGACTATGCAGTTCCACTTCTAGCTGAAACGAGTTACACAAGAGCAACTCCCTCCGAGATAACAAAATTTCAGGAATCACTCGCAAAGTGCGACGAGCAATTCCTGAAATTACGTTATCCTCCGGGAGCTGACCGCTCTTGTTCCACTCTCTAATTGACCATTGCTTTAATACCGAAGTAAGCAATCACAATGATAGCTAAGATGATTCTATACCAACCGAAGGCCTTGAAGTCATTACGTTTGATATAGTCAAGCAAGAATTTGATTGAGGCATAAGCCACAATAAATGAAACGAATGTACCAATCAGAAGAATAACAATTTGATCTCCTGAAAAAGTATTTCCTTTGGCAAAGAATTTACCAATCTTGATCAAACTAGCACCAAACATAGTTGGAATTGCTAGAAAGAATGAAAATTCAGTTGCGACGAATCTTGAAGTACCGATGGTCATACCACCTAGAATGGTTGCACCAGAACGTGATGTACCAGGAACCAGTGATAGAATTTGGAAAAGTCCAATTTGAAAAGCTGTCTTGTAAGATAAGCTATCTAAATCAGCTACTTGAGGAGTTTTATCCTTTAACCAATTTTCGACAACGATGAAAAGTACACCATAGATCAAAAGGGTAGCTGAAATAACTTGCCAACTAGTTAAATGAGCATCCATCCAATCATTCAAAGGTATACCGACTACAGCTGAAGGGATGATGGCTACAATTACTTTAAACCAAATATCCCACGTTTGTTTCTTGGCGTGACGGTCCTTTTTAGGTGAAAATGGATTCAATTTGTGGAAGTAAATGAGGATAACTGCCAAAATCGCTCCAAATTGAATAACTACCATAAACATGTTGATAAAAGCTGTGGATTCCTTTAATTTGATGAATTCATCAGCCAAATACAAGTGACCAGTAGAACTGATCGGTAGAAATTCAGTAAAACCTTCGATGATTCCAAGGATAATAGTTTTAATGATTTCAATGAACATAATAATTAATTATTCTCCTGACTAATTTTGGAACTAAATAAAGTGTACACATACACACTCAGGAATGGAAATATTATTTTCCAAACTAGTCAAAATTCCTTTTTTCTCGTTGCGCTTGAAAATAGTGATATTGTCGGAATCTTGGTTAGCAGCGACCAAGTAGTTTTCTGAAGGATCGAGATCGAAATCACGCGGACCTTTACCGTCAGTAGATGTTGTTGTGATCTTCTTCAAACGTGATCCATCTTCACTGACGCCAAACAAAGCGATTGTGTTAGCTCCACGAGTTGAAACATACAAGAACTTACCGTCCTTAGTAATTCTAATGGCAGCAGTAGTATTCTTTTGCTCATCTTTGGCAGCTTCGACTTCATCAACAAGTGTCAAGCCGGCAGTTTTAGCGTCATATTCCATAACTAAAACTTTGGATGACAACTCACAAGCAACGTAAACGTAAGGCTTAGTTGGATTGAAGACTAAGTGTCTTGGAGCATAGCCACTTGGTGCGATGTAGTTATTCATTAATTCTGGATTCTTTGGATCAGAAATATCATAAATGTAAATTCGATCAGCACCGTAATCACAAATAATCAATTTACCATCAGGAGTCAAAGCACTAAAGTGAGGCTTTGATTGGTCTTGTTCAACACGGGGACCATGACCCTCAAACTTAACTTCTGAGTAGTGTTCAATCTTACCATCATCAGTTAAATGATCGATTTTTACCTTGCTTAAATGGAAATAAGCACTGAAAATTAAATTGCGTGAAGCATCGAATTTTACGTATGAAGGAGAAGTTTCTTCTGAGAAATCTTCATCCAATAATTTAGGCTTGTCGCCGTTAATATCATAAACAACGATTCCACCACGATCATCTTTCTTAGCCAAAGCAATTAATTTCATATCATTTGTCACATCGATATAAGTTGGGCCGTTAAGCTCAAGTAAAACTTTTGGCGTTGACAATTCGCCATTTTCTGAATTCAGTTCGGCAGAGTAAACACCCTTACCATCTTTTTTTGTGTATCCACTAAAGAGAACCTTTTCAAACATTACAAAAACCTCCAAACATTGTATAGTATATAGTATATTCTTTATAGAAAATTTTTGGGGAGTACTTTTATGAAAGAAACACCGGAAAAAAGAAAAAGTTGGTTTTACCAATGGTTTCTAAACAACCAATTGACGGTGATTTTGATTAATGTTTTCTTAGTATTTTTGATTATTTATCTTTTTTCAAAAATAAGCTTTGTGTTTGATCCACTTAATCAAATTTTGGGAATTACGATGCCACCAGTAATTTTGGCTTTAGTGTTGTTTTATTTGATTAATCCGTTGATCAACGTTTTGGAAAGTAAATTTCACGTTAATCGAATTATCTCAATCTCGTTTGTATTTATTATTATTTTGGCACTCTTAATTTGGGGTGTAATGTCCTTAATTCCGTTTGTTCAAGAACAGATTCAGTCATTGATTAAAAATTGGCCTCAGTATTGGCGCTCACTAAGTGACAGTTTGCAAAATATGTTTTCTGATCCTAAGTTGCATGTCATTCGCGATCGGCTGGCTAATACCAATGAAAGTATTACCAAAAGTTTTGAAAAGTCGATGAACCAAATCCTACCACGAACCGTCAACAATATTGGATCAGCAGTAGGGGTCCTTACTAATGTTGTAGTAATTATCATGACGGCTCCGTTCATCCTTTTCTTTATGCTAAAAGATGATAAGAAGTTTAAACAATCTGTTGTAAAAATAATGCCTAATCGAATCAAACAATCAGTTGGTGACACACTTTCTGAAATCAGCCAGGCTTTGAGTTCTTATATTACTGGCCAGTTGACAGTTGCCTTTTGGGTAGCAGTGATGTTCTTTGTTGGTTATTTGATTATTGGTCAGCGTTACGCATTAGTACTGGGAATCGTCGCTGGTATTTTGAATTTGATTCCTTATATTGGTTCGACCTTAGCTTTGATCCCGTCATTAGTAATTGCAGCCTTCATTGCGCCATCGATGGTGGTCAAAGTTATTATCGTCTTTGTCGTAGAACAAACTGTGGAAACACGTGTGATTTCACCAATCATTGTTGGTAATAAGATGCAAATGCATCCAGTTACGACAATTTTAGTTTTATTAGTTTCAGCAGGGATGTATGGTTTGATTGGGATGGTCGCCGGAATTCCAATCTTTGCCATTATAAAGATTATTGTTGTTCGTATTTTTAACTGGTTTAAACGAAATTCTAATTGGTATGACGAAGATGATCAGAGTAAAAAAACTGAAGCAAAAGCAACAGAAACTACCAAAAAAGTTCACGAATAATTCAAATTTCTATTGTTCAGACTGGATATGTCGTATATAATATCTATTGAGTTTGCAGTTATTTGTTTTTCTCAGAAGAAGTTTTGACAAAAGCAAATAAATATCAGGCTTTACTAGCGCATGTCCTTGCTGTGGTTTTCACCGAGGGTATGCGCTTTTTTGTTAAAAAGGGAGAAGAGAAATGACTAATCACGTTGCACTATACGAGCCACTAATGCCAGCTAATACTGGAAACATTGCCAGAACTTGTGCTGGTACTAATACTAAATTGCACTTAATTCGTCCATTAGGTTTTAATACTGACGATGCTCATATGAAACGAGCTGGACTTGATTATTGGGATAAAGTAGATATCACTTATCACGATGACTTGAATGATTTCTTAGATTCAATTCCTGATGATAAGTATTTATACCTAATTACCAAATTCTCCGATAAAGTTTATAGTGATCAAGATTTTACAGATACATCAAAAGATCATTATTTCCTATTTGGTAAAGAAACAACTGGTTTACCAGAAGATTTTATGCGTCGTAATCCAGAAAAATGTTTAAGAATTCCAATGAGTGATAACATTCGTGCCTTGAATTTATCAAATAGTGTGGCTTTAGTTCTTTATGAAGCCGTTCGTCAACAAAAATTTGCTGGTTTGGAATTAAGTCATCATTACGAAAATGATAAATTAGATTAGGAGAAAAATTATGAAAATAATTAAGGGTGCTGTAAATGTTCAAGGATTCCACTATGATGTTGAATCAACGAGTGCTGATCCTAAGACGGAATTAAATATTAATATCGAACATCCTGATTTCAAGGATGAAAATGGACAACCATTGAACGAAGATAAAGGTAAAATTCTCCAGATCGTCGTTCCTTTCGAAATCCATCCAGAAAATGCACCATTTAAAGTTTCGGGCTTGATTGGACAAGTCGTTCAACCAGTTGGTTTCCATGGTGAAATTCAAGATCTTGAAGCAAAAGATGTTCAACAATTGTCACGTCCAGTAGTTGAGTATATTGAAACTTTAACTTATCAAGTAACCAGCGTCGCTTTAAATCAAGGTTTCTCATTGAATTTCAATAAAGATATTCAAATCGAACCAAATGATGCTTTGAAAGAATTAAAATCAAAAGAGAAGAAATCAGATAAATAGTATCGCCATTCTCCAGTCAATCACAGTTGTGTGGAAGGCGGTAAGCACCAAAACAAGAAGAAAATTAAACAGTCCAGCCGGGCTGTTTTTTTTGAGCTTCAAAAAAGGTATAATTTTAGATGATTACTTTAAGGATCGTGTGAGGTATTTATGGCAAGAAAAAAGGCAACTACAAAGCCTAGAAAGAGAAAAACAACAACGAATAATTCACGACTGATTAGATCACTGGTCAGTCTCGTGTGGATATTACTGTCTATTTTAGGATTATTCAAATTCGGTATTGTCGGAAAGACTTTTGACAATATTTATCGAATTTTTGTTGGTGACAGTTATCCTGTTTTATTGATCATTAGTATTTTTGTTGCAGCATTTATTATTGCAACCGGTAGAATACCTTTGATGACACCCAAACGTAACTTTGGTTTACTATTTGTATATTTGGGTACGTTAGTTATTCTGCATGGCATATTTTTCTCTAATATGTCGTTGTACCACAATTATAATTTGGTAACTTGGAATACACTGGCTACGGAAATGACTCAAGTATCAGTTGATAATTCAGTTGGTGGGGGAATGATTGGCTCGTACATTTATAGCTTCTACATGCCAATGTTTTCAACTGTTGGGACATATTTTGTAACGGCGTTATTAATTTTTATTGGTATTTTAATGTTGTTCAATGTAACGATGAAACAAGTTTCAATTGTGACAACTAATGTCTTAGTTTCATTCAAACATCTGTTGATCAAAATTAAAGATTCGTTCAGAGGCGGATACAGTAATTACGTTGAAACTCGTGCTACAGCAAAGACAGAGAAACAAAATTCGACACCACCCAAAGTCGAACGTGATGATGATAAGTTCAAAGATGTTAACAGCTTTGCTAAGAAAAAAGAACCGGCTAAGGAAGAGGATTCGGACTTTCATATCGACATGCCTAAAACTCCAGAGTTAAAGGCTGATGAAAATAAAGCCGAGGTTGTTTCTAAGCCTTATGGAATTGATGGGACTAAGGATAAAGATTTGCCTGATCCAGTTAGCACTAAGGAAACCGATGATAGTGATTATCAATTGCCAAGTGTTGATCTGTTGAAACAAGTTCCACAGACTGACCAGAGTGCAGAGGTCAAATTGATTGACGACAACAAAGATAAGTTGAAGCAAACTTTCAAGAGTTTTGGGGTTGATGTTGAAGTCAAGAAAGCAAGTCTAGGGCCAACAATCACTAAGTATGAAGTACAGCCGGCTGTTGGGGTCAAGGTAAGTAAAATTGTTAATTTAGCTGATGATTTGGCATTAGCTCTTGCAGCTAAAGATATTCGTATTGAAGCTCCAATTCCTGGTAAGTCATTTGTCGGGATTGAAGTTCCTAATCAGACTATTTCAACTGTTTCCTTTAGAGATATTACTGAGAATCAAAAAGATAAGACGCATCCGTTGGTAGTGCCTTTAGGAAAAGAAGTTTCCGGAAACATTATTGAAGCTGATATCACGAAAATGCCCCATTTATTGATTGCTGGATCTACTGGTAGTGGTAAATCAGTTGCCATCAATACGATTATTACTGGTATTTTGATGAAAGCCAAACCAAGTGAAGTTAAATTGATTTTGATTGATCCTAAGATGGTTGAATTGAATGTTTATAACGGTATACCGCATCTCTTGATTCCAGTTGTAACTGATGCTAGAAGAGCTGCTGGAGCGTTGCAAAAAGCAGTTAAGGAAATGGAACGGCGTTATAAACTCTTCGCAGATACTAGTCACCGTAACATTGGTGAGTATAACGCTGACGTTGATAAGTTTAATGAGACAGCGGCTGATGAGGATAAAATGGAACGCCTTCCTTATATCGTCGTTATTGTCGATGAGTTATCTGACTTGATGATGGTAGCGGGGCATGAAGTTGAAGCTGCTATTGTTCGTTTGGCACAAATGGCTCGTGCGGCAGGTTTACACATTATTATTGCAACGCAACGTCCATCAGTTGATGTTATTACTGGTTTGATCAAAGCTAATATCCCTTCACGAATTGCCTTTGCGGTTTCTAGTGGGGTTGACTCACGAACAATTCTTGATTCGGTTGGAGCTGAAAAATTACTAGGTCGAGGAGATATGCTCTTTCAACCGATTGGTAAAAGTAAGCCAGTTCGTCTTCAAGGGGCTTACATTTCTGAGTCTGAAGTTGAAAATGTAGTTAACTTTGTAAGTAATCAACAAGAAGCTGAGTATGATGAAGATATGATTCCGACTGATGTTGATGAAGGTTCATCCAGTGGCGGCGGTGATAAGCCAAATGATGAATATTGGGATGATGCAGTTGATCTAATTGTTAAACAACAATCAGCCAGTGTCTCAATGTTACAAAGAAGATTCCAAATTGGTTATAATCGGGCTGCTCGTATGGTCGATCAGATGGAAGAAAAAGGAATTGTTGGACCGAGTGAAGGTAGTAAACCACGCAAGGTCTTGATAACGGAAGAACAACTCGAAACAATGAGAAAAAATTAGGTGAAAAATTGAAACAAACACTAGCAAAGAATGTCTTTTTAAATATCAATCCAATAAAAAAATTTCGAACGATTAAAATTCAAGTCGATTTTTTACGGCCCTTAAAAAAAGATGAAACGACTGGACGACGTTTATTGGCGAACGTCTTGTCTAACTCGACGCAAAATTATCCTAGTTTTCAAGCGATAAATGACCGTGAAATGGATCTATATGGCTCAGAGATCAACGTGTATACCCGTAATTTATTGAATTTCAATGATTTGGCTTTTAGCGTTGAATTCGCTGATCCTAGTTTTTTGATCGGTTCGCAAACACAAATTAAAGATAATTTGGACTTATTAGGAGAAATTATTTTTAAACCCAATTTGAAGGGCAGTAATTTTGATGAGACAGCCTTTTCGACTGAAAAACGGAATTTAATGTCTAATTTGATGTCGATTCAAGACAATCAAGATTTGGTCAGCGCTCTAGGGCTGATTAAACTGATTTATAAAAATGATCCCGACCGACAAGTTCCGATTTTTGGTGATATTGATCAATTGGAACATATCACTGGTGAACAATTATTAGATATTTATCAAGATGTGATTGCTAACGATGCAGTCATAATCAATGTGGTTGGTAATGTCGATCAAGATAAATTCTTAGAAGATATCAAGCAAAGCATTTTTGGACAAGCCTTGAAGGGTGATCGGAATGATTTGCAAATTACTTTTAGCAACTTTGATGATTTAGTTAAGCAACCGGCCAGTGAAACTGAACACAAGCACCTTAATCAAAGTCGGATCGGTTTAGCGTATGAAACTAGTCTTTCAAAAGGCGTTAATCGTCTAGCTCCACAAATTATGAATTTGATTTTGGGTGGAGATGATCAGTCACAGTTGTTCTTGCAAGTTCGCGAAAAGAATAGTCTGGCTTATTCCGTTTCTAGTAGTTACCAACCGCTCAGTCACTTAGTCACCATTCAAGCTGGATTGGACGCCAATTCGATCGACAAAGCTCTACATTTGATCAATGAACAGATTGCTTACATCAAAGAAGGCAAGGTCACTGATGAGCAAATTAGACATGCGCAGAAAGTAATGTTGACGCAACGCAAGATTTCTAGTGATACGATTCAGCATTACATCATGCGGGGAATTTGGGAGACTGTCTATCCGAAGACACTTTTGAATGATGAACAATTTGAACAGGAACTAAACGACCTAGACCGAGCACATATTGCTGGTGTTGCTGAAAATATGCATGCAATTGCCCAGTATCAATTGATTGGAGACTAATATGACACAAAGATTGAAAAATCACGTTACAAAATTACCGAATGGCTTTCAAATATCAGTAGTACCTTTGACTGGATTCAATCAAGTTTATGGCGTTGCGATGGCTAATTTTGGGTCTGTTGATACTTTGCAAAATAATAAGCAGTTGCCAGCAGGGATTGCTCACTTTATTGAACACAAGTTATTTGCTAAACCGGGATATGATATTTCAGAAAAATTTGCTAAATTTGGTGCCAATTCAAATGCCTATACGAGTTACACCAAGACGGCTTATCTGTTTCAAACTCTAGAAAAGCCTTATGAAAATTTGAAGGTTTTACTTGATTTAATCCAAAACCCACATTTTACGGCTAATAACGTGGCTTCGGAACGAGGAATTATTGATCAGGAGATTCAGATGTATTTGGATATGCCAGAGTTCGTATTGGAACAGAAGATTCTAGCTCAACTTTATCCGAATGATCCAATTGCCGAAGACATTGCTGGTAGTAGTGAGTCTTTGCAACAAATCAATCACAAAAATCTTTTAGAGACTTATCAAAATAATTATCGACCAGATAATATGGATCTTGTAATTGTCGGTGATGTAGATTTTGAAAAAATTGAAAATATTGTTCAAAATTCTAATTTTCAAAAGAATGGGGCTCCAGTTCAAAAAGCACTTAATCAATTTGAGAAAATTGGTGCTGGTGGTCAAGAATTTATGGATATCACGCAAGCTCGATCAGCGTATGGAATTAGAATTGACAGCGATTTGAGCGGTTATGAATTAGTCAGACATCAATTTATGATGAACATGGTTATGGAAACCTTGATTGGTGAATCGTCACCCAATTATCAAGAAATGAGCGATTTGAAGATAATTGATGATAGTTTTTCATATAATGTGGTTGCAGAAAACAACTATTGTTTTATCATTATTAGTGGGTCAACTAATAATTCTGAACAATTTCAAGAATATCTTCATGATCACTTGTCTTATGAATCATTAGTCAAAGTTTTATCAGATGAAAAATTTGAACGTATCAAACGTGATGCAATCGGTGCATATTTATTTGCTCAAAATTCACCTGAAGCGATTGCCAATCAGATGGCAGAATTGAACTTTTATGATGTTGACTATTTACAATTAGTTGAAATGATCAACTCGATTCAAAAGGATGATTTGTTAGAAGTTTCCAAGAAGTTTTTAAAAGATGACAATAGTACCTACTACAATTTATTACCAAATAGGAAGTAAGCTATGTACGCATTGATTATGGGCAGTTCCGGCGATATCGGTACCAGTACGGCCAAAAATTTGGCCAAAAAAGGATGGTCACTTTATTTGCATTACAACCGTAATGCAGCACGAATTGAAAAGTTGACGCAAGAATTAACGCAAAATTATCCTCATCAAGATTTCATACCAATTCAATTTGATATGGAAAATGACTCTGTGGATAAATTGACGCAACAAATTTTTGGGTTAGATGCAGTTGTTTTTGCACAGGGAAATACTTACTATAAGTTGTTAGTGGACATTTCTGAAAAAGAAATCGATTCACTGTGGAAGATCCATGTTAAGTTGCCAATTTTAATCTTACAGCAATTACAAGATAAGCTAGCAAAAACTCATCATGGACGCATTGTTTTTATCGGTTCAATCTATGGTAAAGTTGGCTCGGCGATGGAAGTTGTCTATAGTACCGTCAAAGGAGCTATGTCTTCATTTGCAGATGCATATGCTAAAGAGGTTGCTTCCTTGGGGCTATCGGTTAATGTTGTAGCCCCTGGAGCCGTCAACACGAAGATGAACACGCAAGAGTTCAGTAGTGAAGACCTCGAAAATGTAAAAGATGAAATACCAGCAGATCGGCTGGCAAATCCTGATGAAATAGCTGATTTGGTCAGTTATCTAGTCAATATCAAATCAAATTATTTAACTGGACAGACGATTTATTTCGCCGGAGGTTGGTTGTTGTAGTCGTTGGTAGTTAGATAATAATTTATGTTATACTTAGAAAAATTAGTTAATCGGTGGTAAATAATGGACGAAATTGGCCAAAAGTTAAGAAATGCCCGTATCAAAAAGGGCTACACAATTGATGATTTACAACAAATCACAAAAATACAAAAGAGATATTTAATCGCAATCGAAGAAGGTCAATTTGATCATCTTCCAGGTGACTTTTATGTCAGAGCATTTATCAAACAGTATTCAGATGCTGTCGGTATTTCAAGCGATGACTTGTTAGAGGAATATAAAGCAGATATTCCTAATTCACAACCTAAGCAAGAAGCCGCACCACAAGAAACAAAGACTCGTACGATCAAAGAAGAATCCAATTCATTCTTCTCTAATTTAGGTAATTATATTCCCCAAATCGTTGTTGGAATCGTTGTTTTAGTAATTATCGGTGTAATTGCTTTTGGAATGATCCATCGCTCTCAAAGTACTTCTAGTGTGACAATTCCTAAGGATAATACGGAACAAACCACAAAGAAGAAGACAAAAAAAGCTAAGAAGACCACTGCTAAAAAGGAAACTAAGAAAGCAGCAACGAAGACGGTTAGTGTCACGAAAACAGATACAGCTGATACTTATACAGTTAAGAATATGCCTACAGATGGCTTGAAGGTTGAAGTTGCTGCCAAGAATGGTCAAGCTTGGATCCAATTTACAGAAGGTTCAAACACCACTTGGCAACAAGCTCTTAGTGCTGATGAAAAGAAAGAAACTACTGTGCCTGCTGATACTACTAGTTTCAAGATTCAAACTGGTAATGTTAATAACACAACAATTACGATTGATGGCAAGTCTATAGACTTGAGTAGCAGTGATAACAGTTCAATTGTCAGAACACTTACATTTAATGTTGAAAAATAAACTAATGGTGTCTAATCTATTTATGGTGGGCACCATTATTTTTTAAAAACACATTTTTTTGGAGGATATTTTAATGGTTTGGAATTTACCTAACAAATTAACCATGATTCGAATTTTCTTAATACCGGTATTTATTATTTTACTTGCGTTTGATTGGTCTGATTGGGGAGACCTATTCGTTTTAGGAGACTTGATTCCAATGAGTCACGTCTTTGCAACGGTAGTCTTTATTGCTGCATCATTGACAGATTTAGCAGACGGAAAGATTGCTAGAAAACATCATTTGGTAACTAACTTCGGTAAGTTTGCTGATACGTTGGCAGATAAAATGCTCGTTATGACAGCCTTTATTTTTCTAGTAAGTTTTAAAATGGCTCCAGCTTGGGTCGTAGCAATTATCGTTTGTCGTGAATTAGCTGTTACTGGTTTGCGAACGATTGTTTTAGAAGAGGGTGGCAAGGTCATGGCCGCACAAATGCCTGGTAAGATCAAAACTACTACTCAAATGTTGGCAATTATTTTCTTGTTGATGCATAATATTTTCTTCTCAGCAATTAATATTCCAATCGGACAAATTTTCTTATACATCTGTTTGATTTTTACAATTTACTCAGGTGCTGATTATTTCTATCAAGCTAGAGATATTTTCAAAAGATAATACGTAATTTGGAAGTGAGAGCAATGGATGAAGCAAACAATATTTTAAAAAATGTTGAAACGACTGATTTTGAAAAGGGCATGCCAACAAAATGGCAAGATTTCTCAACTAAAACAATCGATTTGTTGAAAGAAAAGCACTTAAAAGTGACGGCTGCCGAAAGTTTGACGGCGGGATTATTTCAAGCTACTGTAGCATCCGTTCCTGGAGCCTCTAACGTCTTTGATGGTGGCTTTGTCACTTATGCTGATTCAGTAAAAATCGATCTTCTAGGGATGAATCCAAAGCTTATTGAGCAATATACGGTTGTGAGTGCACCAGTTGCTGAAGCTATGTCCAAATTGTCTGCTGAAAAGTTATCGGCTGACTTAGGACTCGGTTTCACTGGGGTGGCCGGCCCGGATCCATTGGAAGGAAATCCAGTTGGTACCGTCTTTATCGGTGCTACGAATCGGAAAAATCAAGAAAAAGAAATTCAAAAATTCCACTTTACAGGCTCTAGACAAGCGATTCGTTTGAAGTCAGTTCTTTGCGGATTTGCTCTCATTTGGAAAATTTTATAAAGAACAAACATTTGTTCGCTTTTTTCTTGCTTTTTTGGTGAATTACTAATAATATACTTAGTGATGAATGCATTAGGAGGAAAGAATTTGGCTAAAGATGAACGTCAAAAGGCTTTGGATGTAGCCTTAAAGAAGATTGAAAAGGATTTTGGTAAAGGTGCCATTATGAGAATGGGTGATGATTTGAACACCCAAATTTCAACAGTTTCAACAGGTTCACTAGCCTTAGACAATGCGCTAGGTGTTGGTGGATTTCCTCGTGGAAGAATCGTTGAAATCTATGGTCCAGAAAGTTCTGGTAAAACTACCGTCGCCTTGCACGCTGTTGCTGAAGTGCAAAAACAAGGTGGAACAGCAGCTTATATTGATGCTGAAAACGCCATGGATCCTGAATATGCTAAAGCATTAGGTGTTAATATTGATGATTTATTACTTTCTCAACCAGATACTGGTGAACAAGGTTTGGAAATTGCTGATGCCTTGGTATCCAGTGGTGCGGTCGACATCGTCGTTGTCGATTCAGTTGCAGCCTTAGTTCCACGTGCTGAAATTGAAGGTGAAATGGGTGATGCTCACGTTGGTCTACAAGCTAGATTGATGTCTCAAGCCCTTAGAAAATTGTCTGGTTCAATTAATAAAACTAAGACGATTGCGCTCTTTATCAACCAAATCCGTGAAAAAGTCGGTATCATGTTTGGTAACCCTGAAACTACTCCTGGTGGACGCGCTTTGAAATTCTATTCAACAATCAGACTAGAAGTCCGTCGTGCTGAACAAATTAAAGATGGTTCTGACGTTATTGGTAACAGAACTAAAATTAAAGTTGTTAAGAACAAGGTGGCTCCACCATTTAAAGTTGCTTTAGTTGATATTATGTATGGTAAAGGTATTTCCCAAACTGGTGAGTTAGTTGATATGGCTGTCGATAAAGATATTATCGATAAGAGTGGCTCTTGGTACTCATACGGTGATGAAAGAATCGGTCAAGGTCGTGAGAACGCTAAGACTTACTTGGCTGAAAATCCTGACAAGATGGAAGAAATCAAGAAAAAGGTCCGTGACGCTTATGGCATGGATGGTAAAAAAGAAGATGCTGACGCTGACAAGTCTGATCCAGATGACAAGGCGGAAGATAAAAAAGATTCAAAAGCTAAAAAAGATTCAAAATCTGACGATAAAAAGAGCGAAAATATTGATTTAATTCCTGATTCCAATAAAAAAGAGACTGAATAAGTCTCTTTTTTTCTTTTTACTTGGTTGACAGGCTATATTTATTCTATAATATTAAGTTGTATGTAAATAATTTGTAACAATAAATTTTACAAACAAATCTTTTAAAAAAGCAAATATGGAGGTGATAGCGTGTATCCAGCTATCATAACCTTCTCTTTCGCTCTAGTAACATTGATCGTAGGTATACTATTCGGATATGCTCTCTGTAAAGATGCTTACGAAAAGAAACTTTCACAAGCTAAACAAACTGCTGAAGACATTGTTTCGGACGCAAAGAAAGCTGCTAAATCCTTGAAAAAGGAGACGCTTCTTGAAGCCAAAGATGAGATTCATCAATATCGTGAGAAACAGGAAGATGAATTGAAGGAACGTCGTAAAGACATTCAGAAACAAGAAAATCGCATTCTCGAAAGACAAGACATTTTGGACAAGAAAGACCAATCGCTTGAAAAGCGTGAGGAAAATATCGAGAAGAACGAAAATGACATTTCAGCACGACAACATAAACTTAGTGAAAAAGATAAACAATTGACTGAAACTCTTAACGAACAGCAAGCGGAGCTGGTAAGAGTAAGTAACTTAACACGTGAACAAGCAAGAAAGATTATTCTTGGTAAGTTAAACAAAGAATTGGTACATGAGCGTGCCAAGATGATTAAAGAAAGTGAAGAACAAGCTAAGCAACACGTTGAAAAAGACGCAAAAGAATTAATTGTTGCAGCTATTCAAAGAAGTGCCGCCGATACGGTTTCCGAAAACACAGTTACGACTGTTACCTTGCCTAATGAGGACATGAAGGGGAGAATCATTGGTCGTGAAGGTAGAAATATTCGGACAATTGAGGCTTTGACAGGGGTAGATTTGATTATTGATGATACTCCTGAAGCAGTCGCTTTGAGTGCTTTTGACCCTGTCAGAAGAGAAATCGCTCGAATGGCACTTGAAAAATTAATTGAAGATGGGCGAATTCATCCAGCTAGAATCGAAGAGATGGTTGATAAAGCTCGTAAAGAAATGGATGATCACATTCGTGAAATCGGTGAACAGACCATTTATAGTTTAGGTATCAGTTCGATTAATCCTGATTTGATCAAGATTATTGGACGTATGCAATATCGTACAAGTTACGGTCAAAATGTTTTAAGTCACTCAATCGAAGTAGCTAAATTATCCGCTGTAATGGCTGCTGAAATGGGTGAAGATGTTATGTTAGCAAAACGAGCAGGTTTATTACACGATATCGGCAAGGCTATCGATCGTGAGGTCGATGGGTCACACGTTGAAATAGGTGTTGATATCGCTACTAAGTATAAAGAACCAGAGGTAGTCGTTAATACGATTGCTTCACATCATGGGGATGTAGAACCAACATCATTTATTGCAACAATTGTTGCAACTGCTGATGCAATTTCGGCTGCACGTCCAGGTGCAAGATCAGAATCGATGGAAAATTATATTCATCGACTTGAAAAACTTGAAGAAATTGCCAATAAGCATGATGGCGTTGATCACTGTTATGCTATTCAGGCTGGTCATGAAATTCGTGTCATGGTCAAACCGGAAGAGATTTCTGATGATCAAGCTGCAATCTTAGCTCGTGATATTAAAGGGGAAATTGAACAGAATCTTGAGTATCCTGGTCACATTAAAGTTACTGTTGTACGTGAAATTAGAAAAGTAGAATTGGCTAAATAAGAGGGGTGTATCGTTGGATACGCTCTTTTTTAATTTCCTTTTTGTTTAGGGATTTGGTATTGTATAATTGTTCTATTAATGGAAAGTGAGTTTTTCAAAAATGTCGGGTATGTTTAGTGTAATAGTAAAATTATTTTTAACGATGATTATATCGGCCATCATAACTCCTTTCGTAGTAAAGTTAGCCTATATTTTAGGTGCAGTTGACAAACCAAATGCAAGGCGTGTCAATATCAAGCCAATGCCTACCATGGGCGGTTTGGCTATTTTTATTGCATTTAACTTTGCTACGTTTGCTTTGTTGCGTGAACAATTCCCAACACACGAATTGTTCAGTGTCTTTTTAGCCGAGTGTATTATCGTCTTGACAGGAATCATTGATGATATTCGTGAATTATCACCAAAAGCTAAATTAGCTGGAATTTTTGCAGCCTCATTAGTTATTTATTTTCTCGCAGGAATCAGAATGAATGAGGTTACTTTACCAATCATTGGTTCGTTTGAATTGGGTTGGTGGAGTTTACCGATTACGATTATTTGGATTATTGCAATTACCAACGCGGTTAACTTGATCGATGGGTTGGATGGTTTGGCAACTGGAGTTTCGATTATTGCGCTGTTTACCATGGGCGTGATGGCATACTTCTTCCTAAACCTAACCAACGTTTATGTTGCAATTTGGATTTTTGCTTTAGTCTTTGCATTAGTTGGTTTCTTGCCGCACAATTTCCATCCGGCTAGCATCTTTTTAGGTGACACGGGTTCATTGTTCATCGGTTTCATGATGGCAGTCTTCTCATTAAAAGGTTTGAAGAACGTTACTTTCGTTACTTTGTTAATGCCAGTCGTTATCATGGGAGTGCCGATTACTGATACTGTCTATGCGATTTTAAGACGTTTATTAAACAAAAAACCGATCATGCAAGCTGATAAACATCATTTGCATCACCGGTTAATGCAGTTAGGTTTGTCACATCGCCAAACTGTTTTGGTTATTTATGGATTATCTTTAGTCTTTGCCTTCATCTCACTGTTATACCCACTTTCAACTCTGTGGGGTAGCATTTTACTGACAGTCGGAGTTTTGATAGGATTGGAATTATTTATCGAATCGATTGGACTGTTAGGTGACAATCGCCAACCATTATTGCGGGCAATACAAAAATTTATCAAACGATTAGAAAAGAAAAATTAACAGACGTCGTTATAACGCCTGTTTTTTTTGTCTAAAGATAGATTCTACAATTGCTAGACTCAAGAACTGTTGCCTATCTACAGGACATAGGTAGTATGTAGGTAGAAAATCCTTTTAAATGTGAATTGAGGAGAGATGAAAATGGAATTAAGTGAACAATTGAAGAAGTATCGTAAACAAAACGATTTAACGCAACGAGAACTAGCATTGAAATTAAATGTTTCGGATAAAACAATTTCGAGTTGGGAAACTGGTCGAACTTATCCAGATATTTCGTTATTGATCAATTTAAGTTCTATTTTGGATGTCTCTTTGGATGAATTTTTAAAGGGAGATGTGACAACAGTGGCAAAGATTGATAAAGATTTGAAATTAAAAAAGGTTTACAAGAAATGGCTGATCATTGTGATTGCTATCTTGATTTTCGTTGGTGGTGGCTTTATTTTTCTTTCGACGTATCAGTATAAGAATGTGACCGTCGACCGGTTTAATCCTTTGCTTCAAACTAAAATTGGCTATGCAGCTTTACCAACCGAAGAGACTGCAAATGATTCGGATTATGTGCAAGTAAAAGTGGGAAATAAAACTAAAAAGACTTTGGGAAGTCCTTTTAAGCACATGGTTGTAACGGACAATGCTTTTGGGGATTCAATGTTTCTGACGTTTTATGGTGGATTGCCACCAAAGGATAAACCATATGCTATGGTTAGACATCGAGGAATTTACGTTTCACGGATTAATTTTGTAAACTGGGATGCAATTCCTAGGGGAATCCGTAACAATATGTATCCTGATTACGCTAAGTATCGTGAGATGTATCAGATGTGGCGTGAAGGTCAAAAGAGTTACAAAGGTAAAGGCAATGATAATGTTGCTTTTACGGTTCAAACTGGTAAATATGATTGATTAGTGTAAAAAACAGCATCTATTCCTAGGACGTAGTTGACTATAAGTCGTTCTTACGTATCAGGACATGGATGCTGTTTTTTGGAAATATTAACGGCAATTAATGTGAATTTAATTAGCCTCAATGGGAACTTGTTTGTAAGTTTTTTTGGTTTCTTTTAGCGTAATTTGATTTTGAAAGAGGTCTTTTATATCCTGGATGGCTTGATCTGTAGTATCTAGATCCAAGAAAATCTCACATTTAATGTCGGCTGCGAATTGTTTGTTTTCTAAAATGATTTTTTCGTTTTTAGCATAATTTTCAAACTTGTCGAAAAGGTGGTAGGGAATTGTTAATTCAAAACCTTGTTGAATCCGATTTTCTACCAAACCAATATCTCTGATGGCTTCAGCCGTGGTTGATGAATAAGCTCTGATTAAACCACCGGCACCTAATTTGATACCACCAAAATATCTTGTTACTACGACACAGACATTTAGTAGGTCTTGTTGTTGTAGGACGTTCAAAATCGGAGAACCAGCTGTACCACTAGGTTCACCATCGTCGGACATTCTTTCAGTTTTAATCTTTTCCATGACGATATAGGCTGTACAGTTGTGGGTCGCACCGGATTCTTGTTCACGGATTTTTTGAATGAACGCCTTAGCTTCAGCTTCAGAATTAGTCTGAGCGATGTGGGCGATAAAGCGTGATTTCTTAATATCTTTTTCGAAACTACCAGTTTTGGCAATTGTTTTATAATTTTCCAAAAATAATTTCTCCTTTTAACGTAATTTAGAGTATGACAAATTTAGAAGAGTACTTAGGTGGACGCATATTTAATTTGCGTGATTTGGATTCAGATACTATCTCGACACTGCTTGTGTATGGGGCAAAAATTTATTCAGCGACTTATCAGGAGGACAAGCAAGTTTATTGCCGTCGCTGTTTGATGCCAATTAGTGAAACCAAGTATTGTCGTAATTGTATCAATCTTGGGAAAATTAATACAGACGATCGACTGTTGATTACGCCGTCAGGACTTAAATTTCCAGTTCAGAGTCAATATTTGAAGTGGGATGGTAAGTTGACAACCAATCAAGAAACGGGTGTCAGAGAGCTTACAGAGGCCTTTAAAAAACATCGTGATCATTTAGTCTGGGCAGTGACAGGAGCTGGTAAAACGGAGATGACTTTTCCCTTAATTGAACAAGCTTTGAAAAATCAACAGAGGATTGCTATTTGTTCACCGAGGGTGGATGTCTGTATTGAATTATTTCCGCGGTTACAAAAGGTTTTCCCTAATACTTCGATTGGGTTATTTCACGGTCAAAGTTTGGAGAAGTATCATCTGACGCAGATTTCTGTCATGACGGTGCATCAATTGATTCGATTTGAAAAAGCTTTTGATGTTTTAATTGTCGATGAAGTAGATTCCTATCCTTTAGCCCGTAGTTTGATGTTGCATAAAGCTATTAAAAAAGCGAAAAAGAAAACAGGAATGATTACTTACTTATCTGCAACTCCTCCAAAAGAGTTGATTAGTGAAGTGCAAAATAAAAAAATTTCACTGACTAAATTGTATCAAAGATTTCACGGTCATCCTTTACCGGAGCCAAGGTGTCATTTGTTATTCAAAAAAATTGATTTTCTAGGTATTAATCCGCGTTTAAAATTTCATTTGCAGCAAGCTTTTAAAAATCACCGTGTAATGCTATTTTTTCCTTCAATTCCTGAAATGTTGGCTTTTTCAAAAAAATTGCATCGAGAATTTCCAAATTTAACGTTTGTGACGGTCAGTTCTAAAGATCCACAGCGTTTAGAAAAAGTTCAGAAGTTTCGTGAGCGGCAAGTTCAAGTCATTTTGACCACGACGATTTTAGAACGAGGTGTAACTTTCAAAAAAATCATGGTGATAGTACTGAATGCCGATGCTAAAGAATTTTCGAAAACTTCGTTAATTCAAATTGCTGGACGTGCTGGGCGTGGTAAGGATTCATTTGATGATGAAGTGCACTTTTATTATTATTATTACAATTTGCAGATCAAGCAAGCGTGTGCCGAAATAAATTCACTTAACCAACAGACAAAAAAATGAAATGCTTAAATTGTGGTTCAGAAATAACTAATAATTTAAAAATTATAGAAATATTTTCTTTGACACCAATCACACCAAATTATATCTGCAATTTTTGTCGACAACAGTTGAAACCCTTGATAAATCGGGATAACTGTCCGAGATGTTTTAAACCTGAAAGTGGAGGAATTTGTTCTGATTGTCAGATTTGGGAGAAAAATTATCATAAAATCAATTGCCATCAAGCTTTGTTTGAGTATAATCAATTCATACACAGCTACTTTAAGCTGTATAAAAGGTATGGAGATATCTTGTTAGCCAAATTGTTCTATCAAGATATAAAGAGTTGGTCTTTGAAAAATCACTTTGATGTAGTTACATATATTCCTGCAAGCCCTGGTCATTTAAAAGAACGTGGCTTTGATCCGGTTTATGAATTGTACGCAGACATTTTTGATTTACAAAACCTCTTGAGCAAAAAAGATGCCGATAAACCTCAAGCACAAAAAAATCGTTTGGAGCGAATGAAAACGCCACAAACGTTTTTTGCCCAACCGGCAATCAATCAATTATCAAAAGATCAGAGCATTTTAATTTTAGATGATATTTATACGACAGGGCGGACTTTGATGCACGCTCATGATATATTTTTTGAACGTGGATTTACAAATATTTCCACGTTTTCATTATCAAGATAGTGAAAACGTTGTCATATCGGCATAAGAATATTATAATTGCATTAAAGAGAAGTAAGAATACTCTTTAATTTCCTACTCGTCGCAAAGGAGAGATTATTATGTTAACGATTAATGTACGTGGTGAAAATATTGAGGTAACTTCATCAATTCGTGAATATGTTGAGAAGAGAATTTCTAAAATGGAAAAGTATTTCAGTGACGATAGCAATCCTATTGCTCACGTAAACTTGAAGACATATCCATCAAAGGGTACAAAAGTTGAAGTTACAATTCCATTGCCATATATCACATTGAGGGCTGAAGAAGTAAACGATGATCTATATGCTGGAATTGATTTAGTAATCGATAAACTAGAAAGACAAATCAAGAAGTTCAAGACTCGTGTAAATCGTAAGAGTCGTGAAAGTGGCAGCATTAGAGATATTCCTATTGATGATGTGACACCAAAGGATACTGAAGAAGATAAATCAGAAATCGTTAGAACAAAACGTCTTTCATTGAAACCAATGGATGCTCAAGAAGCCGTTCTACAAATGGAAATGTTAGGCCATGAATTCTTCATCTTTGAAGATTCAGAGACTAATGGCGCAAGTATTGTATACAAACGTAATGATGGCAAGTACGGTTTGATTGAAACAAACGAATAGAAAAATAGAGTATTAATTTTATGAGAATAAATAGCTTAGGATAATCAGGGATGGTTATCTTGGGCTTTTTTTGTTTGGGGTGGTGGTTGGATGCCGTCTTCCGCAACATCTCTGGGAAACGCTGGAACGCGGTGGACGCAACTTGAAGCCAATTCCAAAAGCGGGAATGGTCTTCTTGTAAATGCTAAAGCGGTTCTCACTCTAGTTTGGTTAGTGAGTTAGTGTAAATTGCCGTCCTCCGCACAATCCCTGTGATGAGCTGGAACGCTGCCGACGCTATTTTGAGCTTTTGCAAAGTACGCAAAATCTCAAAACTAGGTCTTTTCCTAATCGCTAAAGCGATAAGGAAAATTTGGCGGCTGAGTCATCACAGGGATTGTACTCCGGACTAGATTCCGGTTTTATTTTTTTATCTGTTTACCATAAAAATGGGAAAAACAAGAAGTCACTACTAATGGAAATACCATTAATAAAGCATTTCTGTAACTTTTATAACCAAACTAAGATGAGAACCGCTAAAGCATTAACAAGAATTTCACGGCTGAGCATTTCCCAGAGATGTTGCTCCAGACTAGAAATTGAATCTATGCAATAATTTGGTGAATTCAAAAGAGGATACCATGTCTATTGGTGGGAGGTATTGGACTATTTTATTGTATGGGTATGTTACGATCCGTTAAATTTTAGTTATTTAGTTATTAGAATTGATAAAAATAAGAAAAGACATTATTAGAAATGCAGTGTATTGCAGCAAACTAGTGATGTCTTATTTTTTATTGTTTATACCTCTATTTTGAATGGGAAAAACAATTCAACTATAAAAATATCAGGCGCAATCTATGAATAGAATTGATATTCCTAAAAGAATGGAAAGTAAATAAAGCATAGAAGTGAAATTCAGTCCGGAATAGCAAAGTCGATTTGGCTCAGATGTGAAATTATTCTTAGCAACTTGTTGCTTAGAATAAGGCCGAGCTTGAAGACAATTTCCGATTTTGAAATTGGCTCCAAGTCGGCCCACATCGTTCCAGCCAAAATCGGCTTTGCTATGGAGGACGGCATACTTAACCAAACAAGAACCAAAATAATCCTTACTTTTTTTACTTTGTAAAGTATTCTTAACACTACAATTAGTAAAAGTGGTGTATCATTGTATTCCTGAAAAGTCTATTTTAAAGATAATAAGTTTAAAAGTTTAAAAATTAATGCTACTATTAAGAGTATGTTTATTACACTTAGGAGAGATATATAAATATGGCAAATCCGCTAAGAAGATGGGTCGAAAGCGATAAAAGAGAAGTCAAACGTATGGGCAAGATTGCCGATAAAGTCGAAAGCTATGCTGATGAATATAGCAAGCTCTCTGACGAGGAACTTCAAGCTAAGACTCCTAAATTTAAAGAAAGACTAGCCAATGGTGAAACACTTGATGATATTTTGCCAGAAGCTTTTGCAACCGCTCGTGAAGGTGCCAAAAGAGTTTTGGGACTCTATCCATTTAGAGTTCAATTGATTGGTGGTATTACACTTCATGAAGGTAATATTGCTGAAATGAAAACTGGTGAAGGTAAAACTTTGACAGCTACACTTCCAGTTTATCTAAATGCTCTTGCTGGAAAAGGTGTTCATGTTGTTACAGTTAATGAATACTTGTCTGGTCGTGATGCTAAAGAGATGGGTGAATTGTACAAGTGGCTCGGTTTAACTGTTGGATTGAACCTCAATAGTATGGACCCAGAAGAAAAGCGTGCTGCCTATAACTGTGATGTAACTTATTCAACTAATAGTGAATTAGGTTTTGATTACCTACGTGATAACATGGTTGTTTATAAAGAACAAATGGTTCAACGTCCATTGCACTATGCAATCGTCGATGAAGTTGACTCCATTTTGATCGATGAGGCTAGAACTCCATTGATCATTTCTGGAGCTGCTGAAAAGTCTACTGCCATGTATGTTCGTGCTGACCGATTTGCCAAAACACTTGAAAAAGATGATTACAAGATTGATTGGCCAACTAAGTCAATCAGTTTAACTGAAACAGGAATTAGAAAAGCTGAAGATTACTTCGGTCTCGATAATTTATATGATATTGATAACACTGTTTTGAATCACCATTTGGATCAAGCTTTGCGTGCTAATTTCATTATGAGTCTTGATATTGATTACGTGGTTCAAGACGGCGAGGTTAAGATCGTTGACCAATTTACTGGTCGTGTTATGGATGGTCGTCGTTATTCTGACGGTTTGCACCAAGCTATTGAAGCTAAAGAAGGTGTTGAGATTCAAGATGAAACCAAGACAATGGCTAACATCACTTATCAAAACTTCTTCCGTATGTACGACAAATTAGCTGGTATGACTGGTACTGCTAAAACTGAAGCTGAAGAATTTAGAGAAATCTATAACATGGAAGTTATCTCAATTCCTACTAACAAACCAGTTATTCGTGATGATAAAGAAGATTTACTTTACCCAACATTAAAGAGTAAGTTTGCAGCGGTTGTTGAAGATATTAAACGCCGTCACGCTAAAGGCCAACCAATTCTAGTTGGTACAGTTGCGGTTGAATCTTCTGAATATCTATCCAAGTTATTGGACAAAGAAGGTATTCCTCATGCTGTCTTGAATGCTAAGAACCATGCTAAGGAAGCTGAAATCGTTATGAACGCTGGTCAACGTGGCGCTGTAACTATTGCTACTAATATGGCTGGTCGTGGTACTGATATCAAGCTTGGACCTGGAGTTCGTGAAGTCGGTGGACTTTGTGTTCTAGGTACTGAGCGTCACGAATCACGTCGTATTGATAATCAGCTTCGTGGACGTTCTGGTCGTCAAGGTGATCCAGGTGTAACACAGTTTTACATGTCACTTGAGGATGACTTGATGAAGCGTTTTGGTTCAGAACGTATCAAACGTGTTCTAAAGGCTTTGAAGATTGAAGATGACGATGCTGTTATCCAAAGTAAAATGATGACACGTCAAGTTGAATCAGCTCAAAAACGTGTTGAAGGTAATAACTACGATACACGTAAGAATACTTTGCAATATGATGATGTTATGCGTGAACAACGTGAAGTTATTTATAAAGAACGTATGCAAGTAATCAATGAAGACAAAGATCTTGATAAAGTCTTAATGCCAATGATCGAACGTACTATCAAGGCACAAGTTGATGTTCACACTCAAGGTAAACAAGAAGATTGGGAATTGGAAGCAATTGCTGACTTTGCAAAATCTGCTTTAGTAAATGAAAATCAAATGTCAGTCGTTGATCTACAACTTAAATCACAAGACGAAATCGTTAACTACTTAATGGACTTCGTTAAGAAAAATTATGAAGAAAAGAAGCAACAACTTGGTGATCCTGCCCAAATGCTAGAATTTGAAAAAGTTGTTATTCTAAGAGTTGTTGATGAACATTGGACTGATCATATCGATGCCATGGATCAACTACGTCAATCAATTGGACTACGTGGTTACGGTCAATTGAATCCTTTGGTTGAATACCAAGAAGAAGGATACAGAATGTTTGAAGAAATGGTTTCAGATATTGAATATGATGTTACAAGACTATTCATGAAGGCCGAAATCAGACAAAATATGGAAAGATAAAAGCGGGCCTTGGGGCCTGCTTTTTTTATAAAGGTGATTAAATGGAATTTGGAGAGATTAAAAATAAGATTTCCGAGATGGAAAACAAAATAAGTCAGTTCAGGGGGTCTCTTTGACTTAGAGTCACTCGAAGAAAGTATTGCTGAAAATGAGAATAAAATGGCTGAACCAGGTTTTTGGGATGACCATGACAAGGCTCAAAAAGTTATCGATGATACTAAGGCGATGAAAGATAAGTATGATAATTTTAACGAACTCAGCCAAGGATTGGATGATATTAAAGTTGCCGCGGAACTTTATCAAGAAGACCCTGAAGATGATTTGATGCAACAAATGGTAGACGAATCGTCTGATCTGGAAAAAAAGCTTCGTGCTTATGAATTAATGATGTTATTGTCAGAACCGTATGATACACACAATGCAATCATGGAAATTCATCCTGGTGCTGGTGGAACAGAATCACAAGACTGGGGTTCGATGTTGTTGAGAATGTACCAACGATGGGCTGACCAACACAACTTTTCAGTTGAAATCGAAGACTACCAACCTGGTGATGAAGCTGGTATCAAGAGTGTTACGATGATGATTCGAGGCAAAAATGCTTATGGATTATTACGTTCCGAACGTGGAGTTCACCGTCTAGTAAGAATTTCACCATTTGATTCAGCTGGTCGTCGTCACACTTCCTTTGCATCAGTTGATGTCATGCCAGAATTGGATGATAGTATACACGTTGATATTAATGATGATGATTTACGAGTTGATGTCTTCAGATCATCAGGTGCTGGTGGTCAACATATTAACAAGACCTCATCCGCGGTTAGAATTACTCATTTACCAACTGGAATCGTCGTCAGTTCGCAAGCTCAACGTTCACAATTGCAAAATAGAGAGACTGCCATGAACATGTTGAAGGCTAAACTTTTCCAACGAGAAGAAGAAGAACGTGCCAAGAAGCATGCAGAAATTCAAGGGGAACAAAAGGATATTGGTTGGGGATCACAAATCAGATCCTACGTTTTTCATCCTTACACAATGATTAAAGATCATCGTTCAAATTATGAGACCGGAAATGGTCAAGCAGTCATGGATGGTGATTTAGATCCCTTTATTTACGCTTATCTCCAATGGAAATTACAAGGAGTCAAATAAAAGTTATGAAAAGCAAGATCTTAGTGGTCGATGATGAACCTGCAATTTTGGAATTGATCGAATATAATTTGGAAAATAATGACTATCAAGTGAGTACTGCAACCGATGGAGCAATGGCTTTTGAAAAAGTCAGTACCGATGATTTTGATTTAATGTTATTGGATCAAATGTTGCCAAAAATGAACGGGATGGAAGTTTTGAAAAAGATGCGCCAATCCGATATTTTAACGCCCGTGATTTTTTTGACTGCCGTCGACGCTGAAGATAGTAAGATCCAAGGATTGATCAGTGGGGCCGATGATTACATTACTAAACCTTTTAGTATTAAAGAACTTTTGGCAAGAATTGAAGTTGTTTTACGACGCACCACCTCTGTTCAACACAAGAAAGAATTTCAATTGAACACTGATGTTAAAAGTTTAGTTATGGATGGTAAAGAAATCTCTTTAACGAAAAAAGAGTATGAATTACTAGAATTTTTAATTAGAAATAAAGGTATTGTTGTATCTCGCGAACAAATTTTTGATAATGTTTGGGGAATCAATTCAAATTCACAAATGAGGATGGTTGATATTCAAATTAGCCACCTTCGTGATAAAATTGAAAAGGACACCAAAGATCCACAAATAATTAAAACCGTGCATGGCTTCGGTTATATATTAGAGGTATAACGATGAGAAGGAAAATAGGACCCATTATTGCTATTTTGATTTCGGTAGTTATCTTTATTGTGTTAGTAATTTTTTCAGATACCATTTTGCGTGATTCACAAAAGGATATGTTTACTGAAGAAACAATTTCTTACCAAGAATTGAGAAAGAATCATCAGCCAGAGACTGCCGCCAAGATTGCTGGCTTAGAGTATGTTGACTCTAATCAAGAAAGTACTTATCTTGAGAAGAAAGCTTATGACATGTTCCATCGTGGACGTGTTGCACCTGGTAAAAATTATGTTTCAGATACAGGTATTAACGAAAGAATTATGTACTATATGTCAGGATCCCGTTATGTAGTGGCAAAACGCTATAAACGCTTGTGGAGTCAGGCACCATTAACATTTGTTTTAATTGCCTTGATGTACTTTGTCATTACTGATTCAGTTATTCTTTTCTATTATCGTAAGCGTCAAATGCTCAGCAAAGACATTCAAAGTGTGACTGAGAATTTAAGACGTGTTCGTAAAAATAAAGAGATGTCTTCACTGATTCTATCTCCAGATGACGAGTTATATGGCCTAGTTGAACAAACTAATAAAATCAGTATGGACATTAATGAATTACGAGACGATGTCCGTTTGCGTGAACGGAGATTTCGTGGATTGGTTGGTCACTTGCCCATTGGGGTCATGTTGTTGAATTCACAAGGTGATGTATTGATGCACAATCAAGCGATGGCCTCACTACTAGATGTCAATATTTCCAGTGATATTCATCCCTTCATCGAAGATATCAAGACTTACAGTCTAAGTCGGATGATCGAGCACACTTTGAAGAAAAACAAGAATCATCATCGAGAAATTCAGTTAGTCGGCAATTCGCAAAAGTACGTCGATGCCAATGTAATTCGCTTAGTACATACGCGTGAAGATTTCGACCAACAAGTTTTAGTTATTTTGTATGATTTGACACAGAGTCGCCAAATTGAACGGATGCAAGTCGATTTCGTCAACAATGTCAGCCACGAATTGAAGACACCAGTAACCTCAATCGAAGGCTTTTCAGAAACATTGTTGGCTGGTGCAAAAGATGACCCTGAGAAATTGGATCACTTCTTAAAGATCATTCACAGTGAAAGCATTAGGTTAACTGAATTGATTCAGGATATTTTATCCCTATCACGCGTCAAGAAGGTTAATCCGAAAGTTGAATTGATCAACTTGCACACCGATATCGATAAGATACTTGAGCAACAGTCCTTAGCGATTAAGAACCATCATTTAACGATCAATAAGAAGTTCTTCGGCAATGAAGAAGTAACGATTAATAAAGAGAAAATCAATCTTATTTTCCGTAATTTAATCAAAAATGCTATTTCTTATAACAAGGAAAATGGTTCAATTGATATTGAATTGCATCATGATGAGATTGAAAATCGTTTGAAATTTGTCATTACTGATACAGGAATTGGTATTTCTGAAGCTGATCAAGGTAGGATTTTTGAAAGATTTTATCGAGTTGATCGTTCTAGAAGTTTGGAAACGGGTGGTACCGGTCTAGGATTAGCCATCGTTAAAGAAACTTTGGATACTTTGGACGGTGACATTCGTTTGGAATCACATATCGGATTAGGAACTACCTTTACTGTCAATATCCCATTATAAAAATTTTGCCACGATAAAATAATTTATTTTATCATGGCATTTTTTTATACAAAAAATATACATTGTTGTACTATCCTAGATAGGATAGAGGTGAGAACATTGAAAAAAAGACTTGTCGCATTATTTGCAATTATGTTTAGTAGCGTTTTTATACTAGCTGGTTGCAAAGGCACCACAAGCCAACAAACTATTACAGCAGTTGGGTCTTCAGCTGCTCAACCGTTAGTCGAACTTGCCGGGGAAGAATTCACTAAGAGTAATCCTAACGAGTATGTAAACGTCCAAGGAGGCGGAACCGGAACAGGACTGAGCCAGATTCAACAAGGGGCTGTAAATATCGGTAATTCTGATCTGTATGCAGAGCAGAAAAAAGATATTGATGCCACAAAACTTGTTGATCATCGAATCGCTGCAGTAGGTATGGTTCCCGTAGTTAACAAAGACGTAAAGGTTAAATCCTTGACCTTAAAGCAATTGAAACAAATTTTTTCTGGTCAAGTTAAGAATTGGAAACAAGTTGGCGGACAAGATCTTCCAATTACTATTATTAATCGTGCCGATGGTAGTGGTACTCGTTCATCATTCGAGAGTGATGTCATGGCGGGTACACCATTTGTTCGGGCACAAGAACAAGATTCTAGCGGGATGGTTAGACAAATTGTCTACAATACGGCTGGGGCGATTAGTTATTTAGCTATGCCATATTTAAACGATACCGTGAAAACTATTAATGTCGATGGCGTAAAACCAACGATTGAAAATATTGAAACTAATAAGTGGAAGATTTGGTCATACGAGCATTTATATACCAATGGTAAACCAACGGGAATGACGAAGAGATTCCTTGATTTTATTATGACTGATGAAGTTCAAAAGAATGTTGTTAAAAAGATGAATTATGTTCCAATGAAGGATATGCAGTATCAAAAAGACTATAAGGGCAATGTTACGCCCGTTTCGAAGGGGGTAAAATAATTTGAAAGATCCGATTAAGGAGAGTTTAACTAAGAAATCTGTTTCAGCTAAAAGGGAAACTCGGGGTAAAATTATTTCTTTCAGTTTTACTGCCATCATTGTTATTTTAGTCGTTACTATTATTGGTTTTGTCGCTTCCAGGGGTGTACTGATTTTTATTAAAGATGGTGTCAATCCAATTGATTTCTTAACACACTCAGTTTGGGCTCCAAATAAATTAGATAGTGCCGGTCATCCAATCGTCGGAGCTGCTCCAATGATCGTCGGTTCGTTTTCAGTGACGCTGATTGCAGCCTTGATAGGGACTCCTTTTGCGATTGCGGCCGCTTTGTTTATGACCGAGATTTCTCCAAAATGGGGCCGAAAAATTTTACAACCAGTAATTGAACTATTAGTCGGGATTCCTTCAGTAGTTTATGGATTTATTGGTTTAACGATTGTTGTGCCATTTGTGAGAAAAATTGCTGGCGGTAGTGGTTTTGGTATTCTAGCGGGATCATTTGTATTATTTGTAATGATCTTGCCAACCATCACTTCAATGTCAGTCGATGCTTTAAAAGCAGTTCCTAGATATTATCGTGAAGCTTCTTTAGCCTTGGGTGCTACTAGATGGCAAACGATTCATAAAGTTGTTTTGAGAGCTGCCACACCAGGAATTTTGACAGCAGTTGTTTTTGGAATGGCAAGAGCATTTGGTGAAGCTTTAGCGGTGCAAATGGTAATTGGTAATGCAATGTTATTACCACAAAATCTTGTTTCACCGTCATCGACTTTAACTAGTGTCTTGACGATGAATATGGGAAATACGATTATGGGTTCAACGGCCAATAATGCACTTTGGTCATTGGCACTCTTACTATTATTAATGTCACTTCTCTTTAACTTTGTTATTAGAAGGATTGCCAAGCGGGGTGAATTTTAATGTTTAATGAAAAGACGAAAGATAAAATTGCAACTGGCGTAATTTACTTTATGTCAGGTGTGATCGTTCTGATTTTGATTGGTTTATTAGTTTACATCCTTGGCAGTGGTTTACGTTATGTTAATTGGCATTTTCTAACTTCTGGCTCAAAAGCTTTTCAAGCTGGTAGTGGTGTGGGGATTCAACTGTTTAATTCATTTTTCCTATTGATTTTATCAATGCTGATTTCCATTCCAATTTCAATAGCAGCCGGAATTTATTTGTCAGAATATGCCGGTAAAAATAAATTGGTTGAATTGATTAGAGTTTCAATTGAAGTTCTAAGTTCTTTACCATCAATCGTAGTTGGATTGTTTGGTTTCTTGATTTTCGTAATTAGTTTCAAATTTGGCTTTTCAATTCTCTCAGGTGCGTTGACACTGACAGTGTTTAACTTGCCAATTTTAACGAGAAACGTTGAAGATTCTTTGCAGTCAGTCTCGCAATCACAAAGAGAAGCTGGCTTAGCTTTAGGACTTTCTAAGTGGGAAACTGTGATTCACGTAATTATTCCTGACAGTTTACCAGGAATTATCACAGGGATGATTATCGGTGCCGGAAGAGTTTTCGGTGAAGCCGCAGCTTTGATTTACACGGCTGGTCAGAGTGCTCCGCCACTAGATTTTACTAATTTCAATGTTTTCAGTATTACGAGTCCTTTGAACCTGATGCGTCCGGCGGAGACTTTGGCAGTGCATATTTGGAAGGTTAACTCTGAAGGTTTGATTCCTGATGCGGTCCAAGTTTCTGCAGGGGCTTCAGCAGTTTTGATCATTGCCGTATTAGTTTTCAATTTACTTGCAAGATATATTGGCAATTTAGTTTACAAAAAGATGACGGGTGAATAATATATGACTGAACAAACGGAACACATCCTTCATTTGGATGAAGATAAACATGAAATCGCCATGAAAACAGAAGATCTGCAAGTGTTTTATGGCGAGAAGGAAGCGATTCATAAGGCATCTATTCAATTTGAAAGATACAAAATAACTTCACTGATTGGAGCTTCTGGATCAGGTAAGTCAACTTTTCTCAGATCATTGAACCGGATGAACGATAACGTTGAAGGTGCAACGGTCAAAGGAAAAATTATGTATCGTGGTTTAGATATCAATAAGGATAACGTTGATATTTATGAAGTTAGAAAACATATCGGCATGGTTTTTCAACGCCCGAATCCTTTTTCAAAATCAATTTATGACAATATTACTTTTGCTTTGAAACGTCACGGATTGCACGATAAGGATAAGCTTGATGAAATTGTTGAAACGACTTTGAAACAGGCTTCGCTTTGGGACCAAGTTAAAGATGATCTCAATAAGAGCGCTTTAGCGTTATCTGGTGGACAACAACAACGTTTGTGTATTGCCAGAGCGATTGCTATGAAACCCGATATTTTATTGATGGATGAACCAGCCAGTGCTTTGGATCCAATTTCAACTTCCAATGTTGAGGAGACGATGCTGAATCTAAAAGATCAATTTACGATTATCATCGTGACTCACAACATGCAACAGGCGGCTAGAATTAGCGATTATACAGCCTTTTTCCACTTGGGGCACGCAGTAGAATTTGATGAGACAAGAAAAATCTTTACACGTCCGAAAGTTAAATTGACTGAGGACTATGTTTCAGGACATTTTGGATAGGAGCGAGATTCAATCGTGGCAAAAAAAATTTTAACATCTTCCGATGTACATTTATTTTATGGAAAAAAAGAAGCTTTAAAGGGTATTAATTTAGATTTTAATAAAAATGAGATCACAGCTTTGATCGGTCCTTCCGGATGTGGTAAGTCGACTTATTTAAGATGTTTGAACCGGATGAATGATTTAATCCCTGATGTAACGATCACTGGAACTATTTCATTGAATGGTAAAAATATATACTCTCCAAATGTCGATACAGTAGCACTTAGAAAACAAGTGGGGATGGTTTTTCAACAACCTAATCCGTTTCCGTTCTCAATTTATGATAATGTTATCTATGGATTAAGATTGGCCGGAGTTAAGGATAAGGCAGTTTTGGATGAAGCTGTTGAAACTAGTTTGAAAAATGCTGCTGTTTGGGATGATGTCAAAGATAAACTTCATCAGAGTGCTTTGTCGTTATCTGGTGGACAACAACAAAGAGTATGTATTGCTAGAGTTTTAGCGGTGAAACCTGATATTATTTTATTAGACGAACCAACTAGTGCTTTGGATCCTATTTCGTCATCTAAAGTGGAAGATACAATGTTAAATTTACGTGAGGATTATACGATTATTACTGTTACGCATAATATGCAACAAGCTTCGAGAATATCCGATCAAACCGCTTTCTTCCTAAATGGAGAATTAATTGAGGCGGATAAAACAAAAAATATTTTCTTAAATCCAAAGGAAAAGGAAACTGAAGATTACATTTCAGGAAAATTCGGTTAGGAGAAAAAAGATGCGCACTACTTTCGAAGAACAATTAAATAACTTACATTTACGCTTCTCAGAAATGGGCATGATGGCCAGTGAAGCTATTATGAAATCAGTTAAGGCATACATTGATCACGATAAATCTTTGGCTAAAGAAGTTATCAAAAATGATCACGTGATCAACAAACGCGAGATGGACCTGGAAAAAGAATCTTTCGAAATGATTGCTTTACAACAACCAGTTACATCTGATTTAAGAATGATCGTAACTGTTTTGAAGGCAAGTTCTGATTTGGAAAGAATGGGCGATCATGCGGTAAGTATTGCTTCAGAAACAATTCGAGTTAAAGGCGAGACTAGAATTCCTGAAATTGAGAAATTGATTGCGGAAATGGGTGAAATGAGTACTAGTATCGTTGAAGACTCACTTGAAGCTTACTTGAAAAAAGACAGTAAAATGGCTGAAGAAGTGGCCCACCGTGACGTTGAGATCGATGCAAAGAGTACCTTGATCAATGAATTATGTATTAAAGATATGCAAAAGACAGTTGAAAATGTTTTAAGTGGCTCATCTTACATGCTAGTTGCCAGTTACTTGGAACGTGTTGGTGATTACGCAACTAATATTTGTGAGTGGGTAGTTTACTTAAATACCGGACATGTGGTAGAACTGAATCGGAAGCATATTCCTAATGTTGACGAGTAAAATTGCTAAATTAGTGAATATGTAGTATATTTTTGAACAAGTTGAGGTGAAAACTTATGAATAAAAGACTCACAAGATCAAGTACCGATCGAATGTTGGCTGGTGTTTGTGGTGGTTTAGGAGCTTTCTTTGGGATAGACTCAACTTGGATTCGTTTAGCGTTTATCTTCTTATTACCATTTACTTATTTTTTGCCAGCCTTGGTATATGTTATCAGCGTTTTTTTAATCCCAGAAAAGCGAAATATCCAAGAAACGGATTATAATCGGACTAAACGTAGAATGAAATCACCGAAGAAATATTATTGATTCGAAAAAGAATGAGGGTATGAAATGAGGTTACTAATAAAAGTGGCAATCCAGACACTATTGTTTATTGCAATCGCACGTCTGTTGCCCAATATGTTTATCGTTGATAGTTTAGCTACAGCGATTATTGCTAGTTTTGTCCTAGTAATTTTGAATTGGACTATCAAGCCGATTTTACATATTATTTCGTTACCGATCACGTTTATAACTTTTGGTTTGTTTTCGTTTGTCATTAATGCCATCACACTCGAGATGACTTCATCGTTAGTTGGATCAAGCAGCTTTAATTTTAATGGATTTGGTTCAGCGCTTGTCGTAGCAGTGATTTTGGCAATTTGTCATTCGATTATTAATAGTTATACGATGGATAATTTTCAAAGACGCGTTTAGAACGCGTTTTTTTGTTTCTAAAATGATAAAATTATTATAAATATGAATCAACGGGGGTTAGCAATGACAAATTTTGTTACTGTGTATCAAATGGTAAAAGATAATGAATTGAAGGTTTATGCTGGAGAAGAGTTATTAAAAGAGAAGAAGGTTATTACAACTGATATTTCTCGTCCAGGAATCGAATTAACTGGTTATTTTGATTATTATCCAAGTGAACGGATTCAATTGTTTGGTCAAACGGAAACAGCTTATTCACGTTCAATGACTGCCAATAATCGTTATAAAGTTATGTTGGAGATCTGTCGTGAAGACACACCAGTTTTGTTAATTTCGAGAAATATTCAACCTAGTAAAGAACTACTTAAAGCTGCCAAGGAACACCGCGTTCCTGTAATTGGTTCGGAATTACCAACAACTAGACTTTCCAGTATGATTACCGAATATTTGGATGAAAAGCTAGCTCCTAGAGAGTCAATCCATGGTGTTTTAGTCGATGTTTATGGAATTGGAATCCTCTTGACTGGACATTCTGGGATTGGTAAGAGTGAAACAGCTTTGGAGCTTATCAAACGTGGTCACCGCTTGATTGCTGATGATCGTGTTGACGTTTATCAACGTGATGAGAAAACAATCGTTGGTGAAGCACCGAAAATTTTGAATCACCTACTAGAAATTCGTGGAATTGGAATTATCGATGTGATGAATCTCTTTGGTGCCGGAGCCGTTCGTTCACAAAGTGAGATTCAATTGATCATTAATTTGGAAAATTGGTCAGCAGACAAGAATTACGATCGAATTGGAACTTTGGAAGAGAGTCGCGCTTTCTTTGATGTCGACGTACCACAAATTACCGTCCCCGTTAAAGTTGGTCGAAACATTTCTATTATTATCGAAGTTGCAGCAATGAACTATCGTGCAAAGAAGATGGGTTATGACGCAACAAAGAAATTCGAAGATAATCTTGGTTTGCTGATTAAGGAAAATGAAGCAAAAACTAAGTCGGAAAAAGATGGAGAAGGTAAGTAATGATTTTTGATTTATTAGCATTAAATCCAATTGCACTACAATTAGGTGGATTAGAAATTCACTGGTATGGTGTCATTATTGCCATGGGGGCGCTGATTGGTGTCATCATGGCTATGAGAGAGGCCAAGAGGAAACATTTAGATCCAGATAATATTTTGGATTTAGTTTTGTATGGAGTACCAATCGCTCTAGTCGGAGCAAGAATTTATTATGTGATTTTCCGATTGCCTTATTATATGGCCTATCCGGGAGAAATTATTAAAATTTGGCACGGAGGAATCGCCATTTATGGTGGTTTGATCGCCGCATTTATCGTGTTGCTAGTTTTGTGTAAGAAACGTAATATTTCTCCTTGGTTAATGTTAGATATTGCTGCCCCATCAGTTTTATTCGGACAGATAGTTGGTCGCTGGGGTAATTTTATGAACCAAGAGGCCTTTGGTGCAAAGACAACCTTGGATTTCTTGCAATCGTTACATTTACCACATTTTATAGTTGAACAGATGTATATCAATGGAGCTTACCGTCAGCCCACTTTTCTCTATGAATCAATGGGAAATTTGATAGGTTTAGTATTGATTTTAGTGTTACGCAATCGTAAACATCTGTTAAAACGTGGTGAAGTATTTTTAAGTTATTTAATTTGGTATCCAGCAGTGCGCTTCTTTGTTGAAGGGATGAGAACTGATAGTTTATATATTTTACCTGGTGTAAGAGTTTCTCAGATTCTATCATTGGTCTTATTCGTTGCTGCAATTGGTATCTGGATTTATCGTCGAAAGATGTTAGATGACCCTTGGTATAATGAGTTGTGAGCAATCTAATTGATAAATCGAAAATTAATGGTAATATTTGTTGAGTAATAGGAGGTATTTCGACGATGAAATCATATGATGTAGTAATTATTGGGGCAGGTCCTGGTGGATTAACCGCTGCTCTTTATGCTTCACGTGCTAACTTGTCAGTTATGATTCTTGATCGTGGTATTTATGGTGGACAAATGAACAACACCGCTGCGATTGAAAATTACCCTGGCTTTGAATCAATTTTGGGACCAGATTTGAGTGAAAAGATGTATAAATCTTCAACTCAATTCGGTGCCGACTTTGGTTATGGCGCAGTTGAATCCGTTGAAGATAAGGGTGATACAAAGATCATTCACACTGATGACGGAGATTATGAAGCAAAAGCTTTGATTATCGCAACTGGTTCACAATATAAGAAAATTGGGGTTCCTGGTGAAAATGAATTATCAGGACGTGGAGTTTCTTACTGTGCCGTTTGTGATGGTGCATTCTTCAAAGGTCAAGACGTTGCCGTTATCGGTGGTGGCGATTCTGCCGTTGAAGAAGGTATCTATTTAACACAATTAGCCAAGTCTGTAACAATTATTCACCGTCGTGACCAATTACGTGCTCAAAAGATTTTACAAGATCGTGCATTCAAGAATGACAAGATCAAATTTGTTTGGAATGCTGATGTAAAAGAGATCATGAGTGACGATGATAAAGTTTCTGGCGTTAGATACATTGATAAAAAGACTGGCGAAGAACATGTCGTTCCTGCTAAAGGTGCTTTTATCTACGTTGGTATTCAACCAATGACAGCACCTTTCAAAGATTTAGGTGTGCTTGATGAAGCTGGCTGGATCAACACTAATGAACATATGGAAACAAAGGTTCCTGGAATTTTTGCTGTCGGTGATGTTCGTAAAAAAGATTTACGCCAAGTAGCAACAGCTGTTGGTGAAGGTGGTATTGCCGGACAACAAGCTTACAACTACATTCAAGAATTAGCTGACGACTCAGTAGCAACTAAGTAATTAATTTTTACAATTTAAATAATGAGGATTATGAGGTGGAAGTATCCATCTTGTAATCCTTTTTTTATGCTTGTGGCACAAGGATTTTCTAAAAAACGAAAAAATTATTATTAACATATGGATTGAATATAGACATGTTTAAACATATACTATTAGTAAAAGACAGGAAGTGATTCTTATGCGTGAAGTAGTTGATAAAAAAATGAATAAGCTAATGAATGAATCCGGTTTTAATATTGCTCGAAATTTAAAAATTCTCAGAAAAGAAAGAAATGTAACACAAAAGGAAGTTGCTAGACATCTTAATATTGACGTCACAACTTTGTCCCATTATGAAACAGGTATTAGAATGCCAGATATTGACACTTTGATTGCTTTAGCGAAATATTATGACACAGACATCAACAGAATCATCAGTAATAATTTCGACTAATTTGTTTATTTGAAGACAATTTTTAAGGATATTTTAAAAAAAATCTTTTAAACTGTCGTAATCAAATATAAATAGTACTCTATGATTGCTATAATAGTTGTAAGTACTTACAAATTAGGAGGATTTAGTTAATGTCTTGGCAAGATAATATGCAAAAGTGGCTCGACTACAAAGATTTGGATCTTGATATGAAAGAGCAACTAAATGAAATGAAAAAGGATGATAAAGTTGCTGAAGAAGCCTTCTATCAACCTATGGAGTTTGGAACAGCTGGTATGCGTGGATTGATTGGACCTGGTATCAATCGGATGAACATTTACACAGTTCGTCAAGCAGCTGAAGGTTTAGCTTCATTCATGGATACATTGGATGAATCAACTAAAGCTCAAGGTGTTGCAATCAGTTATGATTCACGTTACTATTCACAAGATTTTGCTTATGAATCAGCTAAAGTTCTAGGTGCTCACGGAATTCACAGTTATGTGTTTGACAGTCTCAGACCAACACCAGAATTATCTTTTGCTGTAAGAAGTATTCCAACATATGCTGGTATTATGATTACAGCTAGCCACAATCCTAAGCAATACAATGGTTTTAAGATTTATGGTCCAGATGGTGGACAGATGCCACCAAAGGAATCAGATAACATCACTAGCTTTGCTAGAAAAGCTGACGACTTGTTTGCTATTAAAGTAAAGCCAGTCACACAATTAAGAGCCGAAAAACTTTTGACCCTAATTGGTGAAGATGTCGATCTAAACTATATGAAGAATCTTGAAACTGTAATTGTTAACCGTGATTTGATTGAAAACATTGGTGACAAGATGAAGTTCGTCTACTCACCACTTCATGGTACTGGTAAGATGATTGCTCCAAGAATCTTCCAAAAGTTAGGATTTAAAAACTTTAATATGGTGACTGAGCAAGCTATTCTTGATCCAGAATTTGCAACAACGCCATTTCCGAATCCTGAGTTCGCCCAAACTTTTGATTTGGCAATTGAACGAGGTAAAAAGATCGGTGCTAATATTTTAATTGCCACTGATCCTGATGCTGATCGTTTAGGAGCAGCCGTTAGACAACCTGATGGCTCATACAAATTGATGACAGGTAACCAAATTGCTTCAGTGCTTTTGAATTACTTGTTACATGCCAAGAAGGGCCTAAATGCTTTACCTAATAACGGAGCCGTTGTTAAATCAATTGTTTCATCAGAATTAGCAACAGCTATCGCTAATAAATATGATATTAAGATGTTCAATGTTTTAACAGGATTCAAATATATTGCTGAAAAGATTGAACAATTTGAAGAAACAGGAAGTAACGAATTCCTCTTTGGTTTCGAAGAAAGCTATGGCTATCTAGTTAAACCATTCGTTCGTGACAAAGACGCTATGCAATCAACATTGTTGTTGGCAGAAGCTGCCGCTTATTACGAATCAAAAGGTAAGACAATCTATGATGCTCTAGAAGATCTTTACAAAGAATTTGGTTATTATCGTGAAAAGACAATTTCCAAGACATTTGAAGGAATTTCTGGAAAAGATAAGATGGCTAATATCATGAAGACACTTCGTGAAGAAGGAATCGACGAAATTTGCGGTGTAAAAGTCATTGAATCAATCGATTATCTCAATGATACTGACAAGACAGCTGAAGGTACTAAAGAAACAGGCTTACCAAAGGCCGATGTTCTGAAGTATGTTTTAGCAGACGACACATGGGTAGCTGCCAGACCTTCTGGTACAGAACCTAAGTTGAAGTTCTATGTTGGCGTTAAGAGCGACACTGAAGAAGGAGCTTCAAAGAAACTAGCAGATTTTGCAAAAGAAATCGAAGGCTGGGAATAAAATTAAATATACTTTAAAGGGACAAGAAAATTCTTGTCTCTTTTTTTGTGGGGTGGGTGAAGTATGCCGTCCTCCATAGCAAAGTCGATTTTGGCAGAACGCTGCCGGCACAACTTTGAGCTTTTTCAAGTTCGGAAAAATCTCAAAGATTGGCCTTCTTGTACGTGCTAAAGCACTAACAAGAATTTGGCGGCTGAGCCAAATCGACTTTGCTATTCCGGACTGAATTTCATTTCTATGTTTTATTTGTTTTCCATTCTTTTAGGAATACCAATTCTATTCAAAAGTAAGGTTTGACACATTAACTAGTTATCGTGCTTCGCTCCATTTAAAAAAGAAGTAACAATAATAAAAGCAATAAAAAGAGAATGTTACTAGACATTGCTAATTACTGATGTTCTAGTAAAAGTCTCTTTTTTTAATATCGTATTAAATCAATCAAAATATTAACGTATTCAGACTATAAAGCAGTAAATTATTTAATCTGAACAGAGGTCTATCTAATTTCCGAATTTACTGGAATACTGCAAAAAACTGAAATTCAGTCTGGAGCAACAGCTCTGGGAAATGCTCAGCCGTGAAATTTTGGTTAGTGCTTTAGCACTTACCGAAAGACCAATCTTGGAGACAATTCCCGGGCCTGGAATTGGCTTCAAGTTGCGTCCACCGCGTTCCAGCGTTTCCCAGAGCTGTTGCGGAAGACGGCATCAACCACCGCCACATCATAAGACAAAATCAAAAATCTGTTCTTATTCTATTTTTTGTATCGTTACAACTCTGTCGTAACTGCGATATAATATTTTCATGTAGTTTGTGAAAAGGGGAAAGAGAATTGTCTAACAATCAACATTTAATTATAATTTCGCTCGATTCTCTAGGATTTAGAGACATTGATGAACACAGATCAGAATTGCCAACTTTGAATAAATTGGTCGAAAGTGGAACCTGGGTCAAAAAGGTTCAAGGAATCTATCCAACTTTGACCTATCCATCACATACATCAATCATTACCGGACAATATCCTAATGTGCACGGAATTGTTAATAACACTAAAATTCAACCAGAACGTCGTTCACCTGATTGGTTCTGGTATCAAAAAGATGTTAAATCAACTACTTTGTACGACTTGGCTCATGAAAAAGGCTTGAAAACAGCAGCTTTTTTGTGGCCCGTTACAGCCGGAAGTAAAATAACTTACAATTTGGCGGAAATTTTTCCTAACCGAATTTGGACTAATCAAGTTCTAGTTTCTTTGAAAGCTAGTTCACCTTTATTCATTTTGGAAATGGATAAGAAGTACGGTAAATTGCGTGATGGGATCAAACAACCACAACTAGATGAATTTATCACTGCTTGTGCGGTTGATACGATTGAAAACAAACAACCAAATTTGACATTGCTGCATTTAGTTGACATGGATAGTATGCGGCATCGTTATGGCGTTCGTTCTGATGAGGCGATGCAAGCTTTGCACCGGCTAGATAAGCACGTTAAACAAGTAATCGATGCTACTAAAAGAGCGGGGACTTTTGAGGATACCAATTTTGTTATCTTGGGTGATCATTATCAAATTAACGTTGATAAAATGATTCACTTGAATACTATGTTTGCTAAGAGAGGTTGGTTGACGGCAAAACCTGATCAAACTTTCAAGAAAAAATGGTCAGTAATGGCTAAGACTTGTGACGGCAGTACTTACATTTATACCCGCAATTTTGACCAAATGGAGCGTCTCAAGGAATTAGTCGCAAGCATCGAAGGTGTGGAAAAGATTTATTCAGCTCAAGAAGCCGCTGCTATGGGAGCTGATCCTAACTGTACCTTGATGGTTGAAGCAAAACCTGGTTACTATTTCACGGATGAAAGCGATCGTCCGCAAGTAGTTGAAAAAGTGTCACCCGAAATGATGGGTAATCCTGACCGCTATCAAGGTGTTCACGGATATCACCCTCAAAAAACGGGTTACAAAACGACAGTTATTTTCAATGGTCCAATGGTTAAAGAGAATCAAACCGTTGAAAAGGCAAACTTGGTGGATGAAGCACCGACCTTTGCAAAGTTGTTAGGCTTAAAGTTTGATCAAAAGATAGCCGGTAACTGTATTGAAGATGTTTTTAGAGAATAGAGGAAATTTATGAGGTTTAATAAAAAACAATGGAGTTGGATTTTTTACGACTGGGCCAATTCGGGCTACGGAATTATTGTTACGACCGCCGTTTTGCCAGTTTACTTTAAATCCGTTGCGCAAAACTCTGGAGTATCAGCTGCCAATGCGACAGCTTTTTGGGGATACGCCAACAGTTTTGGAACATTATTAGTATCAATTTTGGCACCTGTTTTAGGTGCTTTAGCAGATTATCCCCATCATAAAAAGAAGTTGATGAATTACTTTGCCTTTTTGGGAATCATCATGACATTTGGTTTGGCAGTTGTACCTTCGAGCCAATGGCAAATGTTGATAGGTGTGTATATCCTGTCGATAATTGGCTATTCGGCTGGAAATTTGTTTTACGATAGTTTCTTAACTGATGTGGCTGATAATTATGAGATGGATTCAATTTCGTCGAATGGTTATGCTTACGGATATTTAGGTGGAGTCGTGGCGTTTATAATATTCTTAGTGTTACAACTGACTAGCGGCTTTGGGATGTTGTCAAGTTACGGTGTGGCAAGGTGGAGTTTCGTCTTAGCAGCAGTCTGGTGGATAGTCTTTTATCTACCAATGCTAAAAAATGTTCATCAAGTTTATTCTTTACCGGCCAATCCGCATCCGGTCATTTCCAGTTTCAAGCGAGTTTGGGAGACGATGACTCATCTACGTCAATATAAGGCAGCAGCTTGGTTCTTAGTGGCCTATTTCTTCTATATTGATGGGGTCGATACGATTTTTACGATGGCAACTTCAATTGGAATGGATATGGGAATCAATACTACGACTTTGATGTTAGTTTTGTTGGTTGTCCAATTGGTAGCTTTCCCATTTTCCATTTTGTATGGTTGGCTGGCTAATCAAGTTTCAGCTCGTGCCGGTATTTTGTTAGGAATTGTTTTGTATTTTGGCATCTGTCTTTATGCTTTAAAACTAACTACTGCAACAGATTTCTGGATTTTAGCAGTCTTAGTAGGAACTTCGCAAGGTGGAATCCAAGCTTTGAGTCGGTCTTATTTTGGTAAGTTGATTCCTAAAGAATCTGGTAGTGAATTCTTTGGCTTTTATAATATTTTGGGTAAATTTTCAGCAGTTCTAGGACCTATTTTGGTTGGAATCGTGACACAAATCACTGGTAAATCAACGATTGGTGCCGCATCATTGAGTATCTTATTCTTGATTGGTTTGATCATCTTTTTGATGTTACCAAGACTAACAACTTCCGATTAAAATCGTGGCGAAAATATGTTCGCTATGGTAATATAGAGCAAGCGATATACCTGACATTAATTACATCTAATTCGGTGAGTTAGATGTTTTTTTTAGCTCAAAGGGGGTCAATTAATTCGTGATTGATAGAGTAAATGATAATAAGTTTGACTTAGTTTCCAAGTACTCACCTGCTGGGGATCAAGCTCAAGCTATTGATAAGATAACGAAAGATTTTCAAAAAGGTGATAAAGAAGTCGTACTTGAGGGTGCCACTGGGACTGGGAAGACCTTTACCATGGCAAACGTGATCAAGAATCTGAATAAACCAACTTTAATCATCTCGCACAATAAGACTTTAGCTGGCCAATTGTACGGTGAAATGAAAGAATTCTTCCCACACAATGCCGTTGAATATTTTGTGAGTTACTATGATTACTACCAACCAGAAGCTTATGTGCCTTCAAGTGACACGTATATTGAAAAAGATTCTAGTATCAACGATGAAATTGATAAATTACGGCATTCAGCTACTAGTTCACTCTTAGAACGTAATGACGTGATTGTCGTTGCTTCAGTTTCTTGTATTTTCGGTTTAGGTGATCCGAGAGAATATGCGGACAGTATTATTTCTTTGCGGGTTGGACAACAGATTGCTCGTGACACCTTGTTAGAGGAATTAGTCGACAATCAATTCGAACGAAACGATATCGATTTTCAACGTGGAAGATTCAGAGTTCGTGGGGATGTTGTCGATATTTTCCCAGCTTCTCGAGATGACAATGCGATTCGAGTGGAATTTTTCGGAGACGAAATTGATCGAATCATCGAAATGGATGCCTTGACCGGTGAAATCAAAGGTCAAATGGACCATATCGGGATTTTCCCAGCAACTCACTTTATGATCAGTGATTCGAAGATGGATGAAGCTTTGAAACGGATCAAGAATGAAATGGATCAACAAGTGGCTAAATTTACAAAAGAAGGTAAATTGCTTGAAGCTCAACGTATCAAGCAAAGAACTGAATATGATATTGAAATGATGCGGGAAATGGGATATACCTCAGGAATTGAAAACTATTCACGCCACATGGAAGGGCGTGCTGAAGGTGAACCACCATTCACCCTGTTAGATTTCTTCCCTAAGGATTTCAACATTATGATTGATGAATCCCACGTTACTATGCCGCAAGTCCGCGGGATGTACAATGGGGACCGCGCCAGAAAACAAATGTTAGTCGATTACGGTTTCCGCTTGCCAAGTGCATTGGATAACCGTCCATTGAAATTGAATGAATTTGAAAAACATGTCAATCGAATTTTGTATGTTTCAGCTACACCAGGTCCTTATGAACTTGAACGGACTCAAGATAAAGTAGAACAGATCATTCGTCCAACGGGTCTATTGGATCCTAAAATTGAAGTTCGGCCAATTATGGGGCAAATTGATGATTTAGTTGCTGAAATAAATGATCGTGTGGAAAAACATGAACGGGTCTTTGTCACGACTTTGACTAAGAAAATGGCTGAAGATTTGACTGATTACTTCAAAGACTTGGGAATCAAGGTTAGATATTTACACAGTGATATCAAGACTTTGGAAAGAACGAAAATCATCCGTGACTTACGTTTAGGTAAATTTGATGTCTTAATTGGAATCAATTTACTACGAGAAGGAATCGACGTTCCAGAAGTTTCATTGATCGCTATTTTGGATGCTGATAAGGAAGGCTTTTTGAGAGCAGAACGTTCCTTAGTTCAGATCATTGGTCGTGCTTCTAGAAATGAACATGGTAAAGTTATCATGTATGCGGATAGTATTACTGATTCAATGCGTGGTGCAATTGACGCCACCGCTCGTCGTCGTGAGATTCAAGAGAAGTTCAACAAAGAACATCACATCACACCTAAGACGATTGTTAAACCAATTCGTGATGCTATTTCAATGTTCCAAAAGGTTGATAATTCAGAATCAGAGACTGAAAAGATCGATGACGATATCGACTTTAAGGATATGAGTAAGAAAGAACAAAAAGAATTGTTGAAGAATTTAACTGAACAAATGGAAGCAGCTGCTAAGAAACTCGACTTTGAGGCAGCGGCTCACTTACGTGATACGATTTTAGAATTAAAGGCGGAAATGTAATTAATATGTTAAATGATAAAATTGTGATTCATGGTGCACGTGCCCATAATTTAAAAGATATTGATGTAACGATTCCTCGAGATAAGTTAGTCGTTATGACTGGTTTGTCTGGTTCGGGAAAAAGTTCTCTAGCCTTCGATACGTTGTACGCTGAAGGGCAAAGACGTTATGTTGAAAGTCTATCTTCTTATGCACGACAATTTTTAGGACAAATGGATAAACCAGATGTTGATTCGATCGACGGATTGAGTCCAGCTATTTCAATTGATCAGAAGACAACTTCAAAGAATCCTCGTTCGACAGTTGGAACGGTCACCGAAATTAATGACTACTTACGTCTCTTGTGGGCTCGAGTAGGAACACCAATCTGTCCTAACGATGGAACTAAAATTACCAGTCAATCGGCCCAACAGATGGTCGATGCAATTTTGAAATTGGATGAGGGAACTAAACTGCAAATTCTTTCACCAGTTGTTCGTGCTAAACGTGGTCAACACAAAAAAGCCTTGAATCAAATTAAGAAACAAGGTTATGTCAGAATTAGAGTTGATGGCGAAATTCATGACGTTAGTGAAGATATCGAACTGGATAAGAATAAGAAACACAGTATTGACGTGGTAGTCGATCGAATCGTGATCAATGACCATATCAAATCACGCTTGTTCGATTCTGTGGAAGCAGCTTTAAGATTATCCGATGGTTACATGAACGTCGATGTTATTGGTTCAGACATGATGGTCTTTTCAGAAAAGAATGCTTGTCCACTCTGTGGTTTTACTGTTGGTGAACTTGAACCTAGACTATTTTCTTTCAACGCACCATTTGGAGCTTGTGAAAATTGTGACGGTTTAGGAATTAAATTGGAAGTTGACTTGGATTTAGTAATTCCTGATCAATCAAAGACTTTGGCTCAGGGAGCAATTGAACCTTGGAATCCCATCAGTTCACAGTATTATCCAGAAATGTTGGCCCAAGCATGTAAAGAATTCGGAATTGATATGAATACGCCATTTGAGAAGCTGCCACAAAAAGATCAAGATATTATTTTGCATGGATCAGATGGCAAAAACTTCCATTTCCATTATGAAAATGATTTTGGAGGCGTTCGTGATGTTGACGTTGCGTTTGAAGGGGTAATTCCTAATATCAATCGTCGTTATCACGAAACTAACAGTGACTTTACTCGTGAAGTCATGAGAAAGTATATGACTGAACTTACTTGTCCAGTTTGCCACGGTAAACGTTTGAACAAGAAAGCTTTGGCAGTCAAAATTTCTGGCAAGGACATTGCGGAAGTCTCTGACATGTCAATCAAAGATGAACTACCATTCTTTAAAGCAGTCGAGTTTGGTGAACAGAATACGGTTATTGCGAAACCAATTTTAAAAGAGGTCAAAGATCGATTAACTTTCTTGATCAACGTTGGTTTGGAATATTTAACTTTGTCTCGTTCAGCCGGAACATTATCTGGTGGTGAAGCTCAAAGAATTCGTTTAGCAACGCAAATTGGATCAAACTTGTCTGGAGTAATGTACATTCTTGATGAGCCTTCAATTGGTTTGCATCAACGTGATAATGACCGTTTGATTCGTTCATTGAAGAAAATGCGTGATCTCGGTAATACTTTGATCGTGGTTGAACACGATGAGGATACTATGCGCGCTGCCGATTATTTAATCGATGTCGGACCTGGTGCTGGTGAAAATGGTGGTCAGATCGTGGCAGCTGGAACTCCAAGTGAAGTTGAAAAGAATCCTAAATCTTTGACTGGTCAATACTTGGCTGGTAAGAAGTTTATTCCAGTGCCATTGAAACGACGTCCGGGCAATGGGGACTTTGTTGAAGTCTTTGGGGCTCAAGAAAATAATTTGAAGAAATTAAATGTCAAATTTCCATTGGGTAAGTTTATCGTTGTAACTGGAGTTTCTGGTTCCGGTAAATCAACCTTGGTTAATATGATTTTGAAACGGGCTTTGGCACAAAAGATGAACCATAATTCACAAAAGCCAGGTAAATATAAGAAGATAACTGGCTATGAGAATTTGGAAAAGATGATTGCCATTGATCAAAGTCCAATTGGACGTACGCCAAGAAGTAATCCGGCTACTTATACTGGAGTCTTTGATGATATTCGTGATCTCTTTGCTCAAACTAATGAAGCTAAGTTGCGTGGTTACAAGAAAGGTAGATTTTCTTTCAATATTAAAGGTGGCCGTTGTGAAAACTGCCGTGGTGACGGAATTATTAAAATTGAAATGAATTTCTTGCCTGACGTTTACGTGCCCTGTGAAGTTTGTCATGGAACACGTTATAACTCGGAAACTTTGGAAGTTACGTATAAAGGTAAGAACATCGCCCAAGTTCTTGATATGAAGGTTTCTGAAGCATTAGATTTCTTTAGCAATATTCCTAAGATCAAACGTAAGTTGCAAACAATTCAAGATGTTGGGCTAGGTTATGTTTCATTAGGACAATCGGCTACCCAATTATCTGGTGGTGAAGCTCAAAGAATGAAACTGGCTTCTGAACTATATAAGAAGTCAAACGGTAAGAGTTTTTATATCTTAGATGAGCCTACGACTGGTTTACACACTGACGATATCAAACGTCTGTTGGGTGTCTTGCAACGTCTAGTCGATGAAGGCAATACTGTTTTGGTTATTGAACACAATTTAGACGTTGTTAAATCAGCTGACTGGTTGATTGATCTTGGTCCTGAAGGTGGTGAGGGCGGCGGTAAAATCGTTGCTCAAGGAACACCTGAAGATATTATTAAAGTCAAAGATAGTTACACTGGTCAATATCTTAAACCAATCTTGGAACGTGACACTAAACGTACCAAGGATGCGCAATAAAATTTTTATAAAAGTTGTTAAATCGTTTTAAAAGATTTAGCAGCTTTTTTATTTTTAAAAACTGACACGCCCGGCTTGTTATGGTATGCTTATATGGAATGTGAGGTGCAAAATGACAAAAGATACACTTAAATTAGTTATAGTAACCGGTATGAGTGGTGCGGGTAAAACTGTTGCCATGCAATCTTTTGAAGATCTAGGTTATTTTTGTATTGATAACATGCCACCTAACTTGTTACCTAAGTTCTGGGAATTAGTTCATGAATCTGGAACAATCAAGAAAGTAGCTTTGGTTGTCGACATTAGATCACGTGCGTTCTATGATGAGATCTTTTCAATGTTGTCTCAAGTTGATGAAGATGAACAAGAGAAGCATCAAAAAGTCGATATGAAGATTCTCTTCTTGAATGCATCTGACGAAGAATTAGTATCTCGTTATAAAGAAACTCGTCGCAGTCATCCTTTGGCAATGGAAGGACGTTTACTTGACGGGATTGAAAAAGAAAGAGAATTGCTTTCCGAAATTAAGGGTCGGGCTTCAGTTGAAATTGATACGACTGACTTGACTCCTAGACAATTGCGTGAAGAAATCTTTAATCATTTCCAAGAATCAACGGGAATGCCAACATTCCATATTGAAGTAATGTCATTTGGTTTCAAATATGGTTTGCCAATTGATGCTGATATTGTAATGGATGTCAGATTTTTGAAGAATCCGTTTTATATTAAAGAATTAAAGACCCAAACAGGGATGGATAAACCTGTTTACGATTATGTGATGGATGATCCAGAAACAAAGAATTTCTATGATAAATTTTATGGATTATTAAAGGATATCGTCCCGGGTTATGAAAAAGAAGGTAAAACTAGTTTAACGATAGCAATCGGTTGTACTGGTGGGCAACACCGCTCAGTCGCAATTGCTCAACGTTTAGGTACTGACTTAAAGAAGAAGTACTACGTTGATATAACTCATCGTGACATGGAAAAATCTCAAAAGAAGGTAATCGAAGATGGCCGCAAATAGGATAGTTCGTGTTGTTAAAGGGCGTCGTCCCAAAGTTGTAGTTATAGGTGGGGGTACTGGTTTACCAGTTGTATTAAATAGTTTGAGAAATATGGATGCTAATATTACTGCAATCGTGACAGTAGCTGATGATGGGGGATCGTCAGGTATTATTCGTGATTACATTAACGTTGTCCCTCCTGGGGATATTCGAAATGTTTTGGCATCACTATCTGATTTACCCAAAGTTGATATGGACGTTTTCCAATATCGTTTCAAGAGTAATGATGATTTCTTTTCAGGGCATGCGATCGGTAATTTGATTATCGCCGCATTGACAGAAATGTCACCTAACATCTTTGACGCTGTTCAAGAATTATCCAAGATGATGAAAGTTGACGGTCACGTTTTTCCTGCCAGCAATACGAAATTAACTTTGCATGCGGAATTTACTGATGGCACAAAACTTGCTGGTGAGCATGAAATTACTCACTCAGGTAAACATGTCAAACGAGTCTGGGTAACTGATTCAGATAATCCTGAAAAAGAGCCTAAGTCAGTTATTTCAGTCATTGCGTCAATCATGCAAGCTGATGTAGTTGTTCTAGGTCCTGGTAGTTTATTTACTAGTATTTTGCCAAACTTGATGATCAAGGATATTGGTGAAGCTGTTAAACAAACTTCTGCGGAAGTGGTTTATATTTGTAATATTATGACCCAAATTGGTGAAACTGAAGGCTTCACTGATGCCGATCACGTACGAGTATTGAATCGTCATTTAGGTGGCAATTTTATTGATACTGTTTTGGTCAATACGAGAGCTATTCCTGATGGTTACATGGATCATAAAAAATATGATGAGTACGTAAATCAAGTCGAGACTGATTTTGCTGGTCTTCGTAAGATGGGATGCAAGGTCATTCAAGATGACTTCTTGTCGCTCCACGACAAAGGTGCATTCCATGATGGTAAAAAGGTTGCACGCGAAATTATTAATTTGTCGCTGCAATCTGGTAATAGAAAAAATGAGGTGAGACGTTAGTGGTTTCATATGCAAGTGAGGTCAAACAAGAGCTCACAAAATTAGTCGTCCATCCCGAACACGCTCGAGTAGAATTGTCAGCGTTATTAAGAATGAATGGCTCATTAAGTTTACAAAATCATCATTTCGTCTTAACTGCACAGACTGAGAACGCTGCTATTGCAAGAAGAATTTTTTCTTTGATTAAGCAAAAGTATGGAATTGAATCAGAACTACTTGTGCGAAAAAAGATGAAATTGAAGAAAAATAATCAATATCTAGTTCGTTTGAAGTATGACACGAATCGGGTACTGACAGATTTAGATATTTTAGATGAATCCGGTTTGTCGATCAACACCGATGTACCTGAAGAAGTTCTAAACGAAGATCAACGGATGCGTTCATATCTTCGTGGGGCCTTTTTAGCTACTGGTAGTGTCAATAATCCCGAGACCTCTAGATATCATTTAGAGATTTATTCACTCTATGAAGATCACAATGAAGGAATCGCTCAAATGATGAACTATTTCCATTTGAACGCTCGGACGACGAAGCGCCGTAATGGATACATCGTTTATTTGAAGGAAGCGGAAAAAATTGCTGATTTCTTACAATTGATTGGAGCGACGAATTCAATGTTGAAGTTTGAGGACATTCGGATTGTGCGTGACATGAGAAATTCAGTTAACCGCTTAGTCAATTGTGAAAATGCTAATATTAACAAGACGGTAGCTGCCGCTGAACGCCAAATCGAAAATATTAAGCATTTGCAGGCAACGGTAGGCTTAGATTCCTTACCAGATAAATTACGAGAAATTGCGGTATTGCGTTTGGAAAATCCCGAGGTTTCTTTAAAGGAATTAGGCGAGATGGTACCAAGCGGCCCAATTTCCAAGTCAGGAATCAATCACCGTTTACGGAAATTAAACGAGTTAGCTGAGACAGCAAAAGTTTAATTTGGTTGTGGTGGGTAACTGCCGTCTTCCGCAACAGCTCTGGGAAACGCTGGAACGCTGTCGGCACGACTTGAAACTACCGCAAAGTGCGCGGCATTTCCAAGCTCGGCCTTCTAGTAAGCGATAAATCGCTAACTAGAATTTGACGGCTGAGCATTTCCCAGAGCTGTTGCTCCAGACTAGAATGCAGATCTAGGGGTTATTTCAATGAATTCTGAATGGGATATAAGTTCTATTCGTGATTAATGATCAGTTGTTTTATAGTCTGGATACGCTATTGTGTTTCTATAGTTTAATTGAAGTAATTTAATAAAAAGATAATTGAGGATCTTACTAGAATTGCAGTAAATTGCTGTAAAAAGTAAGATTCTCTTTTTTTCATTATTATCTCTATTTTAATAAGGGAGGCGCAATTATAGTTATCAAAATACCAAATTCCAAACTAGAATAGAATTTCTATTTTTAAACAAATGGAAAGCAAATAACAAATAAGTGTGAAATTCAGTCCGGAATAGCAAAGCCGATTTGGCTCAGATGTGAAATTATTCTTAGCGCTTTAGCGCTTAGAATAAGGCCAAGCTTTGAGATTTTGCGTAATTTGCAAAAGCTCAAAGTTGTGCCCACATCGTTCCAGCTAAAATCGGCTTTGCTATGGAGGACGGCATACTACGCCAACAAAAAGAAGCTATACTAATGAAATTCATTAGTACAGCTTCTTTTTTATTAGTTTATTTTTATCTTTTCAAGAAGGCAAGCACGTTCTTCTTGTCTGGTTTCATTCTTCCTGCTAAGAAGGCGATTATGATTGCGACAATAGAAAATGTAAATTCCCATACTGACCATTTAAAGATTAATGTTAAAATCAACATAATAAAAGCGGCAATCAACATGAATCCATCTCTAGGACCTAATTTCAAATATGAATAGAACATCAGACGACACTTCCTTTTCGTTTAATATGAATAAACTAGGACATTATCGTGTATGTAGAATTTTTAGGTAGCCTTTTGCTTATAGCTCTTTGGTAACTGTGTGTCTATTCTGGTAGGAAAAAGTCTAGGAATAATTCACGCATCCATTTAAATCCTAATAATATTATAACACTGCTTTTATTTTTGAAAAAGCGTTTCCAATGAAGCGCGGATACAATCTAATCAAGTATCCAAGTAACAATAGATACAGAAGCGATGAGAAAATCAACAACACTGGATAAACTTTTGGTGTTAGCCACTTAATCTTGACGTCCATTTTTTGAAGGTTTTTCGGAATGTTGATGGTTATTAAACCATGATCACTCAAATGCCAAGCAATTGGTTGGCCGTTCAAAGTTATGCGGTATTGTAATGATTTATAGCCATAACTTGGTAAAGTAATATTACCTTTGGGGATGTTTTGACCGCTCCAGGTGACACTTTTAATAGTGCTCTTAGGTGTCAAAATGAAATCCTTTTGCGGAGTCTGTCCCAGGTGATTGGCTAGTGGATAAATAATTGAGCCATCGAGAAACATTCCATCGCTATCTTTTTGCAGTGGGGTTGTGTCAGGCGTGTAATCAGGTAGCAACGAGCGCATAATCTTATCACTGTTGATACCAGTCGAAGTTAGTTTAACAGTTTTATTCTGGGGAATTTGTTTTTGGGTGAATTGCGTTACCACTACCGCATTGTCAGCCTTGAAATGTTGATTGTGATTGGCAGTGTAAATTGCCATCGGGTAGCTGACTAGGGTTAAGAACATTAGAATGATTGTCGCCAGTCTTTTCTCATAAGCTAGTAAGATTAACAAAATCGGGATGACACCAAGGAAAATTCCAAAACGCCAATTGGCATATTGAAAGTTGTTAATGATTGGAAGTGAGTTGAATAATTTCCAAGGGAAAATATTTGATGACAAGATGACTAAAATAAGTTCCACGACTAACCAAGGTAGAAGTCGTTTCAGATTGGATTTGCGCAGACCGGCCAGAGCAATTACCAAGAAGACGATTGTTGCCCCAGAAATCGTCGCTTTAGCATCCCAGTCCGGTTTTTTAACCAGTTCCCACAATGAGAGACTGATGATATTTCCCTTGCCAAAAGGCGATAATAGCCCAGATTTGGAAATAGCCATCACGCGTTCAATAATCGGTAGTGATAAGAGAATGGTCAAAAAAGCAGCTGCCAAAAGATTGATCCAGGACCAAAAGTTTTTACGCAATATAGTTTCAATAATTAGACAAATACCCGCGACAATCGTAATTGTAACGGCACTCAAAAGATGTGAATTAACGACAATTGTCATCAAAAGAGCAGTCTTTAAGACTAATTTCAAATCCCAATTTTTACTCTGAATAATATCTTTTAAAGTGAATAAAATTGGGAAAATGAACATCATGATAATGGCAGTTCCTGACTGCATTTCACCAGTTAAATCTTTTAAAACTGAGCCAGATAATGCAAAAATACTGGCTGCTAAAACAGCATTTTGACTGGAGAAACGTTTGTTGAGCGACAAAAAGGTCACAACAAAACTTCCTGCAGCAATCAAAGCTCGAATCGCAATTATTTGATGGATCGGAGTTAAAAAGTTAGTTATCCAAACAAAAGGCCATAAGGTATAATCGGGATACATTCCGTTGATTGCTTGACCAGTAAAGAAGAACGTATTGAAATTAAGCCAGCTAGGTAATGTGTGATTTAAAAAGGCTAGACGAATTTCATAGATTCTTTGGGAATGGAAAATTGTATCATATGAAGCGACCATATAATTAAAATGAAATTGCCAGAGGGTCCAAATTAACAGAAAAATAAAAAAAATAGCGGCAATTAGAATAGTTTTACGAGCAGGTTTTTCTTTAAACAAAATGTACTCCTAAATAGTTATTTCAAAATATAATTGTAACTCATTTGATGCATAAAAGGAGCCAGGTAATCGATTTGGACTAGATGTAATAAAATTTTAGTGTGGGATTATTTAAAATATTGGAGGAAATGATGTCTAGTAGGCCACAGTTTGATTCGAAATTGAGTAGTAATGTATTTATTAGTTTTTATTGGTACAAAGAATTTGTAGAGAATACAAATTACCGACATATGGAACAAAGGCTGAATTAACAAACTATATTGTACAGTTTTTAGATGGAGTCCCGTCATCAAATATTAAACCTGCAAGAAAGATAAGAAGAAGTACCAATGAGAAACTACAAGCAAAAGATATTACCTTGGAGACTAAGTTATTGAATTCAGGATTTTCTTTAAATAAAGAGGCTAGAAAATTTTTTGAAGACTATTATGACGTGCCGAAGTTCTCATTTCGTAAATCAATGGGTATTAAAATGAGAGAAGTTGAGAAGAATGAAGATACAAAGGCCACGGTGGCTGATTTAATTCACGTGATAGAAAATAAAGTAGATTTAACCCAAAATAAAGAAGAACAGACTTATCAATGGAATAAATTTGTACGTGATTTCAGAAACGATAAATTCTCAAAGAAATATAATAATCCTATGAAAGTTGCTTCAATTCTCTGGAGAGCAGTAAGAGATTCTGATCAAGAAAAAGTATATAATCATGATTTAATAATTAGAAATAGTAAATTAATTAAAAATTATTTGAAATAAGAAGTGTTATGTATATATGTATGTTGTCCTCAAAACAAATAACCTTGTGGTTAATTGAAATTCAATTACCACAAGGTTATTGTTCTTTAATGTTTAAGAGCTGACTAAAAGCCATATCTCTTGTTTTAATTTTTCTTTTTATTCTTAATTAATAATGCAAAGACAAAACCGATAACAGCCATGAAGAAGAAGAATCCAAACACATTTTGGAAACCAATCAAACCATTATTGGCTGGTAAATTGTGCTTTTGATTAGTTGTAACTAGAATCAATGTGGCCAAGCTTACTCCTAATGAACCGAGTAATTGTCTGACAGTCGTGATAATGGCTGTTCCATGAGGAATTAAATCTTCAGATAGAGAATTACCACCTAAAGTCGTTGCGGGCATCATAACGAAGGCATTACCACCTTCAATTAAAATGGCGATTAGAATCATTGGGAACATTGCTAGTTTGGTGTGTAAAGCAAATAATAAGAACCAACCGACAACGATCATCGACATACCAGAAATCAAAGTAGCTTTGAAGCCAATTTTATCTGCTAAAGTACCAGTTAATGGATTCAAAATACTCAACACGATTGCTGGTGGGACTAAGGCTAAACCGGAAGCTAGAACAGAAACGTGGAGAATGTTTTGATAATAAAGTGGATAAATGATGGTAACGACAATTAATGAGATGTAAGAAAAACCAGTTAGGAGAACCGCTAGATCAAAGTTGAAATTCTTCATAACTTTTAAATCGAGTAGGGGCTTTTCTTTAGTTAATTGACGGTGAATGAAAAGTACGGTCAAAATTAAACTGATCACTAATAAAATTATTAAATTAGTGGATAAGCTGTGCGTACTGCCGGCTTGGTTAACAACGTATAACAAACCAATCAAACCGAATAGATATATTGTAGAAATAAGATCTAAATTAGCTTTGTGACGTGGCATGACGTCCTTAATATTAAAGAGAGCACTGATAAAAATGACGACCATAATTATCAAGAAGATAACGAAAAGTCCTTGCCATTTAAGAAAATTCAAAACAATACCTGAAATAATTGGACCGGATGCCAAGGCTGATCCCATGACCAATCCGGCATATCCCATGGTAGTACCACGTTTTGCTTGTGGTGTGATAGTCATTAAAACTGATTGAAACGATGGAAACAAAACGCCGACACCAATTGCTTCTAAACCACGACCAAGCATGGCCATTGGAAAATTAGGTGCCAAGATGATGATCAAGGTCCCAAGAGCAAAAATTGAGACGACACTCAAAAAGATTTTTTTAAAGGAAAAATTATTCAGCAACCAAGGACTGATCGGCATCATGATACACATGATCAACATAAAACCAGTAGTTAACCATTGAATCGTCGGTGCCGTTACACCAAAGAATTTCATCAAAGTTGGATAAGCCGTGGAAAGTGAAGATTGACTTATCGACATAGTGAAGGTTCCAGAGAGTAAGGTGATGATGAACAATTTTCGAGCTAGGCTATTTTTGATTTCACCCTTATTCATATATTACCCCTTCTTTTGTTTAATCTAATAACGATTTAAGGATAAACTAAAATAAAAAAACTGTCCAATGCAACGCCTGACATGTAGCGCTTTCAAATGTTTTTTATAAAGAAACAGGGGATTATTTAAATAGATGAAAAGGCGTTTTGGTCAATCCCAGATCTTGAGCTTTGTATAAGAATCTAGCTGCGATTGAAGTGTAAGGATGCCATTTTTGACATTTTTTCTGAATTGATTTAACTGAACTATCTTTTGGTTTATAAACCCAACGAAAGCTTTCTAAAAAAGCACCATCTTCGAAAGGAAGAACATCACGGCGGTCAAGTGCAAAAATTAGATACATTTTGGCTGACCAATTACCGATTCCTTTTATTTGTGTCAATTTTTGAATGACTTGCTTGTTTGACAAAGTATTTAAAGTTTTAAGTTCTAGTTTTTTACAAGTTAAGGCAACAGTCAAATTTTTTATATAAGTTACTTTGGGTTTAGAAATTCCCAGTTGATGAATTTGTTCATTAGTTAATTGTGCAATACTTTGTGGCGTGATTTCTCCTTGGCAAGTTTCTGTTAATCGTTTGTCCAAAATAAGAGCGACTTTTTTTGATAACATTTGTTCGATAATTTCGTGAATTAAAAAATGATAAGAATCAGAAATTAATTGATATTGAAGGGGACCAATCATGTCAATTACTTTAGCAAGATGTTTATCTTTTTTGGTTAGATAAATGATCTCCGGTGAATTCTTATCAAAATAACAATTTTTAACCAATTTAATCACTTCCAACTCAAACTCATTATAAGGCGAAAAAAATAAAGACAGAAAAAAAGCTAGAACAAATTGTCCTAGCTTCCTAATTGTAAATATTATTTACTTTCTTTTTGATTTGTCATGATTTCATCAATCAAACCATAATCTTTAGCTTCTTGGGCTGTCATGTAGTTGTCACGATCAGTATCCTTTTGAAGTTTTTCGAAGGTTTGACCTGAATTATCAGCCAAAATGTGGTTCAATCTCTTTCTTGTCTTCAAGATCTCTTGAGCAGCAATTTCAATTTCAGTTTGTTGACCTTGAGCGCCACCTAATGGTTGGTGAATGAGGACAGTTGAGTTTGGAAGAGCAAATCTCTTACCCTTTGTACCAGATGACAAGAGGATACTTGCCATTGAAGCAGCCATACCAGTTGCGATTGTTTGTACATCAGACTTGATGAAGTTCATTGTATCCATGATGGCTAAACCATCTGTAACAGAACCACCAGGTGAGTTGATGTACATTGAAATGTCCTTATCTGAATCTTGGGCATCAAGGAATAACAATTCAGCGATAACGGTATTAGCCATTTGGCTGTTAACTTCTCCTGAAACCATGATGATTCTATCTTTTAATAGTCGTGAGTAAATATCATAGGCACGTTCTCCACGTGAACTTTGTTCGATAACTGTAGGAACTAACATAAAATGCCTCCTGTTTTTAATTAGCACTCTTAATAGCACAGTGCTAATTTAGCATAATATGACTATAGGGTCAACAAACAAAGCTTGAGAAATAAAAATAATTATTTCGTTTCCGTCAAAACGGCTGATCTGCTCAAAGAATGTTTAACCTTGAACCAAAGAATGTGGAAGACGTAAGCTGAGGTAAATGATAGTACCCAGGTTAGTAAATAACAAGCAATGATTGCCAAGACCGGGTTAATTTCAGCCAAGTTGCTACCAAAAATTCTCCAGATAATTTGCAACCAGAAGACATTTGATAAGTAAGCACGATAAGCGTAAGTGGCTAAGAAGTGGAAAACTGGTAAGGCGCTGGATTTTTTATTGATATGACGAATGGAAATTGCTGCAACTAGTCCAATAACGAGTAGCGCATAAAGAGTCATCGATGGTTTGTAGTAAGGTGCATTACCGAGATTGACTGGATAACCAAAATTAAATAATTCCTTGTTCGTCCAATAAAATGTTACTAAGAATAAAATCACTAAAATAGGAAAAGTTTTTTTGATGAACTTCTCAAATTTATTTCTAAACATCCAAGCAATTACGCCAAAGATTCCATAAATAACGAAGCTGATAAAGAAGCGGTCTAAGAGATACCAACTAGTTTCGTGGGGACCGTGGAAAACTTCTACATCGTAAAAATAAATCCAGGCACTATATAAAATAATGGTCAGCGCCAAAGCCCAAATTCCTCGGTTAACATTATTTTTAACAAAATGGGCTAGAGCCCAAAATAATGGCATCAAGATGATAAACTGCAACATCATCGTGTTATACCACAGGTGCGGAGCGGCGTTTCCGTTGATAAAGTGCCAAGCAAATGAAGGTAGGTCGTTGAATTTGTTAACTTGTTGAACGTTTGGAAATATCAACAAGTAAGTTAGGGTCCACCAAATTGTGGGTACAAAAAGGGCAGACCATTGTTTCTTAATGTATCCACCATAATCACTCCACGAATTTTGGTTAGTAGTCCGAGTCGTGGTGTATAAAATACCAAAGATAAAGGCTGGGGCTGTGAATTTGACCAGATTATAAATAATTCCGATCAAATTTTGGTAACTAAAACTTGGATCGGTCGATAAAACTAAACTAAGAACAGTCTGCATCATAACGGCAGTACAAGCAAAGACCTTCATATAATCACCTATGTCGGCCTTGGGTGTAGTGTCTACTTTTGTTTTCATTTGAAAATCTCCCCTTGTAAAATTGTGAGATCAACAAAAGGAAATCGTTAGATTCAATATATTCTCATTCAAAAATAATTGCAACTAAATTTTTAACTCTGATCGTTGGTAAGCTAAAAAGATCAAAATGAGTTCGTTGCTGATTTCACGCTGGATATTAGTTAAATCTTTATGCGGTGAACAAAGATAAATAGTTCGCTGCAAAGGGTCAGGTGTCAGTCGGGCCAATTGAATCTTTGAGCTGACAGTTTGCCAAGTGACAGAAGGGATGAAACTTATTCCAACACCAGCCTCAATAATTCCTCTGACCGTAGCGGGGTCATCGGCTTCATAATTGTAATTTAGAGTGATGTCTCGCTTTAAGAAATATTTATCGATCGTCACTCGTAATGGATTATCCGGTGAGAGACCAATTAATTTTTGTGCGGCCAGTTCTTTTGGTTGGATGAATTGCTGGCTGTAACCGTAATTGATATTCCAACCGACAAAAATTTCCTCCTTTAAAACTGGAACGTTGGTTAAACCCTGTAGAGGTGTGCTAGTGATAATAAAATCAAATTGTTTAAAATCAGTTTCCCTAACGTTGTGTTGAGCAATATTCAACCTGACGTTGGGGAATTTTTCTTTAAAAGTAGTCACGATACTGGGGATAAAGGGGGAAGCAACTTCCATTAATAACGAAATAGGATATTGAGCTTGATCTAATCCTCCTTGAACGGCTGAAATACCGCGGTTTAATTCTTCTAAGCTGTCATTGACGTAGCTGTAAAAGAGTTTACCGGCCCGATTCAATTTTAAAGTTCGACCGGTTCGTTCAAATAGCTTGACCTTCAATTCATCTTCTAATTGTTTAATTGTTTTACTGACAGCGGGTTGTGAGACATACAAAATATTAGCAGCTTTTGTGATGCTCTCTTGGTTGGCGACAACGACGAAATATTTTAGTTGATTGAGGTTCATTTCTTCCTCCTGTGTATAACCAAATGGTTAAGTATCTTGCTTTTTATATATTATACATGTTATGAATCTCCAATTATACTGAATTTGTGAGATCAATAGAAGGATTGTTGGAGGTGATTAATTATCAGAACTTTATGGATATTTCCGGGCCAAGGTGGCCAAAAAAGTGGCATGCTAAAAAATGTTCCATCGGAAATGATTCAACGTGTAAAAGAGTTAACTGGAGTTGAGTTGCGTGATCGGGATGTTGATTATCAAGATTCAATTCAAATTCAATTAGCGATTTTGATTTTGCAACTATACAATGTTCGGCAATTGAAAAAAATTCAAGAACCCGATGTTGTAGCTGGCCATTCACTAGGGATTTTTGCCGCGGCGGTGGCTAGTGGTGTCATTAGTGAAGATGATGCGATTAAAATTGTTTATTTGCGTTCACAAAAGATGCAAGAATCTTTCCCGGTTGGATACGGAATGGGCGCAATTGTTGGTTTAACTCGCAAAGAGGTTGTTGCATTGGTTGATAAAGTCAACACTGAACTTGAGCCAATCTTTACGTCTAATCAGAATTCAGAATTGCAGACGGTTGTCTCGGGTTCGATTGCTGGTATCAAAAAGGTTTTGGATCTAGCTAAAGCAAACAGTGCTCAAAAAACTGTTTTGTTGAAAGTTCCAGTTCCTTCGCATTCACCTTTGATGCAATCAGTGGCTGATGTTTTGGAAAAAGCCCTGTCAGAAGTTGAATGTAAAGATCCACAATGTACGTATTTAGCTAACTTTAATGGACATGCGGTTAGAAAAGTAGCTGGTGTCAAATATGACATGATTAACAATCTAACGCATCCGGTTTATTGGGACACGATGATGGATGTGGCTTCTGAATTAGGAGTCGATACTTCAATCGAATTAATGCCAGGTAGTACTTTTACCAAGTTAGTTAAGAGTAAGTTTCCTGATTTTAGAACCATCACCATGAATAGTATGAATCTTGATGATATTGAATTCTTGTTAGAAAAATGGAAAAGAGGATAATCGATGGTTAACAGAAGTTGGACGAAGAATCGTGATGCTAAGGCTGCCAAAATGGATGGCATCGCATCACTTTTAGACGGTAAAATCGTTAAAACAGAAAATGCTAAAGAATTATTAGAAAGAATTATTCAACCAGGCGATAGAGTAGTTTTGGAAGGGGATAACCAGAAACAAGCTAGTTTTCTATCCGAAACTTTAGCCTCAGTTGATCCCGAAAAAGTTCATGATCTCCACATGATCATGTCTAGTGTTTCACGTCCGGAACATTTGGATATTTTTGAAACTGGGATTGCTAAGAAATTGGACTTTTCTTTTGCTGGTCCCCAAAGTACGCGAATTTCTCAAATGATTGCTGACGGGACTATGGAAGTCGGTGACATTCACACTTATCTTGAACTCTACGCTAGACTTTACGTCGATTTGATTCCAAATGTTGTCTTAGTTGCAGCCGACAAAGTTGACCGTGACGGTAATCTTTACACCGGTGCCAATACTGAAGAGACGCCAGCAATTGTTGAAGCTGCGGCTTTTAAAGACGGAATTGTTATCGTACAAGCTAATGAAATTGTTGATAAAGTTCCTCGAGTTGATATTCCTGGCGATTGGGTCGACGTTGTTGTTCCAGCCGATCAGCCTTATCAATTGGAACCATTATTTACGCGTGATCCCCAAAATGTTACTGAATTACAAATTTTAATGGGTATGATGGCCATTCGCGGTATTTACGAGAAACACAATGTACAAACCGTTAACCACGGGGTTGGTTTCAACACTGCTGCGATTGAGTTATTGTTACCAACTTATGGTGAACAACTCGGTTTGAAAGGTAAGATCGTACCTAACTGGGAAGTTAACCCAACACCTACTTTGATTCCCGCAATTGAAAGTGGCTGGGTCAAGACAATTCACAGTTTCGGTGGCGAAGTCGGTATGGAAAATTATATTGCTCATCGTCCAGATATTTTCTTCGTTGGTAAAGACGGAACGATGCGTTCAAACCGTGCTTTTGGTCAAATGGCTGGTCAATACGCTTTGGATATGTTCGTCGGTTCAACTTTGCAAATTGATAAATTCGGTAACTCATCAACTGTTACTAATGGTCGCCTGTCAGGTTTCGGTGGTGCTCCTAATATGGGTAGCAATCCCCACGGACGTCGTCATTCCACACCAGCTTGGCAAAGTTTGCGTCCCGATGACGATTCATTAGGTAAAGGTCAAAAATTAGTTGTCCAAATGGTTGAAACTTTCGGCTCAAATAAAAAGCCCGTCTTTGTCGATCACTTGGATGCTGAAGAAGTTCAAAAAGAAGCTAAGTTAGCCAATGTGCCAATCATGATCTACAGCGAAGACACAACGCACATCGTGACTGAAGAAGGAATCGCTTATCTATATAAGACCGACAGTATGGCCGAAAGACAAGCAGCAATTGAGGCGATCGCAGGTGTCACACCAGTCGGCTTGAGAAGTAACCCTAAACAATTAGCAGATTTACGTGCTAAAGGAATCGTTGCTCTACCAGAAGACTTGGGCGTTCACCGAAATGAAGCTAAGAGATCGCTTCTAGCAGCACAAAATATGGACGACTTAGTTAAGTGGTCAGACGGACTATACAATCCACCGGCAAAATTCAGAAGTTGGTCATAAGATGATTGAAACAAAATATTTATTATTAGCTAAACAAGCAGTTAGTGCTTTGAAATGGGAAGTTTCTTTTTCACCTAAGCCGGGCTTAGTCGATGCAGTTTCCAATGGTTCGCACACTGATATGGATATAGTTTTATTTTATAAATCAGCCGACGCACTGTTGAGCGGTTTTGAAGAAATGGCGCGAGTTTCTTTTCGTCATCCGCTTGATTTGAAACTACGAGAAGCAATCGGGAAAATCGGTCGAATTGCTGAAAAAGACATGTTTGCAGCTACCAATGGTGTCAACACGCACAAGGGAGCGATTTGGAGTTTAGGTTTATTGGTCAGTGTGATCAGTAGTTTACAGACTGATGACTTAGCAGAAATCTTGGCGGGAGTTAAAAAGTTATCGCGCATGCCAGATCGATTCAATGAAGTTAAGCCAACTCACGGACAAGTAACGAAACAAAAATATGCCTTGACTGGTGCTAAAGGTGAGGCTCAAAGTGGTTTGATCAACGTTGCTAAAGCATTGAGTTTTCAACCAGAAGCCGATGACTTTGATACTTGGATGCGTCGTTTATTGGTTTTGTACAGTAATGTCAATGACACGAATATTGTTTATCGCAGTGATTTAGAAACTTTACAGCAATTTCAAAAGTTGTCAGCAGAAATTGTCAGAGATCCAAGAAGCGTGATGGGAAATCCGCAATTTACTATTTTGCAAAATTTCACCAAAGAAAAAAATATTTCTCCTGGTGGAAGTGCTGACTTGTTTGCAGCTAGTTACTTTTTAAAACATTTAAATTAGGGATGGAGAAGAATATGGAAAAATTACATTTTAATTTCGACACAACTGATGCGATTAAAAAGCCTGTCCACGTTGGGGTAGTCGCATCTGGTGATCTCGAAGTTATTTTTCGACCAACAGACAAGAAGACTGAAGTTAATATCGTAACTGGTAGTGACGGTTTCAAAGAGGTTTGGAGCAATGTCTTGAAACGTTTCTTTGATAGATACCCAATCCAAGCCAACATTGAAATTAATGACTTTGGTTCAACTCCAGGAGTTGTTAATCTTCGTTTAACTCAAGCATTGGAGGCACTAAATGATGAAAAATAGTTTTGTTGAATTACATGCGCGCCAGCGCGCTCTTTCATTATTGGATGAAAACTCAGCTAGAGAACTAGTTGGCCCACTAGATGATATGATTTCTCCTCACTTGGAACCACAAAACATTGTTCCTGAAAGTGATGACGGAATTGTTTTAATGAAGGGAACGATTGAAGGCAAAAATGTCTTGATCGTTTCAATCGAAGGAAAGTTCCAAGGTGGCGGTATCGGTGAAGTCAGTGGTGCTAAAATCGTTGCTGCTTTAGAAAAAGCCTTGGAAGATAACCAGGCCAGTAAGACGATCTATCCAATCTTAGTCTTGGATACTGGTGGTGTCAGATTACAAGAAGCTAACTATGGTTTATTGTCAATTTCCGAGATTCAAAATGTCGTGATTGCTTTAAAGAAGTACGTTCCGGTTATCGGCTTGGTACCAGGTCGTGTTGGTTCATTTGGTGGGATGTCGATCACGGCTTCGATTCTTTCCTACTTGATTGCGACTAACAAGGCTCGGATTGCTTTGAACGGTCCAGAAGTTATCGAACAAGAGGCTGGTGTGAGAGAATTTGACTCCAGTGATAAGAATTTGATTTGGAACACTTTGGGCACGAAGCAAAGATTAGCTACTGGTTTAGTTGATGAAGTTGTTGACGATACGGTTGATGATGTTAAAGCTAGTTTGGTCAATGAGATCGAGACAAGAAAAGATGCTCACCGAACGGAAAATGTCGATTTCTATCTTAGTTTGTTGGACAAGCTTGATTTGTCGAAGAAATTAGATATTGAAACTTATGATGATCTATTCAAACAAGTCGAAACTGTTAAGCATGAGATTCCTGAAGCTGAAACGAGCTTTAAGGAAGGTACGAAGAGTCGTGGTCGAGTTTGGTTTGAAGCAATGACTGGTATCAAGAACGCTACTAGTTCGGTGTCAACTGTCTTACATGCTCAAAAAGATGGTAAGGAATACGTGGCTATTGTTCCTGATGCTGAAAATGATTTCCCTAGAGTTCGTGATGGGGAAGTTGGTTTGCAAGAAGGTTTTGCGGTTGCTAGTGTAATCAATAAAGTTGTCGCAGAGGATAAAGAAAAAGATGTTAAACGACCAATTATTTTGATTGTCGACGTACCTAGTCAAGCTTACGGTTATCAAGAAGAATTGATCGGTATTCACGTGGCGCTTGGTTCTAGTGCTGCTGCTTATGCCAAAGCTAGACAAGCGGGACATCCAGTAATTGACTTTATCCCTGGGGATGCTGTTTCAGGTGGTTTCTTAGCTCATGGTTTGCAATCTAATCGTATGATTGCCTTAGATGATGATTCAATCACCGTTCAAGCAATGTCAAAAGCTAGTGCCGCTCGTATCACCCAAAGAACTATCCCTGAACTTGAAGAAGCAACTAAGCATGTGCCAGCTATGGCTTATGATATTGATAATTATGAAAAACTCGGTGCTTTGTACAAGTTAGTTAAGGGCATCGGTTCTTGGGAAACAACTGATGAAAATGTAGCCACAATTAATTCAATTATTGACGAAGCAATTTCTGGATTAAACGGCGATACAACACTTCATTTCCGCTATGAAACACCAATCGCCAAAGCATCCGGTCGAAAAGCTACTCTGAAAGTCCGTCAATTAGTCGCAGAACAATGGTAGAAATTAATCCACACGACTTGTTGAAAATTAGATCCATTAAAGATTTGACTGGGAATTTACCCGACTGGGCTTTGAAGATGTTTCCTGAATCCATGACGGTGGTGGTTAGACGTAGTCCTATTGTTGATGACAAGATTCCCGTTGGCATTCGAGGAATGAAACGAGAACAACGTTTGGCATCATTTGTAAATAGGGCTGACATCGTGAGGGTAACTACTCCGTATGAATTAGTCCAAAAACAACTTTGGAAAACAGCTCGGCAAGATCTTCCAGCTATTAATGCACTACCAGCAGTGTCAGAAATTTTGAAAAATTATCGTTGGGGAATCAGTGGTTCGGTCGGTTTCGAACTGGCAACTGCCACACACACGGCAAAAATGTCGAGTGATTTGGATTTAGTTTGGCAAGCTGAAAATCCGCTTAGTCAAAATGAGGCTAAAGAATTATTAAAAAGACTGAATCAATTCGGCGTGCATGCTGATTTACAGGTAATTCAAGGTGGCAATGGGTTTTCATTGGAAGAATATAGTCAGTCAAAATCTACTATAATGATGAAAACTTTAACGGGGCCAATTTTGGTTGAGAATCCTTGGAATAAATAAAAAGATAGGCCAGTCGGTCTATCTTTTTTTAGGAGTAGATAATGGAATTTATAACTAATGATGGAATAAAACTAAATTTTCATAGCTTTGGCACCGGTCAACCAGTCGTTTTAGTAGCAGGATTTGGTGGTTATCAAGAAATTTGGCATGCACAAGTGGAATATTTGGTGGGAATGCACTGCCGAGTTATCACGTATGATCATCGCAATCACGGTCAGTCGCAACGAACTGATCAGAATTTGACGATTGAACAACTGACAACCGATTTGGCCGATTTGATTGATTACTTACAATTGCAAAAGCCGATTTTAATTGGTCATTCAATGGGTGCTAGCATTTGTTACGCCTATTTGAGTAAGTATTCAAACGCTTCGTCGGTCATGGCTGTTGATCAATCACCAAAGATGCTCAATGACCCAGATTGGAAATTTGGATTTGAAGATATTAATAGTAAGAATTTTCAACAAAAATTAACCCAACCAAACAATGTCCATGAAACACTGCACGGATTAGACAGCCAAGTATTTACAGTTTTGAACCAGGCTAAAAGTGAATTTCCGTTTGATAGGAAGAGCAATCACACTTTGTTGTTCGATCACATTCAGCAAGATTGGCGAACTAGTTTGTTCAATACGAAAATTCCGGTAACTTTAGTAGTTGCCAAGCAGAGTCCATACTTTGATTTTCATTTTGGAGAATTTTGTCAGCAAAAGAATTCATTAATCACAAGCGTGACTATGAACAATTGTGGCCATGATATTATGGCAGAAATTCCGGATGAATTTAATCAAACCTTACGCCACTTTATCTTTAGTAGTCAAAGGAATTAAAAAAGCAAGATAATCTAGTTCGGAAAAACCGAAAGATTATCTTGCTTTTGTTAGTTATAATTCTTGTGGAACGCCTAAAACCGTTTGTTTGTTGATTTATCAACACTTAAAGTTAAGACTTTGTGAAAAATTATGCGCCACGTGGGAGTCGAACCCACATCCCAGGAACCGGAATCCTGTGTGCTATCCATTACACTAGCAGCGCAAGTACAATATAATTCTATCGCACTTTGATATGAAAAGTAAATCAGTAAAAAAAATAATATAAGTTTCATTATTTGTTGCATATTACTTGAAATATTCACAAGAGAGTTTATACTAGTATTTGTGCTTAGGAGATGAATAAAATCATCACAGGCTTTTATTTTTTGAGTACATGGGTCGTAAACAGACATACAGGGACAATATTTGTCCTACGGAGTATATCAAATGACTAATAATGAAGATTTAGAATTGCTAGATTTAGTTGCCCCAGACTTCATTAAGACTCTGGAAAAGCGATTTAAAATACTTCAGAGTATCTCATTAATGGAGCCTGTTGGGCGCAGAGTGTTAGCTGATGATCTTAATATTACTGAACGTGGATTAAGAACTGAAACGGACTTGTTGAGAAAGCAAGGCTTGATTATCTCTTCGAAATCTGGAATGTCTTTGACAAAAACAGGTAGCGATGTAGTGGTCAGATTGACAGACGTCTTAGCCGATTATCAAGGTACTGCTTTGTTGGAAAAACAATTGAGTAAGCGTCTTGGAATTAGTCGGTGCATTGTGTTGCCCGGTAATGCTGATAAGCAGTATCGAGTAGTCGATTCGTTTGGTAGAAGACTTAATCAACTTTTAGGAACACTGTTGCCGACAGGACAATCAATGATTTCTGTAACGGGAGGAAGTACTTTAGCTCAAGTTGCAAGAAATCTTTCACCTGATTTGTCCAAAAACCGCCAGTTGGTTTTTCTACCAGCTCGTGGTGGAGTCGGAGAGTCGGTAACGATTCAAGCCAACAGTGTTTGTGCAGAAATGGCCTTGAGAACGCAGAGCCAGTACCGGGCAATGTATCTTCCCGAAGACATTTCTGAAAAAAGTTTTGAATCTTTGCAAAAAGAGACTTCAATTAAGTCGGTTCTTGATTTAATATATAGGAGTAATGTTGTTATTCACAGCATTGGCACCGCAAGTGTTATGGCTGAAAGAAGAAATCTTTCCCAAAAGGAACAAGAATTGATCGACAGTGGTCGAGCAGTTTCGGAGGCTTTTGGTGATTTCTTTGATAAAAGTGGTAATCTTGTATATAAGGTACCTAGGATTGGACTTCATGTCCGGGACCTTGATAAAATAGAATATGTGATTGCGATTGCTGGTGGAGAAAGCAAAGCTAACGCGATTCAATCATATATGAACAACGCACCTCATCATACAATCTTAATTACTGATGAGGCTGCCTCAAAGCTGATTTTAAGGGATAACCCTTTAAAATAATATTTTTTTGATTTCCTGAAGGAGGAATTTTTGTATGACTACAAAAGTTGGTATTAATGGATTTGGCCGTATCGGTCGTTTGGCATTCCGCCGTATCGCTGCACTTCAAGCAGCTGGCAAGACAGATTTGGAAGTTGTTGCAATTAACGATTTAACTTCACCTGCTATGCTTGCTCACCTATTGAAGTATGATACAGCTCATGGTAACTTCGAAATCGACAAGATTTCAGCTGCTGACAATGCTATCGTTGTTGACGGTAAGACAATTCCTGTATATGCTGAAATGAACGCTGCAGACCTTAAATGGGTTGCAAACGACGGTGTTGACATCGTTCTTGAATGTACTGGTTTCTACACATCAGCAGACAAGGCCCAAGCTCACTTGGATGCCGGTGCAAAACGTGTATTGATCTCAGCTCCATCAGGTGACATGCCTACAGTTGTTTATGGTGTTAACGATGACATCCTAACAAACGACGTTAAGATTGCTTCAGCTGGTTCATGTACAACAAACTGTCTTGCACCTCTAGCAAATGCCGTAAACAAAGAATTCGGTATCAAAGCTGGTACAATGACAACAATCCATGCTTACACAGCTACACAAAAACTTCAAGATGGTCCAGAACGTAAAGGTAATGTTCGTGCTGCACGTGCTGCTGCTGCAAACATCATCCCTCATTCAACTGGTGCTGCTAAGGCTCTTGGTCTAGTTGTTCCTGACTTGAAAGGTAAGCTTGATGGACATGCACAACGTGTACCTGTAATCACAGGTTCAGTTACAGAATTAGTTGCAACTCTTAACAAAGAAGTTACAGTTGACGAAGTAAACGACGCAATCAAGAAGTATACTGACAACAACCCTTCATTCGGTTACAATGATGACCAAATCGTATCATCAGACGTTATCGGTACATCATTTGGTTCAATCTTTGACCCAACACAAACACAAATTGTTGGTTCAGGTGATGGCCAAGTTGTAAAGACTGTTGCATGGTATGACAACGAATCAGGATTTACTGCACAAATGGTTCGTACACTTGAAAAGTTTGCTACATTAGACTAATTCATTAATCTAAATAGTAATCACAAAAACCTAATTTAGTGTTTTAAATTGGCGGAGGGAGGATAACTCCTTCCCCTTTTTTTTTAAGAAAATATTGGAGGATTTATAATGGCAAAACTTATTGTTTCTGACGTTGATGTAAAAGACAAAAAAGTCTTAATGCGTGTTGATTTCAACGTTCCTATCAAAGATGGTGTTGTCGGCGATACAAACCGTATCGTTGGTGCTATCCCAACAATCAAATATGTTTCAGAACATGGTGGAAAGGTTATCTTACTATCTCACTTGGGTCGTATCAAGAGTGACGAAGATAAGAAAGCTTTATCATTGAAGCCTGTTGCTGCTAAACTTCAAGAACTAAGTGGTTTGCCAGTTAAGTTCGTGCCAGTTAACGAAGGTAAAGAACTTGAAGATGCTGTTAACGAATTAAACGACGGCGACATTCTACTTATGGAAAACACACGTTTCCAAGATATCGACAACGATTTCGGTAAACGTGAAAGCAAGAACGATCCTAAACTTGGCGAATACTGGGCATCACTTGGTGACGTATTTATCAACGATGCTTTCGGTACAGCCCACAGAAGCCATGCTTCAAACGTTGGTATTTCAACAGCTATGAAAGCTGCTGGCAAGCCCGTTGCTGCTGGTTTCTTAATGGAAAAAGAAATCAAGTTCTTAGGTAACGCCGTTGACAATCCTGTACACCCATTTGTAACAATTCTTGGTGGTGCTAAGGTTTCAGATAAGATCGGTGTTATTGAAAACTTAATTCCAAAATCAGACCACATCTTAATCGGTGGTGGTATGGCTTACACATTCTTAGCTGCTCAAGGCCACAAGATTGGTAAGTCACTATTCGAAGCTGACAAAGTTGAACTAGCTAAAGACCTCCTTCAAAAAGCTGGCGACAAGATCGTGCTTCCTGTAGACCACATCGTAGCTAAAGAATTCTCAAATGATGCTGAAGCTACAACTACTGACGGTGTTGATATTCCTGATGACGAAATGGCTCTTGATATCGGACCTAAGACAGTTAAATTGTTCCAAGACACTCTAAAGGGTGCAAAGACTGTTGTATGGAATGGACCAATGGGTGCATTTGAAATGAGCAAGTTTGCTGAAGGTACTCTTGAAGTTGGACGTGCTATGGGTAACTTGACAGATGCTATTACTATCGTTGGTGGTGGTGACTCAACTGCTGCTGCTAAGAGTCTTGGTATTGCTGACAAGCTTACACACATCTCAACTGGTGGTGGTGCATCACTAGAATACCTAGAAGGTAAAGTATTACCAGGTATTGACTCAATTTCAGATAAATAATTATTTTTCACGAGGAGAATTAATTTATGCGTACACCTATTATTGCGGGTAACTGGAAGATGAACAAAAATCCTAAGGAAACCCAAGAATTTTTAGACGGTATCAAAGGTAAGTTGCCAGAATCTGGCGTAGAAACAATCATTGGTGCTCCTGCTATTGACCTAACAACACTTGTTGCTGGTGCAGAAGGTACACCACTAAAGACTGCTGCTGAAAACTCATACTTTGAAGATGCCGGTGCCTTTACTGGTGAAACATCACCTAAGGCTCTTGACGAAATGGGCGTTGATTATGTAATCATCGGTCACTCAGAAAGAAGACAATACTTCAAGGAAACTGATGAAGACATCAACAAGAAAGCACATGCTATCTTGAAGAACAATATGTTACCAATCATTTGCTGTGGTGAAACTCTTGAACAACGTGAAGCTGGCAAGGCTGAAGACTGGGTAACTGGTCAAATCGAAAACGCTGTTAAAGGTATCTCAGCTGCTGACTTAGCTAAGTCAGTTATCGCTTATGAACCAATCTGGGCTATCGGTACTGGTAAGACTGCTACTGCTGATCAAGCACAAGAAATGGTTCACGTAATCCGTGAAAAGATTGCTAGCTTGTACGATAACGACACAGCTGACAAAGTACGTATTCTTTACGGTGGTTCTGTAAAACCTGCTAACGTTAAAGAATTAATGGCTAAAGAAGATATTGATGGTGGATTAGTTGGTGGAGCATCAATGGATCCAGAATCATACATCGCCTTGGCTAACTTCAATAAATAATTTACTTCTATTAAGTTATTTATTTTAAGTCGTAAAAAGGTTAAAATTAGGTTGTATTAAAATCATAAAGGAGATTTTTAAAATATGTCTGTAATTACTGATATTTTAGGCCGTGAAGTTCTTGATTCACGTGGTAACCCAACTGTTGAAGTTGAACTATATACTGAACTAGGTGGCTTTGGCCGCGCACTTGTTCCATCAGGTGCTTCAACTGGTGAACACGAAGCTGTTGAATTACGTGATGGCGACAAATCACGTTTTGGTGGCAAGGGTGTTCTTAAAGCCGTTGCTAACGTAAACGACAAGATTGCTAAAAAGGTTATTGGTATGGACGTTACTGACCAACGTGCCATTGACCAAGCAATGATCAACTTAGATGGTACACCAAACAAGGGTAACCTTGGTGCTAACGCTATCTTAGGTGTTTCACTTGCTGCTGCTCGTGCTGCTGCTGACGAATTAGGTCTTCCATTGTACGAATACCTTGGTGGTCCTAATGCTCATGTATTGCCAACACCTATGATGAACGTTATCAATGGTGGTAAGCATGCTGACAACAACGTTGACTTCCAAGAATTCATGATCTTGCCTGTTGGTGCAAAATCAATGCGTGAAGCCGTACGTATGGGTGCAGAAACATTCCATTCACTAAAAGCTGTTCTTGAAAGCCGTGGCTTGAACACAGCTGTTGGTGATGAAGGTGGTTTCGCTCCTGACCTTGAAAACAACGAAGCTCCTTTCAAGATTTTGGTTGAAGCTATTGAAAAAGCAGGTTACAAGCCTGGTGAAGATGTTGCTATTGGTTTTGACTGTGCATCATCAGAATTCTACGACCCAGAAACAAAGAAATACAACCTTAAGGGTGAAGGCGAAAACGGTGCTAGCCTAACAACTGACGAATTCATCGATCTTCTTGATGGAATCGTTGAAAAGTACCCAGTTGTTACAATCGAAGATCCTATCGACGAGAACGAATGGGAAGACTGGCAAAAAGTTACTGCTAAACTTGGTAAGAAAGTACAACTTGTTGGTGATGACTTGTTCGTTACAAACACAGACTACTTGAAGAAGGGTATTGAAATGGGAGTTTCAAACTCAATCCTTATCAAGCTTAACCAAATCGGTACACTTACAGAAACATTCGAAGCTATCGAAATGGCTAAAGAAGCAGGCTTCACAGCCGTTGTTTCTCACCGTTCAGGTGAAACAGAAGATACAACAATTGCTGACCTTGTTGTTGCTACAAACGCAGGTCAAATCAAGACTGGTTCAATGAGCCGTACAGACCGTATTGCTAAATATAACCAATTGATGAGAATTGAAGATCAACTTGGCGACCAAGCTGAATTCAAAGGTATCAAGAGTTTCTACAACTTGAACAAATAATTACATTAAGTAATCAATAAAGACAGCCCTCGGGCTGTTTTTTTTGTACAATAGAATTATCAATGATGAAGGAGAAGAATATGACATTAAAAATAGCATTTATCGGTTTTGGTAAGTCAGCTAATCGTTACCACCTGCCTTATTTAAACATCCGTGATAATTTTGAGTTGAAAACTATTTATACTCGTCATGCAGCTAATGAAAAAATGGCAGCACCTTACAAAAAACAAGGGGTCAATTTCACTAATGATTTGGATGATATTTTAAATGATCCAGAGATTGATTTGGTGACTATCTGTACACCGGCATCAACACATTATGAATTGGCTAAAAAGGTAATTGAGGCTAAGAAATCAGTTATCGTTGAAAAGCCATTCGTTGATACGTTGGAACACGCTAAAGAGTTGATTCAATTAGGCAAAGACAATCATGTTTTGGTCATGCCATATCAAAATCGTCGTTTTGATGGTGATTATTTAGCAGCCAAACAAGTGATTGAGCAAGGATTTTTAGGTGATATAGTTGAAGTCGAATCACACATCGATTACTTCCGCCCTAATTCAGTCAATGGTAAGGGGACTAAGGAACAAGGTGAGTTTTACGGTTTAGGAATCCATTTGATGGATCGAATGGTGGCCTTGTTTGGTCGCCCTGACAAAGCCGTCTATGATATTAGAAACACTGAAGTTAGTGATGCTGTGGATAACTATTTCGATGTTGACCTTCATTATGGAACAAAAATGAAAGTTAAGGTCAAAGTAAGTACCGATGTTGCCAAAGAGTATCCTCGCTTCATCGTTCATGGTATGAAGGGCTCATTTATTAAATATGGAGCCGATCAACAAGAAAATGATCTCAAGGCTGGTATTATGCTAGGAACTCCTGGTTTTGGAGAAGATAGTCCAATGTATTACGGACTTGCCAAATACCAAAACGCCAACGGGGACTGGATTGAAAAACAAATCAAGACACCACTCGGGGACTATGGTTTGTATTATGATTCGGTTTATCAAACACTCGTGAATGGCAAAGAAAAATTAGTTAGCGATGAACAGATTTTGACAGATATGGAATTACTAGAAGCTGGATTTTACAAGCCATCTCCTTCAATTTATGATGTGCCAAAATTAAATCTTTAATGTAGGGGATATTTATGAAAGTAGCAATTACTGATAATGAAAAACTGAGACTGACTTTAGAAGGTGTTCTGGTCGGGATTATTTCAGGAATTGTCGTTAGTATGTTTAGATGGTCAATTGCCCACTTGTTAACTATTTTTCAGGGGTTATATGTTGCCGCAAGAACTAACGCTGGTTTGGTGATAGGGTTACTTGTAGCGATGATTGTCGTGGCAGTTTTTGTTAGTTATTTATTAAAAAAAGAACCAAATATTTCTGGTTCTGGTATTCCACAAGTTGAGGCGCAATTAGGTGGCGAAATGCATCTTAATTGGTGGTCAATTTTGTGGAAGAAATTCGTTGGTGGAATTCTTAGTATTGGTCCAGGATTATTCTTAGGTCGTGAAGGTCCCTCAATTCAATTAGGTTCAGCAATCGGTCAAGGTGTTGGTGATTTAACTCATGATGATAAAGGAGTTAGTCAGCGCGTTTTGATTGCCAGTGGGGCGGCTGCAGGTTTGTCAGCAGCTTTTAGTGCGCCAATCGCTGGGGCAATGTTTGTTTTGGAAGAGGTTTACCACAATTTTTCACCACTGGTCTGGGTCACTTCACTGGCTAGTGCTGTCAGTGCTAATGTGGTGGCACTTTATGTTTTTGGGTTACAGCCTGTTTTACAGGTTCCTTATCAATACAGTTTACCGATCAAGTATTATTGGCATTTGATTGTTCTAGGAATCGTTTTAGGTTTAATGGGACGTTTGTATCAAGTCGTTTTATTATCGATGCCTAGTTTGTACAGCAAAACTCGTTTACCAAGATACATTCACGGCTTGATCCCACTAGTTTTGATCGTACCTTTAGGTATGTGGCTACCACAATTTATCGGTGGTGGTAATAGTATTATTGTCAATCTAAATAAATATGGTACTGGTTTATTATTCTTACTTAGTTTGTTAGCATTTAGATTTATTTACTCGATGATTTCATATGGTTCAGGTTTGCCTGGGGGAATCTTTCTACCAATCTTGAACTTGGGAGCAATCATTGGCGCAATCTACGCTGTTTTCATGAATCAAATGGGATTGTTACCAATCGCTTTTGAAAGTAATTTGATCATTTTTGCGATGGCTGGATACTTTGCTTGTATCGGTAAAGCTCCTTTTACGGCTATCATTTTAGTTACCGAGATGGTTGGTTCATTGAAACATCTGATGCCGTTGGCCGTTTTATCATTGGTAGCTTATATCGTGGTCGATTTATTGAATGGAGCACCAATCTACGAGTCATTGAAAGAACGCTTGAATTTGAATTCGGCATATTTGAACCGGGTCAGCAAATTTACTGATCGACTAGAAGTGCCAATTTATGAAGGCAGTTCAATCGATGGTAAATATATTCGTGACATTCCTTTTCCTAATGATATTTTAGTTGTCGGGATTTATCGTGGCGAGAGTCAGATCATCCCGAAAGGAGACACTTTGATCAAAGCTGGAGACCGCATTGTCTTCATGGTTAACGCTGGTCAAAGAGCAAAAATTTCTCGGAAGTTGAAGGATCTGATTAACGGAATTAACTAGAAATTTGACTAGTTTTGTGTTATTGTTTTAGGAGTGATTTCAGCTTTCAACACCATGAACGGAGGTTTTACAGGTGTATAACGTTATTGAAACAGTGTTGATAATCGTTTCCATTTTGATAATAATTGCCGTCTTAATGCAACCAACAAAGCAACAAGATGCTTTGAATGCATTATCTGGTGGTGGTGGCGACCTATTCAGCAACCAAAAGAAACGTGGTTTCGAAGCCTTTATGGTTAAAGTGACTTACGTCTTACTAGTGTTATTTTTCGTATGTTCGTTGATACTAGTATACTTATCATCTCACTAAGCAATTTATTCCTCCTGAAGTTTCTCAGGAGGTTTTTTGTTATAAGGAGTGTTTTTAATTGAAAATTTTGACACCACAGCCATTTTATTTTGATCAAGGTCAACAAGCAGTCCTACTATTGCATTCATTTTCCGGAACTAGCAATGATATGCGACTCTTAGGAAGAACTTTGCAAAGAAATAATTATTCGGTCTATGCTCCAATGTTTGCCGGTCACGGAACGAGTGAACCACTAGATATTTTAAACCAAGGTGGTCCACAGAACTGGTGGTTGCAAACAAAAGAAGCGGTGGAATTTTTAAAAGAACAAGGTAAAACAAAAATTTATGTTTTTGGACTTTCACTTGGAGCAATCTTTGCCACGAAGGCATTGGAAGAGATTCCTGATGTCTTAAAGGGTGGAGTATTTGGCTCACCACTATACTCATCTAATTTTTCGGAAATTAGAAAGGCCTTTATGACATATACCAAAAAGGTGTATTCTTTACAACAGGGACTGTCAGATTTTGAACTAGACTCCAAAGTTAGAGTGGTTGATTCAAAGATTGATTCGATGTTGACAAGTGTTAGAAAGACGACTGATAGTGTTGCTGACAACTTAGCTGAAATAAAACGGCCATATTTTATTGGTCAAGGTATAAATGATAAATTGGTAGATCCTGATGCTGCAAAAATTGTAGCTCAAAAGGTTGAAACGTCACAGCTGCATTTGTATGATGCGGGCCATGTTTTAACCATCAACAGTGCTCACAAACAGTTGGAGAGTGCCGTGTTAAACTTTTTAGAAAATAATTGAGGAAAGAAATGCCAGATAAAGAAGAAAAATTAATTGCAGATATTTTAGAGGTTTTCAGAAGTAATCCTGATCGCCGTTATAAATCTGAACAAATTGAAGACATCTTGCGTATGCATGGATCTTCAGCTTTTAAACGAGTAGTTAAAGCTCTTGCAGTCTTGGAAGGTGAAAGTAAAATTAGCCTAACCAACAAAGACGAATTCAAGATGGCTGCTCCAGAAAATGTTGTTGAAGGTGAATTCAAGGGTAACGATAAAGGTTTTGGTTTCGTTCGCTATGACGAAGTTGAACCAGACGCTTTCATTGCTAGAAGTAACACTTTACATGCCGTTAATGGTGATACGGTTGAAGTGAAAATCACTAAGCCTTCAAATCCTTGGATCGATAAAGGACCTGAAGGAGAAATCACTAAGATTATTGAGAGATCATTGACAAAAGCTGTCGGTGAATTCCATCCTTACAGTGATTCACAAGTTGAAAAAACTGGTTTCTACGGATACGTTCAAAGTCACGAAAAGAAAATTGCTTCATACATGATTTTCATTTCTGATAAGGGACTCCACCCACAAATGGGTGATATGGTTCAAGTGTCGATCGATGAATACCCAAATGATAAGCATCCACAAAGTATGGAAGGAACGGCGCTAGAGATCATTGGTAATAAGAATGATCCTGGTGTTGATATTATGTCCATCGTTGTGGATAACGATATTAATCCTGAATTTCCAAGTGAAGTTCTCAAAGCTGCTGAAGCTATTCCTGACCATGTTTTGGATAGTGAACGAGTTGGTAGAAAAGACTTAACTAAGAATATGGTCATCACAATCGATGGCGATGACTCAAAAGACTTTGATGACGCGGTCGGCGTTGATATGTTGCCAAACGGTAACTTCCATTTGGAAGTCCATATCGCTGATGTTACTCACTACGTTACTGAAGGTTCACCAATTGACCAGGAAGCTTATGCTCGTGGAACAAGTACTTACTTAGTTGATCGTGTTATTCCAATGTTGCCATTTAGATTATCAAATGGTATTTGTTCATTGAATCCTAATGTTGATCGACTAGCTTTAACTTGTGATATGGAAATTGATCACCAAGGGAATGTTGTTAAATATGACATCTATCCTAGTGTGATCCAATCAAAATATCGAATGACTTACAACAATGTTAATGAGATTCTCAAGGGTGATGAAGAACTCACTCAAGAATACGCACCACTTGTACCAACCTTGAAAAATATGGCAGCACTTCATGAGATTTTGTTCAACAAACGTCATGAACGTGGAGCAATCGACTTTGAAGAAACTGAAGCTAAAATCATTGTTGATGAGAACGGTAAGCCAATCGATATCAAGTTAAGAGAACGTGGAACTTCTGAAAAGATGATCGAATCATTCATGTTAGCTGCTAATGAAACAGTTGCCATGAATTACAATTTAAAACACGTTCCATTCTTGTATCGTGTCCATGAAAAGCCAGACGATGAAAAAGTTAAGAACTTCTTTGAATTCGTTGCCGCTATGGGTGTTCAAGTTCAAGGTAACTTAAAAGAAATCACCCCTAAGATGTTCCAAAACGTTTTAGCTAAAGTGATCGATACACCAGAAGAACCAGTTGTCACAATTATGTTGTTACGTAGTATGCAACAAGCTAGATATTCTGATAATCCATTGGGACACTTCGGTTTAGCTGCTAAGTACTATACTCACTTTACTTCACCAATCAGAAGATACCCTGATTTGATGGTTCATCGTATGATTCACAGTTATGCCGAAAATGGCTTTACTGATGATGAACAAGCTAAGTGGAAAGCTAAATTGCCTGATGTTGCTGAACATACCTCTGGCCGTGAAAGAATTTCTATCAATGCTGAACGTGCCGTTGACGACTTGAAGAAGACTGAATACATGGCTGATCAAGTTGGTAGTGAATTCGATGCTGTTGTGAGTTCAGTAACTAGTTTTGGGATGTTCGTTCAATTGGAAAATACCGTTGAAGGTTTGATTCATATTTCTAATATGAAGGATGACTTCTATGAATATGATGAAAAGAGCATGTCAATGCATGGTCGTGGAACTGGTAAGACCTTCAAGGTTGGTCAACCAATCAAGGTTAAGTTAATCAGAGCCGATGTTGAACATCGCCAAATTGACTTTGAACGAGTATTGACTCCTGAAGAACAAGAACAAGCTGATAAACGTGAAGCTGAATTCAAGAAGAAGCGTTCGATGCAACATGGTCGTGGCCGTGGAGGTCATGGTCGTCACAATAATGATAAACGTGGTAAAAATAATAATAACCACAACAACCATAAGAGACGTGGTAAATACGAAAGCCGGTGATGATAGATGAAGAAACATCACACAAAAGCTGCTAATGAAGTAGCTAATAATCGTAAAGCTCGTCATGATTATAATATTTTAGATACTTATGAAGCCGGAATTTCTTTAACTGGAACGGAGATCAAATCCGTTCGGGCAAGTAAAATCAATATCAAAGATGGATTCGTCCAACCTAGAAATGGGGAACTTTGGTTAGAGAATGTTAACATCAGTGTTTATGATCAAGGGAATCAGTTTAATCATGATCCATTGAGAAATCGTAAATTACTAATGCACAAAAAAGAAATCCGTAAGATAAGTTCTACCGTTCAAGAAAAGGGAATTACTGTTATTCCTTTGAAAGTTTACTTGAAGCATGGTTTTGCTAAAGTATTGATTGGCGTAGCTGAAGGTAAAAGAAAATACGATAAACGTGAAACAATTAAAAAGCGTGATCAAGAGAGAGAAATTCAACGTATTGTTAAGAATGCGTATTGACTCTCAGTTGATTACGCCTTTTTTTTACTGTCTCTTATCGGCTTTGCCGATTAGAGACAGTTATGCGGTTGTCGAAGACAACCACGAACCATTCGGCTTTGCCGATATAGAGACAGTTATGGAGTCGCTCAAAGGCGACCGTAATCCTTATTCGGCTTTGCCGATTAGAGACAGTTATGAGGTAGCCAAAGACAACCAAGAACCATCAACTTCACTAATCAAACAGATACTGCCCAATGTGGCCATATATGATAAAATTGTCAGTATAATATAGCGGGGGAAAGTATGAAAAAATTAGTCGGTTTTTTTATGGCTTTATGTGGAATAGCATTTCTTTTTTTGACGCCAACAACTGTCAAAGCTGATGAATATTCGATTGAGAAGTATCGAGTTAATGTCGACGTTTTAAAAGACGGGGATGCACAAATCACTCAAAAAATCACTTACGATTTTCAAGGTGATTTCCATGGAGTTTATTACAATCAAGATTTACGGGGAATTAAAGGTGCCGGTGATCCGGAAGTGTTCGTCGATATCGGTGGCGGAGATAAAAAGTTGACTCCTAGTGATTCTGGGAAGAATAATACTTTTAAGGTGACGCGGACTAAAGATGCAATGCGAATGAAGGTTTATCATACGGTCGATTCGGCATCGATCACCTTTACTTATAAATACAAATTGTTTGGCGTGATTACTAACTATCGTGATACCGCCGAACTAAATTGGAAAATAATTGGTAATGGTTGGGACAACGAATTAAAAGATATTAAGCTGAATATTAATTTTCCCGACAAAAATATTTCTCAGTTGAGAGCTTGGACCCACGGGCCTTTGAACGGTTATACGAAAGTAGATAGAAAAAAAGGCCGCGTAGTTATCACGCTTGATGAATTGGCTGAGAATACGAGTGTTGAGAGTCACATCATCTTTCCAAAGGCAGTAACTTCAGCTAACAAAAATTTCGTTGATGCCGACAAAAAAGCTAGCATCATGAACGATGAAAAGAAATTGGCTCAAGAGGCAAATGCTAAACGTCGTCAAAAGAGTGTTATCTATGGAGTTTTGATGGCCATTGGAGTTTTATTGATTTTGGGGATTTATTGGTATCAATATATTAAAATCAAGAAACATCCTGGTAATAAACATCAGATTCCAACACCACTACATCATTTCTTCGATGAACCGCCATTTGCACCTAGTTTTACGAAAGTCCTATTGGATAAATCAAAGCAGGCTGATAGCTTATCTTTGACGGCGGACTTATTGAATGAAGCGGGTTACGGTCGAATGAAAATTGATAAGATCGGTAAAGATTTTAAGGTAACCGCTTTGAAACCGGTCACCAATGAATTTTATAAATATCTATTTGAAACAATTGGTGATGGGACATCATTTCGACTTAAACAAATTCGCAGTTATGCCAAGAAAAATAATGACGAGGTCGATGACAGATTTAACAAGTGGGCTGATGATGCGGCCAGTGGTCGTGAAAAATACTTGGATCTAAAAAACTTAGCAATTGTGAAAAACTTCCGAGGAGCAGTTGTAGGTATTGATATTATTATTGTCATCATGTTTGTTATTTCCATGTTGTTGAGCAATCATTTAGCCATTTCACTGACGACTTTATTAGTTCTAGGTGTAATTGCCTGGATTCCTTATTTCTTTGTTAAAAAGCAGATAACGGCTTATACAGACCAAGGTGAAATTGAGATCAATCAAATTCGAGCTTTCAAACGGATGTTGGAAGATATTGATGATATCAAGATGGCTGAAGTCGGTGATTTAATACTTTGGGAAAGATTTTTGCCATATGCGGTCGTCTTTGGCGTTTCTGACCGAGTTATTAAGGCATTGAGAATAAACTTCGGTGTTGAAGCAGTTAATGGTTCGGGGATCATGTTATATTACGTTGGTAGTAATAGTTTTGCTAGTCGACATAATCAAGGATTCCAATCAGCTTTCACAGGTGCTTTAGGAGCCGGCGGATCAGGTGGATTCTCAGGTGGTTCTTCTGGAGGCTTCGGTGGAGGTTCCGGTGGTGGAGCCTTTTAATTAGAGAGTGGAACAAGCCGCTTAGACTCAGCCGGATAGCCTAATTCCACGAATTGCACACTGAACTTGTGTAACTCGTTTAAACTAAAAATTTAAAGTAAAAAAAATAAGCTGGATAAATTCCAACTTATTTTTTTGCTCTAAATTAGGCATTTTGACGTTTGAAATAAACAATTCCTGATAGAAGTACTAATCCTAATAAACTAGCAGCTAAACCGGATTTTGAACCAGTTTGTGGAAGTTTTTCACTAGCATCGTTATTGGAATTATTGTTTGTATCAGTACTTGGTAGTGTAATGACACCACCTTGTTCATTGTTTTCGTCGTTTGTATCAGGATGATTTGGATCAACAATTAAATTGTTATTATCATCCGTATCAGTACCATTACCATTTTCACCAGGATCTACAACGTTTCCACCGTTATTGTCACCAGGTTCAGGATCTGTTGGTTCTGGATCTGGATTTGGATTAGGCTCCGGTGTTGGTTCAGGGTTAGGCTCGGGTTCTGGATTAGTTTCAGGATCCGTTGGTTCAGGATTTGGTTCAACTGGCTCTACAGTCTTAGGGTCAGATGTTTCAAGTGCATCTAAATCAGTACCGTTTTCGTCAGCTGTAATTGAAAAATGAATTTCATCATCGTTAATATCAAAACCATCGGGTGCTTTAGTTTCTTTGAAGTAATAATTTCCGACGGGTAAGTTATCAACTCTAATTACACCTAATTCGTTAGTGATAGCTGTTGTGATAACAGTTCCGTTTTCATCATATAAAGTATATTCAGCTCCGGGAACACCAACTTTATCTTCTTTATCGACTGCTATTTTATCAGCATCATATTTGTGTAAAACAATGCCATAACTACCTTCACCAGTGAGTTCCTTGAGATTTTCAACTGAAATCAGTTCAGGCGTTAGATTGTCAGCTGTGATTTCAAAGTCGATGTCGTCACCTTTGAGATAACCTTCTGGAGCTTTTGTTTCAACTAATTTATATTTGCCGATTGGTAGGTTGTAATAATGTCCTAGGCCTAGACGGTCAGTTGTGATTGTACCAACGACATTACCTTTTTCATCGACAATATTAAATTCGGCTCCGGCTAATTTGTAACCAGTTTCGGCATCAATTTTTTGAATCACGATTGAACCGAGTTGTTCTTTTTCAGGTTCGTCGTAACCAGAAACTTCAACAGGGGTTGTTGTTTGACCAGTGATGGTAAACAAAATCTCATTGTTGTTCAATTGATAGCCGGCGGGTGCTTTAACTTCTTTAAAGTAATAATCACCAGCTTTTAAATTGGTTAACTTGATCTGACCATTTTCATCAGTTGTCAAATTAGTTTGAACTGGTTCATCAGAACCAACTTGGTACAAGTCATAGACAGCACCGTTTAACAAAGTCTGATGATTATTTTCATCGTATTTTGTTAGCGTTACGCCGCCTAATTTATTACCACTACCGGAACCAGAATTACCGTTAGTATTACCAGCAACTTTTCCGTAAGCTTCCTCTTGGATAATTGAAGGATCGGTTCCGCTACCAGTGATTTTACCTTCTAAGCTGGCATAATTTTCAAAAACTGTACCGTCGGTAACTTTTGATTCATCTGTCACTCTTGTTTGAAAGATGATTGCATACATTTGCGTGTTGGCATCAGGAATGCTTAATTCGAATCCATTGTCTGATTCCTTTAACGCATATTTGTCAGATGAAACAGTACTACCACGTTTGTAACTCCCATTTTGTTTGTCGACCCAAGTAGCGTTTTGGACGACAACTGAACCAGGAACATAAGTTAAATTTGAATCAGTAATGTTATCAGTAACTGTCATATCACCGAAATTCAAATTGTTTCGGTTAGCTAGGATAGTCCAAGTAACAATAGCATTGCCATCTGCGTCAGTGCCAAAAACACCTTTTTTAGAAATGTTCTTGTCATTGTTCTTTTCCTTAACTTTTAAGTTACTGTGATCAAATTTGCCATCAATAATTTCAAAGGCTACATCATTGTCACCAATTTCAGCTTTATTAGCGTCGACCGTGACGCCGTTACCAATCTTTAGTTCCCCCTTAACAGTGTCCATATCGTTGACCGCATCACTAAAGGTAATGACGATTTTATTATCATTGCCTAATTTAGCAGTTCCAATAACTTCACCATCATCGCCTAAAACTTCAAAAGTATCGCTACTAGGTTTTACCGTTAATGGATCGGGGATATCGATCGTTAAAGTATCGCCACTTTGAAGTTTGTGGCCGTTTGAATCAAAGCCAATCGTTAATGGAACAGTACTACCAGTTGAGTAGGTTTTGTTCTGATCATCGATTGTTCCACTAGTGACCATATCAGCATTGCCGTAATTAGTTGCTGCAGAAACATTTTCATGATTGAATGCTAGACAAAAAATTACTACAGATAATAAGCACAAAAGTGGAGTTAAAATATTCCGTAATTTTCTTCCCAAATTTCTTCCCCCTTCTCTCATAATACAAATACAATTATAAGAGCTTTAGAGAAATTTCGATAGGGCAGAAAGACAATAATTATTTTTCTTTGTAAAAGCCTAAATAATTAAGGTTTAGTACTTGTGATAAATACCACATATGGCCAAATTTTAAAAATCTGTACAATATATAGAAGTGAAGTGGTATCATAGTGAATGTTGTTTTTTCAAATAAACAAATTAAATACTTAATTACAAACCGACGGAGGAGAATAATGATGATCGTATTGAGCGGCGCAATTGGAGCCGGAAAAAGTTCATTGGCAACTATATTATCAGAACACTTAGGAACTGAGGCTTTCTATGAACAAGTTGATAATAATCCGGTATTGCCATTATTTTATAAAGACCCTAAGAAATATGCCTTTTTACTTCAAATTTACTTTTTAAATAAACGTTTTGATTCTATTAAGAAAGCTATGGTTCAAGACAATAATGTGTTAGACCGTTCAATTTACGAAGATTCACTTTTCTTCCATATGAATGCCGATATGGGTCGTGCAACTCCACAAGAGGTTAAAGTTTACGATGAACTTTTGGCAAATATGATGCAAGAATTACCATATGCTGCCGCTAAAAAAGCTCCAGATTTGTTAGTTCACTTGGATATTTCATATGATACAATGATTCACCGCATTGAAAAACGTGGTCGTTCATATGAACAACCAGAACAAGATCCAACTTTACCAGAATACTATCATCAATTACTCAGCCGTTACGACGGTTGGTACGACGATTACGATTACAGTCCTAAGATGAAGATCGACGGTGACAAGTATGACTTCGTCGAAAATCCTGAGGATCGCAAAAAAGTGCTCGATTTAATTGACGAACAATTACGCAATCGTGGTACTTTAGACTAAGTAAATTAAAATAAATAGCATCTATTTATCAATATGTCGTAATTAATTATTAAGTAATTATGTGTATATTGAGAAAATAGATGCTTTTTTGTTTTTTGGAGTTTAACTAGATAAAAATTAAAAAATTGCTATCTAGTCTGGAGCACAAACCCTGTGATGGCTCAGTCGTGCCAGCAGCGTTCCAGTCCATCACAGGGTTTGTGCGGAAGACGGCAGTTTAATTAATACACTTTTGCTTGCTAGGTATTAAAAAATAAGATAACCTAGTAAGAGCAGTTTACACTGACTAACCTGCGTAAAAATAAAACAGTGGAGGGTTTTGTTTTGAGTAAATTAAAAACAAGAGATATCACACAATTAGCTTTGATTGCAGCTTTGTACGTTGCAGTAACGATTGCACCAGTCATATCAGCTTTTTCATACGGCCAAATTCAATTTCGAGTTTCTGAAATTTTGATGTTATTGCCATTTTTTAATCATAAATATAGTTGGTCGTTGATAGTTGGTTGCTTCATCTCAAACATTTTCAGTGCTTCATTAGGAGTTTATGATTTAGTTTTGGGAACGTTAGCCACAGCAATTGCATGCTATTTGATCACGCGAGTTCCTAAGGATATGAAATTTTTATGGACAGTTCCTGTTATCTGTGCAGTTGTTAATGGATTGATTGTTGGAGCAGAATTGCATTTCGTCTTGAAATTGCCATTTGCATTGAATTTCGTTACTGTTGGTTTTGGGGAACTAGTTGTTGTTGCAATTGGAGCAGTGATTTTCTATTTCTTAATGAAAAACCAGAATTTTAAAAAATTAATAGGTTAAGGCATAGAAGAGGGAAGTGATTCCTTCTTTTTTTTGTTATAATCTACTTTATAGAGTTCGCGAGGAGATGTGATTTTATGAACATCGGAATTTTTACCGATACATACTTCCCTCAAGTTAGTGGGGTAGCAACATCAATCCAGACATTAAAAAATGATCTTGAAAGAAAAGGCCATTCAGTCTATATCTTTACCACGACTGATCCTAATGTTTCAAAGGAGACAATTGAGCCTAATATTTTTCGTTTAACTAGTGTACCTTTCATTTCATTTACTGACCGTCGGATTGCCATCCGAGGCATGTTTCATGCTGTCGAGTTGGCTAAAGAATTAAAACTCGATATCGTTCATACACAGACAGAGTTTTCTTTAGGAATGATTGGAAAGTTCGTTGCTAAGCAATTGAAGATTCCATTTGTCCATACGTATCACACAATGTATGAAGATTATTTGCATTATGTTTTGAATGGACATTTATTAAAACCATATCACGTTAAGCAAATGACGAAGTTGTTCTTAAAAAATGCTTCCGGTGTCGTCGCTCCAAGTAAGCAAGTACAAGAAACGTTAAATCGCTACGGGGTTAAGTCACCAATCTCAATTATTCCAACCGGAGTCGATTTGTCCGAATATACTAAGCCCGTCAATGCTTCGATCATTCGAGAAAAATTGGGTATCGCCAGTGATACACCAGTTATTTTGATGCTTAGTCGAATTGCTCTGGAGAAAAAAATTGATCACATGTTGAAGTCAATGCCCGAATTACTCAAGTATAATCCTGATATTATGTTGGTAATCGTTGGGGATGGCCCAGATATGGATGAATTAGTTCAAATGAGTAAGGATTTGCAAATTACTGACAATGTGATTTTTACTGGCGAAGTTGCCCATGATGAAATTTCTCCTTATTATCATATGGCCAATATTTTTGTATCATCAAGTGACACTGAATCACAAGGGCTGACTTATATTGAGGCGATTGCTTCCGGTTTGAAAATTATTGTTCGCAGTGCACCTTATACCGATGCCTTGTTGACTGATCCTTCAGTTGGTGTAACATTCAATCAAGATGACCAATTAGTACCTAAAATCAAGACTTATCTCGATCACCCTAAGTCATTCGATGATCGCCAAGCTCGTCAAAAGGTGCTATATGGCATTTCTTCAGATGGATTTGGAAACTCAATTCTTGACTTTTATCGTCATGCCGAGGATTATTTCGTCAGAGAGAAGCTTTCTGATTCATCAATCGATCCAGAGGAGTATTCAAATGATTAAGATAAACATGTTTTCATCAGCCGACAAAGTTGCAGGTCAAGGAGTCGGTAGTGCCTACATTGAATTGATCAATTTATTGAAAGAACGATTCAGTGATGAATTCGAAATCAAAATCAATGATTATCACCGCAGTGATTTGAGTCACTATCACACAATCGATCCCCAGTTCTATTTATCAACTTTCTCGAAGAATCGTGGACGAAAGATTGGTTACGTGCATTTTTTGCCGGAAACTTTAGAAGGCAGTATCAATTTACCTCAACCAGCTCGAGGAATCTTTTATAAATATGTCATTAATTTTTATAAACGAATGGATCAAATCGTGGTTGTTAATCCAACCTTTATCGATAAGTTGGTTAAGCATGGTTTAGACCGTAAAAAAATCAAATACATTCCTAACTTTGTTTCCACGGAAAACTTTTACGAGAAAACGGCTGAAGAAAAGGCAGCCTTTCGTAAGAAGATTGGTGTACCTGAAGATAAATTTGTTGTCTTTGGCGATGGCCAAGTTCAAGAACGTAAGGGAATTGATGATTTTTACAAATTAGCGCAAGTTAATCCAGACATCCAGTTCATTTGGGCGGGAGGATTTTCGTTTGGCAAGATTACTGACGGATATGACCGTTACAAAGATATGATCGACAATGCCCCAAGCAATATGACATTTACGGGAATCGTTGATCGTAATGACTTAGTCAATTACTATAATATTTGTGATTTGTTCCTGTTGCCTTCATATGATGAACTATTTCCAATGTCGGTCTTAGAGGCTTTTAGTTGTGGAGCACCAGTCTTGTTGCGTGATTTGGATTTGTATCGTGCCATCATTGACGGCTTTTACCAAAAAGCTGACGGTTTTTCTGATATGAATGCGTTCATTAATAAAGCCAATCAAGATCGGACTATTTTGGATAAGTTCAAACAAAAATCAAAGGAAGCAACTAATCAATACTCAGAGGATAATTTGAGTAAGATTTGGCATGACTTCTATACGGAACAATACAAAATTTCACAGGATAAAAAATGAGTAGAAAACATATAGCAGCAATCTTTGTCATGTTGGGCTTAGGAATTGGAATTTTCTGGTGGGAAGCTAGAAAAATTAATTTCAGTTCTTTAGTTACAACTTTTCAACATCTAAATTATTTTTGGCTCGCGGTCGCTTTCTTGTCGATTTTGTTATCGTATGGGGTCGAAGCCTTAGTTTTACACACGCTATTGAAGAAAAAAGAAGATCGCAAGTTCGGTTGGTGGGAGATGTATCGTATACCACTACTACAAGCGCTGTTCAATGCGATTACGCCTTTTTCTTCGGGTGGTCAACCAGCACAGTTACTTGGTTTGATGCAATCGAAAATTGATGGCGGACGAGCAAGTTCGGTTCTGTTAATGAAGTTTGTCATCTATCAGGCAATGGTTTTAGTCAATTTTATCGTCGCTATGGTGGTCAGTTTCAGCAGTGTGGCCAAGCACTTCTCTGGTTTGGCAACCTTGATCGTTTTTGGTATGGTGATTCACGTGGTGACCATTTCTTTCTTGTTAATGATCATGTATTACTATGATTTTACAAAAAAAATGGTACAAATTATTTTGAAACCGGTTTTATTTTTTCTAAAAGAAGAAAAACGTGATAAAATTTTACAGTCAGCTATAAACAGTATTGATAGTTTTTATAATGAAAGTTTAGTTTTGAAGCATGAAAAGAAAAAAGTCATTAAGGCTTCACTGTTAACTATCGTGCAACTATTCTTATATTACTTTGTAGTTTACTTTGTTCTATTGGCATTGAATTGTGACCATGTAAACGTCGTTGATGTGTTAGTAATGCATATTATGATCGTTATGATCGTCTCAATCTTTCCGATTCCTGGTGGATCAGGTGGGGCGGAATTCAGTTTCAAAACTTTGTTTGCTGGATTTATACCTTCTTCATCAGGTTTGATTTTAGGTATGTTTTTATGGAGATTTATTACGTATTATTTGGGGATGTTCTTAGGGATTATCGCTGTTTCGAAGAAACCAAAAATTGAACAACAAGTAGCTAATAAATCTATGGAGCGAAAATAATGAAGCGTATTATTAAAGGTTTTTCCAATTTTTTAAACACTAGGCTAGGATTCGTACTTCTAGCTGTGTTTTTATATACCCTTAAAACAATTTATGCATATACGACTAAGTTTAACTTGGGCGTTAAGGGTTCGATTCAAACATTCTTGATGATCATCAATCCAATTCCAATCATGTTATTACTATTTGGTTTGGCGTTGTATATGAAAGGAAGAAAATCTTATATTTTCCTTTTGATCGTCGATTTCTTGGATTCAGTCTGGCTGTTCTCAAACATTTTGTATTACCGTGAATTCTCAGACTTTTTAACTATGGTGCTTATCAAAGGTTCTGGTTCAGTTGCTAATAACCTTGGTAAAAGTATTTTAGGTATCCTGAAGCCAACAGACTTCTTAGTCTTTTTGGATGTCTTGATCCTGATCTTATTACTGGCTTTTCATGTCATTCGCATGGATGTCAAACGACTTAACTGGAAGATTCCAGTTCTAGTCAGTTCATTGGCTGTTCTATTGTTTGGTGCAAACTTAACATTGGCCGAAAGTGACCGTTCACAACTACTAACAAGAACTTTTGATAATAACTATATAGTTAAGTACTTAGGATTAAATGTTTTTAATATCTATGATGTGGTCAAGACGACTAAGACCACAGCTGTTAAGTCACAAGCAAAGAGTTCTGATATTAACTCAATCGAAAAGTATATGAAGGATAACTACGTCCAGCCTAATGTTGAATACACAGGTGTTGCTAAAGGCAAGAACGTCTTCATCATCCACTTGGAGAGTTTGCAACAATTTATGATCGATTATAAGTGGGATGGCGAAGAAGTTACTCCTAACTTGAATAAGATTTATCATGAGAATAATACTTTAAGCTTTGATAACTTCTTTAACCAAGTTGGTCAAGGTAAAACAGCCGATGCTGAGCTGATGCTTGAGAATTCACTCTTCGGATTACCAGAAGGGTCGGCTATGGTTACCGATGGTACAAGCAATACCTTCCAAGCAGCCCCCGCAATTCTTGATCAAGAAGCCGGCTATACTTCAGCTTCATTCCACGGGGATGTTCCTAGTTTCTGGAACCGTGATAATGCTTATAAGTCATGGGGATATGATTACTTCTTCAGTTCTAACTACTATAAAGAAAAGAAGAGTTACAACATTGGTTATGGTATGAAGGACAAGATCTTCTTGAAAGATTCAGCTCAATATATTGAGCAATTACCACAACCATTCTATGCAAAACTAATTACGGTTACGAACCACTATCCATATACTTTGGATAAGAAGAATCAAAGTATTTCTAAAACTGATACTGGCGATAAGACAGTTGATGGTTATGTACAAACAGCCCGCTACTTGGATGAATCCATTGGTGAATTCATGAATTGGTTAAAGGAAACAGGCTTAGATAAGAAGAGTATGATTGTCTTTTATGGTGATCATTATGGTATTTCTGATAACCACAAGAAGGCTATGGCTAAATTAACTGGAATTAAAGGCTTCGATGACTTTGATAATGCCCAATACCAACGTGTTCCATTTATGATTCATATGGATGGATTAAAAGGTGGTATTAACCATACTTATGGTGGTGAAATTGATGTCTTACCAACCATCCTTAATTTATTAGGTGTCGACAATAAGAACATGATTCAATTTGGTAGTGATTTGTTATCTAGTCAACACTCGCAAGTAGTAGCCTTTAGAAATGGTGACTTTGTTTCGCCAACGGTCACAAAGGTTGGAAGTACTTACTACAATACTAAGACGGGTAAAGTGGATAAGAAGATCTCTAAGGCCGAAAAAGAGAAGCTATCTAATAAGGTAACTACCGAGTTGTCGTTGTCTGATAGGGTCATTAATGGGGATCTCTTGAGATTCCACAAGTTACCAGGCTTCACAACTGTCAATAAGAAGGACTATTCTTATAAGAAGAGTACCGCTTTGAAGAGATTAAAGAGTTCTGAAAAGAAGAAGACTAGCTTAATTGATGAAAATGATGGTAAGTCTCTAGTTGATCTTTATACAACCGATGCTCCGGAATTAAGTGATGATAAATAATTAATAATAGCTCAAGATGATCATAAATTGATTGTCTTGAGCTATTTGCGTATTAAGGTGAAAAATCAGCTCTGAGCTTTGATTAGTTGTACAAGAGTTATGCAGCTCAATGACGTTTTTCATCGTTTTAAACAGCTAAGAGGGCTTAAATCAATCAGAATAAAAGGATAACAATTGTTTTTTGAAAAAAATTCAACTTTTTTGTAAAAAAGGGTTGCACATCACTTATTCGATTGGTAATATATATCTTGTTGTTGCGACAGAGCAACGGTGTCAACGGTTTGAAGCTTAATGGTTTCTCCTAAACACCACTAATTATTTTAAAAAAGTTCTTGACTTGGTCTTGTAACTTCGATATGATAATTAAGTTGTCTGTTAGACAGCTCCTAACGTTTTTATCATTCGCTTGATGATTTCGTTAGAAAAATTATTTTAAAAAGTTCTTGACAAGTTATTGTCAGCTTGATAAAATAATTAAGTCGCTGATGAGCGTAAGCGCTTAATCAGCTGGTAGAC